>NZ_JBSWYF010000001.1:0-765139 GCF_056160945.1 Tenacibaculum sp. AWR4_210
TCCGAACAGAGAAGTTAAGCCCATTAGCGCCGATGGTACTGCCACTGGTGGGAGAGTAGGTCGTCGCCTTTCTTTTAAAACCTCATTACATCCGTAGTGAGGTTTTTTTTATGCTCTTTTATTTCACCTATTCCAATATTACTTTTTTATTTAACGCGTCACATCGGCATTCACCTCGTCGAATTTATAAGTATCGTAAGCCATATTATTAATTGAAATCATTTAAAAGCTGATTTACGTCCGTTTTTAGATTTTTTAATACAAGGTTAGGATTGATTCATAAAAATGCCCTTAAAGCTTAAAAAATGGCGATATACCTAAGTTAACAGAGTTCTCACACTACTAAAAAGTACTGATGAATGTATTCATAATTGACGAAATTTTCCACTTTAGCTATCTATTTGACTTTATTCTACTAGGAATATTATTTTTTTTGAATTATATTTATAAACATAATACATGATAATGATGAAAAAATTGCCCGATTTATCAAAGTTTGATGAGATATGTGATAATGATGAAGAATTTAAAATGCAGATGGTTGGAATCTTAAAAAAAGAATTTCCAATTGAAAAACAAGCATTTTTAGATTCGTATGAGCAAAAAAAGTTTAAAGAAAGTGCAGAAGTAGTCCACAAACTTAAGCATAAGATAAATCTATTAAATCTTGAGGATGGTTATCTATTGTCCAGAGAATTTGAGGGTCAGTTATTTAATGGTACGGATGAGGCAGCAGCAGAGTTTATTGTCATTCTAGATGTTATTGAGCAATACCTTAAAAAAATATAGATGATTAGATCCATTATAATTGATGATGATGCTCTTGCGAGAGTAGTGATAGAAAATTACTGTTCCAAGCTAGACTACGTTTCGCTAATGCAGGTATTTGACAATGCCTTAGACGCTATTGACTTTATAAATAAAAATGAAGTTGACTTGGTGTTTTTAGACATACATATGCCTGAACTCAGTGGTTTCGATTTTATCGATAGTTTAAACAGACCTCCCAAAATTGTACTGACGACTTCGGATGAGAATTTTGCACTTAATGCCTTCGAGTATAAGTGTATTATCGATTATTTGGTAAAGCCTATTAAACTGCCAAGATTTATAAAAGCCGTTACAAAATTAGAATATAAAAAAGAGGTAAATGGAACACAAAGTGCCGATTTGACCAAACAGGAAGAAGAAAATAATGAGTTGTATGTAAATATCGATCGTCGTTTGGTGAAAATTCTAATCTCAGACATTTATCTCATCGAGGCAAAAGGTGATTATATCAATATAAAAACGGAATCTAAAAATCACATTGTACATACTACAATGAAAAAGATAGAGGAAAAACTTCCGAATGACTTGTTCCTGAAAATTCATAGATCTTATATCATCAATTTAAAACAAATTATCGATATTGAAGACAATAGTGTTTTGATCAAAAAGGAAGTAATTCCGGTAAGTAGATCTAATAGACCCGAATTAATGAAACGACTCAATTTATTGAATTAGTACAGAATACAACTGACCTAAAATAATAATGAAAAGAATCTCAAATATATAAAATTGAGATTCTTTTTTTTTCATAAATGGTACGTGTAATATGATAAATGAAATAATGCGTTTCTTGTTAAAAGCGATAGTTTACACGGATGCCAAATTCATTAAATTCAAATCCTGAAGCATTTCCCACAGCCTGGTTACTGTACTGACCAAAAAGTTCCGCTTTTAGCTGCGCTGAAGGTTTATAACCGACAGTAGCCTCTGCTCTAAAACTCTGTTGACTCGCCGTATTAATGATCTGATAACCATAAGCAGCATTGGCCTTAGCAATCCATTTGTCCGTGTGTTTAAAAAGGCTGAGATCTAAAAACGCTTCAAAAACATAATATTCTTCTGGACTAAAGTAAACCGCAGAACGCTCCTTTTCGAAGCCCATGATTACCGAGTTAAGCCCAACCTTAATAGGAGGGCTCTTTTTAAGTAAATAATACAAAGAGGTAAATAATAAGTTTCGTGAATTGCCGTCCGATTGTCTCGTATGATAAAACTGAGTGAAGAGTCCGATATCCCAGCTGGTAAGAATATGGTAATTTCCGAATAAATGCTCTTGACTAATCTTATTGTTTATCAGCGCTACATTAAAATTGTGAAATTCTTTGTGATAGTAAATATTTAGATCTTGATTGTAAGCTAGCTTAAACTTAGCACCAAAACGGTAGGTGATGTCTTGATATGAATTCCCTCCTTTAATATCTAACTGTGCTAGTATCGCTTCTAGGGTAATCTTATTCGTAAGGTTATACGAAGCCGTTACCCCGAGTTCGTATTGTTTAGACTTTTCCTTATTGATTAGATTAGAAGACTCTCTGTATTTGTAAAAGGCTCCCAAGGTCAAGGTGGTAGATAACGGATAGATCAATTCTGTATTTGAAATAATGGATTGATTATCACCACTGTCAGAAGTAATACTGTTGCGTTGCTTTAGCAGTGGACGTAATTTATTCAGAATATCTTTTTGAAGCCCCTTTAATTGTGCTTGATTCGGATCTACCGTCAAAGCCTTGTCTATGGTTTCCAGGGCTTCTTTATTTTGGTTGTTAGCCAGATGGGTATAGGCGAGGCCTATGTAAATTCCAACTACTTTATCGTTTAAAGCCAGTCCTTGGTGGTAGTGGTGTATGGCTTTTTTATATTGTTTGAGATTACTGTAAGTATTGGCAAGTCCGAGTTCGATAATTGGATTGGGTTTGAATTTTTTTCTCAAGCTCAAGTAACGTTTGAGGGCAACCTCAAATTCTTTATTCCACAACAGGCATTCAGCACCGTTGATGTTGAATTCTATATTATCAGGATCCAAATCCAATAGCTCTTGAAAAATTACTTTGGCACGTTGTGGATCACCGCTCAGTCCAACAGCACGTCCGTAACAGAGTTTGGCCGTAGTGTTTTTTGGATTTGACTTTAAAAAATTTTCAAAAAATTGTTTCCCTTTTTCAAAATCTCCTTTTTCCAGATAACCAAATCCTTCTTGCATAGGTGATTGTGAGAGACAAGGTGTTGTGAAACAGATGATTATTAGGTAGATGAAGATTCTAGGGACTTTTATCATAATTTTTAACTTTAGTGTAATACCAAGTTAATAATAATATAATTTCATTAATCTACAGTAACCTGCATTTCGTCGAAACTTAGTTTAAGTTAAGGGTAAATTGTTGTAAATTATATATATAAATTTTAAAGCCCCCAATATTATGCTACAAATAAATTATCTTGAAGGGAAGTACGAGCTAGAAGGGAATTTAGCTCTGGAGAACACACAAAGTTTTATGTCGTATTTTGAAACGCTACTTCAATACGATTCCAAAATTGTTTTAAGCCTTAAAAAGTTGGCGAGTATCGACAGGTCAGGGGTAGACGCCTTGGTCAAGCTATACAATAAGGCCAGTCAGCGACGAAAGGTGTTTAAGGTTTTTGGAAAAGTCAATTCAAAAATTGCTTGGATTTTAACAGACAGTAAGTTTAGAGAATTGTTGAAATAAATTGTGAACGTATATAATGAGGAAAGCCTTTTCTATGCCATTACCTAGTAAATTGAGTCCTGCTCAGTGGTTTATGGTTACCGTAATGCTTGTAAATGCAGGGAATTATGCTTATAACCTATTATTAGGGCGGTGGCTAGGGCCTACAATTTTTGCCGATGTCGCATTGCTCATAACCCTTTTATTGGTATTGTCTTTTGTGGCAATGACCATTCAGTTGCTGGCGGCCAAGTTTGTCATTGAATTGCCAGACGACAAAATTGATAATTTTAAAAAAGTCGTTTATAAATACGCCTTGATTTCCGGTAGTCTCGTCGGGATTGTCTGTATGCTAAATGCCCAATCGTTGGCAAGTATGTTTCAGCTAAAACACGATTATGTGTTTTACCTGTTTGCTGCAGGAATTCCCATCTACTTTATTATGAGTGTTTCTCGAGGATTACATCAAGGCAAACAGCAGTTTATCGAATTATCGCGGTCGTATTTATTTGAAATGTTAGGTCGGCTCAGTGTGACCTTTGTGTTAATCGGTTTTCAGCTGGTTGAACCTACCTTAGCGGTAGCGCTCGGAATTTTGATCTCTTTTGTTTTTGGCTTGTATCCGAACCAGTTTACAAGGAACAGTGTTTGGAGTCGTTCAACGCTCAATAAATCTGAATCAAAGGCGATTGTTCACTTTTTGCTGATTACAGCGTTTTACGAGGGTACACAGATCGTTATTAATAATTCGGACATCCTTATAGTCAAACACTATTTTGATCATTTAGAAGCTGGCTTATACGCTTCGTTGGCCCTGATTGGTAGAGTGGTGTACTTTGTTATTTGGATGCTTATTATGATTTTATTACCCAAAGTTATCCAGGCGAAGAAAGATGGTGGTAATCCGCAGAAGATTTTGAAATCCTATATTAAGTTCATTATCGTATTGACAACCTCATTAATTAGCTTGTGCTATTTATTTCCTGAAACTATAATCACGCTTTTATTTGGCGACGCTTATATTAGTCTGGGATATTTATTATACCAATACGCTTTAGCGACCTCTCTTTTTGCACTGGCAAATTTATTTGTGTATTATTTTTTATCACTGTCGTCTTACAAACCAGTAATCATGGCAATGGTTTTTGGCTTGTCACAGGTGGTTTTTTTGATTCTCTTCCACAAAACCTTGGAGCAGGTTGTTCAGATTCAGATAGCGCTCATGGCTGGATTACTGACGGTTACCTTGAGCTACTATTTTTATCAAAACTGGAAACAGTCAAAACAAAAATTAGCATAGTACAATAGTTCACACACTTATATTTTACTATACACAAAAGCCACTAGAATTTTTCTAGTGGCTTTTTACTGTTGGTACCGTAGTTAATTTAACTAGGCAAGTACTTTGTTTATTTTTGTCTCTGTTACATAACCAAAGGTGGCTAAATACATCTGGCATACTCGGGTCATCGGATAGGCCGTAGCAGCTTGATAATTGGCTTTCTCAAGTTCTAAGCGATAAGCATCATCGGTTAAAATTGCCTGAATAGCATCTGCTAAACTCTCGGCACTGTGCGGGTCAAAGTATTCTCCGCGATAGCCTTCGTCATGGATAACTTCTTTTAAGTCTTGTATGTTGGGGATCACGACAGACTTACCATAACTTCCTGCTTGGTGCAATACACCTGAACTTCCTGTAGTGGAGGTGTACGGAAAAACGACCACAGCACTTTCCGTAAAAATACGTTCTACATCTTCTTCCGGTACATAACCTGTAAATGTTAGCTGTGATACCTCACTGTACTTACTTTTTACAGCGTCTAAGTAGCCCAAAGTATTCGGATTGTCAGTTCCGGCAATGACAATTTCTATATTTTCGTCGGTTCGGTTTCGAATGAGTTCTACAGCCTCGATGAGTATTTCTATTTTTTTATACGTTCCAAATTTTCCGAAGGTCATTACTTTTTTGGTAGCACCCAAAGTGGCTGGGTAATCCGGAACTTTGGGGATTTCAAAGGTTCCGTGTGGGATGACAACCACATTGTCTTTTTTATACTTGCTCTCTAGTATAGTCTTGTATTTTGGAATGGTAACTGCCACGGTTTGCGCGCTTAAAATGAATTTGGTGAGCGTATTTCCAATGCTGTTATAAATCCATTTTAGTAGGGGGTTTTTAGTGAACCCTGCTTTTTCTAAATCGACGCGTTCCAAAATGTTATGAATGAGCACAGTCGATTCGAAACCTCTGGCTTTAAGAGCCTTCGGAAGCATGAGCCCTAGTGCTGCAGCTACCTTTTTATCTCCAAATTTCATGAACTGTAAATTGAAGAGAACTTTATCTGGTTGGTGTTTCTTTACCGCTTTGGTTACTTTATTGAGATTGTAATAGCTATTAAATTGCCAGCATTCAACAACGGTTACTTTATCGGAGTGTGGAAAGTCTAAAACTTTTGCTTCGCTTGTTTCATCACAAAAAAGTAGTATTTCGTCTACAGACTCCAAACTAGCAAAATTCTTTACCAAGTGATATCCGTATTCTGTGAGGGTAATTTTACTAGGGGGGAAAGCACTTACTATTCCTAATTTCATAAGGTGTTGATTTTTAGTTCTCTTTAAGTTAAAAATACTAGGTAAAAAGAGCTAGTATATTTCGACTAATGAGCGAGTTCTGTCGATGAATGGTAAAAAAATAGCCCATTCCTAAAAATGGGCTACTAGAAAAACGTATTATTTAAAGCCCCCCCGGCTTTAAACAAGGCAAAAATCAGTAATTTTAAGTAAATAAACCATAGATAGTTGTCCTATAGTTAACTAAGGGTTTTCCCTGAGTATGAATACCTAAAACCCCTGATTCCTAGTCTTTGTCTGATGCGATATACTTTGCTGCAGGTTTGAGATTTCCTTCTATATCAATAAATCCAAAGTTTTTTTGTGGTCCAATTTTATGAGGCATTCTACCAAAAATGGCCGGATCAATTTCAGGAAAATCATACAAGGTCCAACTCACAAAATTCTGAATATTGTTTTCTTTAAAAAGCGTCTGCATTTTTTTATGATACTTGGCCTGTTTATTTTTATTGTGACTCCACAAATTCCAGATACTGCTTTTTGAGTGTCTACCGAACTCCTGAACAACTAGTGGTTTGTCAGTTTGTGTTCTTAGTTTTTTTATAACCTCGTTAAATTTTTTGATTTTTTTATAAAAGTGAAACGAAACTACATCTACTTCATCTGCTAGTAAATGCGCCTTTTCAGGAGTTGCCCAACCAATGGTTATTGGTGTATCGGGGTCGTAACTGCGAAGTCGTTGTATCATAAAGGAGAGCCAGTTGGTCACTTTGGCTTCTCCGTACAACAGTATGTCTAAATCGGGTTCGTTTTTAATATCGTACTGCAATAGCGCTGGATGCGATTTAATTCCGTTAACAATGTTCTCTAGATGTCTATCGCAGATGGTATAATCGAGTATTTGATAATTGCTGTAAAAGTCGAAAAAAGTGACAATTACTTTTAATCCAGTTTCTTGTGCGATATCCAAGGTTTTTTGCAGCAATTTCAATTTAGAATCATAAACGTATTCCTTGCCAAAAAGTTCATAGGGAATAAAAATGCGAACGGTATTTAGTTTTAAATTCTTGATGATTTCAAAGTCTTTTTTTACGACTGTACTGTCGTACTGTTTCCAAAATTCAAACCACGGAGTTTTTTGAGGATAGTAATTAATCCCTTTAATTGGTGTTTTCGTTACGAGAGCTTTTGATTTGGTAGTCATTCTGTGTTTACTTTGCTCGCTAACCAAATGACGAATTCTCCAAAAGCCGTCTTCTAGAAGGAGGATGGCACTGTAATCTTTTAAGGTTTGATTCTTGTGCAAAAATTTCCCTTTTTTGAAAAAGTAATGGTGTTCTTTCACATTGTTGTCATCGACATAAACTACCTGCCCATCTTCCGAGAAAAATTTAATGGTCAAGTCGTGTTCTGAAGAGGTAGACCCTACACTTACCGTATCGAGACTGTTTTGAGCGATGATGCGCTGAATTTTCACCTGTGCTGAATCGGTATAAAAATCTTCTATGGCCTTGGGATCGTTGTTGAGCAATGCGTACTTGCGAACGTACCACGATTTTAAATAATCCTGTTTAATGGTATTGACGTTTTGAAGGTTGGGTTGTCTCCCTTCAACATTATCAGCAGTAACCTTTATTTTAGGTTTGTAATAACTGTTGTATTCCAAGTTAATATGTAGTAGTTTACTACGGTCAGCACCAGAGTTAAACTCGTAATAAATTTTAGAGAGTAAACTTACTAGCGCCAAATTAATCACTAAAAACAATAGGACTACTCCAATTTGTTTTAGGGCTCTTCTCTTTCGTCCTCGCTTTTTTTCCATTTGTCTTCTGCTTGTTTATAACTTAGTTTAACGGTATTGCTCTCAGCAAAGTTTTCTACGTAGGCCTTAACACTATAGGTGACAGGCTCACTCGGATGAATTACATGAGTGTAGGCAACCCCATTACTGGTTTTCGCAAAGGCTTTGCGATGTGTACCATCAGAGCTGCTTAGGTAAAAACTTACTAGTGTGCCATTTTCGACGATATTGCCAAACTGATCACGAATCACGGAGGTCGTATACGTGGTCAATTCTTTAGCATCGGAGAACACAGATTGTCTTGTGTACGAAATTGTAAAGTTCGTCGGGTTGTTTGACAGTATTGACAGTTCTAGAAGTTTTGATTGAAGTGTGTCGATGTATGCACGTACAAATACTTTTCCTTTTATGGTTCTACTGTAAATATTATTATGCCCCAAGAGCTCCTCATGGGTAATGAGTCGTTCTCTCGGTCTGTTTTGATAGAGTTCGGCACTCATATAGGGCGCTTTGTTCGGATTGTCGTAAAAATCTTGAGGAATTACTACGAGCATTGAAAAGTCATCGCGAGAGGCTACGAGATAAGGAGGACCACAGTAAGTTTCGAGTAAGTGGGTTGTGGAATTAGCAGCTATGTTGGTTTTTCCTTGGTAGAGGGTATGACCATCTTGGATGAGCGCATAATTTAGAAAACCGCAATTGTTAGCAAATATAGCTGGGACTTCGAAACGGTAGTTCTTTCCTTGTTTTTTGGCAATTACCAATGCATTACCGTAGTCATTAGAAATCGCCAAAGCCATTCCTCCTGTAGTCGAGTTACTTTCTAGAGTATAGGTTAAAGGCAGGCCCGCCATGTGTGTTGTTGGGCGCTTTTTCCACGTTATTTGAGGTTGTTTCCAAGCAGTCTTAGCTGCTTCTTTTTTATCAGAGCAGCTCAGTAATACAACCGTAAGTAGTAGTAGCAGTATCCTCATATAATTTTTTAATTCCCAATAAAGTTAACCAATTGGAACTTAAGTTGGGTGCTGTCTTTTTGTATCATTACGGTTTGGTTCTTTTGTTTTCCAAAGCCATTCATTCTATCAAAGACCCCTTGATCATTTTGAACTCCATTCACAAAACAAAACTCCGTACTATCGTTAATAACTTTCATGCTGTCTATCTGTTGTATAGGATAGGTAAACGTTCCCCTGCGGTGGGGGCGAACACTTTCTTTTAAAAACATGTGATCAACCCAGGTTAAACCATCCTCGTTGTAATAGCCTACCAGAAGTTCAGGAATGGTGACCTCTCGATTCTCACCGTTAAATAACACTCCTTCTATTTGTTGCCCCTCAGTTTTGATATCATTGATATCGATAGATTGATACAAGTTTTTAATAACCACTGTAGTACTTACATGGATAACAAATTTTACAGGTTTTCGGTCAAACTTTTTCGCGTGGAATTCATCGGGATCAAAACTTTTATTCTTTTTATCCGAATTAATCCAAGCCACTTCCTCAAAATCAATTTTAAAAATAGATCTTTCAAAGGGGTTTAGGTAGTGTTTACTTTCAAACTTAGAGCTATACGAGGCCATTTCTACATCGTTTTCATCGTACAATATAGCGGTTAAACTGATCCCAGAAGGAAAGTAATCGATGTTCTGCAGCTCACCTATAACATGGTATTGGTCGCCATTTTCAATGAGTTTGGCCTCCAGTACATAAGCCACAGGTTGAGGCAAAATATCTTCGTGGTGGGTTTGCTGCGTCGTAATCTTTCGGCGCCCTTGATTGTAGAACTTTGTTTCTACCGTATTAAAAAATTGATTTGCAGGTTTGTAAGGGCTCGGTGGCTCGGGAACCACGTACCATTTATTATTCTTTTCTATGGTTTTGAGCACGCGCTGTTTATAAATAGATTCTAGCGGGGTAATCCATTTGGTTTTGGCCAAAATGGTTACCGTATCATTTTCCTCTTTGATGATTTTGGTGTCAAGAGTTTCCAGTTTTGCATAGGAACTCAACAAGCCATCCGTAACAGAAATTTCAAGCATAAACTGATCCAAGTCTTTTCCTCCATTTTTGTCCAAATAGGAATGTGCTCGGGTAAATTCTTTAAAATCGAGTGCATCGTAATAGGCCCTCACTACGTTGATAGCAGATAATTGGGTTGAGTTTTCTATATAGAACAAATAGAAACCATAAACAACACAACCAGAAACGATGATATTCCAGACGAACAGAGCTTTTGAAAAGCCGAGTGAGGTAGGTTCGAAGCCGATATCTTTAGGTTTCTTTTTCCTAAAAAATAGGGAGACGAGTATAAACCAAAAAATATTTAGGCTCAGCACTGTAACTGGGACAAAAGACCATATTAATTTTTGATAGAGCGGTACGTCAATTTTGGGGAGTATATTGGCCAAGGGTTTAACGTTTTTCTTTTCCCAGACCATGATTCCATTTTCCAAATAGGACAGTTTCTCCCATCCGGTAAAGAAGAGGATAGGGTCGTAAAACTTGTCATTGGAAAAAATGTACTTTAGGTTAAACCGTTCAGAGTTTGCTAAAAATTGCTGTAAAGATCCGATACCTTCAATACCCCGATATTTACAGTTTTCCAATCGTTCTACTGCTTTGGTTGTCAGTTCGGGTAGCCTCCGTGCGGAGTGGTAATTTCCATCGACTGAAAGGGCGGGGGTCATGGACGATAACCAAGCCATCTGATCGCCAAAACCAAGGGTTAAATACCGCCATTTATAATGCATATCAGCATTTAAGAAATTGACGATAGGAAGTATGTTAATAGTATCGGGCTGTGAGGGTCTAAACTTACCCAAATTTGTTGTAAAAATGGCAAAATAGGTCATTACACCACCCGTAAGTATAAACATGACTACGTAGTATACCTTGTTAAATTTCGTCATTAAATAGTCCTTAAAATCCGATTTTGAAAAGCGATAGAAGAACTCCCCTAAAATGGGGTAGCTCATGATAGAAGCCCAAAAGGTAAAGCGGTCTAAGGTCAATATATTAAAAGCATTGTCTCCTAATATCATTTTCGGGAGGGGCGTCGTACCTCCAGTACCCAATAAAAACAGCATGGCAAATGACAAGCCGAAAAACATGAGACGTTTGCTAAAAAAACGATAAAATAAATACGGAAACAGGGCCATGACTACTCCGTACGGAATGACAAAGAAAACCAGACCGGACGAGAGTACTTCCAAAAAATTATCGCGTGAACCATGAGGTATGGGCACTTGGGTAATCGGATTGTTCTTGGTGTTGATCCAGTATGGGAGGATACAGAATATCATGGTAAACAGAGAGCCTATACCAAAGGCCAGTATCGGTCTCAAAGAAGCGATGAGTTGTTTGACAAAAAAGATCAATCGAATTTCTTTGTAGTTCCCCTTGGCGTCGTAGGCATTGTCCATGACTGCCAACCCAATCAAAGGAAAGATAAAGAAAACCATTCCAAAAATAGGGGTTACGTGATGCGAACAGATCATCAAACTCATCAACAGTATCGAAGAAACTAAGTAGCGCCACTCCCGAGTGCGAATCCATTTGTAGATCTCAGGAAAGGAGTGCATAAGCAAGGAAATCCCTGTCAATGTGGGTAGCTGACCAAATAAATGAAGGGTTTCCACAAAGACGGAGGAGAAGACGGAGAATACAGCTGCGAATCCTGCGTAATCTTCATTCTGAGTAATCAATACACTAAAGCGATATACGCCCGTAATAAAAATGATAATGACGATAAAAGAATAGGAAAAGAGCGCAAATTTAAAGCCTCCTATGAACGACAGTATGGCCAACGATTGATGTACTAGTGGTGGGTAGCCCATTACACTAAAGCCCGTATACCATTTAAATGACCAAGGTTCTTGCCAATTACTTGCATAGTGCTCAGCAAAGAACAAATGGATCAAGGCGTCATAGGTTTTTTCAATCGTATAGAAAACAGCCGTACCGTGAAACAATACAGCCAAACCGAGAGCCAGAAGTAAATATCTATTAACGGATGATTTCATAGGAATCTTTGCTTACTTGCCCTAATTTAACAACTTTTATTTACTTTAACTATAGGAAATTACAATTCAACGCAATTAAATTTCAAATAATCGAGTTTTTTGCTGATTTAGGCAGATCTGGGGTAGATTTGAGTATCTAAAATTTGAAGCGTATGAAGATCGGTATTATCATTCCCTGTTACAACCAAGAGTCCAAGCTAAACATCGCAGCGTTCAGAAACTGCCTAAGAGATTCTGAGGATTTTCATTTGTGTTTTGTCAACAATGGGAGTAGAGACAATACTATGGAGGTATTGACGAAATTAAAAGATGAGTTTGATGATAGAGTATCTATCATTAATATGAGAAAAAAACAAAGTGCCTCGTTGGCCATTAGAGCTGGAGCTCGCTTTTTCTACAGTTTAGCGATGGTAGAATACGTGGGGTTCTTTGATTTGGATGATGCAGATAATTTTTATGATTTCAACGAACTGTTGCACGGTACAAAAGCGAATAAGAAATTAAAAATGGTCTTCGGTACCGATATAAACGACATAAAACCCCTGCGACGAATGGCCCAATGGTTATGGAGTGCAGGTAAACAATTGTACGAGTATCTCTTCGTGTTTGAAGGAGAATTACAGCCTATACCTATTCGGGTAACGAGAAAATAAATCAACGTTAATAAAGCTACTACACCTTTATTAGAAAGTGCTATAGAAAATATTCCAGGAAACAGAAGATTTACTTCAGTTTTCCTGGTTTTTGTTTGGATTTTGCTGGTATCGAAATAGCGGTTGGTCATGAGAAAGTAGTTCAGAAGCTAAAAAAATACCTACTTGACTTTTGAGTAATGACAAAGTGTAAAACGGCAACACAAGGAGATTCTAAATTAACTAGCTTAATAGACTGCGTACATAAGAAGTTATTTGAAATTCTATTTCCATTAATCGATAAAATAGTACCATTCATCGATGTAGTATCGTCGTTAATCGATACTTCCCCTTTCGTTTATCGTGTTTATCGTGTTGATTTATAGTTTTTTAACTAAATTTAAGTAAGATGAAATACTTATTGAAATCTATTTAGTAGTTTGTTTGTATTCCCCCCCGCAAAAAATCCTTCCAGGAATCCTCATTCTTAGTTCGCTAAGTAATGAGGTTTTTGTTTTTATGGGGTGCTAAGAGAATAGATAGGGAACAGGGGAAAAATGTATTTGCACAGGAGTGGCGCTTACATTTGGTTCCTATCTGGAGTGTAAGAAGGGTTTATCCAGCCACAGAATTTGCTTTTTCTGTGAGTTTTTCAAAATTTTTAGGAGGGTTCTTGTCGAGTTCTATAAAAAAGGTGGTACCTAAGCCCAGTTCACTTTCTATCCATATTTTACCTTGGTATAGATCCACAATTTTTTTAACAATAGAGAGTCCCACTCCTGTAGAGTGTTTGTTTTGAGAACCGAGTGTCTCAAATACTTCAAAAATTTTGGAGTAGTATTTTTTATCGATACCTACACCGTTGTCTTTTATTGAAAAAAGATATTTTTGATCAATTTCCTCCACGTTTATTTCAATAAGACCATCTTCCTTGTCGTTGTACTTAACAGCGTTGGAAATGAGGTTCTGGAACAGCTGTTGGTATCTAAACTTGTCGCCATATACGACAGGGAGTTTGTTAGGGCGAGAAATATTGATGTTTTTGGGTATAAAAACCGTATCCAATATTTCATTGACCAGATCTTCTAGGGGTACTTTATAATCTGTTTTTTCGAACTTATCGATACTAGAATACTGAAGAATTCCACTAATTAGCGAATCCATTTTATCTATTTTACCTAAAATCAGATTACAGTTATTGGTGGTGTCCTCATCGAATTCGCCATCGTTGTCTTCCATGATCCACGACATCAGTGCTGAGATACTTCGTAGCGGAGATTTTAAATCGTGTGAAACTACATGGGCAAAGTTTTTGAGTTCCTCGTTGTTTTTCTCCAATTTATCTAGCAGGCGATCTTTTTCTTTTTGCGCTTTTTTCTCTTTGTTTAAACTGATCGCACTGTTAAATTGTGCAGACGCTAAATTGGCGATATTTCTAAATACCTCAATGTGTTCTTGGTTAAAGTAGTTCTTTTTACTGTTTTCAGAATCGATAACCCCGATTACTTTTCCATTGGCAATAATCGGCACGGCGAGTTCTGACAAACGCCTACAATCGTCCACTTCGTAATGCGCGCACGTGGTGGTATCTTTAATCAGTTGGTAGGTACCTGTTTGTGCTGCAATTCCGACAATACTCTTCCCTAGGGCAACACTGTGCGGATTGTTAATCGTAAAACCGTTATTCGATTTGTTGTTATAGGCCGCAATTTGTGTGAGTATATTGGTCTCGTAATTTAATGCGTAGACTACACAGTCTTCCAAATTCAAGTGATTCGCAGTACTTTTGGCAATTTCCCAAGCTATCTCATGTAAGTCTCTTTTTCCTAAAATAGAAACAGATAGTTTGTTGAGCGCATTGAGCATTTTGGTTTTCTTCTCAATTTCGGTAATGTTTTCGATAAGAGCTACGAAATACTTGACATTTCCTTTAGTATCGCGCACAGCACTGACATTGGTATTACATATAATAAAAGAGCCATCTTTACACTGGTAACGCTTTTTTAAAGAAAATCGATCCAGATCATTACTCGCTAATAGGGCCATTTGTCGGTCCGATTTTTCGATATCGTTCGGATGGGTCAAATCTTTATTGATATCCAAAACGGACAATTCCTCATGGGTGTATCCTAAAAGGTCAATAAGCGCTTTATTGGTTTTGATAATTTTTCTGTCTTGCATTAAAACAATACCCAATGAAGAGTTGTCGATGATCAGCGTCATTTGGGCGCTTTGGTCATCGAGGAGTGCTTCGATCTGCTGGTTGGTTTCGTAGAGCTCTAGTGATTTTGCCTCTAAAATTTCCTCAGCATTCTTGCGAGCTCTGCGTTCTCTTTGCAGTGCTCTTTCTAATATGGCAATTTTATCATTAGGCATCTCTTGTCAGTGTAAATAAAACTTTGGTTCCGTCTTCTTCAAGGAATTCTCTTTTTATGGTAGCCTTTTCTTTGTAATGATCTAAAGTACTTTCCATAAGGCCAAGAGCGAAGGACGACATCGCTCGTTCTGAGTGATATTCTAAAACCAGTTTATCATCTGATTCTTCGTGTGTGATAAAATAAGGAAGTTCGGCGTCAGGGTAGATTTTTCGTACATGAACGTGGATGTGTTTTTCGATACCAGCAATCATGTCGAACGCGCCTTTGTAATAATCTAGAATGTCGTGATACCCCTTTTTAACCGTGTTAAAAAAATACACACCGTAGGCATGGACTAGGGTATCGACATCTATGTTTGTTTCTTTGTGAAGGTTGGTGACCAAACTGAGCATTTCTTTAAAATCATACGTGCCCACTGCGGTGTAAATTCCTTCAGATTTAAGATTTGAGTTGGTAATGATTGAGTCGGCGGTTTCAATTCCGAACTTTTCTTCAACCATTTCTAAGAATTCGGTAAATACTATTCCTTTCATCTAGTTAGTGATTGGGGGTTATTGAACTATTTGCTAGATGAATATACTAAAAATTTATAAGGTTACCAACTCATTTGTAGACCAATACGTGATAATATTGTTGATTTGTGATACGTAATCCGTATAGTGCAACGGTTTCACCACATAACCAGCGACCCCAATTTTGTAGGCGCTAATCATATCTTGATGGTTGTTGGACGTTGAAAAGACTACGGTAGGTACAAATTTTAAATTTTCATCCGCCCTCAGAATTTCTAAAAATTCCAATCCATTCATTTTTGGCATATTTAAATCCAAAAGAATTAAATTAGGGAGTTCTTCTCGGCAGCGTTCCAAAGCTTCTTCACCGTTACTCGCTTTGAATATGGTATGGGTAGCTCCCAATTTTCTCAAAGCTCTTTCAAATTTCATTTTTTCGATTTCGTCGTCTTCGACTAATAAGATTTTTAAATTCATGACTCTAAGTTTTTAGTAGGTTTCTGTTAATAACAAATATATTTTAATTCTAGTTTTGTAGATCTTTTCTAAGGTAAATGCAAATTATCTATCGACGAGTGGTTAAATACTGTCGGTGAATGAACTTTTAGTTAAATATAATACTGTCAAATTGCAAGGTGTCGATTCCTGTACGACAGGTATAACTCCCAGTTTTGATAGGAATGCTGATATACGAGGTTAAACTTCGTTTTGGGGTCACTTGATTTAAGAGTTTAAATAAAAATACTTGCGTTTTCATGGGGATGTTGTTTTTGCTCAAGTTAAAATTACAATATCTTTCGATGAGTTTAATGCTATTTAGTTGACTATGATGAGTTTGTAGGTGGGTGGTGCTTAACTGTCGACGAATGGCTTTCGTCGAACTTAGCAGCCATTCGACGAAGGTCTATTTTCGTTAGTCTACAGTACTTTAGGGCATAAAAAAACCTTCACCGTTTAGGTGAAGGTTATGTTTGTTAGGTATATCTGTTCTAATGTATCAATAGCTTTTGGGAGCTGTATTCAGTGCGCGCATTCTCAATTTTCACGATGTATAAGCCAGTTGCTAATTGCTTACGGTTAATAGGAATGGCATTTTTACCTGGCGTAATTTGAATATCCTTCTGGAATACTTCCTGTCCTAACTGATTAAAGATTTTTAAGGAAGCTGAATCAGCCGTGTTGCTGTATAACTCCAGTACAGCATCGTTGTGCATCGGATTTGGAATGATACTCATGCCGTGCCCTGAATTGCTGATTTCATCTGTTGATAATGAACTTTTAGGAACAAACTTAATTTCTTTGATGTTCATTTCTTTGGTGACTTCAGTTCCATCAGCCGATTTCATAGTAAAGGTGATGGTGGTGATATCATTGAAATCGGGAGTTCCGTTCGAAGCTCTGCTAAAGTCTTTTAACCACAAGGTGTACTTCTTCTTTTCATTGGTTAAGGTCACCGTACTATAAAATTGGTCTTCCCATTGTGAAATACTCTTTTTATTAAGGCGTACTTCCATTTCTCCGGTCCCTGAACCTTCAAAGACAAGTGCATCATACGAAGTAACGTCAATAGGTGAGAAACGAGCCGTAAAAGCCTTATAACCGGAAATGTATTCCTTGGTGGTGGCCTTTAAATAAAGATTTCGCTCTACGAGAAGCTCGGTATTTTTGGCGGTTTCTGTATTCGGACTAATAGTGTAAGCATTGACTGTAGTACTGGCTGCAGCATCGTCATACCCCCACGATCCATCTGACATAAATAGGTCATCAGGCGTATTGACACCATCTCCAATTCTGAATCCTATGTCAAACAATCTTCCTGTATCTATGGTTACGGGCTTGATGTAGGTTTTGTCGAGCGTAATTGGCGTAGCAGCAATCGTTTGATTCGCCGTAGTCTCTGTGGTTCTATATCCTCCAGTAAGGGTTACTGATTGACTTCGGTTGACATTGATAATCTCAAGCTCTAGTTTCCCATTTTTATAGGTTCCCTTTTTAACGAATACCAATGGTGGAGGACTTAATAGATAATTCTTGATTTCCTTTTGAGTGTTTAGTAAGTTGACAACTTCCTGACCCAGGAGTAGTAGATTGTCAATAGAGTTGGTCCAAATTTGAAAATTGTAATACGCACTGTTCTTTTGGTATTTGTCCAAATTCCAATGACTTTCAATGTCGAAATTGGCATTGTCAGCAGTAGGACGTGCAGATAAACTCAATACAAATTCTACACCACCATCCACATTTCGAACGATCGATTTGATAAAATTATGCCCACCGATGTCAATAGTGGATACGGATAGGAGTTCGGCACCCAACAAACGATCACAGATGTATTTGGTGTGTTCGTATACCTCTGTATCCGTTTTGATAGCCAAGATCGAGGCAATTGTTTTACTGTTTTTCTGATAGTCTACAGAAAGTATTTCCGAAGCATTTGTAATATTGACCAGCTCTGTCGGGGTTGATTCAATCGTGTTGTCTTCTTGTATGGTTTTTACCGGGATAAAATCCGAAAGTTTTAACGAACTACTGCTCTTTTTTTTTCCGTAATCTTTGGGTTTGGTAAACTTTTTCGCTTTGGTTTTATCAAACTTGTAATTGTTTTTCAAACGCATAAAATTACGCTTGCTAATTTGTTGCGAAAGTCTATTATTACTCTCTAACCCTCCATTGTTAGCACTTGATGTTGGAGGTTCAATAACTGGACAGCTGGCAACACCAGAACACGAAGGGTCCTCACAGTCAACCAAACCGTCACCGTCATCATCCTGGCCGTTAATACAATCTTCCATCGGTACTGGTGCTGTAGGACAACGGGCGCCATCGTTTAAAGAACTCGAAGGGCCAAAGGCAAATATATTTGATGAAATGCTGTCACCAGCAGTTAAATCTGTCACTGTATTTACTATGTAAATCGTTCCCGTTTGATTGGCCGATACATAAAAGTTACCCATATTGTCAAAGTATACCGCTCCAAAAGTGTAATTTAAACCGGATAAGATGGGAACTTCTCCTATGGTCTCCACATTTCCAGTGGCGACATCAATTCTGTACAGTATATTGGTTTTTTTCTCTACTGTATATAGTTTATTATCCAAGGCATTAAAGGCCCAGTCGTGAATGCTTAAACTCTTGGAAAGCGTTCCTGTACCCAACGAGGTCATATGAGTGGCTGACTCCGGATTTAAATCTAAAATATAATAGGTGTCACCTCCCGGTTTGAGGTAATACTTCCCATCGTGACTAATATCACCAATATATCGGTTACTCGTAGGAAGCTCACTAAAAGTATAGGTGGTGGTAGTAAAATCTTTTCCGATACGAACGATAGAACGTGCAGGAGAACTCAAGGATCCCCAAATATATCCATCTTTCGGGTTGTACCCTGCGGCATTGATATTGCCAGGAGTAATGTCCATAGCAACCGCATACGAGGATCCAGAGGCTAAATCAATGGCATATACGTCGTTGTACTGAAACAAGTAGGCGTTGTAATCGCAGTTAAAAGGTTCGTTTTGAGCCTGGAAGTTTGCCCAGGCAAAGAAAGCCGTCAATAGGCATAGTTTTTTAATGATGTGGGGGCTCATTCTATTCATAAAAGTGCGTTTTTTGATTAGAATTAGAAGTTACGACAATTAGTTGGTAACTAACTGGTTTATAGGTGAGTGGTTGTTTTTGTCGGGTGAGAGGTATAATTTAATCGTTGAATTGAAGTTTTAATCGATGAATGGTAGCTTTTTAACCGCGTAATAGGCCGTAACTTCTTGTATTACAATGCTGATTTCGATGAATGGCAGTTTTCGTCGTTCAATGGTGAAGAAAACAATGATTAATGTCATATTTAGAATGGTTCTTAATTAATATCTTTGTTTGCGTAAATCATAGAAACATGAAAGGACTTAAAATGGTGA
This sequence comes from Tenacibaculum sp. AWR4_210, assembly GCF_056160945.1. NCBI lineage: Bacteria > Pseudomonadati > Bacteroidota > Flavobacteriia > Flavobacteriales > Flavobacteriaceae > Tenacibaculum > Tenacibaculum sp. AWR4_210. Next base: position 19,342 of record NZ_JBSWYF010000001.1, read on the forward strand.
GCGCCACAGAGGCAGTAAACCATGTACAATCGGGTAATAAAGTATTTTTTCAAGGAGCCGCAATGACTCCTAATTTATTAATCGACGCACTTTGTGAGCGCTACCGCGAGTTATCAAAGGTCGAAATAATTCAAATTCACACCCATGGAGAGGCGAAATATTTACAGCAGCCGTATTCAGAGGCTTTTAAATTGAGGAGTTGTTTTGTAGGAGCTAATGTTCGAGAGGGAGTGAATACGAATAACGGGGATTATATTCCTATCTTTTTGAGTGAAATTCATTGGTTATTTAGAAGGGGGATTTATCCGTTGGATGTGGCTTTTATCCAAGTTTCGCCACCTGATAAACACGGGTACTGTTCGTTGGGAACTTCCGTTGATATTACCTTGCCGGCAATACAAAATGCGAAAATGGTGATCGCTCAGGTAAATCCAAAAGTACCTCGTTCTCACGGTGATGGAATTATCCATAGTGATCAGATTGATTTTGCCGTTACCTGCGATGAGCCTATACACCCGTCGTTAACAGGTGCTCCTTCTGATATTGAACAAAAGATCGGAGCTCACGTGGCTGAACTTATTGATGACGGTGCTACCTTGCAAATGGGAATTGGTGCTATTCCGAATGCCGTTTTACACAATTTAGGGAACCACCGTCGATTGGGGATTCATACGGAAATGTTTTCAGATGGAATTTTACCACTCGTTGAAAAGGGGATCATTACCGGGGAGGATAAAGAAATTAAGACGGGGAAAATTGTTACCTGTTTTGCCGTAGGTTCCCAAAAGTTATACGATTTCATCGATGACAACCCCTCGGTACACTTTAAAGAAGCCGCCTATACCAATGATACGAGTTTGATAAAACTAAACCCTAAGGTTACTGCCATCAACAGCGCAATAGAAATTGATTTAACCGGACAAGTATGCGCGGATACCATAGGAAAGTATCAGTATTCCGGAGTTGGTGGTCAAATGGATTTTATTCGCGGAGCTGCTTTGTCGGAGGGAGGAAAAGCCATTATCGCAATGCCTTCGATTACAAATAAAGGATTGTCAAAAATTAGTGCTGTGCTAAAAGAAGGAGCAGGCGTGACTACTACCCGTGCACATGTACACTATGTTGCAACGGAATACGGTGTGGTGAATTTGTTTGGTAAAAGTTTGAAACAGCGAGCAAAAGCTTTAATATCTATAGCGCATCCAAATTTTAGAGAAACATTGGAACGAGAAGCCTTTGAACGTTTTAAAAATATGTAAAACAGTATAGTCCTCACTAGTGAGGACTATTTTTTTGCTTTAATTATTATTGAAGTTGCGAAGTTATCGATTTGGTGAGTGGAGATTCAACGCTTCCTGTATGTTGTGTAGTGTTTTTCTCAACCAAAAGGATATGGCATTCTTCTTTGCTTGAAACGCGATGCGGGACACCTTTAGGTACCGTAAAATAATCACCTGCTTGCATTTCGAAACTCGGAGCATTTTCAATTTCAAATAGCAGAGCCCCCTTTATGATGTAGAAAAACTCATCTTCCTGTTCATGACTATGCCAGGGCAGATCATTTCCTTTAATTTTTGCAACTTTTACAAAAGTGTCATTAACGTCTCCAATAACTTTAGGAGAGAAGTATTCTTGAATAGTTGCGAGCTTAGTATTAATATTCATTTTCCTTAGGTTTTACAGTGAGTGTTGTCGTTAGTTTGATCGTGTTAATGGCTATACAAGCCTTTTCTGCGATTTTAATGAGTTTGGGCAGGCTTTGCTCATCACTAATAGAAGCATAGCTCACCTGTATAGCGATGGGGTTAAAGCGGGCAGGAGCTTGGTTTGTTATGCTGGCGTTTACGGTGATCGTCAATCCATGTACGATGATGTTACGGGCCGCGAGCGCAGCTAGCAAGTTACTCGCAAAACAACCGCCAATTCCTACCAGTAAATACTGGCCTCCCATCAGGCCTTCAGCATTACCGCCTTTCTCGATAGGACGGTCTACTATGATATTGAAATTGGGGTGGTTCAGTTTAACCGCCGTTGGTGAATGTTGTTGTAATGTAATTTCCATGAGTATTGTTATTTTGCTTATGCAGTGTATGAGTGCAGACTATTACGGGCGTAGTTACTTTTATTAGCCTTCTATGAAGTGTGCTTTAAATTGATTACATAAGCTTGCAAGGCTGTTTTGTAATGTTCGATCAGATCATTGTCGTCATAAACTTTTCGTATACCTCGGATACCTTCAAAGGCGGCAATCAAAAAAGTGGCACAGGCTTTAGGGTCGATATCTTTTTTGAGCTGGCCCTGTGCTTGACCGTAGGTGATGACCTTCGTCAGCTGGTGTTTCCAATCTTCCAATAAGGCGCGCAGTAGCAATCGTTGTTCTAGTTCTACATGTCCTATTTCGTTGATTAAATTATTGATTGGACAGCCCTGTAGCAATTCGCGTCGCGTAAAAGAATTTAGCCGATTGATAAAAACTTCGGATAATAAAATTCCAGTATGCTGTTCCTTGTATTTCTGCAGCGGGTCAATCAAACCGTCGTAGATTCGTTTTTTGAGTATGGTGGAAATTACTTGGTTGCCCAAGTCTTTTTTATTTGAGAAATGATGGTAAAAAGCCCCTTTGGATAGCGATGTGGCGTTCATAATCTCGTTGATAGTTGTGGCCCGATATCCTTGCTTGAAAAATAATTCAAATGCAGTATGTATGATTATGCCACGCGTATGATCTGACTTTTGTTGCTGTTTCATACATCGAAAGTAAATCAATAAAACATTCCTATAAGAATGTTTTGTGTTAAAGTTAGTGTGCTGTTTTTGTAGAGATTAAGCAATTGGTGGGCTATAAGGCCTTGTTGAAGTATAGGTTAATTTCCATCTAATCTATCATAAGTGTTGAGGTAGCTGTGGAGTTGCAGCGTAAGGACACGAGGAGATTCAGGAATTCTTCTACGACTTTCAAGGATAGGTAGTTTCATAAAAAAGAGGAGTTACCCTTCTTTTTTTGTGGATTGATAAAATTTTTTAGTTTAACAAGTAGAAGCTTCTGCTTTGGGGGGCATAGGCCATTTTTAACTTACATATCTTCGCACATCCTATTTGCTTGAGACAGTTATAAATTACATCACTACAAGAAGATTTACCATCGCACGTTTTTACCCAATTATCAGTGCTATCTCCTTCGCTATTACAAAAAACCTCGTAGCTATTATCTAACACACGTTGTTTAACTTCTTCTTTACCATGCAGTTTCAAGAAATCTGGTTTTTTCTCTGAGGAAGATAGTAAATTTATGGTTTTATTGTCGCTATCGAATTCGTAGTCAATGTATATTATATCTTCATCTGAAGTTATTAATTCCACTGAAGCTACTTTTTGAAAAAAATCATCGATGCTGAACTGTCGATTTTTAAGTTCATTGAAACGTTCTTTTGAATTGCAAGAAACTACGCACAAACTCAAGTAAATCATACTCAGAATTAAAGACAGTGCTTTCATAAATCAATAGGTTTAAAATCTTTTGGTAAAATTACGGTAATAGTCAGCTTGTTCTTAATCGTTTTAAATAGTAGGGAGTTTTAAAGGAACGTATATCGTATGTTTTGAAACTATCGGGATTTACATACTTTAAGCAACGCAGTGCTTTAGTCCGATGCGCAGGTGAATCTTAGAAGGAATGAAGGTGTTTGTAGCTGTCAATTCGAGTTTAAACCCGATGGGGGCATTGTGATCAACACGAAGCTGTGAGATTCGTGCCTTCATTTGAGTAAGCGGGAGGGGATTGATATATTTGTGAATGTGTTTCAAAGTGTCGTATATCCGATCGGCTATTTTGAAATGCTGGTAATCACTAAGTAATAACTTTAACAGACTAGGATGAAGGTACAAACGAAACTTAAAATTAGAAAAACACATCGATATCTAGGGCTTTTTTTAGGAGTTCAATTTTTGTTTTGGACCCTCAGTGGTTTGTATTTCAGTTGGACTGATTTAGATGAAATACACGGAGATCAATATAAAAATTTGTCTTACAAACCGGTGGCCTTTGATAGTTTGATGAGTCCTAGTTTACTGGAAATGGATGATGAGATTCATTCTATAGCACTGCGAGACATAGGAAACCAACCTTATTATTGGATTAATAAAAAGCAGTTGTTTAATGCTCGAACTGGAAAGTCCAAGGACAGTATTAGTAGGGTAGAGGCTTTGGCGATAGCAAAAAAATACTTAAAAGCAGGTTTGAAAATTGTTTCGATAGATAAAGTAACAAAGGTCGATGGGCATCATGAGTATCGAGGGCGTCTTTTGCCTGCGTATGTGATTTCTTATGAAGAAGATGCCTTAAAAGCTTATGTTTCTGTAATTGATGGAAAATTTCAGACAGTGCGGCATAGACAATGGCGCTGGTTTGATTTTCTATGGATGACCCATACTATGGATTATGAAGGAAGAGATGATTTTAATACAGTGGTATTACGTGTATTTTCTCTGTTAGGATTGATCACGGTGTTAAGCGGTTTTCTATTGTGGTTTGTATCCTCGCCAACCTGGAGAAAACTCTTGAGAAAATAAAAAAGGAACTCTTTGTAGGAGTTCCTTTTTTATAGTTTTTACGATCTTGTAATCGTTTGTTTTCTATCGGGACCAACAGAAACGATGGTTACGGGAACCTCTGTTTCTTTCTCGATAAACGCAATATAATCCATTAAGTTTTTCGGAAGCTGATCTTTATCCGTCATTTTGGTTAAATCATCAGCCCATCCTTTGAACTCTGTATATACTGGTGTTACGTTTTCTGGTTCTATATTATACGGCAAATGCGTAACATCTTTTCCTTTATAGGTATACGAGGTACACACTTTTAAAGTGTCGAATCCTGAAAGGACATCTCCTTTCATCATCATAAGTTGTGTAACTCCATTTACTTGTACCGCGTATTTTAAAGCTACTAGATCGAGCCATCCACAGCGTCTTGGACGTCCTGTAGTCGCTCCGAATTCGTGTCCAACACGTGCCATGGTTGCACCGTCTTCATCAAAGAGTTCCGTAGGGAAAGGTCCTGAACCAACACGAGTGGTATAAGCTTTAAAAATTCCGTAAACATCACCGATTTTGTTTGGAGCAATCCCCAAACCTGTACAGGCACCTGCTGCAGTTGTGTTCGAAGACGTTACAAACGGATAGGTTCCGAAATCGATATCCAATAAAGAACCTTGTGCTCCTTCGGCTAAAATTTTCTTTCCATCTTTGATGGCTTGATTCAAGTAGGCTTCAGAATCGATAAAAGTAAGGGTCTTTAGTTTCTCAATACCCGCTACGAATTCCGCTTCTAATTCTTTTAAATCGAATTGAATATCTACGTCAAAGAAGTCTAGCATTTTTAGGTGCTTCTCTGTAAGTTGATCGTATTTCTCCTTCCAATTGTCGAGTTCTAAATCTCCAACGCGCATTCCATTTCTACCCGTTTTGTCCATATATGTAGGACCGATTCCTTTTAAAGTAGAACCAATTTTGGCCTTTCCTTTAGAAGTTTCAGAAGCCGCGTCTAACAAGCGGTGCGTTGGTAAAATTAAATGTGCTTTTCTCGAAATAAAAAGCTTAGCGGTATAATCAATATGGTGTTGATCAAGATTTTCAAGCTCTTTTTTAAAGATAACAGGGTCAATTACGACACCGTTACCCACGACATTCAACGCCGTTTTGTGAAAAATTCCCGAAGGGATGGTGTGTAATACGTGTTTGTTACCGTCAAAAATTAAAGTATGACCGGCGTTTGGTCCTCCTTGAAAACGAGCAATGATATCGTAGTCGGTAGTTAAAACGTCTACGATTTTACCTTTTCCCTCGTCCCCCCATTGGAGTCCGAGTAATAAATCTACTGCCATTTAGTTGTGAATTGTTAAATGTTTATGTTGTTGTTAATCTTGTTTCTTTTTGGTTCCGTAGAAATACAGTGAGTGGTTGTGAATGTCAATGTCAAAAACCTCTTCAATAGTCTTTTTAATAATTTGAATACGAGGGTCACAAAACTCTTTTACCTCTCCAGTATCCGTTAAAATTACGTGGTCGTGGTTTTTGTCAAAATAACTTTTTTCATAGCGCGCCATAGATTGCCCTTCAAATTGGTGTTTTCTCACCAAGCCACAGTCTAAAAGTAAGTCTATGGTATTGTACAGGGTAGCTCTACTCACGCGGTAGTTCTTGTTTTTCATTTTGATATACAAAGACTCAATATCAAAATGCTCATCAGCATCATAAATTTCTTGTAGTATAGCGTAACGCTCAGGTGTTTTACGGTGCTTTTTCTCTTCTAAATACGACGTAAAAACCTTTTTTACTATTTCTTGATTGTCTGCAGAGTTACTCATTCTTATTGAATTTTACTAAATGACAAATTTACGTTTAATTATTGATAAAACTAACAACTAAGTAAAATGATATTTACAAAGTATTAACACGCTCAACTTTTTGGACTCCATCAACTTTTTTAATATTGTCAATCAGTTTGTTGAGTTGTGATTTGTTTTTGACTCCCAGGGTAATACTTCCTTCAAATACGCCATCATCACCCGCGATGTTGATACCGTAAATATAGACATCCATATTATTTGAGATGATTCGCGTGATATGGTTGGCAATACCTTTTTTGTCGATACCTGAGAGCTGTAAGTTCGCTTTAAATTCTTGCTGAGTAGAGTCGATCCACTTTGCAGGCATAATGCGGTAAGCGTAATTCGATTGTAGGGATATGGCGTTAGGACAATCGTTTTTATGAACTTTTATCCCTTCGTTGATCGTTACAAAACCAAATACTTTATCACCGGGAATGGGAGTACAGCACTTCGATAATGTATAGTCGAGTACTTGCTCGTCTTTACCGAACACTAGAGAATCGTATTTACTAGTAATTTCTTCCTTGTCGGTAACGTTCTTTGATGGCGTTCGCTTAAAGGTACTTTTGATAAAGTTCATTAAGGCCCCGCTGCGCTGCGCCATAAATTCTTTCAATTTGGTATTGTCAATGGCACCATTACCCACGCGATAAAAGAGGTCAAAACTGGTTTTAAAGCCAAAGTAACTCGCTATTTCATGAATGGTTTTTTCGCTGGTACCCAATTTGAGGTGGCGTAATTTTCGCATTAAAATAGCCTTTCCTTCTTCGGCAATGCGTTTTTCTTCTGCCTTTAAAGCCGATTTGATTTTTGTACGAGCTCGAGCGGTTAACACAAAATCGAGCCAGCGTACATTGGGCTTGTTGTTCGCAGCTGTTAGCACCTCTACCTGGTCACCACTTTTCAGTTCGTGGCTCAGTGGTACCAATTTACCATTGACTTTGGCCCCGCGACATTTTAATCCGACATCCGTATGTACGGAAAATGCAAAATCAAGTGCCGACGCTCCTTTGGGAAGTGATTTTAGATCGCCTTTTGGGGTAAAGACGTAGATTTCTTTTGCGTATAAATTAAGTTTAAAATCTTCTACGAAATCTACAGCATTTAAACTTTGGTTTTCTAAGGTCTCTTTTAACTTATTCAACCAACCTTCTAAGCCGTTTTCATTAATGGCTCCTTGTTTGTATTTGAAGTGAGCCGCATAACCTTTTTCGGCAATTTCATCCATTCGTTCCGAACGAACTTGAACTTCTACCCATTTTGATTGCGGACCAATAACTGTTATGTGTAACGCTTCGTAACCCGTCGATTTTGGTTGAGAAATCCAATCGCGTAAACGCGCAGGGTTGGGTTTGAAAAAATCCGTTACGATGGAATAAATTTTCCAAGCATCAAATTTTTCATCTTCCGATTGTGGATTGTATATAATACGGATGGCAAACTTGTCGTAGACTTCATCAAAAGTCACATTCTGCTTGCGCATTTTACGACGGATAGAAAATATAGATTTAAAGCGCCCTTTAATCTCATAACTAAATTGCTCCTTGTCAAGCGCTGTCTTTAAAATGGAAGTAAAACTATCAATATAGCGTTGTTGTTCTTCTTTGCTACCTTCAATTTTACTTAAAATATCGTTGTAGACATCGGGTTCTGTGTATTTTAGTCCGAGGTCTTCGAGTTCTGTTTTTATGTTGTAAAGCCCTAAACGATGCGCCAAGGGTGCATAAATATACAAGGTTTCCGAAGCAATTTTCACCTGCTTATGAGGAGGCATTGCATCCATCGTTTGCATGTTGTGTAAGCGATCGGCAATCTTGATTAAAATTACCCGAACGTCGTCGTGCAAGGTCAAGAGCATCTTACGGAAGTTTTCCGCTTGTATAGAATAATCTTGTTCTTTTCTGAGGTTTGAAATTTTGGTGAGTCCGCTAACGATACGCGCTATGTTTTCACCAAACAAGCGCTCCATGTCTTCTACGGTGTAGTGGGTGTCCTCAACGACATCGTGGAGTAGGGCAGCAGCGATGGAAGTCGCTCCTAAACCAATTTCATAAGCCACTATTTTAGCAACGGCTATCGGGTGAAATATATAAGGTTCTCCGGTTTTTCTTCGTTGTTCAGAATGTGCTTCAACGGCAACTTCAAACGCCTTGCGAATTAACTTTTTATCTTCCTCAGATAATGTTTGGTACGTTCCTTTAAGTAAATCCTTGTATCTGTTGGCTATTTCTTTGTTTTCCTCTTCTATCGTTGCATTATAACTACTCATACGCTTACTCTTTTTTACGTTAAGGGTTTCAAAATGAAAAATAGTACAAAGAATTATACTGACCAAAGAAATCGATGAATTCTTAGGTATTTAGAAGGGTTAAAAGAAAGGGCAGCAATGAAAATTGCTGCCCTTTGAGTTGACTTAAAATAAGTTAGGTGTTATTTTTTTATCAAACGTTCTGTTAGTGATTTCTGTCCGTCCGTGATCGTTACGATATACGTACCGGTAGGTAAGTCAGCAATATCAATCGCGCGATTTGCTGTACCTTGACGCACTGTTTGTCCAAGCATATTGACAATTGCGAAATTAGCTGTTCTAAAGTCTTTGATTCCAATCGTTACGTTATTGGCAGCAGGATTTGGGTATACTGAAGCGTTGAAAATAGCTTCTTCATTTCCTAATTCTTCATCTGCCACTACAGTAGCTCGGCTAGCACTGCTCGTTCCGATAGTAATTGAGTAGTCTTCCACTTCACCATAAGAGAAGCTTTCACAGGCTGTTTGTGCAGCTTTCCATTTCATAGAAACACGCATTCTTGTCTTACCAGCTTTTGCCGAAGTAGGTACCGTAAAGTTATACGAAAGGTTCGCAGCGCTTGACGATGATCCGCTAGCTACCATTTCTGATGATTCAAAAGTTCCGTTTTGGTTGTAGTCTATCCAAACTTTCCAGAATTCAGTATAGGCTGAGCTACTAAATCCAGCACTTACAATAACAGTATTGCTTCCGTATCCGATATTTCCATTCTGAGCGGTAAAGTTTCCATAACCGTTGTTAGAAGCGGTACTATTGCTAATTCCTCCTATACCTACGTAATCGATATATTCGTAACTAGCGTTGTTTCCTTTCGAGTTACAGTACGTAACTGTATTGCTCAACGTCGTTGCGTTTAAGGTATTACTCGCTGTAGAATTGTTCCCAGCGGCGTCTTTTGCTTTTACGCTAAATGCGTAATTGGTACCAGCGGTTAAAGAACCAGCAGTATACGATGTGCTGCTTACTGTCGCAATTTTGGTACTTCCTCTAAATACTTCATAAGCAGTAACTCCAACGTTATCCGTAGCAGCTGTCCATGCTAAGTTTACTGAAGTTTGTGTAATTCCATAGGCTGTTAAACCACTTGGTGCAGATGGAGCAGTGGTATCGGTAGCACCTCCACCTCCTTGAACTGCATGACTTCCTAATCCAGAAACGGTATTGCTAGCTAAACTGTTCCATTGCGAAGTAACGTAAGAAGTACTTGGGCTCTTAACCTCAGGCTTACGTTGTAACGTCACGTCTTTTCCGAAGTTAGCGCTGCTATTTGGGTTTCCGATTAAATCAATAATCGAGCTTCCTTTAAACAAGGCTACAGCGTCATTTCCGTTAAAGTTAGCAACGCTATTATTGGTGATATCGGCTTCGTTTTTAATGGCTGTACTCGCACTTCCATGTGCAACTACGTACACTTCTCCGTTTGCTAAGGTACCGCTAAGTGTTAGGGTACTGCTCCATGAACCACTTCCGTTGGTTACTTTTTTAAGACTGTAGTTGCTGAGGTTTACAGCACTTCCTGTAAAGTTGGCAATTTCGATCGCTTTGTTATACGATGATCCTTCAACATATTCAGAGATGAATAAGTCTGTAGCACCGCTTCCTCCTCCAGAACCTCCTGAAGTAGTGGTAACAGCTACTGCGTTACTAGCAGCAGAAAGATTTCCAGCCGCGTCATAAGCTTTCACTGTGAAGTTGTAATTGGTGGCAGCACTCAACCCGTTTACTGTAACAGAAGTCCCCGTTGCAGTGGCTACTTGAGAAGCACCGTTATACACGCGGTATCCGCTTACTCCAACATTGTCAGAACTTGCTGTCCAAGCTAAATTTACAGTAGTACTTGTGATATTTGATGCTACTAAACTACCTGGAGTCGTCGGTGCTTGAGTATCGTTGTTACCACCATTACCAAATAAATCTTGAGCTTGTGGTCCTCCCCAAATTTTAGTTGCAAAGGCAGGATTGTCAATAAATGGATTTCTGTTTCCTTGTAAATTTTGTAGTACAGGATTGCGTTGCTTCTCTAAATCAGAAACAGGGTCTTCTGCATTCCATTGTAAAAATAGGTCAATCATGTTATTGTCGCTGGCAACTGTGTTTCCAACTCCAACCCCTGTAGGTAAACATTGATTCCCGTAACGTAGGTACATGTACATCATCATACGAGCTACATCACCTTTCCACTCATCACCAGGATACCAGTATCCTTGAGAGGTAATATACGATGCAGTACCGCTTCCGGCGGCAAACTTTCTGTTACTTCTCGATGAATTGCGTTGTGCATCAGCAGGGCGCAAGTTGTGTGCATCAGCACCAGCACCAGTGGTTCCTAGATTTGGGCTGGCAAGAGATTTCGAATATACGTGCTCGCGATTCCAAACTCCTGAACCTCCACCGTTCTCGTCTTTTCCACGAGTTCTGTCGTTCGTTATGTCAGAGTCACTGTCATTAAATCCGTAAATTAACAATACTTTGGTATTGTCAGTAGGGTCTAAGTCTGTTTGCTTAAGTGCGTTCCAAACACCTGGTGTATACGATAAGTTGGTGTGGTGTGAGTTGATGATTTTTACGGCCAAGGCGTCTTTTAATGCCGTTCCAGTTTGGTTGATGTTAACATCGTTGTAATAGGATGGAATTTGAGCGATAATCGCCAAGGTCCACATCCAGAAAAATAGTGTAAGAAGGTTTTTCATTGTGAATGGTTTAATTTGCGTTAATGTAAAATATTGATTATTAGTAAATTAGTTTTCAGATATGAATATAGCAAAACAGCCCGACTTTCAGGTAAGTTAGGCTGTTTTGTTTATTTTAATGTTACTGTTTTATGAATTTTTTGGTTACAGATTTTTGACCATCGTACAAGCGTACTAGGTAAATTCCGTTCGAAATTGTACTGACATCAATACGCTTTGCTGCCGTTCCTTTTTGAACGCGTTGCCCTTGCGAGTTAATGATTTCAAAGGCTACTTCTGAAGCAGTATCGAAGTTAAATTGAAGTGTGTGGTTTACACGAGTAGGGTAGACGTATACCGTGCTGGCAATTGCGCTCTCCGTGGTGTTTTTAACCTGATCGCCGTGCGCTGATCTACTAGCGGCTATAGTTACACTGTAATCCTCAACCTCTCCATAAGAGAAAGATCCACAGGCAGCAGCTGTACCGTTCCATTTCATGACAATTCTCATGCGAGTTTTACCAGTTTTGGCAGTCGTCGGAACTTGAATATGGTAGTTTAAATCGCTGGCACTTGACGATGTTTTACTCAATACTTCTTCTGAACTTTCAAAGGTTCCATTTTGGTTGAAATCAATCCAAATTTTCCAGTTTTCGCTATAGGCCGAACCTGCAAATCCTGCACTGATGGTGATAGGGTTGCTTCCTTTAGTAATATTTGCTACGCGATTGGTGAAGTCACCATATCCGCTATTAGAAGTCGAAGTATTCGTCATTCCTCCAAATACTAGCTTATCGATGTATTCGTAGCTAGAATTATTGCCTTTGGCAGCACAGTAGCTTAGGGATACCGATTTGGTAGTGATTGAAATGGTTGCACTTGCCGGTGAGTTATTTGCAGCGGCGTCTTTTGCGATGACGTGCACTAAATAACGAGTACCAGCTGTCAAACTCGTAAAGTTATAGCTAGTAGCAGTTGTACTTCCTAATTTGGTATTGTTAGCGTATACGTCATAAGAAGTTACGTTTACATTGTCAGTAGCTGCCGTCCAGTTAACAGTAAAACTATTGCTGGTTACCGCGCTTGCTACGAGGTTACTCGGGGCAGTTGGAGCTTGGTTGTCGGTAGGAGTGGTTCCTGTGGTACTGTGAGTTCCTAAACCAGAAAAATCATCCTTACCAAAGCTTGTCCACTCTGAACTATCGTAAGTTGAATTCGGTTTGCTTACCGAACTTTTTCTTCTCAACGTTTTGTCTTTAGCAAAAACAGCACTACTTGTAGGGTTTCCAATAAGGTCTATCAGTACGTTGTTTTTAAACAAACCGACAGCATCATTACCGTTAAACGATAGAACACTCGCATCAGTTCGCTGTGCTTTCGTCCTAAGTGTACTCGTTGCGCTGCTATGAGCAATAACATAGGTCTTTCCTGTGCTCAGGTTTCCACTTAATGAAAGAGTACTTCCCCAACCAGCACCGTTGGTTGCTTTTTTCAAACTGTAGTCGCTTAAGTTTACAGTTGAACCAGTGAAGTTTGCAATTTCTATCGCCTTATTGTTCGACGATCCTTCTACGTATTCGGAGATAAATAAGGCAGAAGAGCCTCCACCTGTAGTCGTCGAAGTTTTTGTTTTTACATTCAATAAAGCACTTGCTACCGAGCTGTTATTGGCTGCATCTCTCGCTTTAATTTGGAATGCGTAATTGGTATTGGCAGTTAAGCCTGTAAGCTCGTAGCTCGTAGTTGTCGCTGTTGCCAATTTACTTCCACCATTAAAAATATCATATGCAGTAACTCCCACATTATCGGTAGCAGCTGTCCATTGTAAGGTAATGCTCGTTGAAGTGATAGTTTTTGCACTCAGATTGGTAGGTGCTGTAGGGGCTTGAGTGTCAGATGATGATCCGCCAAACAAGTCTTGTGCCTGAGGGCCTCCCCATATTTTTGTGGCTAATGCCGGGTTGTCAATAAAAGGGTTTCTGTTTCCTTGGATTCCGAAAATTACGGTATTGCGTTGCTTTTCGAAAGCAGAAACAGGATCTTCCGCATTCCATTGTAGTAATAAGGTAACCATATTGCTGTCACTACTTGCAGTGGCACCTACAGCGACGTTTTTAGGGAGACATTGATTTCCGTAACGAACGTACATATAAAGCATCATTCTGGCTACATCACCTTTCCATTCGTCACCAGGGTACCAACCTCCAGTAACATCACCTGCGTTTCCGTTTCCAGCGGCAAATTTCTTGCTACTGCGTTGTGAATTAAAAGAAATGTCCGCAGCTCTAAGGTGGTGAGCATCTGCTCCGGCACCACTAGTTCCTAGATTAGGAGTTCCTAATGATTTTGGATATACGTGCTCGCGGTTCCACTGTGTTCCGGCGCTTCCCCCATTAGCGTCTTTACTTCGTGTGCGATCGGTAACGTAATTACCGTCAGTATCGCTATAACCGTAAATTAAGGTAACCTTGCTGGTACTTCCAATAGCCAAGTCGGCTTGTTTTAAAGCATTCCATACTCCAGGAGTATAGGATAAATTGGTTGTGTGGGTTGCAATGATTTTGGTTGCGAGGGCGTTTTTCAAAGAAGCCCCTGATTGGTTCAAATTAACATCGTTGTAGTAGGATGGAATTTGAGAAAAGCCTGCTAAACTGGCTAGCACTAGTAAGAAGGGTATAAGTTTTCTCATAAAAATATGTTAAATTTCTAAAATGCGCACAAAGAAAATCAAATAAAAATTCCCGTATGTTATCAAAACGTTAACTATCGGGGACTTACAAACATCGCATTAAGGCTTGACTAATTCGTATTAATTATTGTAAATTTGCGGGCTAAATCAGATATTAAAAAAATGAAGATTTCATATAATTGGTTACGACAGTTTTTACAAGTAGAGCTTGAAGCGGAAAAGACAGGAGAGTTATTGACAGATCTTGGTCTTGAAGTAGAAGGTATCGAAAAAGTAGAAAGCATTAAAGGTAGCTTGGCCGGTGTAGTTGTAGGAGAGGTGTTAACCTGTGTACAACATGGAAATGCAGATAAGTTGAAAGTGACTACAGTAGATTTAGGAGGAGAGAGTCCTGTACAAATTGTATGTGGTGCTCCAAATGTAGCTGCAGGTCAAAAAGTGCCGGTAGCAACTGTAGGTACTAAATTATACGATGAGGAAGGGAAAGAGTTCAAAATCAAAAAAGGAAAAATTCGCGGAGAAGAAAGCCACGGTATGATTTGTGCTGAAGATGAATTAGGTTTGGGTTCAGGACATGATGGTATTATGGTGTTGGACGCTGACTTAACTCCAGGAACACCTTGCTCGGAAGTGTTTAACATAGAAACAGATTACGTATTTGAAATCGGATTAACACCGAACCGTGCCGATGCGATGAGCCATTTTGGTGTTGCAAGAGATTTGAGAGCAGGATTAATTCAACAAGGAGTAAATTTAGAATTGATTTCTCCTTCAGTTTCTGATTTTCACGTTGACGAGCGCACGTTCAAAGTAGATATCGAAGTAGAAAATAAAGAATTGGTACCGCGTTATTGCGGAATCACTATTACGGATGTGGAGATTAAAGATGCTCCAGAATGGATCCAAAATAGGTTGAAGGCCATCGGAATTGCTCCTAAAAATAATGTGGTAGACATCACCAACTATGTATTACACGAATTAGGACAGCCGTTACACGCTTTTGACGCTGCAAAAATTAAAGGGAATAAGGTTGTTGTGAAAACCTTAGCCGAAGGAACGAAGTTTACTACCTTAGACGAGGTGGAACGCAGTTTAGGTGCCGATGATATAATGATTTGTGACCAAGATGACAATCCGTTGTGTATTGCAGGAGTGTTTGGTGGTTTGAAATCAGGAGTAACTGAACATACGACTACCGTATTTTTAGAAAGTGCTTACTTTAATCCTGTTTCGGTTAGAAAAACGGCTAAACGACACGCGTTAAATACCGATGCATCTTTCCGTTTTGAAAGAGGTATCGATATTAATATGACGAAATATGCATTGAAACGTGCCGCGTTGTTAATAGAAGAGTACGCAGGAGGGAAATTATCTTCAGATGTTTTGGATTTTTATCCTGAGAAGATGGAAGACTTCCAAGTGTTTTTATCGTTTGAAAATGCATACCGAATTATCGGACAAGAAATTCCGAAGGAAACAATAAAGAATATTTTGGCTTCTTTGGACATCAAAATCAACAGTGCTACAGAAGCTGGTTTAGGGTTGACAATTCCTTCATACCGCGTAGACGTACAACGCGAGGCTGATATTATAGAAGAAATTTTACGTGTTTACGGATATAATAATATTGAGTTTTCACATAAGCTCAATACTTCTATTTCTTTTGACTCGAATATGGAAACCAAAGTACAAAACATCATCAGTGATCAGTTAATGGCTTTAGGTTTTAATGAAACGATGGCAAACTCACTGACCAAAGCGGATTACGTAGAGTTGTCAGATAATTTAAATGCGGATTACAATGTTGAGATGTTGAATCCGTTGAGTAATGATTTAAAAGTACTGCGTCAGTCATTGTTGTTTAGTGGTCTTGAAAGTATCGCTTACAATTTAAACAGACAGCAAACATCACTGAAGTTTTACGAAGTGGGTAAAACCTACCACAAATTTGATAGCGGATATCAAGAAGCAAAACGCATCAGTATGTTCGTTACCGGAAATCGCGTTGCTGATAGTTGGAAAGTGTCGACGCAAACTTCTGATTTCTTTTACTTGAAAGGAGTAGTCACTGCTTTGTTAACGCGTTTAGGTATCAAAGGTTTGAAAACGACTCCATGTAAAAACGACGTTTTCTCAGAAGGAATTGCTTTGAGTTTAGGAAAAGCAACACTTGTTGAGTTAGGAGTGGTAAAACGTTCAATTCTTAAGAATTTTGCTATTAAACAAGAGGTGTTGTATGCCGATATCAATTGGGACAACGTATTGAAGTTTATAAAAAAGTCCAACATTAAAGTAGCTGAATTGGCGAAGTTCCCAGCAGTGAAACGTGATTTGGCTTTGTTGTTAGATGAGCAAGTAGCCTTTAAAGAGTTGTATACGCTCGCTTTTCAATCGGAGCGCAACCTTTTAAAAGAAGTAGATTTGTTTGATGTGTATCAGGGTGATAAGCTTCCTGAAGGTAAAAAATCATACGCAGTGAGCTTTGTGTTGCAAGACGAGAAGAAGACGCTTGCCGATAAGCAGATTGATAAAATTATGACGAAATTGCAGCAGACATTCGAAAAGAATTTAGGCGCTGTATTAAGATAACAGAAAAGAACTCCATTTTTATGGAGTTTTTTTTTAATCCAAAAAGTATCCATTAGCAAAAATTAACCCATGTATAAAGTATTTATTAGACCTGTATTTTTCTTGTTTGACCCAGAAAAGATTCACCATTTTACGTTTTCATTACTAAAGTTCTTGTCCAAAATACCTTTGGTATCACCGCTGTTTAGAAGTATGTATCAGGTGAAGGATCAACGGTTAGAACGCAAGTTGTTTGGTCTTACCTTTAAAAACCCTGTTGGATTAGCCGCCGGATTCGATAAAAATGCGGTGTTGTATAATGAATTGGCAGATTTGGGCTTCGGTTTTGTAGAAATCGGAACCGTGACTCCTAAAGGACAAGTTGGAAACCCGAAAAAACGCTTGTTTCGATTGAAAGATGATCAGGGAATTATTAACCGCATGGGGTTTAATAACGAAGGACTCGAAGCTGCAATTACTCAGTTAAAGAAGAACAAAGGAAAGGTATTGATAGGTGGTAATATTGGAAAGAATACCGCTACTGCACCTGAAAATTATACTGAAGATTACTTGACCTGTTTTGAAGGCTTACATCCTTATGTCGATTATTTTGTGTTAAATGTCAGCTGTCCGAATGTGAGTAGTCATGCTAAGTTAGAGGATGCAGATTACCTTAAAGAACTCATCGTAGCTGTACAAGAAATAAATAATACCAAAGCTTCTAAAAAGCCTATCTTATTAAAAATTGCTCCCGATTTGAATCATACGCAGCTCGATGAAATAATCACATTGGTAGCAGATACTGGAATTGATGGGGTCATTGCTTCAAATACTTCGGTCGATAGAACAGGGTTAAAAGCAAGTGCCGAAATGTTGGAGGCCATTGGAAATGGAGGGCTTAGTGGACAGCCGATTAAAGATCGCAGTACTGCGGTGATTCAATATTTAGCGTCTAAGTCGAACAAAGCATTTCCTATAATTGGGGTAGGGGGGATTCACTCTGAGAAAGATGCTTTAGAAAAATTAGAAGCAGGCGCCGATCTGGTACAAGTATATACTGGATTTATTTACGAAGGTCCGCGCTTGATAAAGAGAATTAACAAGGCAATTTTGGCGCAAAAATAAGCCCCGTCATCATGCTAGAGACCTTAATTTCTTTTGTGTTGGCTACAGCAACCTTGGCTGTAGCTCCAGGACCCGACAATATTTTTGTGTTGACACAAGGTATTGTGAACGGTAGTAAGTACGGTTTGGCTACAGTAGCCGGTTTGATGACAGGTTGTATCATACACACGTCGTTGGTGGCCTTTGGTGTTTCAGAAGCACTTAAGCATAACGAATTCGTATTTTTTGGAATCAAATTGTTTGGAGCTGGATATTTGTTGTACCTAGCCTTTTTGGTGTATAAAAGCGACCCGACCATTGCTTTTTCAACAGAGGGTGTAAAGAAGCAGTCCCTGTGGAAATTATTCAAAAGAGGATTTTGGATGAATGTACTGAACCCAAAAGTGACCGTATTTTTCTTAGCCTTCTTTCCGAAGTTTCTCTTTTCGGAGGAGCTAGCTGTGGTTTGGCAATTTTATGTGCTCGGAGGACTGTTTATAGTAACCTCTTTTACCATATTTTCGAGTATCGCCCTGTTGGCGGGAAGTATCGCTAACTACATACGCCGTCATCAGGTGGTTGGCGTCTATTTGAAATGGGTTCAGATAGTCGTTTTTACAGGAATCGCTATTGCCATACTCGTATAGCAATAGCTCCTTTTTACGGTGTGTGTTTATTCCTTTTTTAGCAACTTCTCTAATTGGCGCTTCGAGCTTCTGCGCTCAGGGTTTATATTTAACGCTAATTGGTAGTTTTCGATTGCTTTTATCGTGTCTTTTTGCTCCAAATAGGCATCGGCTAAACTGTCATAGGTATTTGAACTTTTCGGATGTAATTTAGTATTGATGGTAAATACGTGTATCGCAGTTTCAATATTGTTATTTCGTAAATGGCGATAGCCTAATTTGTTGAGCGTGCGTTCTCTAATAAGAGGGCTAAGACTGTCTTGTTGCTGAATGGCTAGAAAGCCTTGTAGTGCCTCTGTGAACTGTCCTGCATTTAGGTACTCACTGGGGGTGCGTTGTCCTTCACCGAGTTTTGTAAATGTGTAATTTTTTCCGTGGTGTTCCTTTTTAGTAGCGAGTTTAATTTGCGCCAGCTTTGGTTGAAATATTAACTTTTCATTCATGGCCTGCAAATAAAAAGTACTGTCGTTTACTTTGAGCGGTGTCAGTTTTTGGTTTCTCCATTGGACTTTTAATTCTGAGTCCTCAAAAGAGACTTCCATTACTTCATCAGCATTAAAGAGATATCGTCCTTGAGTCGCACTTATAAATGCCTCACTGTTTTTACTATCTGTACATGCTGTTAACATTCCTAAACAGCCAATTGCTACCAAAAGTTTTTTCATAGTATGATGATTGTTGATGTCTATATGACGACTGGGAATGACAAAAGTTACAAGGTTTATTAATTATGATGTGTGAGTATGGCATAACAATTGACCTATTAAAGACGTAATTCGCCGATTTTAATAGAGTACTTGGCTGATTACTAAGTATTTTAAAGATATTAGCAAAATGTATTGGTGCTACTAACGATTTACAGAAGTGCCAAGTTGACAGATATTATGGTTATGAGTAAAACAAAGATATTACATTT
Organism: Tenacibaculum sp. AWR4_210; assembly: GCF_056160945.1. Taxonomy (NCBI): domain Bacteria; kingdom Pseudomonadati; phylum Bacteroidota; class Flavobacteriia; order Flavobacteriales; family Flavobacteriaceae; genus Tenacibaculum; species Tenacibaculum sp. AWR4_210. The sequence goes on from NZ_JBSWYF010000001.1 coordinate 38,671, forward strand.
AGACAATTTGTCGTTACAAGACGTGTTTAATGAAAATTCCGAACTGATTCCTTTATTGACCCCTGAGGATGAAGAAAATATGAATAAAGAGGAAGTGCCAGAAGAATTGGCAATTTTACCATTGAGAAACACTGTGTTGTTTCCGGGGGTTGTAATTCCTATTACCGCTGGTAGAGATAAGTCTATTCAGTTAATAAAGGATGCCAATGAAGGATCAAAAGTAGTAGGGGTTGTAGCTCAAAAGAACCCAGAGGTGGAGGATCCGAGTATTGAGGATATCCATACCACAGGGGTAGTGGCTCAGATTTTACGCGTTTTAAAAATGCCTGATGGTAATACGACCGTAATTATTCAAGGTAAGAAGCGTTTTGAAATTGATGAGATGCTGCAAGAAGAACCGTATTTGAAAGCGAGAGTTTCAGAAGCTAGAGAGGAACGTGAAATTGATGATCAAAAGGAGTTTGACGCTATTATTGAGTCGATAAAAGAGTTGGCCTTAGAGGTAATCAAGGAAAATCCAATGCTCCCTTCTGAAGCGTCATTTGCAATTAAAAATATACATTCCAGTTCATTTTTGGTGAATTTCATTTCATCGAATATGGAATTGAGCGTAGCGCAAAAGCAGGTGCTTTTAGAAAAGGATAACCTGAAAGAGCGCGCACTGCTCACCTTGAAGAATTTGAATAAGGAGTTGCAGAAGTTGCAATTGCGCAATGATATCCAATCAAAGACGCGCTCAGATTTAGACAAGCAACAACGAGAGTACTACTTACACCAACAATTGAAAACGATCCAAGATGAATTGGGTGGTGTTTCTCATGATCAGGAGTTAGATGATATGAGAAAGAAATCTAAGGAGAAAAAGTGGAACAAGGAAGTTGCCGAGGTTTTTGAAAAAGAGCTGGGAAGGCTAAAGCGTATGAATCCGCAAATGGCAGAGTACGGTGTTCAACGCAATTACCTTGAGCTGATGTTGGAATTGCCTTGGGGAGTGTATTCAGAAGATAAGTTTGACTTAAAGAAAGCACAGAAAATTTTAGATCGCGATCACTTCGGACTAGAGAAGGTAAAAGAGCGTATTATTGAGCACTTGGCTGTGTTGAAATTGCGTGGAGATATGAAGTCTCCAATCATTTGTTTATACGGACCTCCAGGAGTAGGAAAAACCTCTTTAGGGAAATCTGTGGCAGAAGCACTCGGAAGAAAGTACGTGCGTATGTCTTTAGGAGGACTGCGTGACGAAGCTGAAATTAGAGGGCATAGAAAAACCTATATTGGAGCGATGCCAGGTCGATTGATTCAAAATCTTAAAAAGTCAGGGACCTCAAATCCAGTATTTGTTTTAGATGAGATAGATAAATTAGGGCAGAGTCACCAAGGAGATCCATCTTCAGCTATGCTAGAAGTATTAGATCCGGAACAGAACACAGAATTTTACGATAATTATTTGGAAGTGGGATATGACTTATCAAAGGTCTTATTCATAGCTACAGCGAATAATTTACAACAAATTCCTTGGGCCCTAAGAGATCGTATGGAGATTATCAACGTAACGGGATATACGATTGAAGAGAAGGTGGAAATCGCAAAGAAATACTTGTTGCCAAAACAGTTAAAGGAGCACGGATTGAGCGAGGAACACCTCAAATTAGGAAAGGCACAAATTGAAAAGGTAGTCGAAGGATACACCCGTGAATCTGGAGTGAGAGGATTGGAAAAGCAAGTGGCGAAAGTAGTTCGTTTTGCAGCCAAATCTGTCGCTTTAGAAGAGACGTACAACATTGCTTTGACCAACGAAGATATTGAGCGTATTTTAGGGCCAGCTCGTATGGAACGCGATAAATATGAGAACAATGATACTGCTGGTGTTGTAACAGGATTGGCTTGGACGAGTGTAGGTGGTGATATATTGTTTATCGAATCTATCTTATCAAAAGGAAAGGGGATGCTGTCAATTACCGGTAATCTCGGGAATGTAATGAAAGAATCGGCAACAATCGCCATGAAATACATCAAGGCAAATGCCGATAACTTTGGTATTGATCCGGCGATTATCAATCAGTACGACGTACATATCCACGTTCCGGAAGGAGCGACCCCCAAAGATGGTCCGAGTGCAGGGATTACGATGCTTACCTCTTTGGTATCGTTGTATACACAGAGAAAAGTAAAAAGTAAGATCGCTATGACTGGTGAAATTACTTTGAGAGGTAAAGTGTTGCCAGTAGGCGGAATAAAGGAGAAAATTTTAGCCGCAAAGCGTGCTAACATTAAGGAAATTATTCTCTGTGAGGAAAACAGAAAGGATATCAGTGAAATTAAAGAGAGCTATTTAAAAGGACTGAAGTTCCATTTTGTTACCGAAATGCACGAGGTTATTGATCTAGCGTTGACGAAACAGAAGGTTAAAAATGCCAAAAAACTTCAAATAGACAAAAAATAACTAAAAAGGGAGCTTTGATAAAAGCTCCCTTTTTTTTTCGTTAAAAAATGATCATTGAAAACGAATGAGATTCATTTGTTTTTAATAACCGATATCTTCTTGTATTAGTCCCATTGAATACAACAGTTCGGCATGATGTACGCATTGCACACTGAACTCGGTGTTGGGTTCGGAACGCATAATACTTTTGTTGGGTCCAATCCTCCGTGAATCTTTTTTTGAGCAGTTTTTTCTAATGTTTTTCCTAAGTTTGAAATGTTCTTCATCATAATTTGAAATTTAAGTTTTTCAAATGTATGCTTACTATTCTGAAATAGTAAATTATAATCCTTACTGAAAGTAAGGAGTTTTACTACTTAACACATTTTAACAAGGTCATGGTAACTGCAGTTACGAATGCGGCCTATTTGTGAATTGTAGGAGTCTAGCTCAAAGCTCCGTTGAATTTTGGTCGTTGTATGATTATTGTGGTTTCCCTGCTGTAATGGGTAAACAAGTATCAAGGCTACATCCTTTTTTATGAGATAATTTAGTAACTTTACAGAAAACGAAAAGCTATGAAAACCTTCGTACTAGGAATTGCTATATTCTTAAGTGTATTGAGTAGTTATGCTCAAAAGATAGAAAATCGTCCACTTCTGATGCGTAAATTAGATTCGGTTAGGCAGGAAGCCAAGCTGTTGTACGCCTATGAAAAAATCGCATGGAATGGCACCGATGTCTTGATGAGTAAGCCATTACTGCGCAAAGATTATGGCGGTTACGTGCGCTTTGATTCCAAAGATTCCATTCACATTACTTTTTTGCATAAAAATCAAAAGCAGCGTATTGCTAGGTATAGTTGTCTAAAAGAGGATGTAAATACTCCTGTTGTCATAGAACACAAACAGAAAGATTTGAATGCTAAAGAAAAGCGCTTGCTAGCTGTAAAAATGGAGGTAGTGAAACAGCTTAACAACCCTAAATACAAAATTGGCATGGTTGAGGGGTTTAGTGCCAATTTAGTACTGCTCCCTGCTAAAAGAGGTTATCGTATGTATCTTATAATGGGTACTACTGAGCATGATATTATTCCGTTGGGAAACGATTACTTATTTTGGGTATCTGAGGAAGGACAGATAACAGCTTGGAAGAAATTTCATAAAACTATGCTAGCAGTTAAAACGAGGACCGAGAAAAATGATAAAATTATCGCTGTGACGCATTCACATCTAAGCGCAACTCCGTTAATTTCTGCAACCGATATATGTACGATGAAACTGTACGGTGCTCTATACGATATCCAGGAATTACAAGTGTATTCAACGGCATTGGATTGTGTGTTTACGTATCATATAAAGACCGATAAAATAACTGTTAAGGAATGGTAATAACGCACTTCATCAATTCGAATTTATGAAACGATTTAATATTTTATTAGGCCAAGTTCTGGTCGGAAGTTTGGCGGTATATCAGTTTTTTCCATTTGGTCAAAATTACACGATTGGATTAATTCATACGCTTTATTTTGTGAGTTTAGCAGTTGTCTATCTAGGCTTGTTTCTGTATGAAAATTTCTTGAATAAAGAAGCCGTCCGATATGAGCAAAAGAAATTCGATAGGTCTTCACAGTGGTTGACACTGTTATTTATTGTAGTATTGCTCGTATTTAAGAATAGTGAATACTTTGAGGCCTCAACGCGACTCATGGCTACCGCTAAATACAATTACAAATTGGAGTTAAAGGTGAATAACAAATTTCACTTACAGAAAAGTCCGGCCTACGAAACGTATCATTGGAAAGGTTCGTATCGCTTAGAGGCCGATACACTGCATCTGTTCGGTAATTCTATCTTAGAAAAGAGTAGTTCTATCGATTCCTTATACGTCGTCACTAAGGATAGCCTGGTACCCGTAAGTTGGTCCAGAGAGGCCTTTAGGATCGTGTCGACTGCTGATGAAAAGGAGAGGGGGAATTCTCAAAAGAACTAAGGTGAAAGAAATGTATACTATATAGCTAACCTACTTATGGATAAAAAAATTATTTGGCTAGTTTGGTTAATGTTCACGGGGGCATCAGCCGTTTTTTCGCAGCAATCGAAGTATCAAAAAGGGATAAAAGCATTTAAAAACATGGATTGCGAAAAAGCCGTTTACCTGTTAAAGTCCTTTGCCGATGATGGAGAGGCTGAAGCCCAGTACATATTGTTATTTTAGTCATAGGGTATCCGTAAACAGAGATGCTTTGGCAGAAAAGTATTTGCTCAAGGCGGCACATCAAGCCCACTCAGACGCTGTTAGGGTATTGGGAATTTACTATGCTGAAAAGTTTCGAGAAGACGATTCGTACAAAATAAAAGCTATGGTTTGGGGAGTGTTGGCAGCTGCACATGATCCAATTTTAAAAGGCTTAGCGGAACAATTACTAGCACCAGACTTTGCCACTTTGGAAGAATTAAAAACCGTCCTATCCATCGTATTAGAAAAACAAACACGGATAGAAGTTACAGGAATTGAACTTGTCGATGAGGCTATTGCCAAACGCAAGGACAAACTTAAAAGAAAATAAAAAAATCGCTAGTAACTAGGAGTGACTATTATTGATGAAAAATGAGAACATTTTATTGTAATGAAGTTAACATTATAGCAGCCTTGAACTAAAAGTTTAAATGTTCCAATTACTACAATTCATCAGAGAACTCTATTAAATCCTTTGACTTACTTTATATATTTCCTGGCGATAAATTTTAAAACAAATAAGAAAAATTAGAGTTTCACAATGTAATTATGGGCTCTCCAATTTCAGACTCGCAAGACTACGGCTAATTTTAAATTAAAATCACATTGTGTTACGGTATTTCGAATTGTGACATTAGATAAAGAAGGCTTACAAAAGGGTAGAATCTAACGAATATCTTGAATAAAGTAAATCATGGGCTTATTGGCAGGAGGCCAATGATTTACCAGTTATATCATGCTACTACTAATTTTGGTGAATTATTATTTTCTTTAAGCTAGAAGACAAAAGATAAATTGAAATAAAAATGAAAAAAACGAATACTTTTATCCCTTTTTTCGTAGGTCTATTAATACCGATGCTAGAGTTAGAAGCGCAAGAACAGTTGGACTGTGAATTCAATTTTAGGGAAGCTTTGTATTACTTGAAGCTAAACGACAATAGTGAAGAAAACACACTTAAAATTACAGAGTATTTAACTCCTTGTGTTGAGAAAGGAGATGATAAAGCCCAACTGCTAATGGCAAGATTTTATTTGCGAAGTGGGAGTGAAAGGGACGATGAAAAAGCATATAAATTACTTGAGAAGTCGGCAGAGCAAGGAAATATGATAGCCGCTGGAGATCTAGGAGCTATGTATAAATATGGCAAAGGATGTGATTTAAATCTTACAAAGGCTAAGAAGTGGTTTAAAAAAGCTGCAGAGGCAGGAAATCAAAAGGCTATTTATAGTTTAGGATATTTATCACTCAAAGGATTAGGAAATATCCAGCAAGACTATCAGCAAGCAATACATTGGTTTGAAAAAAGTAACTACCCTATGGCAAAATATTGGTTAGGGATTTGTTATTACCATGGGTATGGTGTTGAAAAAAATATACCAAAAGCGAATCAGTACTTAGGAGCAAATTTTGAGAATCAACCAAGTAACACGAGAAGTACGGAGAATACAATCAATGACTCAGAGAGTAAATACCAAGAAATTGAAAATAATGAGGATTCAAATCAACCAACCGAGAATATTACAGAGGGCGATGTTTTTGGTAAATGGTCAGGAGTTCTCTTAAAATACGATTGGTCCGGAAAGCACATTGAGCAAAAAGTTCCTATTGCTATTAATTTCAAAGGCGAAACTGATGAAGCTTTTGCAACATATATGTTAACAATAGGAGAACAAAAAGTGGAAGGATATTTTAATATTATTGAAAACGCTATTGATTTTGATGATTTAAGTTTTAATATGCCCCATACTTCTTTTTTAGAAACAATTCCCAATAAACTTTCTTATGAAATTATTTCAGGAGATTTAACAAAGAAGACAGTAGGGAATACCGCTGTTTTAATTGGAAACTTAGATAGTTTTATTAAAGAATTTAATGAGGTTGGAGCACCAATGAAATTTGTAATAGAAAAGAAGCAACAGTTTACCAATACTGATGATGAAATTTCTGAAGATATTTTAGAAGCACTGGCAACTCAAGAAGAAAACTGTATTAAATTATATCCTAATCCATTTGTAAACGATTTAATTATTTCATACACCCTTGAAAACCCAAGTGCAGTAGAGGTTAGAGTAACTGATATTTATGGAGCAAAAAGTTCTGTAGTATGTCAAAGAGAAGATCAGTTAACGGGCAAGCATAGCTACTTTTTTGAAGGGAGTCATCTAAAAAAAGGGACCTATGTGGTATCAGTAACCATCAATAATGAAAGAAAAACGAGAATTATTGTAAAAAAATAATCTATGAAAAATAACATAAACACAATTACATGGATTTTCTTTATGCTCTTTTCGTTTTTGACTTTCGGGCAAACAGAAGAGCTTGAGTATTTTAGAGGTGATGAGTTTCAGTATTTTGACAGGATTCAAGATTTAAAAGCTCCGTTAGGAAGAAATGGTGAATTAGAAGATTTTTCTTTTACTTGGGGGAATAATAGTTTTACAGTAGCTATACACAACAGAGCTGTTTTACATGAAGCTCAAATAAACGCACAGAGAGATAGATGGTACAGAAGACAGTTAGATCTTATAAAAAAACATTTGGAGAAAAAATATAACAGATCCTATACAAGTTATGATGAGGCTAAAAATGATGTGTTTTTAAGAACAGAAAGAGATCATATTTATCGAAATTCTATGGCTCCAAGAAGTAAATACTATCGTTTAATCAATGATGGTGAGAAAAAAGTTACTTATAACATTGGGAATTTAAAAGCATTTGAAATTAGAAGAGCAGAAATACAATCAGGAAATATTCATAATTCAGGAATTCCGTTTATGTATATCAATGGAACATCTTTAGCGGATATTACTAGCGTGAGTGTACTAAACAATTATACAGCGACACATACTGATTATCTTAAATTTCTCATCTCTGAAAAACACGTAAATACTACTATTGTTAGAAAAATTGAAGCTTTACCTGGGGATGTTAATTTTGAATCGTATGTATTAAATCTCAAAAACGATTATTACAACGGATTTAATGATTGGGATCGTTTAAACTTAATGCAGTTTTTCTTGAATTACGAGCATATAAAAAAATATTTATCACCTCCTTATATTCTTCCAACGCAATTTTCAAGTTTTTATGGTATTGATAAAGCAACGCCCACTAATATAGAAGATTATGCAAGAAGAAATAGAGGAGGAGGTCAACATTTATTGGCAAACAAATGCCGTATTTATGTTCCAGGTCCACAGCCTACTTATATGGATATTCCTACGTGTTTAGAAGCTCAAAGAAATTATATAGATAAACTGTTAAATTCTACAAATTCACTAGATGCGCTAGCAGAAAAAGCAATTCAAGGACTCGGTACTAGAAACGTTAATTTTTTAAATGCCAGACCTGATTTAAAACAACAAGTAATTGATTATTTTAAAGCTAATAACTTTTCTAGGTTCTCCCATAACGGAATCAATTGGTTACTAAATAGATTTCAGGATACTAATACCCTTCCCTTAGATGCAAATTTACTTAAATCAGCAACTACGCCACTTTTTCAAGATGCTACTAACCCTGATAGAGCGCTACAAATTAGTTTTAATCAACAGGCAATAACAGAAGGAATTACCAACTTCGGTAATGTGTTGGCAGAATTATTGAAAGATAATGTTAATGTTGCATTTGAAGGAAGTGTAATTAGAGCTTTTTTTGAGGCGAATGAATTCAATATAAATGCAAGCGTTACGAATGCATATCTAGGGAATACTTTTAAATTTGTAAGTAATGACGGAAGTTTTTTAAGAATTGATTTTGAAGATTTAGTGCTTAGAGATGAATTTATAACAATAAGAAATCATATTTCTAGTGTAAGATTGGATCGCTTTATAGAATTTAAAGAATTAATAGCTAATGATTGCTCCGCTTTAGTGGATATTGATTGTGATCAAATAGTACATTGGCAAAATTTGGTGCAGCACCAAGCACCTCAAAGTGTGGTTGAAAAAATTAAAAGTCTTCCAAGTGGAACTTTTAATGATTTTTATATTCAAGAGTTGGAAAATGCTAATGGAACCATGGTTAATATGGATTATTTTGGAGTGAATATAGTTACGTTGCCTATTAATCTAAGTACAGGGCAAAGATTTACTCCTGATGAGCTTTTAGATTATATGAGGAGAGATTTCAACAATTTTGTCTCAGGGTCTACCTTTGCTCCTTATTGCCAAATTCAGAGTATATGTGCACAAGAGACAAACCTTTGGAATTCTAATAATCCATTAGGAGCCATAATTTATATTGATATACCAGGTGATGATGGGGTTGTAATTTGTACTGAATATCAAAATGATTATTGGTACTTTCAAACGATGAATGCGCCATATGCGGGAAATCATCCTGTTAGTGGTACTAGACAATTTGGTTATGAAAGATTGGCTAATGGGACGTATAATTTTTTTGTAAGAGGTGTTGATCGAATTGATTCTAATATAATAGAGAATATTGCTTATTTTTTTACGGGAGGAAACCCTCTCATTGGAGCTGATAATTTATGGAGAAGCTTTCAAGATAAATTACAAAGGTTTGTTGACAATAACAGTGGTAGAGCAGTGGGAACATCTCCAATAAGAAATAGACCAGATTGGAATAAAGTAAAATCTGTTTTAAAGGGAGAAAAACCTATAAGTGATTTGGGATGCAATTAATAAAAATCAAAAATAAACATGAAACTTTTAGTAAAAAAATTAAACCTATCATTTTATATTCTTTTGATATATTCTTTCGTAATATATTTATTACCTCATAATATGACTATGGGGCTATATACTCCTAATTTATTAGGATGGTCTTTGGTAGTAACTTTTTTTTTAGCAATTCTTTTATATATAGTTTTATTGTTTTTAGATTTAAAAGAAAAAAATAAAAGAAAGGAACTTTTAAAACGTAGTTTAATTTTGATACTCTTTTTGGTTGCAAGCACCTTCTATTGGTGTTATAAAGCAATTAAATCGGGTAATCTAAATTCTTGATAATAAGGTGGTAAACTACGGTTGTTTTGGTGGGAATATTCATTAAATTAATTGTTATCCCATTAGGTCCTTTTTTAACTTAAATAACTGTCCAATTTGTAGGAGAATGATCAGTCTTGCACCGAAAAGTAGATTTATCTTTGAAATAGTAACTTATTGTAATTAATTGCTATTTATATTAGAGTAATTTATATTTTATTTAAGGCTATGAATGATTAGGTTTTTGAAGAACACTTAAGCAATATGAATTAGAGATGAAAGAGTGTGCCATAAATGACCAACCTATATATCTCGTATGGATTAGAGAAAAATATACTATTAGATTATCAATGAGGTACGAAAGAGGTTACACTGAAGTGATGTTTAATGAAAATTATGCGCCTTTTTGTGATGTTTGTTTTGTAGAACGCTTAATTTGAAATGAGGTTCTTCGATTTATTTAACCAGTTTTGAATACCCTTTAAACAGACTAATAAGAAGAAAAAGTTGAGAGAAAGCGATGATGAATATCCCAATTTCCATAATCGAATTTACTTCAAATAGGTGTTCAACTTTGATAACAAAAATAGTAGGGAAAAAAACTAGAACTAATCCGAGAAGTGTTAACGTAACATAGGTGTAAAAAGTCCCTTTAGAGATTTTTATATTCAAGCGTTTAATTAGAAGATAAAATCCCCAAACAGCCGCTAAGAAAAGGATGAAAAGATAGGGTAGATAAAAATGAGACACATGAAAGCTAGTAACCTCTACAGATAAAAATCCCATATTGATAGTCTTGATATTTTCATATTGAGTATTATTTCTAGTAAAACAATTTTTCCGGTACACGAATATAAGTTTCGTCATTGAATTAACATAAATATTTAACCAAAAATGAGAGCGTTTATGAGGTTAAAAAAGGCTTAAGCTATCATGCAGAAATGGATTTATGGACAGAAACACGAGCTTTAGAACCTAGTTAAGCAAGACGCACAAAAAATACAGCTCGGAAAGTGTAAAACGATGAGCAAGGACGATATGTTCATATCACCAATATAGGCAGGAAAGACGACTAAATGTAAAAACGGTAACTCAAGGCAGGTTTACGTAAAGGCCATTATGGTATAAGCTAATTAGTAACTAAATCACGCAGGTACAATTATAAATTACTGGGTATAGCTAAAAACAAAAAGGAGCCTAGAAAGGCTCCTTTTTTAGTAGTATTACGCGTACATTTTTTCGCGTAGTTCTTTGATTTTAGGGTCGTCTAAATACTCGTCAAAAGTTGCGTATTTATCGATCACTCCCTTAGGTGTAATTTCAATAATTCTGTTGGCTACTGTTTGAGCGAACTCGTGATCATGGGTAGTAAACAAAACGGTTCCTTTAAAGTTGATCAATGAGTTGTTCAATGCCTGAATAGATTCTAAGTCCAAGTGGTTCGTAGGCTCGTCAAGCTTCAAAATGTTTGCACGGGTCATCATCATTCTAGACAACATACAACGCACTTTTTCTCCTCCTGATAAAACATTACTCTTTTTTAATGCTTCTTCACCAGAGAAAATCATTTTTCCTAAGAATCCTCTTAAAAATACTTCTTCACGCTCCTCTTCAGTAGTCGCGTATTGGCGTAACCAATCAACTAAGTTTAACTCTCCATTTTGGAAAAATTCCGAGTTGTCGGCAGGTAAGTACGACTGAGTAGTGGTAACTCCCCAATTGTATGTTCCCTTGTCGGCGGTTTCATTACCCGCAATTATTTGGTAAAAGGCAGTAGTTGCTTTTGAGTTCTTAGAAATCACGGCAACCTTATCTCCTTTATTGAGGTTGATATCGATATTATCAAATAACAATACTCCTTCAGCATCCGTTTTTGACAATCCTTCAACATTTAAAATTTGGTCTCCAGCTTCGCGATCGCGATCGAAGATAATGGCAGGATATCTACGGCTAGAAGGCTTGATGTCCTCTACATTTAACTTCTCGATCATCTTTTTACGAGAAGTAGCTTGTTTAGATTTTGCTACGTTGGCAGAGAATCGTCTGATAAACTCTTCTAATTCTTTTTTCTTGTCTTCCGCTTTCTTATTTTGTTGAGCGCGCTGTTTTGCCGCTAACTGACTCGACTCGTACCAAAAGGTATAGTTACCAGAAAAATGGTTGATTTTTCCAAAATCAATATCTGAAATATGCGTACATACGGCGTCTAAGAAGTGACGGTCGTGCGATACTACGATTACAGTATTGTCGTAGTTGGCTAAAAAGTTTTCCAACCAAGCGATGGTTTCAAAGTCCAAGTCGTTGGTAGGCTCATCCATAATCAAAACGTCAGGATTTCCGAATAAAGCCTGTGCTAGTAATACACGTACTTTTTGCTTACCGTCTAAGTCTTTCATTAAAGAGTAATGCAAATCCTCTTTAATACCTAGGTTAGACAACATGGCAGCAGCGTCAGAATCCGCATTCCAACCGTTCATTTCTTCAAATTGTACTTGTAATTCACCAATTTTCTCAGCGTTTTCATCCGTGTAATCAGCGTACAGTGCATCAATCTCTTTCTTGATTTTATACAAATCTTTATTTCCCATGATTACTGACTCCAATACTGGAAACTCATCAAAAGCGTAGTGATCCTGTGATAATACAGACATACGTTTCCCCGGTTCGAGGTGTACTTGTCCAGAGGTAGGGTCTATTTTTCCTGATAAAATCTTTAAGAAGGTAGATTTACCCGCTCCGTTGGCACCAATAATACCGTAACAATTACCTTGGGTAAATTTTGTATTTACTTCATCGAACAATATGCGTTTTCCAAATTGAACCGATAAGTTAGAAACTGATAACATGTATACAATTTTTAAATTCGCTGCAAAAGTAAAAAATATATGACGGTTAAAAGAATTTGGATAGAAATATTTAAGGTTATAAATTTGGCAGATTTTTAAATCCTTTTTAACAACGAATTAACAGCTTAGTTGTGAAGTGATTTATATTTTTGATTTGTGCTTTTGTGCGGAAAACAAACTGTATGACAAAATATTTAGTACCCTTATTTTTATGTAGCTTAATTGGATGTAATTCAACTAAAAAAGACGACTTTACGTATTTTGGAGGTAAAATTATTCATCCTAAAGGGTGCCATGTTATTCTATCAGATAACAAAGGGTTTAGAGATACCTTAACCCTGACCAAAGAGAATCGCTTTTTGGGGAAATACGATAATTTGCGAGAAGGATTGTATGTATTTGAACATGGACCAGAGCACCAATACGTGTATCTCGAGCCCAATGATAGCTTGATGTTTCGATTAAATACTTGGGATTTTGACGAATCATTAGTGTTTAGCGGGAAGAATGCACAGCGAAATAATTTGTTGATAGAAGCATTTCTCAAACACGAAGAGGACGAGAAGTTTTTAATGCAGAGCCATGGTTTAGAATACGATGCGTACGAACGCCGAATGGACTCTATGCTCGCTGTCAAAGAAACGATTGTAGCTACGTATGTAAAGGAGTTCAAGGATACTTCTAAAGGATTCCTAGATGTGTTAAATATCGCCTTGAATTATCCGCTGTATTCCAATATGGAGTCTTATGCTACGAACAATTGCCATAAAAAGCCAGGAGATTATTTTGGCAATGAATACTATGACTTTCGCGATGATATCAATATAAAAAGAGATTCACTCGTGTTTTACGGACCGTATTACCGCTACGTGATAGGAAAACTTTACAACGAGGCCTATTTAAAAGGCTTGGAAAGTGGTACGGAAGGATTTGTGATCGATTTGCTGCACAATATCGATGAAAGTATACAAGATGAAGTGGTAAAAAATACGGTGCTGTATAGAACGATGGCCTATAACTTTACCAAACGACGCCAAGGAGAAGATTTTACGAAGGCTTTTTTCACGTTTTTTAAGTTAAATTCGAGTATAGAGGATAAGAAAAAAATCCAGCGCTTAGTAAACGATATGAAATTGGCGAAGAATAAAACTAAATTATCGAGTTTTAAGATTGAAAAACCTACGGGAGATTGGGAAGATATTCACAAGCTAATCGGAGGGAAAAAATCGGTAGTTTACTTCAATAACCGCTACTATTCTTCAACAGAGAGCGTTTCTGCACGTTTCAATTACCTTGTAAAAAAGTTCCCAGAACTAAATTTTGTGATTGTTCATCAAGATAACAAAGCTAAATACTTTAAAAGTATCCCTATCAAACACCAGTATAAACTGCCAAAAGAGAGTGGTGCTCATGAATTTTTGAGTAGTAATTTCCCGCGTTTGATATTGGTAGACGAAGAGGGAGCGATAGAAAACGGATTTAGTACGATGTCTGCCAGTGATATAGAGCTTCAATTAGACAAATTGCAAAAAAAATAGCAATAAAGCTTTACAGTTCCTTTATTTAACGTACTTTTGCGCGGTCCAAAAATCTCTTCGGAGATGGTAAAAGTATTAATAATAAGGATTCATGGGGGGGCGTCTGTGAATTCGTTTAAATTCACAACATGTCAACATTCTTAGAATTAGGCTTAAAAGAGTCTATTAACAAGGCCTTGATGGATTTAGGGTACGAAAACCCTACAGTTATCCAAGAAAAAGCTATCCCGCAAATTATTGATTCTGATCAGGATCTTAAGGCATTTGCCCAAACAGGAACGGGTAAAACTGCAGCCTTTAGTTTGCCGATCATCGAGCTAATCGATGAAAATAGCGACGATACACAAGCAATTATTTTATCACCAACTAGAGAGTTAGCCGTACAAATTGGAAAGAATATCGATGATTTTTCGAAGTATATTCCAGGACTAAAAACGGTAACCGTTTACGGTGGTGCTAATATTGAGCAGCAAATTAAACAGTTAAAGAGAGGAGCACAAATCGTAGTAGGAACACCAGGTAGAACCGTTGATCTTATTCGTAGAAGAGCCTTGAAATTAGGAACCGTAAAATGGTTGGTACTCGATGAAGCTGATGAAATGCTCAACATGGGGTTCAAGGACGAATTAGACAAAGTGCTTGAAGCTACTCCTGCAGATAAACAAACCTTATTGTTCTCAGCAACCTTCCCACGTGAAGTAGAAGCTATTGCTAAAAATTATATGAACAACCCTACGGAAATTACCTCGGGGCAAAAAAATCAAGGTTCTGATAATGTAAGTCACGAGTACTATTTAGTAACAGAAAAAACTCGTTACCCAGCATTAAAGCGCGTTGCCGATGTAAATCCAGAAATTTACGCGATAGTTTTCTGTAGAACGCGAAGAGAAACGCAACAAATAGCGGACAATTTAATTAAAGACGGATACAATGCAGATGCATTACACGGTGACCTTTCGCAGGCACAGCGTGATAGTGTAATGGAAAAATTCCGCAAAAAGAACATACAAATGCTCGTTGCTACGGATGTAGCAGCAAGAGGTTTAGATGTGGATAGCTTAACGCACGTAATTAACCACAAATTACCAGATCAGATCGAAAACTACAACCACCGTAGTGGTCGTACTGGACGTGCTGGGAACAAAGGGGTTTCAATTGCCTTGGTAACTAAGAAAGAACGCGGTAGGCTAAACCCAATAGAGCGTATCTTAAAAAAGAAGTTCATTCATACCCAAGTACCAAGTGGAAAGGAAATTTGTGAGCGTCAATTATTCCACCTTATTGATAAAGTGGAAAACACCACGGTAAATGAGTCGGAAATTGAAGGGTACTTGCCAAGCATCTACGAAAAATTAGAGCAGCTTAGTAGAGAGGAATTGATTAAAAAATTCGTATCTGTTGAGTTTAACAGCTTCTTATCGTACTACGAAAATGCAGCTGATTTAAATAACTTATCGTCAAGAGATAATTCTAGAGGAAGATCGTCAGATGAAAACATGACGCGTTTCTTTATTAACTTAGGACGTAAAGATCGTTTAAACCCTGCGAAGTTAATAGGCTTAATCAATGAGCAGGGGATAGGAGAAAAAGTGGAAATCGGAGCGATTGATATTTTAGATACCTTCTCATTCTTTGAAATAGACAAGAATTTTGAAGCGGAAACTTTGAATTGTTTTGAAGCAAATACACCTGAGTTTAACGGTAGAAATGTAAATGTAGAGGTGACCAAAACCGACAGAGGTGGCGGAGGTTCACGTCGTAGACGTCGCGGTGGTAAACCAGGCGGATTTGACGGGAAACGCAAACCAAAACGCGATGGATTTAGCGGATCGAAAGGATTTGGTAGAAAGCGTGGAGACGATTTTAAAGGAGGAAATAAGTCGTCGGGATTCGGAAGAAAACGACGCAATAGATAAACTTATAGAGGGCTACTTAACGGTAGCCCTTTTTTTATGCCGTGTTTTTAATGGAGTATTTTTGATGCCAATGCGGTTAAAAAATTAATCCCATGGCTGATAGTGCCGATTTCTGAGGCTTTTTCTTCATTGCTCATGGCGGCGTCATCCACGATCTTTAAGACTTTGATGGCATCGGTAGTGTCGATGTTACTGGTTTGGATAAACGCTGTAATGGCATCGGTGTTTACGGTGGTCAGTGATGCCAATTCTTTGTGTAAACTCTGATCCGTGTTGTTTACTGCTTGTGTTGCTAATGCTTGCCAATTAATAGTACTCATACTTATTTTTTTAGTAGGTTTTCATAGGGAGTCAGTTTTCCAAAAAGGCCACTTGTTTTCGTCAATACCTGATCCAGGTCCTTTCGAATAGCCTCCGTGTTTATACGCACTCCAGTTAGGCTGTCAACGGATGTCAGTAGGTACTGCTCTGAACGGTTCAGTTCGTTTGCTGTGTCTAGTACATTTTGTAGGCTGTTTCCAGCCTGAACGAACTTGGCATAATTGGCATTCAGTTTGCCAATGATATTGTTTTCACGCTGTGTTAATAAGGCCGTTAAGGAATCTTTTTTACGTTCAATAACAGGTATAATACTAGATACGATGTTAGGTAGTGCTGTTTTATAATCGGTACCATCCGGAATCAATGCGATGTAGTTCTTAACTGCCGTAGGCGTGTATACCGTATTGATATAGTGTTGTAACCTCGTTTTCTTTTCGGTGAACAATTGCTCCACCAATTGGATGTTTAGCTGATGCATGGCAGCGGATTGATCCAGTACTGCGCGAGATAGCGTACTGGTCGCTTTCGGTATACTAGCACAGCTCACAAGGATTAATAGGATGCTCATGGCGACGAATGGTCGTAGTCTGTTCATTGGGTTCTTTTTTTTTTAGGAATTAGGGTAGATACGTTACTAAAATCTTTTTGTCGTTAAATAGAAGTGTTAGTTTGTGAGTACCTACCCATCCCCTAAAATATGTTAGTTGTCGATTATCGGTGTTGTAAAAAATGACTTGATGCGATCGATAATTCCTTGCAATACGGTAAAAATGGCATCGGAAGAAAAACCTCCAATGAGTGCCAAAACGCTTTTGCTGAACAGACTGATCGCCTTGGTTTCACTGCTGTAAAAAGAGATGATTTCTGACATGATCAATCCCGCCATAATTCCGAGGATGATTTGTGCGACATAGGCAATAAATTCTTCGGCCACCAAGGTGCTGTTTTTTATAGAATCACTTACTTTTTTTAATAAGTAAAACAATACTCCAAGTCCAGAAATAGAAGCCAAAAAAGTTACATTAAGTAATAAAGGAATTCCGTCATTATTCATGATACCTTCGCTTAATGATTTGGCATTTACCAAGGGTGAAAGTCCTGTGGCAATAAAAACAGCTAAAAATCCTAAAGATAAAAGTATCAAATTTCGAACTAACGGCAGTCTGTTGAAAATAGATTTACCCTTTTCTTGGCTGCGCAAGGCTTTGGTAAATTCAATAGACTTAGGTGTTGCAGGAGCCACGTTTTTTACCAGCAGATTATGAGCGGTTAACAGGTCGTCAATACTGCTGTTTTGAATGAGTGCATTTACCTGTGGGTTGATGATAATTCCGTTGTATATGGCATACGACAGCATGTTGTTTATTTCGAGATGTAATTCTGTAATTACTTTTTTCGAAATGCCGTATTGCGTCTTTGTGCTCTTTGAGGTTTCCGCTTCAGGTGGCGTTAGGGTAGTAGCGCTTGTCATGTTCAGTTAGTTTAGGTTAAAGGTAGTTGTTAAACCAAACTCATCTGTAAAAATTGGCAT
This sequence comes from Tenacibaculum sp. AWR4_210, assembly GCF_056160945.1. Lineage (NCBI taxonomy): Bacteria > Pseudomonadati > Bacteroidota > Flavobacteriia > Flavobacteriales > Flavobacteriaceae > Tenacibaculum > Tenacibaculum sp. AWR4_210. The sequence goes on from NZ_JBSWYF010000001.1 coordinate 56,438, forward strand.
GAGTGTCTAAAATTTACAGATGAGTGTTTGTTATATCGAGTTGATTGATATGTAGTGGTTTAGGCGGTGTTTAGTTTGCGTTGTAAGGAAATAGGCACATCGTTGACTTCGTATTTTCCGTACGAAAAGCCTCCGAGTCCTTGCCAGTTCGCATCGATATCTAAATAGGCGGTAAAGTATTCTAAATAGGTTCCTGAAGCCGGAGGATTGATAGAAACGACAAATTCGCCAATCAGTTCTATACGCGAATTACCGTGTTTAGTTATCGAAGGTTTTACAGCGCCAACGACGTTGATTTTAATAACGCTTTGGGTAATGGGTTGTGATACCTCGATAACGCCAGATACGGATTTTGTTTGCTGCGAAATATCCAACGAAAAATAGGCAATAGCTGCTCCGGGTAGGTTGGTGTTTCCGATAGTACCTTTTGCGATGTACGAATCGCTTAGAACTTGGTTAGTTTTAGGATTGGTGTTGATTTTACTCATTTTCATAATAGTGTTTTAGATGACGTATTATGAGCACAATTTTTGGAATGGGGGGGAAGAGTCATTCATATGTTACTCACTATTAAAGATATATCAAAAAAAATAAATATTGCAAGATTTTAGTTATAAGTGTTTGATAATTAGGTATGAATGTTGGCGGGTTGTTGTTGTTTAAAATAAATCCAAATAAAATTTGCAAATAGTTAATTCTTAACTACATTTGCGTCATATTTATCAAAACTAAATCTAAATAGAATGAAAAGGGTAATTGTTTCTATGTTGGCAGTATCTGCCTTAGTTTTTGCGTCATGTTCAGATGACAATGAAGAACCAACACCAGGAGTTGTCGCTCCAAAAACCTACAAGTTTGAGAGAAATGGGAAAACTACAGTAAGTTTTTCAGGTCAAACTACTCGTATTAAAATGGCAGAAGAATTAGTAGCTGCCTTAAAAGTATCTACCAATACGGAAGATAAAATGGATAAAATGTTTGCTCATGCAGCAGGAGCAAATGATTTTTCTACTACAGAATTAAATGCATCTTCTAAAAATGTTCGCAGTAAAACAGCAGCATCTGCAGATTACTTTGCGTCAAATACTACAGAGGCAAATAAAATCAAAGCAGATTTCGACGGATGGATTGCAAAACAAGTATCAGAAGTATATCCTAACTGGGCAGTTAATGCTGAGAAAGGAAAAGCTGGAAAAATCCAAGAAAATGGAGGTGGATCTACGCGTTACGTAAATGCAAAAGGATTGGAGTACAACCAAGCATTCGCAAAGTCGTTAATCGGAGCTTTGATGGTAGATCAAATGTTAAACAACTATTTATCAAAAGCGGTATTAGATGCTGGAGGTAAAAATGTTACAGAAAACAATGCTGGAACTTTAGCTTCAGGGACTAACTACACGACTATGGAGCACAAGTTTGACGAAGCTTACGGATACTTGTACGGAAATGAGGCGGATCCTGCTTCTCCAAAATTAGGAGCGGATAGCTTTTTAAACAAGTACTTAAGCAGAGTAGAAGGTGATGCTGATTTTAAAGGAATCGCTGGAGAAATTTACGAAGCTTTTAAATTAGGTAGAGCAGCTATCGTTGCTAAAGATTACGCATTAAGAGACAAGCAAATCGCTATCATTAAAGCAGCGATCTCTAAGGTAATTGCTGTAAGAGCAGTATACTACTTACAAGCAGGAAAAGATAATTTACCAAAAGATAAGGCTGCAGCATTCCACGATTTATCAGAAGGATTCGGTTTCGTATATTCATTGCGCTTTACGCAAGGTACCAACGGAACTACGCAGTTACCAGTTGCTGAAATCAACGCTTTCGTAGCAGCATTGCAAAAAGATAATGGATTCTGGGATATCACGAATCAAACCTTAGACGATATGTCTACTAGAATTGCGGGTGCTTACGGATTTACAGTGGCACAAGCTAAATAATGAAAGTATCACCATAACATGGAAGATAAATAAAAGTAGCCGATGTATTTCGGCTACTTTTTTTATCTTTGCATAGTTTATTTAGAATAAATAGAGATAATTATGATGAAAAAAGGATTATTACTACTCGTAATTGCCGTGCTAGGAGTGGCATGTGGATCGTCAGGTTCAGATACACCAAGCACACCAGATGATACCTTTGACAGAGGGAAAATTCTTACCAATGTAGCGGATAACCTGGTGATTCCGGCATTTACAAACGTACAAACTAAACTCTCTACCTTAAAGTCAAAAGCCACGGCTTTTACAACGACGGCAACGAGCGCTTCACTTAATGAAGCGAGAACTGCTTGGTTAGATGCCTACAAGGCTTGGCAACATGTGGCAATGTTTAATATTGGAAAAGCAGAAGATTTGGAGTTCGTGAACTTCATGAATATTTTTCCAGTTACCAAGGCAGATATCGATGCCAACATTGCTAGTGGAACTTATGATTTCAACAGTTCAAACAATCACGATGCGCAAGGTTTTCCAGCATTAGATTATTTGTTTTACGGGGTAGGCGCAAACGATACGGAAATTTTAGCTAAGTATACTACAGATGCTAAGGCCGCCAATTACAAGAAATACGTGAACGATGTAATCAGTAAAATGATTGAAGTTAACGACGCTGTACTAAATAATTGGAAAGGATCTTACAGAGATACTTTTGTTAAGAGCACCGGAAATACAGCAACCAGCGCTTTTAATAAACTCGTAAACGACTATGTATTTTATTACGAAAAACGCTTGAGAGCGGTAAAAGTGGGGATTCCTGCTGGAAATTTTTCATCTACACCATTACCTGAAAAGGTAGAGGCGTTTTACAGAAAAGATGTTTCAAAGGCATTGGCATTAGAGGCCTTAAAAGCGGTGAAAAATCTTTTTAATGGGACGCACTTTTCAGGAAGTACTTCAGGGGATAGTTTTAAGTCGTACCTAGAAGCACTTGACAAAGGAAGTTTGGTAGGATTGATAAACGGTCAATTCGATATCGCTAAAACTCAATTAGAATCGTTAAATGATAACTTTTACTGGCAAGTAACGAATGACAATACAAAAATGACAAAGGCTTATGACGAATTGCAGAAAGCTGTGGTATTGTTAAAGGTTGATATGTTACAAGCATTCAAAGTAACCGTTGATTACGTAGATGCTGATGGCGACTAAACGAGCCGCGTATACAATTTAAGAACTGTCTAATTATTAGGCAGTTTTTTTTTGTTTTTATCCTTGCAATTGTCCAGCATGTAGTCGATATTCTGTACTTTTGCTCGAAATTAAAAAGTTGTGTAAACAACCTTGGAAGAGAAGGAAAAGAAGCAGATAAGTATTAAAAGAAAAGAATGGTTTTTCAATATGAAATTTAGTTTAAAAGCAAAGATAGTAATACTGGTTATCTTCGGTATTTGTCAAGGTGTGCAGGCGCAGTTCTCCCTGAAGGGAAAAGTCGTTTCTAACAGCGGTAAGGCATTGAATAAAGTGGAAATTTACAGTAGTAAAGGAACTTTATTGGCTTTGACTTCTGGAGATGGCTCGTACGAATTTTCAGTGGGGAGCGCTGAACAATTGTTGATGTTTTACGTAGAAAATTATCAGTTGATAGAAAAGAAAGTTCGACTGCAAAAAGGAGTAAATCGTTTGGATATTACTTTGGATGCCTTTACAGAAAATCTTTCAGAAGTTGTGATTAAGGCACAAAAGCGCCGCGTTTTTCAGGTTCGTAGATTAAAAGATGTGGAACAAACTGCTATTTATGCCGGAAAAAAGACAGAGGTTATTTTGCTCGATGAGTCAACGGTAAATTTAGCGACAAACAATGCAAGGCAAATATACAGTCAGGTAGCTGGATTGAATATCTACGAAAATGATGATGCAGGATTGCAATTAAACATCGGTGGTAGAGGTTTGGACCCCAATAGAACATCAAATTTTAATACCCGTCAAAACGGATATGATATCAGTGCTGATGTGTTGGGATACCCCGAAAGTTATTATTCTCCACCAGCCGAAGCAATTCAAGAAATTCAAGTAATTCGCGGTGCGGCTTCTTTGCAGTACGGAACTCAGTTTGGAGGATTGGTAAACTTTGTTCTGAAAAAGCCCAACCCGAATAAATCCTTGGAAATCGTAACTCGAAATACGCTGGGAAGCAATCAGCTGTTTACCAATTTTACCAGTGTTAGTGGTACTAAAGGAAATTGGAGCTATTTGGGATATTACAATTACAAACGAGGTGATGGTTTTAGACCAAATTCAGAATTTGAATCTAAAAATGCCTATTTCTTTGTAGGCTATGAGTTTAATTCAAGAACCAAAGTTTCTGCAGAGCTCACGTATTTAAATTATTTGGCCCAACAGGCAGGTGGACTTACAGATGCTATGTTTGAGCAAAACCCTTTTCAAAGTAACCGAGCTAGAAACTGGTTTGAGGTTAATTGGTTGTTGTACAATGTGAATTTTAGTCATGCCTTTTCAGATCGTACTAATTTTACGTTTAACTTTTTTGGACTGGACGCTACTCGAAAAGCGTTAGGCTTTCGAACGAACAGAGTTAATCAATTAGATCCAGGAGGCGTTCGTGATTTAATATCGGGTGATTTTAAAAATTTCGGATTTGAAGCACGATTGTTGAGCTCTTACAAGCTACTTGGAAAAGAAGCTACCTTTTTGTTAGGAACGAAATTCTATAAAGCGGATAATACTTCGGTACAAGGTCCCGGAACGGACGGAACGAATGCTGATTTTACGCCGACTACCGATCGTTTTCCTAACTATGCCAACCAATCTAATTATAAAAACCCCAATCTAAATATCGCGGTCTTTGGGGAACATATTTTGTACCTAACGGATCAGTTTTCTATTACTCCAGGTTTTCGATTTGAGTATATCAAGACGGAGAGCGATGGGTTTTTTAAGCGCATTAATGTAGACGGAGCGGGGAATGTTATCTTGAATGAAACGGTAGAGAGTGCCAATAGCAATAAAAGAAGTTTTGTGCTTTTGGGCATAGGGATGAGCTATAAGCCATCATCAGCGCTTGAGCTGTATGCCAACGTTTCTCAAAATTACCGTTCTGTGACATTTTCAGATATCAATATCGTGAATCCATCATTCCGTATTGGAAGCCTAAGCGATGAAAAAGGATTTACTGCTGATATCGGTGCTCGCGGAAATTTTCGAGGTCTGGTATCCTACGACGTAGGGGCATTTGGCTTGTTTTACAACAATCGAATCGGTATAGTTACCAAGGGCTTACCTGACGGAAGGGTTGTTCAAGAGCGTACTAATGTAGGAGATGCTCGAATTTTGGGTATCGAGAGTTTAATAGATGTAAACATGAAGAAGATATTCGATTTTTCAGCAGATTATCAATGGAATATCTTTGTGAATACTTCATTTATCAATTCAGAGTACACGCGCTCTGACGTTGCAGGTGTGTTGAATAATCGCGTAGAGTTTGTTCCTGAGTTAAATCTGAAAACAGGGATTCGATTTGGTGTTAAAGATTTTTCTTCAAGCTTGCAGTATACCTATTTGTCTCAGCAATTTACAGATGCATCAAACTCAGTTAATCCTAGTTTGAGTGGGGTTAATGGTCAGATTCCAAGTTATGACGTACTCGATTTTTCTTCTTCGTATACGTACAAATACTTTAAGTTAGAGGCCGGAGTAAATAACCTGCTCAATACGAAGTATTTTACGAGAAGGGCCACCGGATATCCTGGACCTGGAATTATACCTTCCGCACCGAGAACTTATTATCTCACATTACAGATAAAGATTTAAAATGAATATAAATAAAGAGCAAACTTCAACGAGTTTGCTCTTTGTGGTTTAAGTGCTTATCTTTAAGGAAAGTATAGTGATATGTTAGAGTCAGTTAATCTTAAAGAGGCATTGCAAAAAGAGCGAGATAGAGAGTTAGGAGAAGCGTCAATGGATCGTTGGCTTCAGGAAGTATTTCAAACCTTAGATGAACAGCGTAGAAGTATTCAGAGCCGACTTGAGCAAGAGCATTTCGAAACTCCGCAAGCTTTGCAACCATCGTTATTGGATACCCAAAGAATTTTCCACATCAATCAAATAGAAAGGATAGCCATACGCTACCGTCTTCGATTTTTATCGAGTACGCGATTCAAAGGGGCTATTCCTGCCGAGGCTATTTCACAAATACGACAATTAGAACAGCAACATGATACTGTGCTTAACGGATTTAAAATTTTAGCGCCATTGGAACTGTTTACGGTAGAAAAAGCAGACGACCCTTTACTTTTCTATCCGTTAGGAGACGAGCACTATTACCTCATTCATCAATGGGGAAATGATGTCAGTCCGTATCGAGCAATGAAATATTGGGCATTGCAACGCGTTGGAAATTTAACACTGGTTATCGTAGCACTTGCTGTAATCTTAACACTTACTTGTTATCCATTTTTCTTTAAAGGCCAAGATAGCTGGGGCTATGCTCTCGTGTTGTTTTTGTTCTTTTTTAAAGGGTTTTTAGGATGGGCACTCTATGCAGGAGTATCGACCGGAATCAATTTTAGTAAGTACAACTGGCAATCGCGTTACGATAAAATATCGTAGGGAAGGTCTTTAGAACTGTTCTAAATAGTTATATTTGTGCTGTTAAATAGTAAATGATGAAAAAAGTAATAATGATAGCAACCGTATTGGCGGTTGCATTTTCTTGCAATACACCGAGCAAGAAACAAGACCAAGCAGCGGAGACTAAACCAGTGGAAAAAAAGGAGGTAAACGTATACACACACCGTCATTACAAGGCGGACCAAGAATTGTTTGCTGCTTTTGAGAAAGAAACGGGAATCAAAGTGAATGTAGTAAATGCCAAAGCTGATGAGCTCATTCAGAAAATGACCTTGGAAGGAGAGCAGTCTCCTGCCGATGTGTTGATAACAGTGGATGCAGGAAGATTGGTAAGAGCAAAAGACAAAGGTTTATTACAGTCAGCGAGTTCCGAATTTTTAAACAAAACCATTCCCACTCATTTAAAAGATAAGGACAATCAGTGGTTTGCTTTAACCAAACGAGCGCGAGTTGTCGTATACAATCCCGCCAAAGTAAAAAAAGAAGAGTTGACCAGTTATGAAGACTTGGTATTGCCAAAGTGGAACAAGCGCTTGTTAATTCGTTCTTCAGGAAATATCTACAACCAATCATTATTGGCCTCTATTATCGCTAATGACGGAGAGGAAAAAGCCTTGGAATGGGCCAAAGGAATGGTAAACAACATGGCTCGATCACCAAAAGGAAACGACAGGGATCAAGTAAAAGCAGTAGTCGCTGGAGAGGGTGATATTGCTGTGGTAAATACCTATTATATCGGAAAATTACTCAACTCCAAAGATCCAGAGGAGGTAAAAGCAGGAGAGGGGATCCAATTGTTTTTCCCGAATCAAAATTCGAGAGGGACGCATATCAATGTTAGTGGAGCTGGAGTTGCTAAATACGCGCCTAACAAGGCCAATGCCATTAAATTTATAGAATATTTAGCGAGTGCTAAGGCACAAGAAGTTTTCGCAAAGGCAAATTACGAATATCCGGTAAATACAGCAGTAAAACCTTCTGAATTATTGCAAAGCTGGGGAGAGTTTAAAGAAGATACCTTATCTTTGGAAGCATTAGGAAAAAACAATAAAAAAGCTGTATTGGTATTTGACCAAGCACAGTGGAAATAACTAAGTATACCAAAATATTTTGCAGTTTAAGTTAACAGCATTTAAAAAGAATACAGATAAATGGTCAATAATTTTATTGACCATTATTTTGTTTATAAGCCTTCCTTTGTTGAGTTTACTTTGGAATCTGATCGAGGGACCCGGAGAGAGTTGGGGACATATGGTACGCACGATCTTACCAGGATATCTCAGCAATACCTTGCTATTGATAGCTGGAACTGTGGTATTGACCGCCCTTTTTGGGATTATTCCGGCCTGGTTGGTGTCGCGATACGATTTGTACGTGCAACGGAGTTTGACTTGGTTACTCATTATGCCATTGGCCATTCCTTCTTATATTACTGCTTATGCCTACGCGGGTATTCTAGACTATGGAGGGATCGTGCATTTAGTAACAGAGACAAAAGTAGATGTGATGAACATCTGGGGACTTATCTTTGTGTTGAGTGTTTCTTTATATCCGTATGTTTACGTGGCTTGTAGAGCCTTCTTTATGAATCAGTCCAGTGCTATTTTGGAGGCCTCTAAGTTATTGGGAGCTTCTGAATGGAAGAGCTTTTTAAAATTGATATTACCCCTTTCCAGACCAGCCGCTTTTGGAGGACTGCTTTTGGTATTAATGGAAGTATTAAACGATTATGGAGCTGCGAAATACTACGGTGTAAATACGCTGACGACTGGGATTTTTAGAGCGTGGTTTTCGTTGGAAGAACCAGAGACAGCGATTTATTTGTCGGCAATTTTAGTTGCCATAATATTTGTTTTGATTCTTTTAGAAAAAAAACAACGGGCTCGTATTGGCTATGCCAACGCAGTAAAATCATCTCATAAACTGACAAAGCGAAAAACCAGTGGCCTGAGAAAATTAGGGAGTACTTTTTTGGCTGTAGTTCCTGTAGTTGTCGGATTTATAGTTCCGGTACTCCAGCTGTTGTACTGGGCGTATTTAAGTATCGATGAGGAAGCTATGGGGAAATTATTCACCACAGCATTAGAGAGTTTAGCAGTAGCCGGAGTAGCAGCATTGGCGACTTTGTTAGTAGCCTTGAGTTTGCTGTTTTTAAGTCAGTGGAACAAGCTACCTTTGGTTGGCCGCTTATCACGCGTGGCAACTATTGGTTATGCAATTCCTGGAGCGGTGATTGCCGTAGGGGTTTTGTTACCTACCTTAGTTTTTGATAAATGGCTTATTCATAGTTTTCAATGGTTGTTTGATGTAAAAATAGGTCTGCTTCTGAATGGAGGTATCGGAGTATTGCTGTACGCCTATGTGGTGCGGTTTTTGGCAGTTGCCTACAACCCTGTAGAAGCTAGTGAGCTAAAACTGGGTAAAAGCTTGTCCGAATCTTCCTATTTGTTGGGGGCTGGAAAGCTCAGAACCTTGCGTGAAGTTGTTTTCCCATTGATGAAGCCCGCACTGTTAAGTGCTTATATTTTAGTATTTGTGGATGTTCTTAAAGAGCTGCCATTGACCCTGATTTTAAAACCCTATAAAATAGAAACGCTGGCGGTTAAAGCCTATGAATACGCCAGTGACGAACTCATTGTTGAATCAGCATTACCGGCATTAATGATTGTGGTAATTGGAATAATACCTATCGTATTTTTAAATAGGTTGATTTCTAAAAACGAATAACGCATATGAAAGCAGTTGTTGAGTTACGACAGGTAACGAAGTATTATAAAAATAATGAAAATCCAGCGGTACGCGAAGTCTCTTTTCAATTAGATAATGAGCAGGTATTGGCAGTTATTGGAGAGAGTGGTAGTGGTAAAACTACATTGATTCGAATGATTGCAGGATTAGAAGACATACAGGGAGGAGAAATAGTACTCCACGACACGGTCGTTACCAATGCGTCAATTTTTCTACCTCCCGAAAAACGAGCGGTGGGCATGGTGTTTCAGGAATACGCGCTGTTTCCGCATTTCAATGTGTACAAGAATATAGCCTATGGAATCAACGATAAAAAGGAAGCGGCAACCCGGGTTGCAGAAGTACTTGAGCTAGTAGGACTCGCTGGTTATGAAGAGCGTTATCCTCACGAACTTTCAGGAGGACAACAACAGCGAATTGCTCTGGCACGAGCCTTAGCACCGAGACCAAAATTATTGATATTGGACGAACCTTTCAGTAATTTGGATGCGATTATTAAGAGTGAATTAAAAGTTCAGGTCAAAGAGGTGTTGAAGAAAACCAAGACCACGGCAATTTTTGTTACGCATGATATTAACGATGCCGTAATGATTGCCGATCGCCTACTGGTAATGAAAAATGGAGTTGTGATCGAACAAGGATCGGTCAACGAATTAATTGCGAACCCTAAGGAACACTACACCCAAAGATTACTAGCGGCCTTTAATCTTGGATAAAACAAATAGAACCCCTAAAAAAAACCAGTACTTTCAAAGTACTGGTTTTTTTGATTATATCCGTGCTTGTAGGAGGTATTAGTCGCCATCGTTATCAGTTCCTGTAATGATGATGCCCAAGGTACTTCTTACTTCGGTATGCAGTACCATCAATAACTCTTTAAAAGCGGTATGTACTGCTTTTACGTTGTCTTTTTCCGTATTCACCGCTGTTTTTAAAGGTGATTTTACGGCTTTAATTGCTGTTTTAACGGCATTGATACGCTGTTGGACTTTCGTATTTAAATCGTTGTTTTTCGTCTTCGATTCAATGTATTTACTGATTGAGGTGATTTCTTTGCTAAAGAACACTTCCTCTACAGAAAGTAAGTTTTGATAAACCAACTCCAATGAATTCTCTGCGTAGTAGTTTTCAACAATTTCAGGATTAGTATGTGGTGATTTTTCTAGGCCACCTGGTTTTCCAATTTTAGTCACTTTACAGTTATCTACAACATTATAAGCACCATTAAAAAGTAGGTTGAAAGAACTGGTCAAGCCATTTTCACGATTTTCCTTAAAGCTTTTCGCGTAGTTTTTACCGCTTTCTGACCAAATTGCTTGCAGTGATTTAGCATGCTGTAAAAACTCGTTAGTTACGAGTTTTAAAAAACGACTTCTATGAGGTTGAGCGGTATATTCAGCCAAAGTTTTGCTGGCATCCTTGTCTTTAAAAATCAGATAATTTAAACCTGGTAAATTTTTGGCAGCACTTCCTAATTGCAATATACTGGCTTGTGTAAAGGTTCCTTCTTGTACTTGCTTTTCAATAGAAATATTGAAAACAGGCCAAAAATTTAGTTTCCTATTCATGAAATTGTTTTTAGCCTCTCCAATATTGTAGATATACAACTTGGCGTAGATCAAACTAACGTCGTTTAGTTTGGCTCTCATGACATTCAAATTGGCTTCGTTTTGCGTTGTTGAAAACGCTTGTACTGCCAATTGAAATTCCGTTACTTTCTGAACAAACGAGTCAATTCTAGGAACGATAAGGACATCTGTCGTGGTCTTTATAACTTCTTGTTTATAGTCCGTTTCGGGTGTCGAATCACTAGAGCATTGATACATAGTGATTAGGACTAACAGGAAACTTAAGTACTTTAAAATTTTCATGTTGTGTAGGATTTATAGAGATTCGATATAGGCAATCAAATGCTCCCGTTCAGTCTTTGATAATTTTTTGAATTCGTTTTTCGATTTTTCTGCTTCTCCACCGTGCCATAAAATAGCTTCTTCGATATTTCGTGCACGTCCATCGTGAAGTAGAAAAGTGTGTTTGTTAACCGTTTTAATCAATCCAATTCCCCACAGCGGTTGTGTGCGCCATTCACGTCCATCGGCTAAGAAATCGGGACGATTGTCAGCCAATCCTTCTCCCATGTCATGGAGTAAGAAATCGGAAAAGGGATGTATCGTTTTATTACTCAGTAGCGGATTAAAAGCGTAGGTATCCGTTTTAAAGTTTGTAGCGTGGCAACCCACGCATTTTAACTTATGGAAAGCAACCTTTCCTTTTAATACCTCTGGAGCTTTGTAGTTTCTGCGTTTAGGTACTGCTAAGGAAGATTGATATAACATAAAGCGATCCATTTGCTTATCCGTTACCTCAGGGCTACCTCCGTTGGGTGCGTCGTAGCAATCTTTTTGAGGAGAAGGGCAGGGGTTCCCCGAAAAGATAGAAGTCGTCAATCCGAGATCTCCAAACAAGGCGCCTGCTGTTTGCTGTTTTAAACTCGGTTGATTGGATTTCCAGCCAAATTTACCGAGCGCAGTGGTATTGTTGATAGCATCCCATACATAATTTGCTTTCCCTGAAATTCCATCATTATCGGCGTCGAATTCATCGACATTTTTAAGAATTTCGCTATCCGGGAGTGCGTCTACTAGTCCTAAACCGATGATTTGTTGTCCAATTCTCGGTGAGAACAAAACACCGCTTAGCGAACCAAAATTTTCATCGCTAAAGGTATATATTGGTTTTCGAAGCTGATACGGAGTACCATCCGGATATTTTTCATCGATGTATTCAAAGGCAACGTTGATATTGGCCTCTTTCGGAATGCCTAGATTTGAGTGATTTTGTAATTGATCACCGTAGCTCGGCACGGGTAAAGGACCACCGTGAGGGTCTTTACCAGGAATACTCAAGCGAATGAGAAACCCCTTAGATCCGATGTTTGAAGGCTCAAAAGGTTTTCCTCTACCGTCTTTAAAATGGCAACTTGCACAAGCTCTGGAATTGAAAGTAGGCCCTAATCCGTCAAGTCCACTGGTAGAGGCAGGTGCAGAGACCCATGACTGGTTAAAAAGTGAATTTCCAGAAGCAAAACGAATGATATCCATTCTTTCTAATCCTGGAATTTGTTGTCCAAAGGCGTTATTATTAGTAATGGCAACGCTTAAGTTATCGGTCAAATTTTCTTCTCCTTCCTGATACTGTTCTAATTGTTCGTATTCAGAAGGTTCGTATACGGGATCTTTCGAACAGCTCGTACAATAAAGAAATAAACATAACATAATACACGAAAAAAATAATAATGAGGTGTGTTTGAGTTTCATTAGTAAAATAAATTCTGATTTCTATTTGATTTTTTTAGTCTATTGGGTATGTTTAGTTTAGGGTGATAAGGTCCCTACTGAGAGTAGAGACCTTTGAATTTGTAGTTGATTTTATTTTACTGGAGCTCCTACCTTGGTAGCAACTTCACTGATGTTTCCACCAAAAGTTTTTAAAGCCATACCAGCAGCAACGATAGTTCCTGGTGCTGATGTAGACTCTTCTAAAAGTAATAAATCAAAAGGTTTGTTGTTCTTAGCCTTTGTATCTACTTCATTGACTTTTGCCATCATCGCATCAGCTGCGGTTTTGAATTTGCTTGCTAAGGCAGCATCTGATTGGTTTACTAAGTCATATACAGAGGCTCCTTTGATAGTACCGTATTTACCGAATAACACGTTGATTATTCCTTGAGCGTTGGCTATAACATCACGGTGTGTATTGTCAGAAAAGCAAGAGTGCTCGTCTTCTTGACCACAATTGTCAATACCGTCTGTTAAATCTACTGGTTTTAACATACGCTCTTCTGATAATTCTTCGTTCGCTAAGAAAAAAGGACCGGAAATAATATTTGTTAAGGCTTTCTTTTCGGTTAATGCTGTAAAAACTGTATAGTACTGTCCACCTGGGGCCCAAGTGTCTACTAATTTCTTAATGTCTTTTACTAAAATGCTAGTTACAACGTTTAAATAGGTTTTTCTTCGTTCTTTTTTAGCATCAGTAGTATAATCTGTTACAGGACGTTGTCCTGCTTTTAATTGCTTAGGGTTCGTTTCGTCTTGTCCCCACAATAAAAACTCAATAGCATGCCAACCGGTAGAGATAGACTTGTCATTTTCTTTTTCATTTTTTCCAATTAACAAGTTTTCGTTAATGGTTTCAGTACCCGCAATGATTCCACCTTTATAAGCTGTGTAACCAGCGTAAGCATCCGAAGCAGCAGTAACGTAATCGATATACCCTTCATCCAAAGGCCAAGCATTCATTTGCCCTTCGTTGTTAATTGCCCATGCTTCACCACCTTCAGAATCGACAGGACCGTTAGAGCCTCTGAAAACTTCTGTTTGCCCGTAAAACTCTCTGGCTGTTAACCAAGCTTTTTTGGCCTTGTCAAGGTTTTCTTGTGTAGGTGTAGTAGTAAACGCAGTAATGGCATTCTGCATGGTAACTGCGGTATTGTAGCTGTCTAAATAGTTTTGGTGTACTATTTTGGCGTAATTGATGATGACTTCTTTAGCGGTTACTTTTTTGTCATCAACAGGGGTTTCTTCTGAAGAGCAACTTTTAGCAATAACAGTTACTGCAATAATTGCTGCAATTTGAAAGAATCTTTTCATTTTGTTTGTTGTTTATATTAATACCACAAAGGAAGTTACTTTGAAGGAAATAAACAATTTTTATTTAGATTTATTTTAAATAAAACTAGCAAAGCCTTAACTTAAGCTTAATCTTGATGATAACTTTTTTTATAGTATATTTGCACGTAATTAATTTTTAACAACACAACGCTCCCTAGAGAGCAAAATTGATTACATATATGAACGCGCATCAATCTAAATTTGTAGGTGAAGGATTAACATATGACGATGTTTTATTAGTTCCTGCCTATTCTGAAGTACTTCCTAGAGAAGTAAGCATCCAAACTAAATTTACCAAGAACATAACCATTAACGTACCGATTGTATCGGCAGCGATGGATACCGTTACGGAATCTGCAATGGCAATTGCGATGGCTCGTGAAGGAGGAATTGGTGTGTTGCACAAAAACATGTCTATTGAAAAACAAGCGCAGGAAGTTCGCAAAGTTAAAAGAGCAGAGAGTGGGATGATTATCGACCCTATTACCTTGCCGATGGACGCTGTGGTGATGGATGCGAAAAAGGCGATGCGTGATCACAAAATTGGAGGAATTCCGGTAGTGGATGCTTCAGGTCAGTTAAAAGGAATCGTTACCAATAGAGATTTGCGTTTCGAAAAGAACAACGATCGTGCTATAGTAGAAGTAATGACTTCTGAAAATTTAATTACCGTAGCGGAGGGCACTTCATTAAAGGAAGCCGAAGTTATTTTACAAAAGAATAAAATTGAAAAATTACCGGTAGTAAACGGCGATACACTCGTGGGTTTAATCACGTTTAGAGATATTACCAAAACTACCCAAAAGCCAATAGCAAATAAAGATAAGTACGGACGCTTACGCGTAGCTGCTGCTTTAGGAGTAACCGGCGACGTATTGGAACGCGCAGAGGCCTTGGTTAATGCTGGTGTGGATGCCGTGATCATCGATACCGCACACGGACATACCCAAGGAGTAGTGAACGTTTTAAAAGAAGTAAAAAGCAAATTTGCCGAATTGGATGTCGTAGTTGGAAATATTGCTACACCAGAGGCGGCAAAGTATTTAGTAGCAGCTGGTGCTGATGCGGTTAAAGTGGGTATTGGTCCTGGTTCTATTTGTACGACACGTGTAGTAGCAGGAGTTGGATTTCCTCAGTTTTCAGCAGTATTAGAAGTTGCTGCTGCCATCAAAGGATCAGGAGTTCCTGTAATTGCTGATGGTGGTATCCGATACACAGGTGATATTCCTAAGGCTATTGCTGCAGGTGCGGACTGTGTGATGTTGGGATCGTTGCTAGCAGGAACCAAAGAATCGCCAGGAGAAACCATTATTTTCGAAGGTAGAAAGTTTAAGTCGTACCGCGGAATGGGATCTGTTGAGGCTATGAAACAAGGTTCAAAAGACAGGTATTTTCAAGATGTGGAAGACGATATCAAAAAGTTAGTTCCGGAAGGAATTGTGGGTAGAGTTCCATACAAAGGAGAGTTGTTAGAGAGTATTCATCAGTTTGTAGGTGGTTTAAGAGCGGGTATGGGCTATTGCGGTGCAAAAGACATTGAGACCCTAAAAGAAACCGGAAAGTTTGTTCGTATTACGGCTTCAGGAATTAATGAGAGCCACCCTCATGACGTAGCAATTACCAAAGAAGCTCCGAATTATAGTAGAAGATAAGTATCAAAAATCGTACGATATGTTAAAAAACCGTTGTCTTAGACTGCGGTTTTTTTTATTTTCACCACGTATTTGCGTTCTTGGGGTGTATCCTGCGCAGTTATTAATAGAATTCGATGAAACAAATTGTAATCATAAACGGTCCCAATTTAAACTTGTTGGGAAAAAGAGAACCAGGAGTCTACGGTAGTGATAGCTTTGAAAGTTATTATGAACATTTGAGAGAAAAATACGGAAGCGAAGTAGCACTTCGTTACTATCAATCCAATCACGAAGGTGATCTCGTTGATAAACTGCACGAAATAGGATTCACCGCGGATGGGATTGTTATGAATGCCGCTGCCTATACGCATACCTCAGTAGCCATTGCTGATGCCGTGAGGGCTATAAGTACTCCAGTAGTTGAAGTGCATATCTCAAACGTATACGCTCGTGAATCTTTTCGACACAAAAGTTATTTAGCAGCCCATACCAAAGGGATTATCACTGGATTTGGAATGCAGAGCTACGAATTAGCTATTCAAAGTTTTTTATAGCGTACCAAAGAAAGGTATAACGGACTGATAAAGCAACAAACAAACTCGTTAAGGGGTAGGCAAATTGCTGCCAGTTTAAAGCCCAGACAAGGGGAATGAAAGCTAATAAGCACAGTAAAACTACACTGTAAGTGGCAAGCCACTTGGGTGTATTTTTTTTGCCTATATAAAAGGCGATAAATAGATTGGGAGCAAAAGCCCATAAGGTATTAAAGTTATTCGGAGCTGTACTGTGATTGGTGAAAAACCATAAAAATACGAGTAGTACACCAAAGATTCCCGTACCTACAAATAGCGTGATATCAAGCCATTTTGAACGGCGCTTTCGTTGGTAGTCGCGGAAACTTGTCCACGTGATAAATAGACTGAACAGACCGATGAATACCAGTGGAGAACTCCAACCATCGCTTTGAATTTCTTTGGTTTTATGTGGTAAAATCGTGAGTGTTTTGGCAACGAGAGGTTCCTTATTTGCCCCTTGTTGAATCTCGGTTTGAGCGAGTGACTCAAACACGTAATCAGGTAGATACAAGTAATCACGAGGGCTAATTTGTCCGTCCAATGTATTACCCAAGGCGATATTGATACCAACGCTTCCCCAGGTATTTGGGTGAATCTCGCGATTCATCAATTGTCGTAAACTCAAACTTGGAGTTGTAGAATCGAGTGTCAGCGGTTTTCCGATAACCTGCTCTATAAGATCCCTCGGTTTTGTAGAACAGTTATTAAAATAGGGGTCGTAAAAATACGAGCGGTTTTCAGGCTTGGCATTTTCTGAAAGCAAGTTAAAAAAAGCTTGTTTTTGGGTAGTATTCAGATTTAAAATTTGTTCTTTAACCCAACGTTCATCTCTATTATAACTGTGTAAAGTAGGAGGAAAGGGATATACCGCAAGGCGGTACTTCATATAGCCGCGAACAAAATTTACATAAAAATTAGCTTCGTTAAAATCGAAAATACCGTAATTATATACCCAATCTATGTCTTGTTTCGTGTCTCTAACACGAATTGCTGTGTGTCCGAATTTTTCGTATAGTGCATTTCCAGGACCATAGGTAATGACACTGATAGTGGCACGGTCGCTCAGTTGAATATGCTGGGCATGGCTGCTAAAAGCGTTGGAAAAATAGATGATAAGTAAACAAAGAGTGGTTAGTGCGCGTTTCATTAGTGTCTAAAATAGCTAAAGTCAAATTTGAGTGAAAAAATATTGGAGTACAAAGCATTCCCGACACTTCCGATATTGGTCAGTGCGTAATCAACTTGAATACCGCGGTATTTGAATCCAATTCCCAAATTAGGTTGTATACTAACGGAGTTACTTCCGTCAAATTCTTTTGTTTGTTGAACATTTCCAACACCGAGACGCAAAAAAGCCATGTTTTCGTAGTCTAACTGCATTCCTAAGGAAGGGGCTATACTAAAAGCACTGGTGCTGATAAGGTCGTTGGTTTGGGCAAAGCGCATTTGCAAGTCAAATTCCGTAAGCAGGTGAAAAAAACGTCCTATCGCAAAAGTTCTCGCTACTCCTAGTTGCACTTTGGGTTTGGTGATTTCTGTGGTTTCTGGCAGTTCTTGATTTTGGCCAGGAACGGCATTTTTAATTTGATCAAAAGCAGCTTGATTAATAGTCCAAGTATTATAGGTAGTCGTAATGTCTCTCACCAAAAGGCCAAACTTCCAACGATTGCGTTCAAACTGAATTCCAGCATCAAAGCCGAATCCCCATGAAGTCGCAAAATCACCGATAATCCTCCTTACAATTTTGGCATTTACTCCAATCTGAAATCCGTCCAATATTAATTTGCGAGCATAGGCAACATTAAAGGCATAATCCGCAGCAGAAAAAAGGCTAATCCGATTGTAATCTATATTTCCTTGGCTATCGATGAGCTGGGTAGTGTTGAGTATATCATCGACTCCAAATCTGATTAGGGAGAGTCCAACTGCACTCTTTTGATCGACAGGCATCGCGAATCCAGCAAAGTTATAGCTGGCAATTCCGGCAAAATACGAAGCGTGCATTAGAGACCCTTGGTAATCTTCCACAGCAACTAATCCAGCAGGGTTCCAATAACTCGCATTGACATCGTTCGTGGTCGCTACTACGGATTTACTCATCCCTAAGGCAGCTGCATCGACTCCGATATTTAAAAATTCGTTGGAATAATTACGAAATTGAGCTTGTGCCTGTAAACAGAAGCCAACGAGAGCGAAATATAGTATTGTTTTCAAGGTGTTCATGCTAAAGATTACAAATATCTTAAATTACTACCAATATAACTTTATTAAAAGAGACTTATTGTTACAGAGGGGTTGCTTATAGAAGTATGCGTTCGTGTATGAATTTTAGGATTCTGCTCTCAAGCCAATCGTTGTTGTGCTGAGAGAACGATGATAAAAAACCAACATGACCACCGTAGTTGGGGGTTAAGAGGTAAAAATTATCTTGCCTAGCTGCTTCCTGTCTTGGGTAACAAGCGTCTGATAAAAAGCTGTCATCGAGCGAGTTTATGAGTAGGGTAGGGTGTTTGATATAAGGGATAAAAGGCCGAGAGCTGGCTTTTTCCCAATAATCTTCTGAACTCTTAAAGCCAAATACAGGTACGGTATATTGCTTTTCTATATGTTTGAATCGCGTAGCCTTGGCCAGTAATTCACGGTCCAATACAAAGTCAGGGAATTTTTCTGCTTTTCGAATGAGCTTTTCTTTCATCGTCTTCAAAAACTCATTCAAATAGAGTTTGTTTTTGAGTTTTGACAGTTCTGCCTGCGAGGAAGTTAGGTCTACCGGGACAGATACGGCTACGGCTCCTTTGACAAAGTCAGGAATGTTGCTGTATTCTCCTAAATATTTTAAGGTAAGATTGCCTCCTAAGCTAAAACCGACAATCACGATCTTGTCGTATGTGTGATTTTTATAGAGGTGCTGTATGATAAAGTCAACATCATCCGTTTTACCGCTGTGATAGGTTCCCAAAATCAGATTGTCTTCACCGCTGCAACCCCTGAGGTTCATACAGCAGGTATCAAAACCAGCCTGGTTGAGTTGTAACGAAGTCGTGACCATATAATTTGATTGCGCACTTCCTTCTAAACCGTGAATGAGTAGTACTGCGTTTTTACTACCCACCCTTGAAAAATCCAAATCGATAAAATCGGAATCCCAAGTTTTTACGCGTTCGCGCTCATAATCGATGTTATTTTTCATAAACAACGGTCGATATATCGTGTTGAAATGAGCGTTTTTGAACGGAAACGAAGGGTTAAAAGTACTCGTGAGTATTGGCATAATACAGCTAGCTATTTTAAACAAATATGACAAAAAAAGATGAAAAATTAAAACTGGATAAAATGATTTCTTATTTTCGCTTGTAAATCTATAGAACCTATGAATATCAAAAAATTTATACCCAATGCCATTACTTTGGCGAACTTACTGTGTGGAACACTGGCAGTTATATTTGCCGTGAAAGGAGACTTTACTGCTACTGCATTTTTAGTTGTTTTAGGGATAGTTTTTGATTTTTTTGACGGATTTGCTGCTCGTATGTTAAAAGTGCAAGGAGAGCTCGGAAAACAGCTCGATTCTTTGGCTGATATGGTTACGAGTGGTGTAGTACCTGGAATTGTGATGATGCAGCTATTAGCCATGGCTTTAGATCAGGATCCTGTTGGGTATTTCGGTGTAGACCCTTACGGTGCAACAGGGAGTAATATTCCTTACCTCGGGTTGATAATCACCTTAGGAGCCGGGTATCGATTGGCAAAATTTAATATCGATGAGCGCCAGTCGGAGAGCTTTATAGGCGTGCCAACCCCGGCCGTTAGTTTGTTAGTGGTGTCTTTACCGCTAATTTTAGATTACACAGAGCTCGTTTCGATACGAGAACTGTTAAGCAATTCTTATGTGTTGCTATTTTTAACAGCGATATTAACCTATTTGATGAATGCTGAATTACCGTTGTTTTCATTGAAGTTTAAAAGTTTTGATATCAAAACGAACCTCGTTAAATACATCTTTTTAGTATTTTCAGTGGTGATGTTAGTGCTCTTAAAAGTAGCTGCCGTTCCAGTGGTTATTTTAGGCTATGTACTCATTTCGTTAATTCAAAATACGTTCGCGCCGAAATCATGAACATAGAAGTTTGTAGTAATCGTGAAGATGCCATGAAAGTGGTACGTGGCTTAAACACCTTTAATGAAGAACAGCAATCGCGTTTAGTTCAAGAGGATTGGATTCCCGTTGAATTTATTGTTAGAAACGAAAACGCTGAAATAAAAGGAGGCATTTTGGGAGGTATAGGCTATTATGGAGGTCTGGAAATTCGCATTTTGTGGGTTTCCAAAGAGTTGAGAGGTCAAGGGGTAGGCCGTGCGCTTTTAGCAAGAGCTGAGGCTTTTGCCCAAAGTAACGGTGCCGCCAAGGTAATGCTTGATACCTTTTCTTTTCAAGCCAAAGAATTCTATGAGAAATGTGGGTATCACTGCATCGGTTCGGTACCCGATTTCCCAAAAACAGGTCAAGCGCGTCACTATTTTTACAAAGATTTATAACTGTGGAAAAGGTGGGGACACGTGCAGTTTTACAAGTCTTTTTTTCTGCGTAAAAAGGCGATGAGTACCACTGTAGGGCTCAGTATAAGAGCATTTGCCGCGATTACCAATAAAGCCAATGTTATCACGACGTTTACGTCTACCAAATCGTCTAATAGTGGATGCGTATTCACAAAGTCTCTTCTTGGAAGCGTTGCCTGAACCACACCTAGCAAACCGACAAAATAAAGTACAAAGGTGATAAAGTTACTGCTGTGTTGCAACATAAATATCCCTTTTGAATACCTTCGTTTGCCGTTGATTAGCACAAAGTACAGTAATGGAGTGATAGCCATTACTAAGGCCATAAAAATACTGAGATGACTAAAATTGATCACGAAATACGTATCGTGTACATTGATGTCGACCGTTTTTTCAATCAATTCCGTATGAGTGCTGCTGGCTAACAACGGAAGTACAAAAGGAAAAAGTAAAAAAAAAGTATTGAGTACTTGGTGTTTAGTTCCTTGCATTAAAACTTCTTCTTTTTTAGTTCGAAGTCTTTTCCTAAGTAAACGCGTCTAACCGTTTCGTCTTCTGCGAGTTCTTCAGGTGTACCTTCTTTTAAAATCCCACCGTTGTACATTAAGTACGTTCTGTCCGTAATTGCCAAAGTGGCTTGTACATCGTGGTCGGTAATTAAGATACCGATGTTTTTGTTTTTCAATTGGGCTACAATTCCCTGGATGTCCTCTACCGCAATGGGATCTACACCGGCAAAAGGTTCGTCTAATAAAATAAATTTAGGGTCAGAAGCCAAACATCGCGCAATTTCTGTACGTCGACGTTCCCCACCAGAAAGGAGGTCACCTCTATTTTTTCGCACGTGTCCTAAGCTAAATTCTTCGATGAGCTCTTCTAAACGAGCTTTGCGTTCTTGTTTATTGCGATCCGTAAATTCTAGTACCGACATAATATTGTCTTCCACTGAGAGTTTTCTGAATACAGAGGCTTCTTGTGCGAGGTAGCCAATTCCTTTTTGAGCGCGCTTGTACATCGCGTCATCCGTGATGTTTTCATCGTCTAAAAAGATAGCACCATCATTGGGTTTAATCATGCCAACAATCATATAAAAAGAGGTCGTTTTTCCGGCACCATTCGGACCTAACAGCCCAATGATTTCTCCCTGTTGTACCTCCAGAGAAATCCCCTTTACTACTTTACGACTTCCGTATAACTTTTGTATGTTTTGTGCTCTTAACTTCATAAATAATTACTTCTCGCGTCAAAAATAAGGAAAGAGTTGAAGTCTATTCTTAAAATAAACTTAAACTCTTTAGTTGATTTTTTAGTTTTGGCTTTCCAGTGCTTCCCAGAATTCCACAGCTCGTCTTAAATGCGGAATAACGATGGTACCGCCAACTAAGGTTGCTATTGACATGGTCTCCATCATCTCTTCTTTGCTAACTCCGTGTTTGTAGGCTGTTTCAAGGTGATAGGCGATACAATCATCACAGCGAAGTACTGCAGAAGCAACTAACCCCAACAATTCTTTTGTCTTAACAGGTAAGTGTCCTTCACTATAGGCATTGGTATCTAAGTTAAAGATACGCTTGATAACTTTATTGTCAGAGGCTAAGATTTTCTCATTCATCTTAGCGCGATATTCGTTAAACTCTTGGACTTTTTGTGACATAGTGACTTTCTTGTTTTTTAGTAACTAATTTTGAAATGTGAATACTGATTTCGTAGAGTATCATAATAGGTACTGATACGATAATTTGACTCGCTACATCGGGTGGTGTAATAATTGCGGATAACAGCATGACAACCACTAAGGCGTGTTTGCGATAAGTGCGCAAAAATTGCGGGGTAACCAAACCAATTTTCGAAAGAAAGAAAATAAGAACGGGTAACTCAAAGAATACGCCAATTCCAAGTAAGGTGTTGGTCACTAGGCTGATGTATGCGTCTAGTTTAAAGTTGTTAACAACCGTTTCTGCGATTTGAAAATTGTAAAAGAAATACACAGACATCGGTATGATTACGTAATAGCTGAACAGTATCCCTAAAAAGAAGAGCAATGAGGAAATGAAGATAAATCCTCTTGACTTTTTGCGCTCTTTAGTGGTGAGTCCAGGAGCTATAAAACGCCAAAATTCCCATAAAACATAAGGGAAGGCTAGGATGAATCCTAAAATTAGTGACGACCAAATAGCGGTCATCAATTGCTGAGTAGGATTAAGTGCCTGAAGGGTTTGTTTAAAACTAATGGTACAGAAATCACTATCGACTCCGATGGCACCAAAAACTTCACAAAAAAAGGTATAGGTAGCAAAGTCGGGTTTGAGATGAGCGAACAATACGTTTTCGAAAACAAAGGTAAGGTTGGCAAAAATAACAATAGCGACGATAAAAACAGCTGAGAAGCTGCGGACCATATGCCATCTTAATTCTTCAAGATGGGCTAGAAATGACATTTCTTTTGAAGCCATACTTAAAATATTCCTTCTTTAATAAGATCGTGTAAATGAACCACACCGACGTATTGGTCAGCGTCATCAACGACTAAAATTTGACTGATACTATTTGATTCAAGGGTGTCCAAAGCAACTACGGCCATGGCATCCACGTGAATCGTTTTAGGTGCAGAGCTCATGATGTCTTGAGCTTGCAACGTTTCAATTGACGAAGTTTTGCTCAACATACGTCGGATGTCTCCATCCGTAATAATTCCTTCGATGGCGTTGTTATGGTTCACAACAGCAGTTACACCGAGGCGTTTTGCTGAGATTTCAACGATGACATCACTTACGCTAGCGTCTGCTGTGACTTTTGGTAATTCGTTGTTCTTAATCAAGTCCGATACGCGGAGATACAAACGTTTTCCAAGTGCGCCTCCTGGGTGGTATTTGGCAAAGTCATTACTTGTAAACCCTCGTTTTTCTAACAAGCAAACAGCCAAAGCATCACCGAGCACTAATTGTGCTGTGGTACTGGTGGTTGGTGCCAGATTATTAGGACAGGCTTCTTTTTCAACATACGAGTTGAGTACGAAGTCTGCATTGCTTCCTAAAAATGACGTCGGGTTACCCGTTATAGCGATTATTTTATTTCCTGAAGCTTTAATAAGCGGCAAGAGTACTTTAATTTCAGGTGTATTTCCACTTTTGGAGATACAAATCACGGTATCGTTTTGTTGTACATTTCCCAAATCACCGTGAATGGCATCGGCTGCATGCATAAAAACTGCAGGCGTACCCGTTGAGTTTAAGGTCGCTACAATTTTGGTAGCTATATTGGCGCTTTTTCCAATTCCGGTAACTATAACTCTACCTGATGAGTTTAATATAAAGTTTACCGCATCGATGAAATAATTGTCTAATAAATTTGTTAAATTAGCAATTGCGTTGCTTTGTAAAAGTATCGTGTCTTTAGCAGTTGAAAGGATATCGCTTGAATTTTTCAAGTTGTAAAATTTAAGTTCCATTGAAGTTGTAAAAATAGAAATATTTTAGGTATGAAAACTTATAAAAATAAAGTTTATCACTTTTTTATTGATAGTTTTTTTATAAATTAGATTTAGTTTTTAATTTGATAGTAACAGATGGATATAGAGCAGTCGGATTTATACGAATCGTTAAAAAAGATTTTTGGCTTTAATCAGTTCAAAGGGTTGCAAGAGGATGTCGTAAGTAGCATCTTAAATGATAAGAATACATTTGTAATAATGCCTACTGGGGGAGGTAAATCACTTTGTTATCAGTTGCCCGCTTTAATGAAGGAAGGGACAGCAATTGTGGTTTCACCATTGATAGCACTGATGAAGAATCAGGTAGATGCTATTCGTGGAATTTCTGAAAACCAAGGAATTGCACATGTTTTGAATTCCTCTTTGAACAAAACAGAAATTAGCCAAGTAAAATCGGATATAGAAAGCGGTGTTACAAAATTGTTATATGTAGCCCCGGAATCCCTTATAAAAGAAGAGTATGTAGCGTTTTTAAGAGCGCAGAAAATTTCCTTTGTGGCCATTGATGAGGCCCACTGTATTTCAGAATGGGGTCATGATTTTAGACCTGAATACCGAAATTTGCGAACGATTATCAAGCAGATTGATAATGTACCTATTATTGGGTTAACCGCAACGGCTACCGAAAAAGTACAGGAAGATATACTTAAAACATTGGGTATGACAGATGCCAATGTTTACAAAGCTTCTTTTAACAGGCCCAACTTGTTTTACGAGGTACGCCCGAAAACAAAGGATGTAGAAAAAGATATTATTCGATTTATCAAGCAGCATACCGGGAAATCCGGTATTATTTATTGCTTGAGTAGAAAGAAAGTAGAAGAAGTTTCACAAATTTTGCAGGTAAACGGGATCAATGCGGTTCCTTATCACGCTGGACTTGATGCCAAATCAAGGGCCAAGCATCAGGATATGTTCTTAATGGAAGATTGTGATGTGGTTGTAGCAACCATAGCCTTTGGTATGGGGATTGATAAGCCCGACGTCCGCTTTGTGATTCACCACGATATTCCGAAGAGTTTGGAAAGTTATTACCAAGAGACCGGAAGAGCTGGTCGTGATGGTGGGGAAGGTTATTGCTTGACCTTCTATTCTTATAAGGACATAGAAAAGCTCGAAAAGTTTATGGCCAACAAACCCGTAGCGGAACAAGAAGTAGGGCACGCCTTGCTACAAGAAGTTGTGGGTTATGCAGAAACCTCTATGAATAGACGTAAGTATTTACTGCACTATTTTGGAGAAGAGTTTGATGCAGTAAATGGTGATGGAGCAGACATGGATGACAATATGAGGAATCCAAAGAAAAAAATGGAAGCCCAAAATGAAGTGGCAATCCTGCTCGGTGTGATTCGCGATACCAATGAAATGTACAAGCCGAAAGAGATTGTAAATACCTTGGTAGGTAAGGAAAACGCCTTGTTAAAGTCGCACAAAACTAACTGCCAATCGTTTTTTGGAATTGGTAAAGAGCACAATAATCACTATTGGATGGCCTTGATAAGACAAGTACTCGTGGCCGATTTGATTCGTAAAGAAATTGAGCAGTACGGTGTTATTAAATTAACAGAGAAAGGAAAAGCCTTTTTAGAGCAGCCTCATTCTTTTATGATGACGGAGAATCACGTCTATGCTACCGATGATGATGGTACCATTATCACCGTGTCGAAGGCAAAGTCAGTAGGGGTTGATGATAAGCTCGTAAGTATGTTGAAAGATTTGCGAAAGAAGGTCGGAAAACAATTAGGAGTACCGCCCTTTGCCGTATTTCAAGATCCATCAATTAATGATATGGCCTTAAAGTATCCGATAACTATTGACGAATTGTCAAAAGTTCACGGGGTAGGTGAAGGAAAAGCTCGTAAATACGGAAAGGAGTTTATTAAGTTGATCGGTAAGTATGTTGACGAAAACGAAATCATGCGCCCTGACGATCTGATTGTGAAAAGTACAGGGGTGAACTCTGGGTTAAAGCTATACATCATTCAGAATACCGATAGAAAACTTCCATTAGAGGATATCGCAAAATCTAAAGGTTTGGAAATGCCTGAATTGATTAAAGAGATGGAGGCTATTGTGTTTTCAGGAACCAAATTGAATATTGATTATGCTCTTGACGATCTTTTAGACGAAGATCAACAAGAGGAAATTCACGAGTATTTTATGGATGCTGAAACGGATAAAATCCAAGATGCCTTGGATGAGTTTGACGGAGATTACGACGATGAAGAATTGCGTCTTATGAGAATTAAATTTACCAGTGAAGTAGCCAATTAATGATTGCAGAAGTTACAGAATACATAGATAATCACGAAAAATGGACGCAAGAGCTTAAGCTCTTGCGTTCTTTGTTATTAGCATTGCCCGTTGAAGAAACCTTTAAATGGAAGGCTCCAACCTATACCTACCAAGGGAAAAACATCATCGGAATTGCGGCCTTTAAAGAATATGTTGGTTTGTGGTTTCACCACGGAGTGTATTTAAAGGACGAGGCTGGGCTATTAGTCAATGCACAGGAAGGAAAAACGCAAGCGCTTCGGCAATGGAGACTCGCGGAAATTGAACCTTCATTGGTGCCTGTAATTAAGAGTTATTTACAGGAGGCCGTAATGAATGCAGAGCAAGGGAAGTTCTACAAGCCTAAGAAGAAAACAGCGGCCCTTAGTATTCCTGAAGAATTGGCAGTCGCCATGAAGGCTGATGCCGCTTTGGAGCAGGCATTTATGAGCTTAACACCAGGAAAGCAGCGGGAATTTGCACAGCATATCTCGGAGGCAAAACGCGAAGCTACACGATTAAATCGCTTAGCAAAGGTACTTCCATTGATAAAAGCTGGAAAAGGACTGTACGACAAGTATAAGAAGTAATTAACACTAGTTAACACAAATTAATAGTTGATAACGGTTACTACCAGTATTTGTCACTTTTTTTGTGGATGGATTAATAAGATTGTGATATGCAAAAAACAAAATTAGTTATTGGGGTATTCCTGTATTGCCATGGAATTGTGGCGCAGGTAGCGAGTTTACCGATGAAGATGACAAAAGACGGACATACTTTTATCCGAGTTGCTGTCGATAACTCCAAACCCTTGCATTTTGTGTTTGATACTGGGGCTACTGCCGATGTACTCGACAGTATAGCGGCCCAGAAATTAGGGGTGAAAAGTAATTTTGAACAAGCCGTTCAAGGAGCTTCGGGTAGTGAGGTATACCATATGGCCACAGGGCATACGCTGAACTATGCTTCTGGAGTTACTTTGGATGATACTACTTTAGTATTAAAAGATATGTCGAATCTCAATCAGGCATTTGGTGTTCAAATTGACGGTATCACAGGGTATTCGTTGCTCAATAAATACGTGACTAAACTCGATTACGAACAAAGTCGATTGACACTGTATAAAATTATCGAAGCTGTGGACCTAACGGGGTTTAAAAAGGTGAAGTTCAAGTTTAGTGAGGGCATTCCTATTCCGTTGGTTCCAGTGGAATTTACATTGAGCTCAGGGCTTACATTTAACGGAGACGTTTTATTTGACAGTGGTGCAGGAATGACCTTGTTGGTGAATAGTCCTTTTGCAAAATCTCATAAACTCGCGAAGAAAGCGGGTAGAAGCCTGGTAAAAAAATCAGAAGGCTTGGGGAATGAAATGACATCTGAAAAAATTAGAATTCACTCATTAAAGTTCGGGCCCTATGCGTTTGAAGCCATGCCAATAGCACTTTCGCACAGCGAGGCAGGAGTTACCGCAATGAAAGGATTCATGGGGATTGTGGGAGCGAAAATTATCCAGCGGTTTACCATAGTATTGGATTATAAAAACCAATACATGTATCTCAAGCCAAATAGCTGGTATTCGAAGGCTTTTGATTTCCCTTTGTCAGGAATTTCTCTGCGAAAAAAAGAAGGAAAAATCATGGTGAACTATGTGGACTTGCAGGCTCCTGTTTATAAAAAAGGACTGCGAAAGGGCTTTGAGATTGTGGCTATTAATGACGATGATTCTAGAAACTTAGTAGCTTATGAGTTACTCTTGCGCAAAGAAGGATCGGAGGTATTGATTGAATATATCAATGAGGCACAAGAACGGAAAAAAATAAAAGTACGATTAGTAAAACTTTTGTAAAACGAAAAAGACCGAGCTTTTAAGCTCGGTCTTTTCTTTATTCTATTGTGATGTGTTGTATGGTTGCGGTCGAATCGCAACGAATTACATACAGCGATGTGTTTTTTAAACTGTCTTTACCAGTGATGTGGTATTCAGCACAAGGCTTTTGTCTTGGTTTACTTTTTCCAAAATCTACATCTGCGTTGAGCAAGACTGCGCTAATATAGGCGGTGTCTATTTTTTTTGCAGTCATAACTGCCAAGGCTTCCTCTGAGAACAGTCGTTTCTTAATGCGAATTGACTTTAAGGTTCTCGCATCGGGCCCGTATGGGAAGGAAACATTCTTGTTCTTCCAGAAGAAAAGAACCGCTACCGATCCTAAGGCTACACCTACTAAGTAATAGCCTATTCGTTTTAGTATATGCATAATCTCTTATTTCGAACGCAAAATTAGAAATTTCAAAGGGTATACCCAAGGAATTCTGTTGCGGATTCACCGGCTTTGTCAATTGTGTTTGTTACAATGGAATAAAAGCTTGGATTTTGTAAAACTCTTTGGAGTTTAAGTTGTCGTTCGAAATGTTAGGACCAGCAGCAAATCGAAACCAAACACCGTTGTTAAGGGTGGTTTTTACATAGGCTCCTAAAAATTGATACAAGGTTTTCGTAGCGCCACTGTCACTTCGTGTTTGTCCTAAATGTTCGTAGAAACCACCTACAGATAGGTGTTTGTTGAGTTTGATTCCAGGAATAACCCAGTTTAAAAGGAGGTCTTGAGAAGCTCCTTCACCTCGCAAACTCATATAATAGGCAGTATAGCCTTCAAATTCGAAATTTCCGTTGTTGTAAACCATGAATAAGCTAGGGATAAGGCTTTCACCAATTTTGGTATCAGCAGCTCCTGACAGTAGCTTCCCATGACCAAAACCTAAACTAGGATTTAAATAGAGTTTGTTGTTTGCTAAAGAGTAGCCCAGTCCAATCCCAGTTTCTAAAAACAGGTCTTTTCCTTGATTTCCGAAGGAAGGGTTTACCCAAAAAACACTGTAAAAGGTTAGTTTTTTGCGTTCATTAAGCTCATGCGAACCTAAAAACACATTGTTAAACCCTGCACCACTGTTGTGTATGGGCATCATGGCAAACGTGGTTTTCGAGGTCTTTTTCTCAGTTTTGTTGTCTTGCCCCATTAAGGAAAGAAAACTAAAAAGTGCGATGGTAATAAAGATTGATTTTTTCATGTGTTTTGATTTAAGCGGTTTTTTGTTGGTTAAATGTGGCAGTGCGTTTTTCTAAAAAGGCGGTCATGCCTTCTTTTTGATCATCGGTGTTAAAGAGAGCATGGAAAAGTCTTCTCTCGAATACGATGCCGTCTTTTAAACTGCATTCCAGCGATTGATTGATGGTTTCTTTAGCAGCTATCAAAGCCGTTTTAGAATAGGTGGCTAACTCTTGAGCGTATTGTATAACTTCATTCAAAAAATGCTGTTCTGCAATAATTTTTGAGACGAGCCCACTGGCAAAGGCCTCCTGAGCACTCAGGTTTCTTCCAGATAATATAAGATCCATAGCCTTGGCCTTTCCTACTAAAGATGTCAGGCGTTGGGTTCCGCCGATTCCAGGGATGACGCCAAGCTTAATTTCCGGTTGTCCAAATACGGCATTTTCTGTTGCGATAATAATGTCACACATCATAGCGAGTTCGCAGCCACCCCCCAAGGCATATCCTGATACAGCGGCTATAATGGGGGTTTTGACTTTGGCAAAGACCTCCCAGTACCCAAAGTAGTCTTCGTTAAACATGTCGTTAAAGTTTTTTTGCGACATTTCTTTGATGTCGGCACCGGCACAGAAAACTCGTTCCGATCCGGTGAGTACGATACAGCCAATGTCAGGATTGGTATCGTATTTTTTTAGTCCTTCAATCAGTTCATACATCGTAGATGAATTCAGGGCGTTTAAAGAACTTGGCCTGTTGAGTTTGGCAATGATGACTCTGCCAATTTGTTCGAATAGTACATTCATTTGAGTTGGTTTTTGTTGTGTTATTAAGAGTCCCAGATTGCTCCGTAGGCAGGAATTCCTCTGTATTCCATTTGGTGCACTACCTGCTGGGTTAATTTCTGGTTAGATATGCATATCACAGCCTCTGCTTGGTGTTCTTGGAGTGCCTGATACGCCAAGGTCACCAAATCGGGTTTTCCATGAGCGTCTGTATCCCAGATAACAGCATTAGGTTGAACATTCTTGATCTCAGTTAGTAAATCATTACCATAGGTTTTTTCTGGGTTTCTGGTGGCCCATACCAAAACTGAAGGCGTTTTATTAAGCAATAAGTGCGGGATACACGGACCAATACCACTTCCGGTAGCTACCCATATAACCTTATTAAAAAGTTTGTCTATGTTTCCAACACCCGCAGTAGGAATGCCTTTTACCCATATTTTCTCGGGACGTTCATTGATAAATTTGCCTGTCCAGTCTCCAGCTCTTGAAATGGTTAAGCGAAACCCATCCTTATCAGGTGTCGGTACATTGGCAAAGGCATGCCATTCGAGTAAGGGGTTTCTGCTCAAGGATGTTGACGAGCCTGCAAATGGTGTTACCCCATAGTTAAAAGAGGTCAACGCTACGTGGTTTGACGGTCGTTCTATATCGATAGCTACTTTTCTTAATCGCAACCATGGAAGGGCAACGCTAGTGGTAATTAAGCAAAGCGCCCAAAAATCTACCAAGTATACAAGAGGAGTTCCTGGGTGATTCGCGTTGGCAATAAGTAGCATTTGAATCCAGAAGAGTGCTAACACTGTCCATCCGCCAATTCGATGCGTAAGCTCAAAACTGTTATGACGCTTCGCTCTCATTTTGGGTAAGGCAAAAATGAGAATAAGAACTAGCAAGCTTATGATTGCACTTGTTACCACAACTAATGATAAAGGAATGCCACTGGCTCCGTTTAGGTATTGATGGTAAACTCCAAAAACAAAAGCTGCGTACCAAAGTGTTCCCACAGTAGTACTCCCGCTGTGTAGGCCACCAAAATGATACACTTTGGCAGCGACCCTGCGAATGCTTAGGGGCCATGATTTTGGAATACTCGTCGCAATAGCAAACAACATATTAATGAGGTATTGCTGTCGCATTATAATTCCTATGGTGAAATTTAGAAGCGCTATTTTGCCGATGGCTTCTAGCGAAAAGGCATTGTTCTCAAACCACTTCCAATCAACGAGCCCTCGATAGGCGATATAGCTGTTGATTAAGACGACTATCAGAAACAGACGATGGTAGGGAATGAGCAAGGGGTGCTTGCCTAGGCGGTAAAGCAAGGACTTTTTTGGTGGTAGGGTATTAGCGTTCATTGTTTTGGATGTTTAGAAAGGTTTTTACAGCTCTTTTGTCAATTTTTCCACGAGATGTTTTGGGGAGCTCCTTTACGAATTCCATCTGTCCTGGAACATAGTAATAGGGGAGTTCCTTTTGGATTTCCTCGCGAATCATAGCGGTTAGTTCTTCAGGGAATATCGGGACGGGGCTAATCACTGCTACCAAAGCGTCACCAAACTTCATACTCACCGCCCGTGTAACTTCGGGAAAGCGTTCTATAATGGCCGTTACGGCATCCAGTTCAACTCGGAATCCTTTGATCTTTACTTGATCGTCAATACGTCCGTAATGAATGAGTTCTCCGTGGTCGTTCCATTTACCGAGGTCTCCGGTATTGAACATGGTACGCTTACCGAAAAAGAATGGATCAGGAGCGTACTTTTTATCATTCAGCTCGGGATTGTTTAAGTAGCCTTTGCTCACACAGTTACCTCCGGCCCACATGGTTCCTACTTCACCTATGGCAACGGGTTTTCGGTCTTCGTTGAGTATGTATACACTGTTGTTTGGAGTGGGCTTGCCAATACTGAGTTCATTTTCTGAAGGAGAACAAAGGTGCATGGTATTTACGATGGTGGTTTCTGTCGGGCCACAGCAGTTGTAGAAGTTTGCCTTTGCCGACCACTGTTTTGCTAGGATTAACGGACAAGGCTCGCCGGCTACTGCAACGGTTTTGACATGTTTACAGCGATCGCTATCGATACCTGTTAAAATGGTAGGTGTGGCAATAATAACCTCCGCCTGTTCAGCTGTGGCTGCAATACTTTTGTCGCGAATGAGTAAATGTCCACCATTACCTAAGCAGCCTAAAATTTCCCAGGCAGCCATATCAAAAGAAATATTTAACAGTTGCGCTACTTTTGTTCCGGGTAGTATGTGGAGATTACCAGGAGAAGTATACAAAATATTGCATAAGTTCTGATGCGTTACTTCGACGCCGTTGGGGGTTCCCGTAGTACCCGAAGTGAATAAGATAAAGCAACTGCTTTGATCGGAGTAACGATGATGATTGATTAACTTGATGTTTCCGTATAGATTTTGATACAGTGGATTGTCAAGTGTACTGTCAATGGCAATACTCGTGTCGAGAGGCATATCTTCAAGAAAGCTGTCGAGTGTGAGTATCAATTTTTGCTCGCTGAGTTCACTTATAGTTCGCAACATGTTTGCAGGCACAATTCTAGGGTCTTGAGGTACGTATACTGCTCCGAGTTTTAGAATAGCGATCAAACCAGTTAAAAAATGGAGGGATCGGGGAAGGTACAAACCGATACGGTCACCTTGACGAATGCCTTTTTGTTTCAGTAACAAGGCGATGATGGTTGCTCTGTTATCTAACTCGCGATAGCTAATTTGTTGGTTCTGGTGCTCTGCAGCAATGGCTGACGGTGTTTTTTGACACCAATACGCAAAGGCTTCGTATACATTGGTATGGGCAGGTGTTTCTGCACTGCCAAAACCGAATTGTATAAACTGTTCCTGTTCTGCAGTCGAAAGGTGTGCAATAGGAGCTTTGTTAAGTGTTAGCAAAGAATTAGCAATGGAGTGCATTCTCGCTTCATGGGGGCTGTTTTGAAGTGTCTCTACAGTTTTTTTCATGATTGTTGGGTGTTATAGATTAAATAATTCGCTGCAGCTGAATTTTAATGAGGTAAAGAACTCCGATAAGAATCACAGAAGTATCACGAAAAAATCATTTTTATATCACATCGAATTTTTTTAAGTTAGCCCAGTTACCTAAAAATTTGCACAACCCAATGTCGAAGAAAGCCCTAATTATTGAAGATGACATGGCTATAGCCAATTTAATAGCCTTGCATTTGAAGGACTTAAGCTACGAAGTAGTGAAGGTTGGAGAGGGGGATAAAGGGCTGGATTTTGCCTTGCGTGAAGACTATAACCTCATTATTTTGGATATAAACTTGCCAAATCTTGATGGAATAGAGGTTTGTAAACAAATTAGATTGGTAAAACAGACACCGGTAATCATGCTGACAGCAAAGACGGAAGAACTCGATAAGGTATTGAGTTTAGAGTTGGGAGCTGACGATTATATTACCAAACCTTTTAGTGTTCGTGAATTTATTGCCCGTGTGAAGGCGGTGACGAGGAGGTTTGAGAAGGCTACTTCTCATAAAATTGGCCTCGTCCACAATGAATTGCAGTTTGATGAGTTACGTATATTAAAGGAAGAGCGAAAAGTAACCTTGTCAGGACGTGTGCTCAATTTATCACCTACAGAATTTGATTTACTGGTGTTAATGGCTTCGAATCCGGGAAAGGTGTTTAGTAGAGAAAAATTACTAGAGTTGGTTTGGGGTTACGATTTTGATGGCTACCGACATACTGTAAATTCACATATAAATAGATTGAGAGGAAAGTTAGAATCAAATATGTCAGATCCTAAATTTATATTAACTACATGGGGGGTAGGCTATAGGTTTAGTGACGAATTTAAAACGTCCTCCCATGAAAACCCTAAAGAGCATTTCAAATAGGTTAATAGTTAAGCTAGGTTTATCCTTTTTAGTTATTATTTTATTCATGAGCTTAGTGTACATGCTGTTAACCTTTTTTTTAGTGGAACGATTTTACAGTCAAACTACACAGCGTTTAAATATCAATGTTGCCAATCACCTTATTGAAGAAAAGTTTCGTGACGCATCTCCATTTCTAGAAAACGGAGAGGTGAATAAAGCCTTGTTCGATGATATTATGCACGATATGATGTCGGTGAATAGAGCTATTGAAGTGTATTTACTCAACGAAACCGGTGAGATATTGTATTCTGTGGTATTAGATCATAGCAATCCATACAAGCCGTTGAAAAAAGTAAGCCTTGTACCTGTAAAACAATTTCTGGCCAATAGAAATCGCTATGTGCTAGGAGAAGACCCAAGAGAAGCTAACAAGCGGAAAATATTTTCGGCAGCAGCCTTCGAGAAAAACAATCGGAAGGGATACATCTATATTATTTTAGCAAGCCAACAGTTTCACGAAGTTTGTGCGACTTTGTTTAAAGACTATTTTGTAGCATTGAGTTTGAGGTCAACCTTGGTTACGATGGTTTTTGCGGTATTGTGCGGCAGTTTACTCGTGTGGTTTTTGACAAAGAGCTTACGGGTAGTTATCTATCACGTAAATGAATTTAGACAAGGACATTGGTGTAGTCGGATACCTGCAGCTGCCCAGTCAGATTTGTCGGTGTTAGCCCTTACCTTTAACGATATGGCCCAAACCATAGCGAATCACATTCAAGAAAAGGAAGCACTGATGCGATTTCGGAAAGAGTTGATCGCAAATGTTGCACATGATTTACGAACTCCACTAACAGCGATAAGAGGTTATGTAGAGACCTTAACGATGCGGGAAGAACGCATGGAGGCCGCCGATAGGAGAGAGTTCATGGCAGTTATTGAAAAAAGTGCATTGCACTTGACTAATTTGGTAAACCACCTGTTTGAATACGCTACTTTAGATGCTAAAAAACTACATCTGAATCCAGAACCATTTTATATAAATGATTTGCTGTACGATTTAAAAGAACGATACACCCTGCTAGCAAAAGAACGCAATATTCAAATTGCTGTCGAAATACCTCCTGTAATGAGTCCAGTAATGGCGGATGTCAAGTTGATGGAGCGCGTATTGCAGAATATTATTGAAAATGCTCTTAAATTTTCGAAAGATGGAGGAACAGTATTCTTGCGGGTATTGACAGGTCAAACGGCAACGAAGATTCAAATTGAAGATGCGGGGCCAGGGATTTCAGAGCAGGAGTCTCAACGCATCTTTAAGCGTCTCGAACAAGGTGCCGCAGGAGGCGAAGAAAAGGGAATTGGTTTAGGTTTGGCCATCGTCAAAAAAATTATCGAACTCCACGGTTCTGAAGTCAAACTAAAAAGTAGGTTAGGAGTAGGGACTGTCTTTGAATTTGACTTGCCGAACTATCAAAATGCCAATTAAAAAGAGCCTAAAAAAATAGGCCCTTCTTTATAAAAATAATAAGTTGATATCTCTGTAAGGTAAATCAAACCAATCAGCAACGGTTTTATTTGTGAGGATGCCGTGGTAAAAGTACATGCCATTTCTCAAGCTCTTGTCAAAACGCGCAGCGTTTTCAAAGCCGCCTTCTTCTGCGATATCTAGCAAATAAGGGGTGAAGATATTACTGATAGAAACGGATGCCGTTCGCGCGTAGCGCGAAGGAATATTCGGAACACAGTAATGAATAACACCACTGTGGGTAAATGTAGGACAGCTATGCGTGGTAACGCGTGACGTTTCAAAACAACCTCCGCGGTCAATACTCACATCGACAATCACAGCACCTTCTTTCATTTGCTCAATCATCCCTTGTGTTACCACCACGGGTGAGCGGTCTTCTCCTCGTAAGGCTCCAATGGCAACATCACAACGCATCAGTGCTTTTGCAAGCGTTTTTGGTTGAATGGTTGAGGTATACAGTGGCGTATTGATATTTGCTTGTAATTTGCGCAATCTAGAAATTGAATTATCGAATACCTTAACACGTGCTCCGAGCCCAACTGCCGATCGTGTTGCAAATTCAGCAACAGTACCTGCACCGATGATAACTACATCACTCGGCGGTACGCCACCAATATTTCCGAGGAGTAATCCATTACCACCATTAGCAGTATTCATAAGCTCGGCAGCAATATGCATAGAGGCAATTCCTGCGATCTCACTTAGTGATTTTACGATGGGGTAAATTCCTAACTCATCTTTAATATAATCAAAAGCAATGGCTGTAATTCGTTTTTTAGCCAAAGCCTCGAAATACTTTTTCTCCTGTGTTTTTAACTGTAGCGCTGATATTAATACCGCTTGCGGAACTAACATCTTAATTTCGTCCAAAGATGGCGGCTCTACTTTGAGTACGATATTACAAGAAAATACTTCTTTGATGTCGTAAGAAACCTTTGCTCCAGCTTCTGAGTATTCTCTGTCACTGTAATTAGCACCTTCACCAGCACCTGCTTCAATGACGATTCGGTGACCGTGAGCCACCAAAGCCGATACGGCATCTGGAGTTAAGCTGATTCTCTTTTCTTCAAAATGAGTTTCCTTTGGAAGTCCAATAAACAATTCTCCTTTTTGTTTTTTGATCTCCAACATTTCAGGTTGGGGCATTAATTGTTCTTTGGTGAAAGGTGAAGTAATAGCGCTCATTAGTTTTTGTTAGTTGAGTTTAGTTCGATGTTGCGTTGACCGTTGTCCAATTGTTTGATGTGGATGTGCACCGCATCTAAAGGTAATAAATTTTTGACATTTTCAGGCCATTCAATTAAACACCAATGATTACTGTACAGATAGTCTTCTATTCCCATATCGTAGGCTTCTTCTTCATCGTCAATTCTGTAAAAGTCAAAATGATATACAATTTCTTTCGCTGCCGTATGGTACTCGTTAACCAATGAGAATGTCGGCGAGTTTGCAACATCCTCAATGCCTAGCTCTTTGCAGATTTCCTTTATTAAAGTTGTTTTTCCAACGCCCATTTCACCGTTAAAAAGTAGCACTTTGCTCGGTGCTTGTTCAATGACTTCTTTTGCAATTTCAGTCAGCTGTTCTAAAGTGTAATCTCTGTTCATATCCACAAAAGTAATTAACTTTTTAGATTGTTGGAAATTTAGTTTAATAGGAGTAGTGTCCGATAATGGTATAGTCAAATAAGACGTCTTCAATTACCTGGCCACCACCAATATTATGAATGACCATATAACGTTTCTGATCTCTTGATTTTTTTGAAACCACCAGACCTATATGGGTGAGTCCATTGGATAGACGCCAGCAAACAATATCACCGGGTAGGTAGTCTGCAGCTTTTGTACTTCGTTTTTTTACCTTTCCGAAACGACTGAAAAACGTCATTAAATTGGGAACACGGCGATGGTCAATATTAGCATCCGGTCTTTTGAGTCCCCACAATTTAGGATACTGCTCAAAGCTGCGTTGCATATCCTCGTGAACGAGACGCTGTAAGTCAATGCCGAGTTTGCGGTAGGCTCGTATCACAACGTCGGTACAAACACCTTTGTCTTTCGGAACATCTCCCATAGGGTATCCTATACTAAAGTAACGCCCGTCGTACTGAATAGCGCTGTTTTCGATACTGATAGCGGCCTTATCCAGAGCTTTTGCGTCTGTTTGGGCCTGAGCCCATGAACTGCAAAGCAACAAGGCAAATAAGGTATAGAGTAAGTAACTTTTTTTCATTTACTTCGGTTCATAGATACTACATGGGATAATCATTTCCTCCAGAGAAATTCCTCCGTGCTGATACGTGTTCTTATAATACTTAACAAAGTGGTTGTAATTGTTTGGGTAGGCAAAAAACATGTCTTCTTTTGTGAAAATAAAAGGACTGTTAATAGCTACTTGCGGTAGAAAAATATCTTTAGGATTTTTCACGGCGTAGACATCTTTGTTTTCATAAGTCAAACTGCGTCCTGTTTTATACCTCAGGTTAGAGCTGATATTCTTATCGCCTATGACTTTTGTAGGTGTTTTACAATTGATCGTTCCGTGATCGGTAGTAATTATCAATCGCTGTCCCAGTCGTTGTGCTTTCTGGATGATCTCAAACAGAGGAGAGTTTTTAAACCAGCTAACGGTTAATGATCGGTATGCCTTGTCATCACCTGCGAGCTCTTTGATGACTTCCATTTCTGTTTTAGCATGAGAGAGCATGTCAACAAAGTTATATACGACTACGGTTAGGTCATTGTGTTTGGTAGCATTGTAGCTGTCGGCTAAATCTCTTCCGTTTTTTAGAGAGATAATTTTGTAGTATTCATGTTTGATATCCAGGCTTAATCGCTTTATTTGACTGCTTAAAAAGTCAGATTCAAATAAGTTTTTTCCTCCTTCATCGGTGTCATTTTTCCAAAACTGAGGGTACATTTTTTCCATTTCAGAAGGCATAAGACCCGAGAAAATGGCATTCCTAGCGTACTGGGTTGCCGTTGGTAAAATACTGAAATAGGAATGTTCCTCTTCTTTTTTGTAATAGTTGTTTATAAAGGGCTCTAGCACGCGGTATTGATCGTAACGCAAGTTGTCAATAACTATCCACAGTACACCATTCGGGGCTTTGAGGTTGGGTACGATGTAATCTTTAAACAGCGTATGTGAAAAGGTAGGTTTGTGTGAACCGGTAAGCCAGTCCTGGTAATTTTTCTTTACGAATTTAAAAAACTGACTGTTCGCTTCTACTTTTTGAGATTCTAAAATCTCAAGCATCCCTGAATCATTGATGTTCTCCAGTTCCAATTCCCAATGCACTAATTTTTTATAGAGCTCTGTCCAATCTTCAAAGGTGTTCACCATGGCGAGATCCATCGCTATTTTTCGGAATTCCTGTTGATAGTTGGAGGTAGTTTTTTCAGAAACCAAGCGCGAATGATCGAGGTTTTTCTTCAAACTCAATAAAATTTGATTCGGATTTACTGGTTTGATGAGGTAGTCAGCAATTTTCGACCCGATGGCCTCTTCCATAATGTATTCTTCTTCACTCTTGGTAATCATAACCACAGGTAGGTTCGGATTGAGTTGCTTTATTTCGGAAAGTGTTTCTAGTCCTGTGATACCGGGCATATTTTCGTCAAGAAAAACAATGTCGAATTGTTGTTCTTTTACCATATCGATGGCGTCTGCACCGTTGGTACACGATTGCACCGTATAATTCTTTTTTTCTAAAAATAAAATATGTGGTTTTAGTAAGTCGATTTCATCATCCACCCATAGTATATCTATATTTCTCATATGCACGTCAATGTATTGTTTAAACAAAACGTTAAATAGGCGTTTTGTTGTGTGTTCAAAAGCTAAAAATACGTTAATTAAACTTTCTCGGATTTGGTTTTATCCAGAAATTATAATTCTTTTGTTAGAAATTGATGAATAACTGATGGTGACTAAGCAGCAAACGAATAAACTAAAAATTTTAAACGATCCGATTTACGGGTTCATTTCTATCCCGAATTCCCTGATCTTTGATATTATCCAGCACCCTTACTTTCAACGATTGCGCAGGGTGACCCAAATGGGGTTGTCAAACTTGGTGTATCCGGGAGCTAATCACACGAGATTTCATCATGCGATGGGCTGTATGCATCTCATGCAAAAAGCGATTCGAGTGTTGCGTTCTAAACAGGTGCGTATCACGGATGAGGAGGAAGTAGCAGTTTGTATAGCGATATTATTGCACGATATCGGTCACGGTGCCTTTTCACATGCCTTAGAACACAGTATCGTGAACGGTATTGCACACGAAGAGATTTCGCTAAAATTTATGAGGGCCCTCAATGAGGAGTTCGACGGGAAATTGAGTTTGGCAATTCAGATTTTTGAGGGAAACTACGATCGCGCCTTTTTAAATCAGTTGATTTCAAGTCAGTTGGATATCGATCGTTTGGATTACTTAAAAAGAGATAGTTTTTATACAGGAGTCGCAGAAGGAAACATTTCTTCTGATCGCCTTATTGCCATGATGAACGTCGTTAATGACGAATTGGTAATTGAGCAAAAAGGAATTTATTCTGTAGAGAAGTTCATTATTGCACGCAGACTCATGTACTGGCAAGTATATTTGCATAAAACCGGATTGGTTGCTGAGCAAACGTTGGTGAGTGTATTGAAACGCGCGAAGGAGTTGGCCTCGAGAGGAGAAGACTTATTTGCCAGCAAAGCCTTGCGTTATTTTTTGTACAATGAAGTTCGTCAGGACAACTTTTCGAAAGAAACTCTGGAAATATTTTCTAGACTTGATGATTACGACGTACTGCTGTCGATAAAAGAATGGATTAATCACGACGATCCTATTTTAGCTCGACTCTGTAAAATGATTATTCACAGAAATTTGTTGCGAATTGAATTACAAGACGAGCCTTTTGACAGTGCCTATGTAAGTAATATCAAGGCACGCGTAAAGCGTGAATTTGACCTTTCGGATGAAGAAATGACCTATTTTGTCTACGATAAACAAATCTCAAATCAGGCGTATTTTACAAATAAGCCTATCCTTATCTACACAAAGAGCGGTGAATTGAAAGATATTGCTGCGGCCTCTGATCAATTGAATGTTCAAGCCCTTGCGCAACCTGTTACGAAACACTACTTGTGTTATCCAAAAATGCGCTAACCATCGAAAACATCACTTAATTGAAATAGCTAATTAAACAAAATTAACTACTTTTGCCATTAATGAAATTCAAAGCAAAACAAATAGCCGACATTTTAGGAGGAGAGATTATTGGAAATGAGGATGCTGAGGTGTCTAAGCTTTCTAAAATAGAAGAAGGAGAAGAAGGTTCTTTAACCTTTTTAGCCAACCCTAAATACAATTCATTTTTATATACGACCAAAGCTACGGTTACCATAGTAAACAAATCGTTTCAGTTGGAAAAAGACGTGGAAACGACCTTGATAAAAGTAGAAGATGCCTATAAGTCATTTTCCAAATTGTTGGAGTTTTACAATGAAGTGAAGAACAACAAGGTCGGTAGAGAGCAGCCCCATTATGTTGCGGAATCCGCAAAAATTGGGAACGAAGAGTACATCGGAGCTTTTAGTTATATCGGAGAAAATGTGGTGTTGGGAAATAATGTTAAGATTTATCCCAACTCTTATATAGGTGACAATACAGTTA
This sequence comes from Tenacibaculum sp. AWR4_210, assembly GCF_056160945.1. Lineage (NCBI taxonomy): Bacteria > Pseudomonadati > Bacteroidota > Flavobacteriia > Flavobacteriales > Flavobacteriaceae > Tenacibaculum > Tenacibaculum sp. AWR4_210. Next base: position 97,867 of record NZ_JBSWYF010000001.1, read on the forward strand.
TTGGAGATAATACGACCATTTTTGCCGGCGTAAAAATATATTCAGAGTCTGTAATCGGGGCTAATTGTAAAATTCATTCGGGAACCATTATCGGTTCGGATGGTTTTGGGTTTGCTCCTGACGAAAATGGAGAGTACAAGGCCGTTCCTCAAACAGGAAATGTTATTATTGAAGACAATGTGGATGTCGGAGCCAATTCTACCATTGACAGAGCCACTTTAGGTTCTACAATTATTAGAAAAGGAGTAAAGCTCGACAATCAAATCCAAATTGCCCACAATGTGGAGATTGGAAAGCACACCGTGATTGCTTCGCAAACAGGTGTAGCCGGATCTACAAAAATCGGTGAGTATTGTATGATTGGAGGACAGGTAGGAATCGTAGGGCACATCAATATTGGCAATAACGTAAAGATCCAAGCACAATCAGGTATCGGACGCAGTTTGAAAGATGGTGACGTCGTGCAAGGAACACCTGCTTTTGGATATTCGGACTACAACAAATCGTATGTCCATTTTAAAAATTTACCGAACATAGCAACAACAATTCATAAACTTGAAAAAGAACTAAATACTCAAAAGAGAAATAATGAGTAAGAAACAAACAACAATTAAAAACGAAGTAACTCTATCAGGTGTTGGTTTGCACACTGGTAATGAGGTGGTAATGACATTTAAACCTGCTCCGGTGAATACTGGATATGCTTTTGTTCGAGTGGATTTAGAAGGATCACCGATCATTGAGGCAAAAGCAGAATACGTTACGAACACACAACGAGGAACGAACCTCGAGAAAAAAGGTGTTCAAATCCAAACTTCTGAGCACGTACTTGCGGCTGCAGTTGGTTTGGGGCTTGACAACCTTTTCATAGAAATTAACGCATCGGAACCTCCAATTATGGACGGTTCTTCAAAGTTCTTTATCGAAGCCTTAGAGCAGGCTGAAATCGTGGAACAAGATGCAGAAGTTGAAGAATACATCGTCAAGGAGATTATTACCTATAAAGACGAAAAAACAGGCAGCGAAATTATTTTAATGCCTTCTGATGAGTATCAGGTAACCACGATGGTTGATTTCGGAACTAAAATTCTCGGAACTCAGAACGCTACTTTAGATTCTATCAGTGATTTTAAAGAAGAAATCTCTGCTGCGAGAACTTTCAGTTTTTTACACGAAATTGAAATGTTATTAGAGAATGACTTGATCAAAGGAGGAGATTTAAACAACGCGATCGTTTATGTTGACAAGGAATTGTCAGACGAGACTATGGTGAAGTTGAAGAAAGCCTTCAAAAAGGACAATATCGCGATTAAACCGAACGGGATTCTCGATAATTTAACCCTACACTGGGCTAATGAGGCTGCCCGTCACAAACTTTTAGACGTCATTGGTGATCTAGCCTTGGTAGGTACTAAAATTCGCGGTAAAGTTATTGCAAACAAGCCAGGTCATTTGGTAAATACACTTTTTGCTAAAAAATTAGCAAAGATCATAAAACAAGAAAAGAGAAATAACGTTCCTAGTTACGACCTCAATGAGGAACCACTCATGGATATTCATAAAATCATGAGTATTTTACCTCACCGTCCACCATTTTTATTGGTTGATAGAATATTAGAGTTGAGTGACAGACACGTAGTAGGGATGAAAAATGTGACGATGAACGAAGATTTCTTCGTAGGACATTTTCCAGGAGCACCAGTAATGCCTGGAGTACTTCAAATTGAAGCGATGGCTCAATGTGGAGGAATCCTCGTGTTGAGTACTGTTCCAGATCCTGAAAACTATCTGACGTATTTTATGAAGATAGACAATGTGAAGTTCAAACAAAAGGTACTTCCTGGAGACACTTTGATATTCAAAAGTGAATTAATAACCCCGATAAGAAGAGGAATCGCTCATATGCAAGCCTATGCGTATGCCAATGGTAAATTGGTGTGTGAGGCCGAGCTGATGGCGCAGATTTCTAAAGTAAAATAAGAAGTATGAATCAACCTTTAGCATACGTTCATCCACAAGCAAAAATAGCGCGTAATGTAGTGATTGAACCTTTTACAACCATTCACGCTAATGTAGAAATTGGATCGGGAACCTGGATAGGTTCAAATGTGACAATTATGGAGGGTGCACGTATAGGAAACAATTGTAGAATCTTTCCAGGAGCGGTAGTATCTGCCATTCCACAGGATTTGAAATACAATGATGAGGAGACTACGGTGATCATCGGTGATAATGTTACCATCAGAGAATGTGTAACGATTAACAGAGGGACCTCTGACCGAATGAAAACCGTAATTGGAGACAATTGTTTAATTATGGCGTATAGCCACGTGGCACACGATTGTATTGTAGGAAATAATTGTATTTTCTCTAACAATACTACCTTGGCAGGACACGTGACTATCGGCGACAATGTAGTACTTGCAGGTATGGTGGCTGTACATCAATTTGCATCGGTTGGAAATCACGCCTTTGTCACTGGAGGTTCTTTGGTGAGAAAAGACGTTCCTCCGTATGTAAAGGCAGCACGTGAACCACTTTCTTACGTGGGAATTAATTCAGTAGGACTGCGTCGACGTGGATTTACAACGGAGAAAATTAGAGAGATTCAAGATATCTATAGAATTTTATACCAAAAGAATTACAACAATACCCAAGCAGTAGAGATTATCGAAGCAGAAATGCAAGCTACTTCAGAGAGAGATGAAATATTACAGTTTGTAAAAGATTCTCATCGAGGTATTATGAAAGGATATTTTAAAGCAAGTTAACGAATATTAAATAGTAAAAACTATGGCAACAACTTCAGATATAAAGAAAGGATTGTGCATTCGCTACAACCACGATATTTTTAAAATCATTGAATTTTTACACGTAAAGCCAGGAAAAGGACCTGCTTTTGTAAGAACAAAATTGAAAAGTGTTACTACTGGTAAAGTAATTGATAATACCTTTTCAGCAGGACATAAAATTGAAGACGTTCGTGTAGAAACTCATAAGTTTCAGTATTTGTATGCTGAAGGGGATGATTTTCACTTTATGAATACGGAAGATTACAATCAAATCACCTTACAGAAATCGGTGTTAGATGCACCAGATTTAATGAAAGAAGGTGAAATAGTGACGGTGTTAATCAATACCGAAGATGCATCACCACTTTCAGTAGAGATGCCATCACACGTAATTTTGGAAGTGACGCACACAGAACCAGGAGTAAAAGGAAATACAGCAACGAACGCTACAAAGCCAGCTACTGTTGAAACTGGAGCTCGTATCAATGTGCCTCTTTTCATTAACGAGGGAGATAAGATCAAAATCGATACTGAAAAAGGAGCGTATTCAGAACGTATTAAAGAATAATTTATGGATTCCCGCTGAAAAGCGGGAATTTTGATTTATATGAAGTTTAAAGAAATACAAACCCTTAAGGGAATTGCCGAACTGTTGAACGTAGAATTTGTAGGAGCTGCAGATTTCGAAGTTTTAGGAATGAATGAAATCCACGTTGTAGAACCTGGTGACATCGTTTTTGTAGATCACCCAAAGTATTACGACAAAGCGTTACAGTCAAAGGCAACCACGATATTGATTAATAAAGAAGTGGCCTGTCCAGAAGGAAAGTCCCTGCTAATAAGTGACGACCCTTTTCGTGATTTCAATGCCTTAACCAAACATTTTAATCCTTTTATCGCCGCAACTGCGAGCATTGCTGAATCGGCTGTAATCGGTGAAAATACGGTAGTACAACCCAATGTTTTCATAGGAGAAAATGTACGTATTGGTAGGGATTGTTGTATTCACGCCAATGTAGTGATCAACAACGATTGTATCATCGGTGATGGAGTTACCATCCATTCGAATACCGTACTCGGTAGCGATGCCTTCTATTATAAAAACCGCCCGGAAGGTTTTGACCGATTGATTTCTGGAGGTCGTGTAGTTTTAGAAAACCACGTTGATTTAGGAGCTTCTTGTACTATCGATAGAGGGGTTACAGGAGATACCACGATAGGCGAAGGAAGTAAAATTGACAACCAGGTCCACATCGGGCACGATACGGTAATAGGTAAAAAGTGTTTAATAGCAGCACAGACTGGTATTGCCGGTTGTACGGTTATTGAAGACGAAGTAACTATTTGGGGACAAGTAGGTATTATCAGTGGTTTAACCATTGAAAAGGGAACGGTATTAATGGCACAAACGGGAGTGTCTAAATCTCTCAAAAAGGGAATTTACTACGGAACTCCACAGCGTGAATATCGTCAAACCTTGCGAGAAGTTGTGTATTTGAAAAACGCGACGAATCCAGAAAAAAAGTAACAAAAAATTAATTGTGAAAAGTCAATTAAAAGATTATTTTTGTCTGACTTTAAAAAATAAAAAAACAAACCAATGAGTGTTTTAGTAAATAAAGATTCAAATATTATAGTACAAGGATTTACAGGAAGCGAAGGAACTTTCCACGCTGGACAAATGATTGATTACGGAACCAACGTAGTTGGTGGTGTAACTCCAGGAAAAGGAGGACAAGAGCACTTAGGTAAGCCTGTATTTAACACAGTAGCTGAGGCTGTTGCAAAGGTAGGAGCGGATACTTCTATTATTTTTGTACCACCAGCATTTGCTGCTGATGCTATTATGGAATCTGCTGAGGCTGGAATCAAAGTAATCATCTGTATTACTGAGGGAATTCCAACTGCTGATATGGTAAAAGTGAAGGCGTATATCGATGCAATCGATGGATGTACTTTAGTAGGACCTAACTGTCCAGGAGTTATTACTCCAGAAGAAGCTAAAGTAGGAATCATGCCTGGATTTATTTTTAAGAAAGGAAAAGTAGGAATTGTTTCTAAATCTGGAACATTGACTTATGAAGCTGCTGACCAAGTAGTGAAGCAAGGGTATGGAATTACTACTGCTATCGGTATTGGAGGAGATCCAATTATCGGAACTACCACGAAAGAAGCTGTTGAGTTGTTAATGAATGACGACGAAACAGAGGCGATCGTAATGATCGGAGAAATCGGAGGTAACTTAGAGGCAGAAGCAGCTCGTTGGATCAAAGCTGACGGTAACCGCAAGCCAGTTGTAGGGTTCATCGCTGGACAAACAGCACCTGCTGGAAGAACGATGGGACACGCCGGAGCTATTGTTGGTGGAGCAGATGATACAGCACAAGCAAAAATGAAAATTTTAGCTGAAAACGGAGTTCACGTTGTTGAGTCTCCAGCTAAAATTGGTGAGATGGTAGCAAAGGTTTTATCATAAACCAACAACATTTCGTTAAGAAATGTTAAATAAAATATAATTTATCTTTCAAAAATCCGTTGAATTTGTAAATTCAACGGATTTTTTATTTTAATCAAACATTATATATTATGACTAAGAGCAAATTGCTACTTTTTAGCATGCTATTTATAGCTGTCGTCAGCTGTAAAAAGTCGGATACTAAGGTGGATACCGAAGTGAAGACGGAGCAATCAAAAGATGCGAACGGGTTTTCGTATGAAACCGTTACCAACGATCCAACAGGTTTACGTTTATACACCCTAGATAACGGGTTAAAAGTATATTTAAGTAAAAATACTGACGAGCCAAAAATCCAAACCTACATCGCCGTGCGTGCAGGATCTAATTACGATCCAAAAAATTCTACTGGATTAGCACACTATTTAGAGCACATGGTGTTTAAGGGAACCCATAAAATCGGGACCTTAGATTGGGAAAAAGAAAAAGGATTTATCCAAAAAATCTCTGACTTATACGAAAAGCACAGAGCAGAGAAGGACCCAAAGAAGAAGGTTGAGATTTATAAAGAAATCGATAAAATTTCTTTAGAGGCTTCAAATTACTCAGTAGCTAATGAGTATGACAATATGATATCTTCATTGGGGGCCACTGGAACCAATGCGCACACTTCTTTCGAAGAGACTATTTATAAAAACAAAATTCCAGCCAATGAATTGGACAAGTGGTTGGATGTGGAATCTGAGCGTTTCGGAACTTTAGTACTTCGTTTATTTCATACGGAGTTAGAGGCCGTTTTTGAGGAGTTCAATAGAGGACAAGACAACGATGGATGGAAAGAGTATTTCGCTATGTTAGACGGTTTGTTCCCAACCCATCCTTATGGTCAGCAATCGACTATTGGTACGGCTGAGCACCTAAAGAATCCTTCGATGATTGATATCAATAATTATTTTGATAAATACTATGTGCCTAACAATATGGCAGTTGTATTGGTAGGAGATCTCGATTTTGATGAAACCATCCAAAAGGTGAATAATACCTTCGGAAAGTTAGAAAAGAAAGAGTTAACACATCCTACTTTACCTACTGAACAACCTATTACGGCTCCTGTGGTAAAAGAGGTATTCGGACCTACTTCTGAGCGCGTGTCTATTTCGTATCGTTCAAAAGGAGTGAAAACGGAAGAAGAGAAGTTAGTGACGCTTTGTGATATGATCATGGCAAATGGAAATGCTGGATTGTTAGATTTAAACTTAAATCAAAAGCAAGCGGTACAATACGCAGGATGTTCTCCTTACTTTATGAACGATTATGGATTCCACTCGTTTAATGGTAGTCCAAAATCTGGACAGTCTTTGGAAGAAGTAAGAGACCTAATTCTGGAGCAAGTTGAGAAATTAAAAAAAGGAGAGTTTGAGGAATGGATGATAGAGGCTGTGGTAAATGACTTAAAGTTGAGTCAAACCAGACGTTATGAAAATAATACAGCCTTAGCTACAGCGTATTACAATGCATTCATTAATCGTGAAAATTGGGAGGATAAGGTTAAGTTCTTAGACGATCTTAAAAAGATTTCTAAAGAAGAACTCGTTGCTTTTGCCAATAAGTTCTACGGTGACAATTACGTAGTGGTTTACAAGAGAAAAGGGGAGGATAAAAACATCGTTAAGGTAGCGAATCCTGGAATTACGCCTGTAAACTTGAACAGAGATAAAACTTCTGAATACGTAAAAGCATTTTCTGCACGTAAATCAGCTCCATTACAACCGAAGTTTATCGATTACAAAACGGCAATCAAGCAAGCTAAAACAGCTAATGATATTGAAGTGTCTTATGTACTTAACGAAAAGAATGATTTGTTTGACTTAAATATCATTTTTGATATGGGGAAAGACAATAACAAAAAGTTAAGCTTGGCAGCGGGGTATTTAGAGTATTTAGGTACTGATAAGTACAGCGCTGAAGACATCAAGAAAGAGTTTTACAAGTTAGGAGTAGATTACTATGTAAGTGCTCAAGATGATAAAACGTATGTTGGTTTACGTGGACTTAAAGAAAATCTTCCAAAAGGATTGGAATTGTTAGAGCACCTTTGGGATAATGCAAAGGCCGATCAGGAAGCGTTTGATAAGTATGTACAAAAAATCTACAAGCGTCGTCAAGATGGAAAAGTACAGAAAGGAAATATCCTTTGGAGCGGATTGATGAACTACGGTAAATACGGTGAAAATTCTCGTTTACGCGATATCATGCAAATAGATGAGATTAAGGCAATCAATCCTGAAGACTTGGTGAACTTAGTAAAAGATTTAAAGAACTACAAGCAACGTATCTTCTATTACGGAAAGGATGTTGATGCAGCGGTAGCAGCTTTAAACGCGAACCACAAAGTTTACGGGGAGTTTAAAGATTACCCAGAAGCGAAGCAGTACGAAGAAACTAAGACAGGAGGAAACGTTTTCTTTACCAACTACGACATGGTACAAACGGAAATGTTGTTTTTGGCAAAAGGAAAGCCATTTGACCCTAAAAACTTAGCGGCTTCACGTTTGTTCAATACTTATTTTGGAAGTGGATTGTCGTCAATTGTTTTCCAGGAAATTAGAGAGAGTAAATCTTTAGCATACTCGGCTTTTGCAGCCTATAGCAATGCGAACAAGCGTGATAAATCGAATTACGTAATGGCATATGTAGGAACGCAGGCGAACAAATTAGAGCAGGCTGTTGATGCTATGATGGATTTGATGAACAATATGCCAGAGGCAGAAAAGCAATTCAATGCAGCTAAAGAAGCTACCTTAAAGAAAATTGCAGCTCAGCGTATTACAAAATCGAATATCTTCTGGTCGTATGAGCGCCTCAAAAAGTTAGGCATTGAAAACGACAATAGAGAGGAGATGTACAATACGATCAAGAACATGACTATTGACGATTTAAAAGCATTCTTTGATAACAACATCAAAGGAGAGTCGTACAATGTAATGGTGATTGGAAATAAGAAAGATCTCGATGTAAAGTCGTTACAGAAACTCGGAAAGATCAAAGAAATGGACGTGGATTACTTATTCAACTACGTCGATAAGAAAGAAGTAAAACAATAAGGAAGTTACTTTTTAAGAAGAAAACTCGGAATACCACTGGTATTTCGAGTTTTTTTATTTGCGATAATTTCTTAGAAGTATTTTCGTAAGCAACACTATTTACTATATTTGCTTTTAGTTAAAACAACTAATAAATGAAACTTTTAGAAAATAAAACAGCAATTATTACTGGGGCTACTCGTGGTATCGGTAAAGGAATTGCTTTAGAATTTGCAGCACAAGGATGTAACGTAGCTTTTACGTTTAACTCGTCAGTAGAAGCCGCTCAAGAATTGGAAAAGGAATTGGCAGCTTTAGGTGTAAAGGCAAAGGGATATCAGTCAAACGCAGCAAATTTTGACGCTGCTCAAGAGTTGGCTAAAAATGTATTGGAAGAGTTTGGAACTATTGATGTTTTAGTAAACAATGCTGGAATTACAAAAGACAATCTTTTAATGCGTATTTCAGAAACAGATTTTGACAAGGTTATCGAGGTGAACTTAAAGTCTGTGTTTAACTTAACAAAAGCGGTGGTAAGACCGATGATGAAGCAACGTGCTGGTTCGATTATCAATATGAGTTCAATTATCGGACTCAAAGGAAACGCAGGACAAGCGAACTATGCGGCTTCAAAAGCGGGTATTATCGGTTTTTCTAAATCAGTAGCCTTAGAGTTAGGATCTAGAAATATTAGAAGTAACGTGATTGCTCCAGGGTTTATCGCTACAGAAATGACAGCGAAACTCGGAGAAGAGGTTATCGAAGAGTACAGTAAGGCTATTCCATTAAAGAAAATGGGAGCTCCTAAAGACATTGCGAATGCATGTGTGTTTTTAGCCTCTGATATGAGTTCGTACATTACAGGACAAACGTTGTCGGTTGACGGAGGAATGTTGACCTAAAACGAAGCACCTATCGACATAAAGAAAGCCCTGTAGTTCAAACTACAGGGCTTTTTTATGAGGTTAATCATTTTATCTTATTTCTTTCCGAAAATACCACCTAACAAACCGCCCAATAGGCCTCCAGAGTTTTTGTTGTTAGTAGCTCCTAAAACCATTCCAGCAACATCATCAATCACACTACCATCTCCATCAGCATCCAAAATTTGCTCTAAGAACGACTGTTCTTTAGCGTTGGAGTTGCCACCGAGCAAGCCACCCAAAAGTCCGCTAATATCGGCCTGATTACTTACGCCATTAGCTCTACTTTGCTTTCCTAACACGCCCATCAAAATTGGAGCAGCAGTTTTTAAGATATCTCCCACAGCACCAGCATCCATTCCGGCTTTCTGACCTATTACCTGTTCAACACCTCCTTGTTTACTTCCGAGAACATGACCTAAAATTTTAGATCCGTCTTGCAATACATCTGCATTGACACCTCCAGAAAAAAGACCTCCTAAGTCGTCGAGAATACTCCCGTCGTGTTTGTTTGAAAGAGCGCCCATTAAACCTTCAGCACCCTGCGGTGTTGATGCATTTCGTTCCATTGCTTTCATTAAAACAGGTAAAGCCATCGTTAATACATTACTTGTTTTATTTGTGTCTTGTCCGGTTGAACCTGCAACTCCTGAAATAATGGTTTTTCCTAAGTCGCTGTTTAATAAGTCTAAAATACCTGCCATAGTTCGATTGATTTGTTAAGGTTAATAATTTTTATCTCCAATAGGTTTGACACAAGTTACTAAAATAAAGTCACAATTATTTTAAATAATTATTTATACTTTTATCCTTTGGAAAAATAACTTACTTACATGAAAAAAATAGCACTACACTGGAAAATTTTAATCGGAATGTTGCTGGGAATACTTTTTGGTTTGGGAATGACAACGTTTGACTTTGGCCCCACCTTTGTCGGAAACTGGATCAAGCCATTGGGAACCATATTCGTGAACCTGCTCAAACTGATTGCTGTTCCATTAATTATGGCTTCGTTAATCAAAGGAATTTCTGATTTAAAAGACATTTCAAAGTTTAAAAATATCGGTGTACGTACTATCGGAATATACGTGTTAACAACGGTAATAGCTATTTCCTTAGGGCTCCTTTTGGTTAATATTGCCAAGCCTGGTGAAGGAATTTCTGAAGCGACTATCGAAAAATTGACACAATCATACGCATCTAGTGATGGTGTGCGAGCAAAAATTGCCGAGGCAACTAAGCAAAAAACCAGCGGTCCTTTGCAGTTTTTAGTAGATATGGTACCTGACAATGCCTTTAAAGCAATGAGTACGAACAAGGCCATGTTACAGGTTATCTTTTTTACCATTTTCTTGGGAATTTCAATGTTGTTGGTGGGAGAGGAGAAGTCCAAACCGTTAAAAAAGTTTTTCGATTCACTTAATGAGGCCATTTTGAAAATGGTCGATCTGATTATGTTGTTTGCACCCTATGCTGTTTTTGCCTTATTGGCAAATGTAGTAGTGAGCTCTAACGATCCGGATTTACTTATAGCTTTATTGCGATATGCCTTAACCGTAGTAGGAGGTTTGGCGTTGATGGTAGTCGTTTATATGAGTTTGGTGGCAATTTTTACCAAAAAGAATCCTGTGTGGTTTTTAAAGCAGTTAAGTCCAGCTCAATTGTTAGCTTTTTCTACGAGTTCAAGTGCCGCGACCTTACCAGTAACTATGGAACGCGTTGAAGAACACATCGGAGTAGATAAAGAGGTATCGAGTTTTGTACTGCCTGTTGGAGCGACCATTAATATGGATGGAACGAGTTTGTATCAGGCAGTGGCAGCGGTTTTTATCGCACAAGCTCTTAATTTTGATTTGACTTTTGCCGATCAGTTAACCATTATCGTAACGGCCTTGTTGGCATCGATAGGATCTGCAGCAGTACCAGGTGCTGGTATGGTGATGCTCGTAATCGTTTTAGAAGCAGTAGGATTCCCTGCCGATAAATTAGCCATTGGACTGTCGTTGATTTTTGCGGTTGATAGACCTTTAGACATGTGTAGAACAGTCATTAACGTAACCGGTGATGCTACCGTAGCATCGCTAGTAGCGAAGTCTGTCGGAAAATTAGGAAAGCCCAGACCAAAAAACTGGGACGACAATTACGAAGCAGTAAAATAACAATAAACTAACACAACGCAACACAACCTTACTTAAATTCATAAACTATTATATAATACTGATTTGTAAATGAACATATGCTTTTTAATGTATCCTTGGGAAGAGATTAATCCAGAAAAGGATTCATCATTGACTTTAATTCATGAATGTGCTAAAAGGGGACACGGTGTTGCAATATGTACTCCGTCAAATTTAACAATACGAAATAGTGTGACCAATGCGTTTTGTACGATTATCAACAGGTTTGACAAGGTACCTACCAGTATTAAATCCTTTTATAAAAAGGCTACACTTCGAGAGGAAATGTTGCCCTTAGCGGGGTTTGATGCTATATTTATGAGAGCTAATCCGCCATTAGATCCTTTGATGTTGAACTTTTTAGATTCCGTAAAGGACGATGTAGTCGTCATTAATTCGTTACAAGGAATGCGTGAAGCAAATAATAAGCTATACACGGCAGTCTTTGAAGATCCGGATAATGAAATCATTCCAGTTACCCATGTATCAAAAAACAAAGACTATTTGATCAAGACTATTGAGGAATCTGAATCTGAAAAGATGATTTTAAAGCCTCTTAATGGTTACGGAGGTTCAGGAGTTATTCTGATTGAAAAGAGCGCAATGGGGAATATTAATTCACTCCTAGATTTCTACATCAGTAAAAGTGATGGATCATCTGATTATGTAATTCTTCAAGAGTATATCGAAGGCGCAGAAAAAGGCGATGTGCGAATTCTGATTTTAAACGGACAACCTATCGGTGCGATGAGACGAATACCAGGTGATAAAGATCATCGCTCTAATCTTACAGCCGGTGGACGTGTAGAAAAACACAAATTGACTGCCGCGGAAAAACGCCTTTGTGCTAAGATTGGACCTAAATTGGTAAAAGACGGTTTGTACTTTGTAGGTATTGATGTAATTGGAGGGAAGTTGGTTGAAGTAAATGTTATGAGTCCAGGAGGGATTACCTACATCAATAAAGTTTCCAAAGTAAAATTACAGGAGAAGGTTATCGACTTTTTAGAGAGTAAAGTCTTGGAAAAGAATGCTTCGTTCCGAAGAATGACTGATTTAAAAAGAAGAGTAAATGAGGCCTAGTAATTCCGCAGTTGTGGATGCAGAATTTTTGGCAGCACAACTAAACGATAGCAATTGGGTGGTATTGAATGCCACCATTAAAAAGGTGGGAACTTCATCAGAACAACAGGTTCATGAGCAAATTCCGGGTGCTATATTTTTTGATATCAAACAGCGTTTTTCAAATACAGAAAGTGCTCTTCCGAATACCGTTCCTTTGGAGGAACAGTTTGAACAGGAAGTTCAAAAGTTGGGAATAGATACGACTACCAATATCGTTGTTTATGATGAGTTAGGTATTTATTCAGCACCGAGAGCGTGGTGGCTGTTTAAGGCTTTTGGACATCAGAATGTTTGGGTGTTAGACGGAGGATTAAAGGCTTGGAAAGCTAAAGGATATGCTTTGGAATCCAAGTTAGAGAATTCCGTAATGAGTACTGGTGATTTTAAAGCACGTTGGAACGCTTCAGCCATGAGTACTACAGCGGAAATGCTCAGTATGATTAATGATGAAGAGCACTGTATTCTCGATGCAAGATCGGCAGACAGGTTTTTTGCACGTGTACCCGAACCCAGAGCAGACTTACGAGGGGGACACATACCCAGTTCTCAAAATGTACCTTTTACGGAGGTATTGGAAGGAGGTTTCTTAAAAAATGAGGCTGCCTTGAAAGCAATCTTCGAAAACTATGTTGCAAAGAATGTGTTGCCTGTATTTACTTGCGGATCAGGAATAACGGCGTGTATTATTGCTCTTGCTGCCTATAGCATCGGAATCGAAAACTTTAAAATTTACGACGGATCTTGGACGGAATGGGCAACTACGCCTGAACTACCCATAGAGAAATAACCCTACTACTTATGTGGACAAAAGAAGAGTTTACAACTTATGTATTGCTATATGTAGCACATTGCAATCATATAGAAACCCAAGAAGAGAGCTTGTATATTTCCTCTAAAATAGAGGAAGCAGTATACAATAAAATGCATACCGAAATTGTCATGGATGGTGATGAAGAGCGAAAATTGTTAAAAATCACTGAATACCTGGAAGATAACGAGTATTCACATGAGGATAAAAAAGAACTGCTTAACGAGATTAAGAAAGTGATATTTGCAGATGGTACCGTCGATCATTTGGAGCGAAAAGTTTTTGCTTCACTAAAATTATTATTGGATTGATGGTACGTTTAAGTATACAGGAGATTCTTGATAAAATAAATGACGGAGTACCATTTGAAGCAGTTGCGGAGGATTATTCATTTACTTTAAAAGTGGAGGCCTATGTCCCATACGTATGTGCAGCGGTACATGACGGTCATCAATTTAGAAATGAACTTTGGCCGTATTGTACTCATAGTGCATATGAGCGCTGGTATGAAGAGGACCCTAGTACCAAAGAGATGGTATTGAACCATCCAATTGTTATCGCAGGGCTGGATTCTCGATTTGAATACGATTTGAACAGACCTCCAGAAACAGCCATATATAAAGATGCTTGGGGAAAACCATTATGGAAGGAGGAACTACCTGCTTTTATGGTTGATGAGAGCCTCAGAAAGCATGAAAACTTCTATCGAGTGGTAAAGGCCTTGATTCAAAAGTTGGAAGGCTTACATAACACTTGTCTGGTTTTTGATATGCATTCGTATAATTGGCGTCGTTGGGATCGAGTAGTCCCTGTATGGAATTTGGGGACGGCCAATGTGGATGGAGAAAAGTATGTAAATACCATTGAGCTGTGGTCTAGTACTTTGGCAGACATGACGCTGCCCAATGCTATTGATGTAAGTGCTGGAATTAATGATACCTTTCAAGGAAATGGGTACTTTTTAAAGTTTATAACTCAGCATTTTAAAAACACCTTGGTTTTAGCTACAGAAATATCGAAAGTGTATTGTGATGAAGAAAAACAGGTGATTTTTCCGGAAGTAGTGCGTGGAGTAAAAGAATATTTGGAAAAGGTGATTCCACAAGTAGCCAAGGTATTTCATGAGTACCACGGCAAGTAAAAGACAAATTAAAACAGTAGGAATGAAGGTAAAGGAGGCGGACAAAGAACTCTATAAGATCGACAAGAAAATAGATAAGCTCGTACGGAAAATAGAGCTACTACGCTATATTAATCCGATAAATTTAGAAGAACAGAAACGCTTGTTTTTTGAATCAAAATTTCAGAGAGATCCCGAGTTTAAATACCCTGAAGCAGATTTTGATAAGTTTAAAATTCACCGCAAGTTTTTTGGACAGCGATTGGAAGAAATTTCAGACGAGAGAATTCGAAGTTTGTACGAAGATATCGTATACTACTATTCTGGCGTAGTTCGCTGTATTGAAACCATAGGGGAAGGAAAGAATTTTTATTATAACAGCTTGCATGTCTTTGGTACTCCTACGGAACAAGACGTGGAAAACGCTAAATTTATTCTCCATTTTGAGGAAGAGGATAGTCACTCGGAGAAATTTATTCCTAAGTACGACACCGCAGCGGCACGAGACGTGTTTGCAACCTTTGGTAAAAATTATGATTTTGACTTTAATATAGAGGATTCGGAAACGATGAGTGCCATTGCCATGGTACTTAATTCAAAACAGAGTTTAGTATTGAATTCCAACCATAAGTATTCCGAAAATGAGCTAGCGATATTAACAAATCACGAAATCGGAGTACATATGGTCACCACGATGAACGGTGTTTCTCATGATCTGAAGATATTTTCACACGGTTTCCCAAACAATGTCGAAACCCAAGAAGGATTAGCTGTTTTTAGTGAGTATATGTCAGGAAATTTAACCGTACGAAGGTTAAAAGAATTGGCCTATAGAGTAATTGCAGTGGACAGTTTGGCCAAAGGGTATTCTTTTTCCCGAACGTTTCGCTTATTGACTAATGTATACGATTTAGATAAGGAGAGAGCGTTTCACATTACAGCAAGAGTACACCGAGGAGGAGGTTTTACGAAAGATTATTTGTATTTGACCGGACTGGTTAAAATAGTTGATATGTACCGTAAAAAGGATGATTTTTCGCCGTTGTTGTCAGGTAAAGTAACACTTGAATACCTTGATCATATTCAGTATTTGATGGAACTAGGGTATGCGAAGCCCGCGATTCATATCACAGATTCTTTCGCGGCAAATAAAAATACTAACCCTACCGTTGATTTTATATTAAATAATTTGAAATAAAAAAAAGCGCAGTGAATACTGCGCTTTTTTTGAGTATTAATGTTGAATGACGATCTTTTTTCGAATGATGCTGTGCTGTGGTGTTTTAAATTGTAACACGTAAACACCATTTGGCAAGTTACGAACATCGATTGCTTGCAGCGGATCTAACTTTTTTAGGGAAATCAAACGCTTTCCGGTAAGGTCATAAAGTTGAATATTTACTACTTCTTTTGTGAGGAAGAGCTCCGTTGCTACCGGGTTCGGAAAAGCCGTATAAGTACCCTTGTCCAGGCTTAGGTCGTCTGTTGACAATGGATTTTCCAATGCTTTAGAGCTGTACAAACGATATTCACCAGGCTGTAAGGTGATAGGTGCCGCGGTATTGCTGATATTGGTGCTAGTTTTACCAAAATATTCATACCAAGTACCTGTACTAGGGAAATTAGGAGTAACAGTTTTGGCGGTCATATCAAAATTACCAATGATCACTATATTCATACTGCTGTGATTCAGATTGATTCGCTTCACTAGGCCGTCTACATCCAAGTCGACATCTGTTGTTGAAAAAACTTCGTGTTTTTTTCTGAATCCGTTCATCGTTGCCCAAACGTCGTATACATTTTTGCGCTCAGGAACGTTCAAATAGTCCCATTTTATTGGTTTTCTTCCGGTACGACCATTGTTATCGATGCTGATGTCATAACCGAGTTCACCAAATTGCCATATCATTTTAGGGCCGGGAATTCCTAGTAAAAAGACCCCTGCAAGCTCTTGTCGTTTTAGCGCTGTAGCCAGATTTTTAACGCTGTAGCTACCATTTGTGTTCCCGTATTGTAAATTCTTGTACATCAGTCGTTCTTCATCGTGACTTTCCATATAGGTAACCAAATGGGGTTTGCTAAAATTTCTCGATTTGTGATACCCCCAAGCAATATCCGTATCACTGTTGTATCCCATAGTATTTTGGTTGTAGTTATGGGTCATTTTACCCCATAACATCATTCCCGCATCTGCGAGTACCTTTTCTTCGCTATTGTCCGCCAGATGCTCTAAAATGATGTAGAAATCATTGCCGTGTTTGTTCCAAACGTATTGTGCGTAGTCTTTAAGGCGATCGATTCGAGCTTGGTTGTAAGCATTACCCCATTGATCTCCCGAGCTAGGGTAGTAGGTATTGGTAAATCCTTTGGTAAAGTCAAATCGAAATCCGTCAATTTTGAATTCTTCAATCCAGTAGCTCATCACGTCTTTAAAGTAGTTTTGCGTGATAGTGGCTTCGTGGTTAAAATCAAATCCAAATCGCAAGGCGCCATTTTGAAAATTGTGATTGTCGTTGTAAAAAGGGTTGTTACTCGTGGTACCTGCACTGTTGTTGTAGTCGTACATTTGGAGCAAGGGACACTGACTGTACGAGTGATTGAATACCACGTCGACAATTACCGCGATCCCTTTAGCGTGACATTTATCAATGAGTTCCTTAAATTTATTTTGAGTTCCGTAAGCCTTGTCGAGTGCAAAAAATTGCGATACGTTATAGCCCCAACTATCATTTCCTTCAAATTCATTAACAGGCATTAACTCCAGTGCATTGATTCCTAGTTTTTCTAGGTAATCCAATTTGTCAATGACCGCTTGATAGCTGTCAGTATCAGAAAAATCACGAACTAAAAGTTCGTAAATCACCAATTTTTCCTTTTGAGGTCTGTTAAATACGGTTTGATTCCAAGTGTAAGGTGTTGCGTTGATCTTAAAGGTCGCAACGATACCATCTGCACCTGCTGGAAAGCTTTTGAGGTTCGGGTATACCGACGCTTTAATATACTTGTCATTGGCCTTATCCAGAACTTTGGTAGCGTAAGGGTCCACAACAGTTTTACTGTAGTCAATTCGGTATTGGTAGGCGTACTCGGTATCCGGATTTAAGCCAGTTACTGTCAACCAAAAGTAGTCACCGTCCTTTTTCATTTGATACGCTTGTTCCAAGGCCCAATTGTTAAATTCTCCAATGAGAAACACATCATTTTTGTTAGGGGCAAACAAGACAAAGGTTACCGATTTATCAGCATTAATAGTAACGCCATTTTTTACATTGGGTTTAGTGTCGTTCGTCGTAGGAGTTTTGACATAGACAGCGATTTCCTGTTCTTTTTTTCCACCGGCAGTAGTAGCAACTACCTTGATGGTATTTTGACCAACTTTTGTGAATTGGTGATTCTTTCGAATGACTTTTGTATTCATAGCTGTTGCTACAGAAGTTCCGTTGACAAAGAGTTCTAAGTCTGCATTTTGAGTAGCAGAAGCTTGAATTTCAAAAGAAGCATTGGCATCAAATACACTGCTCGTTGTAGGGGCCGTTATTTGAACATTCAATTCATTGGCAAAAACTTTAAGATGAATGTCTGGTCTGGTCTGCTTGCTTCCATCTGCAGAGCGTGCAACGATGTTTATTTCACTAATCGTTTTTCCGGCGGCTACTTTGTAATAGTCAAAAACATTGTTCTGTAGGGTTAGGGTATAGGTGTTGGCAGCAGTTTTGGTGAATTTTGGTTGCGTTGCATTGTTTCCCCAACTCCCAACGACGTTAGACCATTGGGTACCATCGACGGTAACGCCAGTGTGTGCGTAAATATCACTGCTACTGTTTTCGAGTTCAGTTCCATTGGTATTGAGCGTAAGTACAATTTCGTCACTAACAGTTGGCGTGGCAGGCGCAGTACTAATTTGCCCTACCGATAAAAAGCTAGTGAAAAAGCAAATAAAAAGTAGTTGTATTCTCATTGTTAGTAGGTTTAAATAAAAAAAGAATACCTACACGTATTCGGTGTAGGTATTCTAAATGTTAATTGAATTATAATGAGCTAATGGTGTACTTTGGGCTAGCACTATCCGTTAAATCCATAACGATACGGAATTTACCTGCCGTTGTTTTAATGTTGTCACCTCCGGCATCTAAGATCTTGTCATTTCCTGTATCTCCGTAATTGGTAGTCCAATCTTGGTTTAGACGGAATTTTACTTCTCCATCTTTTAACGTAACGTTGTTGGCTACATAAATTTTAGGATTCACTTGTGTGAAGGTGAAATCTGGTCCTGCATTTCCCCAATCGTTATAACCAGAACCTACAATTCCCCATACGTCAGCAGCTTCTACTTTGTAAGTATTGTTTACGAGGTCTAAAGTAACTTCGTAAAATCCTTTGGTTGTTTTAATATTGTCACCACCGGTTGCTAGGGTACCGTTAGCTCCACCAAAATTAGTAGTCCACTCATTGTTTAAACGGAACTTTACTTCACCGTCTAACAAGGCTACACCAGCTTTAAAGGTATTGGTAGTATAATCGTAGTGGAACTCTGCATCTGGTCCATTATTACCCCAGTCATTGAATCCTGACCCTACAATTCCCCATGAGTATTTTTCCATGGTGTAGGTATTGGCATTTAAATCTAAGGTAATTTTGAAAGTTCCCGGTGTCGATACGATGTTTGCTCCACCGGCTTCAACAGTACCATCTGCATTGTCATCTCCTAAATTATTGGTCCAAGCGTTGTTTTCTCTAAACTTGATTTCACCGGCTTTGAGTGTTACGTACGCCACGTACACCTTTGCCTTGTCTGTGGTATAAAATGGTGCATCCGGACCTGCATTCCCCCAGTCGTTATATCCCGATCCAACGATCCCCCAAGTCGAGGCTTGAACTCCTGAACCTTGGGTTACCTCTGGTAAGGTAAGGTTCATTTCTTTGGCGTCCGAAATACTTTCTGGAGCATTGCTACCTCCATTACCAACGTAGGCTCTTACGCGTACGTAGATTTTTCCTTTGTTAGGTTTGTCGGTAGTAGTAGGGTCGTTGTCTAATCCTGCTTTATCTGCCAAGGTCAACAATTTTTCAACCGTGATGGCCATGTTTAAATCTTTGGTGGTTCCTAGTGACTCCTTGTCCGAAAAGTCATTTTTAAATGCTAATTGAACGTCGTAAGTAATCTCAGTAGGTGTTCCTCCAAATTGAACCTCATTCCAAACAAAGCGCTCCGCGATGTTTTTAGAGGTTTGTGGAGTGAGTAAATACTCACCCAAGAAGGTATTGGTCAAACTAACTTTGTTAGTAGGGGCTTGAACAGTGAATTCAAGATTATCATTGTCTTGGCAAGCTACAAAAGCAAAACAAAGACAAAAGAAAAGAAATACGTTTGATAATTTTTTCATGATATTATTGATTAGTGATTAATATCCAGGGTTTTGCGTGAGGTTTGGATTCGCCTCAAGTGCTGTAAAAGGCACTGGGAATAACTTGTAATTCGCTGGAATTGACGTTCCATTTGCAGTGTTCCCTTTCCAAGGCCATAAATATGACCCTCCAGTAAAGCGTCCATAGCGAATTAAATCGGTACGTCTGTGTCCTTCCAAATTCAATTCACGAGCACGCTCGTCGATAATAAAGTCTAAGGTCAATTGGCTTGAGTTAATAGTACTTGTTTTCGCTCTGGTTCTAATCTGATTTACATATCCTAAAGCGGTAGCAGCATCTGCTGAAGTTGCTCCTCGTAGCGCACATTCTGCGTAAATAAGATAAGCATCTGCCAAGCGGAATAATGGGAAGTCAGTACTTGAAAAGTTAGTAGAGGTAGAGCTTCCTGTCGACTTTGTATTTCTGAATTTTACAGATGGATACCCGTCTGTCCATTTTTTATAGTCAGCCATTTCAAAAGTATGCCCTTGAGTCCAAAACAATTTAGAGCGAACATCGGTACAGCTTTGCAACTGCGCGAGGTCAGTAACACCACCGCAGTACTTTCCGTACCAAGCACTGGTTGCTCGGTGTCCTCCCCAACCAGAAGTAGCTCCAAAATCATCCAAATTCATCGTGTCTGCCGAAAGACTTCCGTTCACGATATAAGTTGTGTTTCCAAAACTTTGACTGTTTACCGCATCGGCGATTAAAGGAAAGATAATCTCCGTTGATTGGTCGTTGTCAGCAGAGAAGTTTTGGACAAAGTTTGCTGCTAAACTATATCTTCCAGCATCGATAACTTTTTTGATAAAGGTTCCTGCTTCTGTATATTTAGGGGTACCTGTGTAAACCTCTGCATTTAAATACAACTTGGCAAGTAACATTTGAACTACCGCTTTGTTAGCTCTTCCGTAGCCATTGGCATCCGAAATTTTAGGTTCGATGGCTAAGAGTTCTGACTCCACAAAATTGAATAACTCTTGTCTGTTTGCTTGTGGTAATGGTGATGAGCTACCGATATTATCTTCTGTAGCTAATACTCCTTTCCCGAAAGTGTCAATCAAATAATAGTATGCCAAGGCGCGAATGAAACGCACTTCACTTACGATATTTTCCTGATCGTTAACCGTAACGTTCTTTAAAACGGCTAGCAAGTTGTTTGCTTGCGGAATCGTGTAATAGATACGATTGTATAGATAACGGAAAAATTTATTGTTTTCGTCCCAATTAGACGTTGTTGTCAACTGATCTAATCCATCGTCTCCCCAACGGTTTTTCATTCCGTCTGCCGTAAAATCTTGCAAGTTGATAATTCCGCGTAGAAAAGGCGATTCTCCTGCATTATCATCTATGTCTGATTCACCGGGTCCTTTAATACTCGACAAGGCATAGGATGCGTACAATCTCGATAAAATTCCCGAGATAGCATCTGGGTCTTGTGCTAAGAGTTGCTCTAGGGTAAGTTCTACTTCTGGTTTGGTGTTTAAGTCGTTGAGGCAACTGGTAAATGTAGTTGCAACTAGGACTACTGCGATAAGTAATTTCTTCATAATCTAATTATTAAAAGTCTACATTTACACCAAGTGTATACGTTCTTGGTCTAGGGTAAAAATTATTGTCAATACCATTGAAGTTCTCCGGGTCTTGACCTGAGTAATTCGTAATGATAAACGGATTGCTAACTGAGCTAAACAGGCGAATGTTTGCTCCTTTTAAAACCTTTGACATTCGATATCCCAAAACGATGTTTTCACAGCGAAGGAAAGTAGCGTCTTCTAAGTAGTAATCCGAAAACTTCACGTTTCCATTGGTGTTGATGATATTGATATCAGAAGCTCCGTTATTGAAATCCAATACGTTTGATAAACTAGTAGAGTTTTGTGGTATTGAACGATCTCTCCATCCATTGGTAAGCTTTTTTGCGTTGTATACCAATCCTCCAAATTGACCTCTGAAGCTCGATGAAAAGTCCCAGTTTTTATAGGTAAAATTCAATCCGAAACCATAGGTCCAGTTCGGACGTAACGGACGGTAAAAACGGTCGTCATTATCAATTTTCTTATCGCCGTTTAAATCGGCAAATGCTCCCCAAATAGGTTGTCCTTCGGCATTGTATAATTGCTTGAATACCCATGCAGAGTGCGGTTGTAATCCGACAGGTGTATAGGCCAAATTAACGCCCGTTCCAACAGGTAAACCTCCATCCGTTGAAGGAATTAAGCTCACGTCTTTTAAACTTGTCACTTTCGTTTTATTGTAGGCAATATTGGTATTGATGTCAAAGCTGAAGTTCTCCTTATGAATCGGACTTGCATTTAAGGCAAGCTCGAAACCACGAGTATTGGTCGAACCAACATTTTTAACGAACGAACTTCCAAGTCCTTGTCCTGGTGCTACAGGAGTTCGTGCTAAAAGGTCTGAAGTATTGCGTTCGAACACGTCAAACGAACCGTCGATTACGTTGTTAAACAAAGCAAAATCTAATCCGATATTATAAGTAGTCGCCTTTTCCCAAGTAAGGTTCTCATTGAAGGCGATTGCTGAGTAGATATTAACACCACTCAAGTACTGGCTACTCGCGCTTCCCTGAGAAAACAGCGGAATAGAAGGGTAGAACCCTACAGCACCTGTGATATCTTGTTGTCCAGTTTTACCCCATCCTAAACGCAATTTAAGCGTGTTGATGAATCTGATGTTTTTGATAAATTCTTCTTCTTGCATTTTCCAAGCAAGTGCAGCAGCAGGGAAGTAGCCCCAACGCTTTGAAGGTCTGAACAATGACGAACCATCAGCTCTTAAACTCAACGTAACCAAATATTTGTTGGCGAGGTCTATATTCGCTCTACCAAAAAACGATTGTAAGTTCAACTCGTTGAAATACCTGTTTGTAGGATTTTGAGGATTCGGAGTTAACTCGCGAATACCTGAAGTTGCGTTGTATCTGAAAATTTCTTTTGTTCCTTCGTTTCTAAAGTTCTGATAACTGTATCCGGCTTGTACGTCTAACTTAGAAATAAACGACTTAAACGTTTTCGTATAGGCCAAATAAGCATCGAGGGTAGTGTTGGTGATGTTTTGATCTTCTGTGTAGTTCACTCCTGGATTGAAAACTGCACTGGTAGCAGGATTGTTGTCATTTTCGTTAAATTGACGAGTAGCAATGGCGTTCTCAGTGAACACTTCTTTAATAGTAGCGTTAGATCGTTCCAATCCTAAATTTAGAATTCCGCGCATTTCTGGTAAGAAAGGCATGGTATAGTCAAATTCAATGTTTCCTAACATTTTGTACACTCTTTCCGGACGCGTACGTTGATTTAATAAGGCAACTGGGTTAAACTGACCGTCCAATAATAACTTGGTCGCTTTACTCGGATCGGCATCGTTCAAACGCGTGGTTTGGTAATATCCTCCAAAACCGGTCGCACTGTTGTCGTAAATAGGTTTTGTTGGGTCCATGTTTACCGCTCCACCAAGAGCACCTCCTTCGTCAATAGCATTCTTATCAGCGTAAATACCTTTGAAGTTAAGGTCAACTTTTAGGTTGTCATCTAAAAATTTAGGCGTCATTTTTAACGCGATAGTATAGCGCTCGTAGTCACTTGTTTTTACCACTCCTTCACTTTTCGTATGTCCAATAGAGAAACGAGTAGGTACCTTGTCAAATAAAAAGGCTCTCGCACCAAAGTTGGTATTGGTAGATACAGCCGTTCTGTAAATGGCATCTTGCCAGTCAGTGTTGTATAGTATTCTTCCTTCAATTTGCGGTGTAGCAGGATTGTCAGTCGCTGTAGTTGAAGGATCATCAATACCGAGTGAGTTGGTATATGTAGGGTGGTATTTTTGAATGAATTGTACAAATTCATTTCCATCCATTACATCTAATGTGTTTCCTACAACACCTATCGAAACGTTACTTGAAAAGTTGAATTTTACACCGCCTTGTGTCCCTTTTTTGGTTGTAATGATAATCACCCCGTTAGAAGCTCTCGAACCATAAATAGCGGTAGCAGAGGCATCTTTTAAAATAGAGAAACTTTCGATGTCATTCGGGTTTACCAAAGTAAGTGGGTTACTAACTCCGGCTGGGTTGGTATTGTCAACAGGAACTCCGTCAATAACAATCAAAGGATTGTTGTTTGCAGAAAGTGACGACCCTCCACGGATACGGATATTCGGTGCAGCATCTGGCTGTCCACCCGCCGTAGTGATACGCACTCCTGGTACTTTTCCTTGGAGTAACTGATCGGCTCCGACCACTGGTGATTTATTGAAGTCTTTTGCACTGATAGACGTAACTGACCCCGTAGCATCTTTTTTGGTAGTCGTTCCATATCCAACAACCACTACTTCTTCGAGCTGTTGACTGTCTTCTTCCATGGTGACTTGAATAGTAAATGTACTCCCTATGGTTACTTCTTTTTCAAGAAATCCAATAGAGGTAAAAACGAGTACATCTCCAGTTTTAACGTTGTTTAAGCTAAACTTTCCGTCAAAATCTGAAGATGTACCTCGTGTAGTTCCTTTAATAACTACATTCGCTCCAGGCAATCCCTCGCCTGTAGCCTTTTCTAAAACCGTTCCCGTCACCGTTTGCTGGGCAAAAGAAATCGAAGAAACGAGTAGTAGTAGACATGATAATAGTATCTTTAAATCCTTCATTACTTTAGGTTAAATTGTATGTTTTTCTTCCTTGAAAAACCATCAATAATTTAGTTTCCACAGGGTGAAGATAGAAATAAAAATGGCTCTTCAGCTACCGAAAACACTACGAAAACGTTTTCGTGTTGATAACTTTTTAACTTTAACTTAACGTATTGATAAAATAAGCTAAAAAAAATTATGAGTTTTGTAAAATATGAAACCTAAAATTACCATTAAAATAATCGCAAAGGAGCTTGGAGTAGCTACTTCCACTGTTTCCAAGGCCTTAAGAGATAGTCACGAGATTAGTCAAGAGACAAAAGATCGCATCAAGGCCTATGCAGATCATTATAATTATCGCCCCAATAACTTGGCTTTGCAGTTGCGAAATCAAAAAACCAAGGTTATTGGTATCGTATTACCGCAAATTGTACATCATTTTTTCTCTACAGTCATCAAAGGAATTGAACATGAAGCCTCGCAGCGAGGCTATAGTATTATGGTTTGCTTTTCTAATGATATAGCGCAAAAGGAATCAGAAACAATTGATGTGCTAACCAACGGTAGCGTAGATGGACTGTTGGTTTCACTCGCCAAAGAAACCCTTGAGAAAGGGAGTTTTAAGCATTTTAATAGGTTGATAGATAATCAGGTGCCCTTAGTGTTGTTTGATAGGACGCACAACAGTTTGTCGTGTGATAAAGTGATTGTCGATGATGTAGGGGCGGGGTATAAGGCTACAAAATATTTGTTAGATACCGGCTGTAAACGTATAGGAATGCTCACTACTCCTGAGCACGTCATTGTAGGTTTAGAACGTCGAATGGGCTATGAAAAGGCACTAAAGGAGCGTCAAATCGGGGCCGACGAAGATATCGTAGTTAAAATTGATGAAGAGGGAGATATCAAGAAACAGATAGAAACGTTGTTTGACAAGGATATTGATGCTGTGTTTGCAGTAAATGAAATTTATGCGGCATTGGCCATACGCGTAGCAAAAGAGCGTGGATTGCGTATTCCAGAAGACGTGTCTATTATTGGCTTTACCGATGGCTTGATCTCTGAATATGCTTCTCCGTCAATTACTACGGTGGTACAGCACGGATTTACCATGGGAAAGCAAGCCGCTGAAATGCTTATTGATCGTATTGAAAATCAGACAGAAAACAAGGCCCCTCAAACCAAAGTAATATCGAGTAATTTAAAAATTAGGGAATCCAGTAAATCTTAGGATTCCCATTTTTTTTTGGATTTTCAAAAAGAAAACCATTATATTTACACCGAATAAGACTTATCAGTAATTTACTTTCCACACATTTAATTAGATAAGTCACAGCGCTTATCGTAGTATGAATTAATAAATTACGATAATGAACAAGCGTAAGTTAAGCTTCTGGGAGATCTGGAACATGAGTTTTGGTTTCTTGGGAATTCAATTTGGTTTTGCCCTACAAGGAGGCTTTATGTCTCGAATCTTTCAAACCTTAGGAGCAGGAAAAGAAGATATTCCTTTTTTATGGATTGCAGCACCGTTAACCGGATTGCTCGTGCAACCTATTATTGGTGTTTTAAGTGATCATACCTGGAGTCCAAAATGGGGGCGAAGAAGACCCTACTTTTTAATTGGAGCAATTTTGAGCTCTTTAGCACTGTTTTTAGTACCGCATTCTTCAGCATTATGGATTGCTGCTGGTTTTTTATGGATACTCGATGCATCTATTAACATCTCGATGGAGCCATTTAGAGCATTAGTAGCGGATAAATTGCCCGATTCACAGCGTTCTTATGGGTTTGTTGTACAGACATTGATTATCGGTGTAGGTACTTGGGTAGCCAGTAAATTACCATTGTTATTGTCGGAATTGGGGGTTAGTGACACGGCTGCTTCGGGAGTAGTGCCGATGTCTGTTAAAGTAGCTTTTGCTATCGGAGCGGGAGTATTTTTAATGAGTATACTCTACACCGTTTTTACTACATCAGAATACCCTCCAGAAGATATGGAGGCCTTTGAACAAGAAAGAAAGAAAAAAAATCGTTTCCTGACGGATATCAGAGAAAATGCGGGAAGCATGCCTACTACCATGAAAAAATTAGGGGTGGTTCAGTTTTTTAGCTGGTTTGCCTTTTTTACCATGTGGAGTTTGGCAAATCCCGCTCTGACGGAGCACGTATTTAATACACCTGCACCCGTACTTTCAGAATACAATATGGACATTCCTGAGCAAGCAGCCAGATTTGAAGAAGTAAATACTGCCTTTCAAGAATCTTCTAATTTAGTAGGTTCGTATATGGGGACTTACGGATTGTCATCTATGGCTTTTGCGCTGTTGTTGGTATTGTATACTTCGAAGAGAAAAATCAACAGGAAGTACGTCCATATGGTATCGTTAATCTTAGGAGGATTTGGTTTTATCATGATGAAATACATTCCTTCACACGAATACTTAACACTGTCTTTTATACTTATTGGATTGTCATGGGGAAGCATATTGTCCATGCCCTATGCCATGCTTTCTAGCTCGGTAAATCCGAAAAAAATGGGAGTGATTATGGGACTGTTCAATATGTTTATCGTAATCCCACAAATCGTAGCCTCACTTGGGGGAGTCAACTTCGTATCGGGCTTGCTAGGAGAGGAGGCTATTAATGCGATGACAGTGGCCGGGATTAGCTTAATTATAGCTGGTCTGTGTAACTTTTTGATTACAAATAAAAACGCAATTACTTATCATTCAGAAACTGAATAATGCAAACTAAAGGATTTATTTTTGATTTGGACGGTGTCATTGTCGATACCGCCAAATACCACTTTTTAGCTTGGAAAAAGCTAGCACAGTCGATGGATATCGATTTCACAGAAGAACAGAACGAACAACTAAAAGGCGTGAGTCGCGTGAGGTCATTAGAGAAGATTTTGGCCTGGGGTGATAAGAGCATAAGCGATGAAGCCTTTCAGTCATTAATGACGAAAAAGAACGAGGATTATCTGGCGTATATCGCCGAGATGACCGAAAAAGAAATTTTAGAAGATGTTCCGAAAATATTGGAATACTTAACAACATCACAACAGGGCATCGCTTTGGGATCCGCGAGTAAAAATGCACGTGCGATTCTCGAAAAGGTAGCATTGTTGAACACGTTTCAAACTATTGTTGATGGTAATGATGTTACCAAGGCCAAGCCCGATCCAGAAGTCTTTTTAAAAGCTGCCAGTCAGTTGGGCATAGCGCCGGAAAACTGCGTGGTGTTTGAAGATTCTGTAGCGGGAATTCAGGCCGCAAAGCGCGCAAATATGATCGCTATTGGTATTGGAGATGCCGCAGTATTGCACGAGGCAGATTATAATTTTACTGACTTTACCGAAATCAGTACCGATTTTATTTCCTCAATAATAGCGTCGAACTAATTAGAAACAAACAAAAACTAAAGGAGAAGTCCTAAAAGAAAATATAAACAATGAATCAGAATTATATCATACCGAATGAGTGGAGCGTCGTAGAGGAAGGATTTGATAAAGAGCGCGTAAAATCGTCAGAGAGTCTATTTAGTATTGGAAACGGTGCTATGGGGCAGCGTGCAAATTTCGAAGAAGATTATTCAGGAGCAAGCTTTCAAGGAAGTTATATCGCAGGGGTGTATTATCCGGATAAAACTCGTGTAGGATGGTGGAAAAATGGATATCCGGAGTATTTTGCCAAGGTATTAAATGCTCCGAATTGGATTGGAATTCACATTCGAATTGATGGTGAAGTCTTTGACTTAGCTAACTGTAAGGACGTACGTAATTTCCGCAGAGAACTGAACATGAAAGAAGGTTGGTTAGCGAGAACGTTCGAAGCTGTATTGCCAAATGGAGAGGAAATTCGGGTGGCTACCAAACGCTTTTTGAGTATAGACCTTGACGAGTTAGGGGTAATCAATTACAGCATAGAGCCTTTGAGTAAGGCCATGACAATTGCTTACGAACCTTATATAGATGCCGGGATAACCAATGAAGATAGCAACTGGGATGACAAGTTCTGGGATGTAACCGCTGCTGTTATTGAAGGAGAACGAGGATTTGTTCGTTCACATACCATGAAGACAAATTTTGAGGTTTGTACCTTTATGGAGTCAGAATTTTTTATGGATGGAGCTCCTTTGAAATTGTCAGGAGCATCAAAGACAACGGATAGGAAAGTAGCAATTAGCTATACTGCTGATGTGGCAAAGAATGCAGTATTTACGACGGTGAAATACGGAGGGTATACTGTTGACAGAAACCATCCTGCCAGTGAACTTAAATTAGCCGCAATTGCAGTGCTCGAGCGAGCAAAAGAGGCTGGCTTCGATAGTTTACTGGAACTTCAACAACGAGCTTGGGCTTCAATTTGGGATATGGCAGATATCCATATTGATGGTGATGTGAAGGCACAGCAGGGTATTCGATTTAATATCTTTCAATTAAACCAAACCTATCTAGGAACTGATGCCCAATTGAATATAGGTCCAAAAGGATTTACAGGAGAGAAGTACGGTGGAAGTACTTACTGGGATACGGAAGCCTATTGTTTGCCGTTTTACATGGCTACCAAAGAGCACAAGGTAGCGAGAAACCTACTTGCTTATCGATATCAACAGTTAGATAGAGCTATTGAAAATGCCGAAAAACTTGGGTTTACTAACGGTGCCGCGCTCTACCCAATGGTGACTATGAATGGTGAAGAATGCCATAACGAATGGGAAATTACTTTCGAAGAAATTCACCGTAATGCAGCGATTGCCTTTGCGATATACAACTACGAACGTTACACAGGTGATGAGAGCTATATTCCTGAAATGGGCTTAGAGGTACTCATTGGTATTGCGCGTTTCTGGAAACAGCGAGCAACTTTTTCTACTGCAAAGGAGAAGTATGTAATACTAGGAGTTACTGGTCCTAACGAATACGAAAACAATGTCAATAATAACTGGTATACCAATTACGCAGCAAAATGGTGTTTGGAGTACGCAGCGAAATGTGTAGAGAAAGTAGCCAAAGAAGATGCCGATGCATACGCGCGCATTAGTAGCAAAGTTAGATTAGCATCGGAAGAGCTCAGTGATTGGAAAACAGTAGCATCGGCGATGTTTTTTCCGTATTCTGAAGAGCACGATGTGTATTTACAGCAAGATGGCTTTTTAGACAAAGAACTCATTACGGTTGCTGATTTGCCAACGACAGAGCGTCCTATTAACCAGAAATGGAGTTGGGATCGAATTTTGAGATCTCCGTATATCAAGCAGGCAGATACCTTGCAAGGGTTCTATTTCTTTGAAGATGATTTTACACAAGAAGAATTGGAGCGTCATTTTGATTTTTACGAGCCTTTTACCGTACATGAGAGTTCACTTTCACCCTGTGTTCACAGTATACAAGCTGCGAAATTAGGAAGAATGGAACAGGCCTATACGTTCTATTTAAGAACTTCTCGTCTAGATTTAGACGATTATAACAGAGAAGTAGAAGAAGGCTTGCACATTACCTCTATGGCCGGAACCTGGATGAGTATCATTGAAGGTTTTGGAGGAATGCGCGTAAAAGAAAATCAATTGAATTTTACCCCACAAATACCAGCACAATGGGAAGGTTACTCTTTTAAAGTAAACTTTAGAGGACAAGTATTAAAGGTTTCTGTTCAGAAAAAAGGAACAGAATTCGAGCTAGAAGGAGATAAAGAGTTGACTATTGTAGTAAATGATAAGAAAATTATTGTCCCCCCTAATAATTTGATTACCGTGTAATCACCCTATCCTCGCAGCCTAAACTGCGAGGATTTCTAATTATGAATAAAGTAATTGTTTGTTTTTTAACACTAATTTTATGGGGCTGTGCTCAGAAGCCTGAAGGATCGACCTCTGCAAAGGCAGAACGAAGTATTCCGGTTGTGCTAGAAAGAGTTGCGCCCCCGAATTGGTGGGTAGGAATGAAAAATCAAGAACTGCAATTGATGGTAAAACATCCAAATATTGCAGAGTACTTCCCCAGCGTTGCTTATAAAGGTGTCAGCTTATTGAGCTTTGACAAGGGCGATAGCCCTAATTACGTGTTCTTAAACTTAAAGATTTCAGCTGCGGCCTTGCCAGGAGAACTGCTATTGCGTTTTAAGCATGGTGATGGACGAGTATTAGAAAGTACTTATGTGTTAAAGTCTCGAAATGACGAGGAGCGTTCGTACCGCGGTTTTAATACAAAAGATGCTATTTATCTGATAACACCAGATCGATTTGCCAATGCCAATCCTGAAAACGATTCGTTAAAAACACTGCGTGAACAAGGTATAGACCGAGAGAATGCCTACAAACGCCACGGAGGAGATATTGAAGGAATCATTCGAAGTTTAGATTATATTCAAGATATGGGATTCACTGCTGTATGGCCATCGCCTTTATGGACCAATGACATGAAGGAAAGTTCGTACCACGGTTATGCAATCACTGATTACTACCAGGTGGATCCACGATTTGGAACCCTAGATACTTATAAAGCCTTATCCAGTGATCTGCGCAAGCGCGGGATGAAATTAATTATGGATCAGGTGGCAAATCACTGTGGTCTGAACCATTGGTGGATGTCCGATTTACCATTCCGAAACTGGATTAACGATCAAGAGAATTTTGAGAAGCACAGGTCAGAATGGAACGGCGAGACAGTATTGCTTACCAATCACCGAAGAACGGTAAACCAAGATCCCTATGCGTCGAAACACGACCAGTTATTAAATGAAGAAGGATGGTTCGTGGCTACGATGCCCGATCTAAATCAACGCAACCCATTTTTGGCAAAATACCTCATACAGAATAGTATTTGGTGGGTCGAAACACTGCATTTGGGAGGAATACGCCAAGATACCTATCCGTACCCAAACAAGGATTTTATGAGTCAATGGG
Source organism: Tenacibaculum sp. AWR4_210 (assembly GCF_056160945.1). Classification (NCBI taxonomy): domain Bacteria; kingdom Pseudomonadati; phylum Bacteroidota; class Flavobacteriia; order Flavobacteriales; family Flavobacteriaceae; genus Tenacibaculum; species Tenacibaculum sp. AWR4_210. Next base: position 129,309 of record NZ_JBSWYF010000001.1, read on the forward strand.
CAAAGGCGATCATGAGAGAGTATCCTAATTTTTCGATTGTCGGAGAAGAGTGGAGCTACAATCCATTGCTAATTGCTTATTGGCAATCTGGAGCAAAAAATAAAGATGGCTACGAGTCAAATTTACCTTCCACCATGGATTTTGCCATGCAACGAACCATAGTTCAAGCACTCATGGAAGAAGAGGCCTGGGACAAGGGCTTGGTAAAGTTATACGAAGGACTTGCTAATGATTTTGCCTATGCAAATCCGAAGGCTATTATGTGTTTCCTCGATAACCATGACATGAGTCGAATTCACACGCAGTTAAAAGGCTCGGTGGCTAAGACTAAAATGGCTTTGAGTTACCTTTTGGTACTCCCTCGAATTCCTCAAATTTACTACGGAACCGAAATTCTGATGGACGATTTTGACAAGCCCGGTGATCACGGACTTATCCGTTCTGATTTTCCAGGGGGTTGGCAAGGGGATAAGAAGAATGCTTTTACCGGTGTTGGCCTGAGCAAACAGCAAAAAGAAATGCAGTTGTTTGTGAAAAAGTTATTGCAATACCGAAAAAACAGCGAAGCCATTGCAGAAGGAGAAACGGTTCATTTTGCGCCTCATGATGGCGTGTATGTGCTGTTCAGAATAGCTAAGGAAGAGTTGGTAATGCATGTAATCAATAAAAATACGACGGCTAAAGAATTATCCTTAGACCGATTTAAAGAATTAAATTTGGAGGGACGTCGTTTTCGAAATATCCTAACAGAGGAAGAAGGGCAGTGGTCTACGCAACTCAAGGTTCCTGCCAACAGCAGTGTCATACTGACAACAAAACTAAACTAATACCATGAAAAAAATAGTAGTATTCTTAGTACTTTGGAGCTACGCTATTGCGGCAACCGCTCAAATAAGTACAAGAAAATACAAGGCTCACAAAGAAGTGGGATCACAGTGTTTAATGATCCGTGTCACAGACGGAACCTATAGAATTCAATTTTACAGTCCTGAAATTGTAGAAACGTCTTTTATTCCGGAAGGTGAACAGTATCAAAAAGCCTCTCATGCTGTAGTGATGCGTCCTGAGTTGGTGGCCACGCGTTTGAGAGCAACGACTTCGACACTTAACTGGAGTTCTAAAGGAATAACTGTACGTGTTCAAAAAGCACCTTTTTCGATCAGTTTCTATTACAACGAGAAAATGGTACTCAAGGAAAAACGAGGCTATCATACCAAGGATAATTTAGAAGTGTTAGATTTCGCTATTGATGCAGATGAAGTGTTGTACGGAGGTGGAGCACGAGCATTGGGCATGAATAGAAGAGGACATCGATTACAGTTGTACAACCGAGCTCATTACGGTTATGAAACTCATGCTCCTTTAATGAATTACACCATGCCCTTGGTCATGTCATCAAAAAAATACGCCTTGCATTTTGACAATGCCCCGATTGGTTATTTAGACTTGGATAGTAAAAAGGAGAACACGCTATCGTATGAGACAATTTCGGGAAGAAAAACTTATCAATTGATCGTGGGGGAGCAATGGTCAAACATCGTAAACAATTATACCACATTAACGGGAAAACAACCGATGCTACCTCGTTGGGCACTTGGTAATTTTGCCAGTAGATTTGGGTATCATTCACAGCGCGAAGTAGAGGAGACCATCCAACGATATAAAACGAATAACATACCTGTTGATGCTGTTATCTTAGATTTGTATTGGTTTGGAAAAGAAATAAAAGGAACCATGGGCAACCTAGAAGTATTCCGCGATTCTTTTCCTGATTTTGAGGGAATGGTAACAAGGTTAAAAGCAAAGGGGGTAAAAACGATTACGATTACAGAACCTTTTGTTTTGAGTACTTCAAAAAAATGGAAAGAAGCTGTGGAGAAAGGTGTTTTAGCTACTGATAGCACCGGGCAAGCAGCTAGGTACGATTTTTACTTTGGCAATACAGGGCTTATCGATATTTATAAGCCAGCAGCGAGTGCCTGGTTTTGGGATATCTACAAAGGACTAGCGAATAAAGGAGTAGCGGGTATTTGGGGTGACTTAGGAGAGCCAGAAGTACACCCGAATTGGGTACAGCACGCCGCAGGTACTGCCGATGAAGTTCACAATATTTACGGACACGATTGGGCCAAACTCATAGCTCAAGGGTACGAGCGGGAGTTTCCAGAGGTGAGACCATTCATTTTGATGAGAGCAGGATATTCGGGATCGCAACGCTTTGGGATGGTGCCTTGGTCAGGTGATGTAAATCGAACTTGGGGAGGACTGCAAAGTCAACCGGAAATAGCCCTGCAAATGGGAATGCAAGGCTTGGCATTTATGCATTCGGACCTCGGCGGATTTGCCGGAGCCAATTTAGATGACGAGCTGTATACACGCTGGTTACAATATGGAGTGTTTCAACCGATATACCGACCTCATGCACAAGAGGAAGTGGCTTCTGAGCCAGTGTATCGATCAAAAACCGCCATGGCAAAAGCAAAAAAATCTATTGAATTGCGCTATCAATTATTGCCGTATAACTACAATTTAGTGTTCGAAAACAATCAAACCGGAATGCCACTTATGAGACCCTTGTTTTTTGAATACCCTGCTGCGGAAACAAATACCTTAGCATCGAGTTATTTATGGGGAAATGATCTTTTGGTAACTCCTATTATGAAAAGCGGTCAACAAGAGTCAACGGTGTATTTGCCGAAAAAAACGGTTTGGTTCCATTTTACTACAGGCAAGCGCATGGAAGGAAGTGGATTTGTGCGCGTAGCGAATAGGCCTGATGAGATACCTGTTTTTGTACGTGCCGGCGCCTTTATTCCGAAAGCTCAACTAGTACAATCAACAGCAGCCTACGATGCGAATGTTTGGAATGTGAGTTACTACCACGATACAAGTGTGAAAAGTAGTCAACGACGTTTTTACAACGATAACGGCTTGTTGAAAAATGCTTTTGAAGCGGGGGCGTATGAGCAAGTACAGCTGAGCAGTAAGTTAGGAAAACAAGGACTAACGATAGATTTAAAATGTAACAAAGGGAAGCAGTATAACTATCAGAACAAACAGTACAATTGGAAGCTTGTTAATTGGAAACAACGACCACAAGCAGTTAGCTTTCAGGGGAAAGCTATTCCTTTTGATTGGGATGCTACAACGGGTGAGTTAACCTTTAAAGTACTGTGGAATACAAGGAAAAAAGGACGTATCAAAATTAAAAACTAGAATGAAAAAAGTCATTGTAACACTGGCGATAGCCATGGGGGTTAGCAGCTGTACAAAGCCTGTTCAGACAGAACAAAAAACAGTAGCAGTGGTCAAAAAACAAGAACCATTTGATTGGCGAGCTGCGACGGTGTATTTTTTATTGACAGATAGGTTTAATAACGGAAATACTGACAACGATCTCAATTTTGATAGGTCAAAACAAACGGCAAAGTTACGCGGGTTTAAAGGAGGTGACCTTGCAGGAGTAACACAGAAAATAAAAGAAGGTTATTTCGATGCCCTAGGAGTCAATGCAATTTGGATGAGCCCTGTGTTGGAACAAAATCACGGCGCTGTCGATGAAGGAACAGGGGCTACCTATGGATTTCACGGGTATTGGACGCAAGATTGGACGCGTATTGATCCAAATTTTGGAACAGAGGAAGAGCTTAGGGAATTAATCAAAACGGCACATGAGCACGGTATTAAAATACTGCTCGATGCGGTGGTTAATCACACGGGCCCCGTCACTGAAAAAGATGCGGTGTGGCCGGCATCATGGGTGCGAACAACCCCGCAATGCGAATACAAAGATTACGCTTCTACAGTGAGTTGTACCTTAGTTCGAAATTTGCCTGATATCCGCACGGAATCGGATGAAGAAGTAAGTCTACCTCCTCAGTTACTTGAAAAGTGGAAAGCAGAAGGACGACTGGAACAAGAATTACAGGAATTAGATACTTTTTTCAATGAAACTGGTTATCCGAGAGCTCCTCGCTTTTACATCATGAAGTGGCTGGCTGACTATATCGAAGAGTTTGGAATTGACGGATATCGAGTAGATACTGTAAAACACGTAGAAGAAAAAGTGTGGCAAGAGTTTAAACAGATTTGTGATCGCGCTTTTGAAAACTATAAGAAAAAACACCCAAAGCATGGTATGGAAAAAGAGTTTTACCTAGTTGGGGAAGTTTATGGCTACGGGATTAGTGGAGGACGTGAATACGCATTTTCGGATAGAAAAGTAGACTATTTTGATAAGAGCTTTCAGAGTTTAATCAATTTTGAATTTAAATGGAATGCCAAACAATTGCCATATGAAGCACTTTTTAAAAAATACGATTCGATTTTACAGGGTGATTTAAAAGGAAAGGGAGTCCTGAACTACACGGCCTCTCACGACGATGGGCAACCTTATGATGCCGATCGCACATTGTGGCATGAAAATGCTATTCGATTGTTATTGTCGCCGGGTACGGCACAAATCTACTACGGTGACGAAGTTACACGCCCGTTAAAAATTCAAGGTGCGGAAGGAGATGCGAACTTACGTTCATTGATGCCTTGGCAACAAATGGAAGAAAGAGAATTACAAGAAATTGCTGCACATTGGCAAAAGTTAGGAAGCTTTCGCAGCAAGCACCCGAGTATAGGCGCAGGAAAACACGAACAGCTGACAGCAACTCCATACGTGTTTAGCCGTCGACTTAAAACTACGACAATAAACGACAGCGTTGTGGTAGGTTTAGGGTTGCCTCAGGGAGAAAAAACCATTGAGGTAAAGGGAGTATTTGCTGATGGGACTTCGGTTAGAGATGCGTATTCTGGAACCCTGAGTACGGTGACCGATGGGAAGGTCAGTATAGCAACACCCTTTACGCTGTTATTACTAGAAGAACAAAGCAAATAGAAATACTAAAATCAAATTAAGCATGAAGAAAACGACGTTGTTACTCTTGGTAGCGATGCTAGGCTTGGCCTGTAAACAAGAGCAAAAGAAAGTCGCAACAACCGAAACTGCTACGGAAACACCGAAGAAAATTACCGCTCCTAAGGTGACTTCAGAAATGATGGAGTCGGCAGTGATTTACGAGGCCAACATTAGGCAGTACTCAAAAGAAGGGACGTTTAAAGCGTTCACAAAAGACATCCCTAAATTAAAAGAACTGGGAGTTAAAATTATATGGTTGATGCCAGTGTTTCCTATTTCCGAAGCGAAGCGAAAGGCCACTGGTGATAAATTTGCAAGTGATTTTCCTGAAGCTGAAAGAGAAAAGTATTTAGGGAGTTATTACGCAGTTGCTGACTTTAAAAAAATCAATCCAGAATTTGGAACCATTGACGATTTTAGAGCCCTTGTGGCAACAGCGCACGAACAAGGGATGTACGTTATTTTAGACTGGGTACCAAACCATACAGGGTGGGATCATACTTGGATTACGACCCATCCAGATTTTTACACTAAAAACGCTAAGGGAGAAATTACCGATCCTCTCAATGAAGACGGAACTCCAGTAGGTTGGCAGGACGTAGCAGATCTTAACTACGACAATCCTGAGCTTCGTAAAACGATGATCGCTGATATGAGTTATTGGATTACAGAAGAGGGAGTAGATGGATTTCGTTGTGATGTAGCCGGATCAGTTCCGACGTTTTTCTGGGAAGAGGCAATTCCACAATTACGAGCAAAGAAAGACATTTTTATGTTGGCAGAAGCTTGGGAACCAGCGTTGTTAAAAGACGGTTTGTTTGATATGGGATATGCTTGGGACCGACACCACGCCATGAATGATATTGCAGCGACTAAAAATACGGCTGCTGATTGGGATGCTGCCTATAGTAAAGATACGGCTCGCTATGAGCACAACGATATTTTGATGAATTTCGTAACCAACCACGACGAAAACTCGTGGAATGGGACTATTGACGAGCGTATGGGACCAGCATGGGAAACATTTACGGCCATGAGTTATGTGATTCCAGGAATGCCGTTGATCTATTCAGGTCAAGAGTACGGTTTAAACCATCGATTAAAATTCTTCGAAAAGGACGAAATTCCGCATACTCAAGGAAAACAATGGGAAGTTTTGGCCAAATTAGGAACTTTAAAAGCTCAGAACAAAGCTTTAAACGGTGGGAAAATGAGTGCTAAGTACGAACGTTTGAAAAGCGAAGATCAAGTATTGATGTTTGCCAGAGAAAAAGAAGGAGACAAGGTAATTTACCTGGCTAACTTATCAAAAGTACCCGTTACTCAGCTCGTTGAACTGGAAGGAGCATACACCGATTATATGGGAGGTGACGCGTTGAGCAAAGGAAGTGTAACACTTGAATTAGCTCCGTGGGAGTACAAAATATTGGTAAAAAAATAAACGATTTCGAATAGTTGACGGAATAAAAAAGCTCGGTATATACCGAGCTTTTTTTATTATAATAATTGTTTTATTTCTTGCTTTAAAAAGGAAATTACAGTTTCACTAGGAGGCGTTTCTTTTCCGTAGTCCTGAATAATTTGTTCGCGCATTTCCTTACTGTCTTTCGCAGTGGCAGCCACGTTTCGTATTTTAGCACTAATGGCCATTTTGGCGGTAAGTACGGCATTCCAACTTTCGTCAGAAATGTACAATTGTTGCACTAAATTATGTTCTAATTCTTGTTCTATATTGGCCGTAAGCAAACGTGCGTATTCCTGCGGATTATCGCCAATCGGCTTTACGCGAACTAATAATTTTAACGGGTTAATACGATCGCTAAACAGCAACATTCGTTCGTAGGCCTGTAATCGTATAGGCAAACTGTCTTTGCGCTTCTCTAGCATTAATCGAACCTGTTTTTCTTTTTGATTGTTGGCGATAAATGCACTTAAAATATAATAGGCAACCCCACCTGTAACCAACGAGGGGATGGCGTAGGCGATTCCTTCTAAAATTTGTTCCTTCATAATCGGGTTAAAAATTACTCAGATGCTAAGATACAAGTCTTCTCAAAAATAAATGAGGAATCGGCTGATAACTTTGGGGATATTAACGTATTTTTAGACTGTGAATAAAAAAATGCACAGACATTTTAAAATCGATAAAAGATTGGTTAATTTCCCATTTTTAAAATTCTTTCAATTTATTTTTTTTGGATACTTATTTAGAGCAACTTAACGAACCACAGAGAGCTGCCGTCTTACAGAAAGACGGACCGATGATTATTATTGCAGGAGCAGGATCGGGAAAAACGAGGGTGTTAACCTACCGTATTGCTCATTTAATGCAAAAAGGAGTAGATGCGTTTAACATCTTGTCACTGACCTTTACCAACAAGGCAGCCCGCGAGATGAAGGAGCGTATTGCAAATGTAGTTGGACACAGTGAGGCCAAAAATCTTTGGATGGGAACCTTTCACTCAGTGTTTGCAAGAATTCTCAGAGCGGAAGCAGATAAGTTGGGATATCCTTCTAATTTTACAATTTACGATACCCAAGATGCCGTTCGGTTAATAACGGCCATTATTAAAGAGTTGAAACTCGATAAGGATCGCTATAAACCGAAACAGGTTTTGAGCAGGATTTCTTCGTTTAAGAACAGTCTGATTACCGTACGTGCTTATTTCAATAATTCAGATTTACAGGAGGCCGATTTGCAGGCAAGCAGACCCAAAATGGGAGATATCTACAAAGAATACGTAGATCGTTGTTTTAAATCAGGAGCCATGGATTTTGACGATTTGCTACTCAGAACCAATGAGCTACTCGCTCGTTTTCCGGAGGTTTTAGCAAAGTATCAAGATCGTTTTAGGTACATCATGGTAGATGAGTACCAAGATACCAACCACTCGCAGTACATTATTGTTCGCGCTTTGGCCGACAGATTTCAAAATATTTGCGTGGTAGGTGATGATTCACAAAGTATCTATAGCTTCCGTGGTGCCAATATTAATAACATCTTGAATTTTCAGCGCGATTATCCGGATGTAAAGACTTTTAAATTGGAACAAAATTATCGTTCCTCTGACAATATAGTACGCGCTGCTAATAGCGTAATTGACAAAAACAAAACGAAGCTAGATAAAGAGGTATGGACGGCGAATGACAGTGGTGAAAAAATCAAGGTTATGCGTTCTATTTCAGACGGGGAAGAAGGTCGTTTTGTGGCTCAGTCTATATGGGAAAATCAAATGAATCATCAGTTGACAAATGATGATTTTGCTATCTTGTATCGAACCAATGCTCAGTCGAGAGCCATTGAAGATGCTCTTAGGAAAAAAGATATTCAGTATAAAATATACGGAGGGATTTCGTTTTATCAACGCAAGGAAATTAAAGATTTACTCTCGTATTTGCGTTTGCTAATCAATCCGAACGACGAAGAGGCCCTGAAGAGAATCATCAATTATCCTGCTAGGGGAATTGGTGCTACTACCATTGACAAGCTTACCATAGCTGCCAATCACTATAAGAAATCAATTTTTGATATCATAAGAAACCTCGATAAGGTAGACATCAAAATTAACTCAGGAACCAAAAACAAGTTGGAGAATTTCTTGGTGATGATGCAGCGTTTACAAATTGAAGCTCAGAAGAAAAATGCTTTTGAAGTGGCCGATTTGGTGGTGAAGCAAACTCAACTAGTACGTGATTTGCAAAAAGATGGTACACCTGAGGGGATCAATAAGGTCGAAAACGTACAGGAGCTATTAAACGGTATTAAAGATTTTATCACCGACAAAATTGAAACCGGAGAAGACGCTTCATTGACGGCATTTCTTGAAGATGTGGCGCTGGCAACGGATTTTGATAGTGAAAAAGACGATACGCCTCGCGTGTCGTTAATGACCATTCACCTGTCAAAAGGTTTGGAATATCCGTATGTGTACATCGTTGGTTTGGAAGAGAGTTTGTTTCCTTCGGCAATGAGTATGAATACCCGAAGTGAATTGGAAGAAGAACGTCGTCTTTTCTACGTGGCATTGACGCGTGCAGAAAAAGTAGCCTATTTGACCTATGCACAAACGAGGTATCGCTGGGGTAAACTTACCGATGGAGAGGCAAGTAGATTTATAGAGGAGATTGACGATGAGTTTTTAGAGTACCTAGCTCCTAAAATTCCAGAACCAGCCGCAAACAGGTTTATCGATGCGAGTTTGTTTGACGATACTCCGAAGAAAATACGCTTTGAAAAGCCGATTCATAAGAAGCGAAAAGAATTTTTAAGTAAAAAAGAAAAACCCGCTTTTTCACCTGATAAAGGAAATTTGAAAAAGGTAGGAAGTTTGAGTCCGAAAGCTGGAACTTTTGACGGAACGATCGCCGTAGGAAACTTGGTGGAACACAATCGTTTTGGGACAGGTAAGGTGATTGGATTAGAGGGGAAAGGCCCCAATAAAAAGGCAGAAATCGAATTCGGAACTGCCGGTAAAAAGAAATTATTATTACAGTTTGCAAAATTGAAAGTGATCGGTTAATCCGATAGGGCTGCATCATTTTGACAACTTTTAAAAGAGAGCTTATGTTTGACTTAGAATATAATTCAGAAAGAACGAGGTTGATTATACCTGAATATGGAAGGCATATTCAAAAACTAGTAAACCACTGTGTGGCATTAGAAAGTAGAGAAGAACGCAATACCATGGCAAAAGCCATTATTGATGTGATGGGGAACTTACAACCCCATTTGAGAGATGTGCCGGATTTTAAACACAAATTGTGGGATCAACTTCACATCATGGCTGATTTTAAGTTAGATGTAGATTCACCATATGAAACACCTTCTAAAGAAGAGCTTACGGAAAAGCCAGCGAAATTGGAATATCCTAAATCCGCTTCAAAATATCGCTTTTACGGAACCAACATCCAAACGATGATTGATGTGGCCTTGACTTGGGAAGAAGGTGATATGAAAGAAGCATTGGTGTTTACCATTGCAAATCACATGAAAAAATGTTACTTGAACTGGAATAAGGATACCGTAGAGGACGGAGTTATTCTGGATCACCTGTACGAACTTTCTGACGGAAAAATTGATATGAGAAATATCACCGAGGATTTAGCAGATAGTAAAAATTTGTTGAGAAAGAGAAACACCCAAGGACAAAAGTCAAAACAAACTAACAAGAAAAACAGAAAAAAATAAATGGCATCATTTAAAATAGAAGGGGGACATAAGCTTCAAGGGACTATTACGCCTCAAGGAGCAAAGAACGAAGCATTACAAGTAATTTGTGCCGTTTTACTAACACCTGAAAAGGTGATAATCAATAATATTCCGGATATTATTGATGTTAATAAGTTGATTTTTATACTCGGTGAACTCGGAGTAAAAATAGAAAAGTTAGCACCGAATAGCTATAGCTTTCAAGCAGATGAGCTAAACCTAGCTTATTTGGAAAGTGCTGAATTTAAAAGAGACGGAAGCTCTTTACGTGGGTCAATCATGATTGTAGGTCCATTGTTAGCTCGTTTTGGAAAAGGGTATATTCCACGACCAGGAGGAGATAAAATTGGTAGAAGACGTTTGGATACGCATTTTGAAGGATTTATTAATCTGGGTGCAACATTCCGTTATAATAAGGAAGAATACTTTTACGGAGTGGAAACCGATACCGGTTTACAGGGAACTGAAATGTTGCTCGATGAGGCTTCGGTAACAGGAACAGCCAATATTATTATGGCTGCAGTATTAGCAAAAGGAACAACGACCATTTACAACGCTGCCTGCGAGCCGTATATTCAACAATTATCGAAAATGTTGAATAGTATGGGCGCTAAAATTTCAGGAGTGGGGTCTAATTTGTTAACCATAGAAGGAGTAACTGCCTTAGGAGGTTGTGAACATCGAATTTTACCTGACATGATTGAGATTGGAAGTTGGATTGGAATGGCGGCAATGACGCGCTCTGAACTGACGATCAAAAATGTTAGCTGGAAAGATTTAGGTCAAATTCCTAATGTTTTTGGAAAGTTGGGAATCCAATTAGAAAAGCGTGAAGACGATATTTATATCCCAGCACAAGAGAGTTATGAAATTCAAAACTACATCGATGGATCTGTATTGACCGTTGCCGATGCACCTTGGCCAGGGTTTACTCCCGATTTGCTAAGTATCGTATTGGTAGTCGCTACCCAAGCGAAAGGAACGGTATTAATTCATCAAAAAATGTTTGAAAGCCGCTTGTTCTTTGTCGATAAATTGATTGATATGGGAGCAAAGGTTATTTTATGTGATCCGCATAGAGCTACGGTAATCGGACATGATTTCCAAAGTCAACTCAAGGCGACTAAAATGACATCTCCAGATATTAGAGCGGGGATTTCGTTACTCATCGCAGCCTTGTCAGCAAAAGGAACGAGTGTTATCCACAACATCGAACAAATCGATCGAGGGTACGAAAATATTGAAGGACGTTTACGCGCTATTGGAGCCAAAATTGAACGTATCGATTAATCGAAGCTTCAAATTCAAAACAAAAAAAAGCAGCTACTCTCGTAGCTGCTTTCTTTCATTTTACAAGCATTACATTTCTGCTGAGTCATCACAAGTATACACTTGTGGACAAGCGATTAATTGATGACAATAAAATGGTCCAGTAACGTTGGCAGCACAGTCACAGCCACACTTCGAAAGGTCAGGGTTTCCACCACCAAACGAAATTCCTCCTGTAACGTTCTTTTGTTGTGCTTTTGTCAATACGGTAGCACCTGCAATGCTTAAAAAATTGTTTTTCATAATAGAATGTAGGGTTAAATAATTAAACGTAATTGTTTTTGATTGTGTTAAAAATAGCAAGTTTATTTGTTAAAAAAAATCTAAAACCTAAATAAAAATGTTAAATATTAGTAGAGGATTGTTTTTTTAGAGAGGTGTCAAAATGACATTTATTCTGAATTGGCAGTGTTCTTGTAGTAAGTGAAACGTAGAAAAAAGAATCGATTTACAATGAGTAAAGACCAATATACGAAAGAAGACGAAATTAAAGACGCAATTAACAATGCAGAACAAGAAGTTGATGCGGCTGAAAATCAAGAAACTAAAGAGGTAGAGGAGAAAGAGGAACCTACAGCAGAACAATTGATTCAAGCGGAAAAAGACAAGTACTTACGACTGTTTGCCGAGTTTGAAAACTACAAAAAGCGCACTTCGAAGGAGCGTATTGAGTTATTTAAAACGGCAAGTCAGGAATTAATGACAGCTTTACTGCCAATTATGGATGATTTTGACAGAGGATTGGCAGAGATTAAGAAGTCAGAAGATTCAGAATTGTTTAAAGGTATGGAATTGATCAGCTCTAAATTGAAAAATACCTTGGTTCAAAAAGGACTTACTGAAATTGAAGTGAATGCGGGAGACGCTTTTGATTCTGAAATTCACGATGCAATTACACAAATCCCTGCACCGACAGAAGACTTAAAAGGTAAGATTATTGACTGCGTAGAAAAAGGATACAAATTAGGAGATAAAATTATTCGCCATCCAAAAGTAGTAATAGGGCAGGCGTAACATGTTGAATAGAGTTGGAGCCCTTTTACACCAACGGTTGTGCAAATGGGTTATAGCGAATAATCATTATTAATTATGGCAAAACAAGATTATTACGAAATACTAGGATTATCAAGGTCGGCAACTGCGTCTGAAATAAAAAAGGCGTACCGTAAAATGGCGATTAAATACCATCCTGACAAAAATCCAGATAATAAAGAAGCAGAGGAGAAGTTTAAACTCGCTGCGGAAGCCTACGAAGTCTTAAGTGATGATAACAAAAAGGCGCGTTACGATCAATATGGTCATGCTGCTTTTGAAGGTGGTCACGGTGGTTTTGGCGGTGGCGGAATGAATATGGACGACATATTTAGCCAGTTCGGAGATATTTTTGGAGGTGCCTTTGGAGGTGGCTTCGGAGGTTTTGGTGGCGGTGGTCAACGTCAGGCACGCGTTAAAGGAAGTAACCTACGTATCCGTGTGAAATTAACCTTAGAAGACATCGCTAATGGCGTAGAGAAGAAAGTTAAAGTTCGAAGAAAAGTACAAGCAGATGGGGTTACCTATAAAACCTGTACTACTTGTAACGGAACCGGACAGCAAATGCGCGTGACAAATACAATTTTAGGTAGAATGCAAACCGCAACTACCTGTGGTACTTGTCAGGGAGCTGGAGAAATGCTCGATTCAAAACCTGCTGGTGCTGATGCACAAGGAATGATCGTAAAAGAAGAAACTGTTCCTATTAATATTCCGGAAGGAGTAACAGAAGGTGTACAGTTAAAAGTAGGAGGAAAAGGAAATGAGGCACCGGGTAAAAATTCGATAGCCGGTGATTTATTAGTACTCATTGAAGAAGTTCCTCACGATACCTTAAAAAGAGAAGGAAGTAATGTACATTACGACCTGTATATTAACTTTTCAGAAGCGGTATTAGGGGTTTCAAAAGAAATTGAAACCGTAACCGGAAAAGTAAAAATCAAAATTGAACCAGGTACGCAATCTGGTAAGATTTTACGTTTGAAAGGAAAGGGATTACCGAGTATTGAACGATACGGTAATGGTGATTTCTTAATTCATATCAATGTTTGGACGCCTCAAGAGTTGACCAAGGAACAACGTAAGTTCTTTGAGCAAATGATGGAAGATGATAACTTTAGTCCAAATCCACAAAAGTCAGATAAATCATTTTTTGAGAAAGTAAAAGATATGTTCTCTTAAAGTTTTTTAAAGACTTTTGTACTGTTGAAAAAAAGAGTATATTTGCAGTGTCTAGGAGACGTTCTAGACACTTTTTCTTTTTCATAGCAATTTTCCCACTCAATCTTTGAGTGGGTTTTTTTATTCCTAATTTTTATCCATATTAAGAAATATAAATTTTAAGGTAAAATTTATATTATTTTTTTCTGTACATGAAAAAAATGTATATATTTGCACCATCTAGAAGACGTTCTAGATACTTTTTCTTTTTCATAGCAATTTTCCCACTCAATCTTTGAGTGGGTTTTTTTATGAAAGGGTCATTGACAATATTGAGCAGTTCTATCTTATCGACTTATTCTCGTAGTAAGTAGGAAAGTCCGGACACCACAGAGTAAGCATAGCGGATAACATCCGTCCGGTGTAAACCGAGGACAAGTGCAACAGAAAGAATGTACAGGTAATGCTGTAGTGAAACCAGGTAAACTCTATGCGGTGCAATGCCACGTATATTAGAGCTCGAGTGCTACTCGCACGATTCTAAGGGGTAGGCAGATTGATTTTGTGAGCAATTGCAAAACTAGATAAATGATAAGAACCTTTTTAAGGATACAGAATCCGGCTTATAGAACTGCTTTTTTTTTTCCTTCCTTTGTCAATTCTCCAGCAATTTTTAGTACAATAATGTTTAGAACTATTCTAAATAGCTTTTTTGAAATGTAAATAATGTATAAAATTAACATTTAAAAGTTAAAAAATTATGTTTTTCTTGTTTTTAAAAGATTTGATTATTTTATATTTAGTAATATCGCTGTATTGTTGTTTATCTTTTAAAATCGAACAAAAATCCTTAGTTTTGCATTGCGAAAATTAACAGCTCTCGAGCTATTGAATGAGTTAGCCTAAGCGTATTGAGGAGTATTTTAAACCCTGTAATTATCAACTTAGATAGCTACCGATGGCAATGAGAGTGCTCTATAGCTTATCGCGTACTTGGTGAAAAGCTAGAGAAATAAAGATATTGTTACAATTAATAGGGTGAGCGATGAACGATCTATCGTCCAATTGGCTGACCACTTAACACTGAAAAGACTTCTATTTATGAACACGTATGTAGATTATTTGAAGGAAATTGAAGCGAGAAAACTTCAAGGACTTCATCCAAAACCAATCGATGGCGCTGAATTATTAAGTGAAATTATTGCTCAAATCAAAGACACAGAGCATCCAGACCGCAAAGATTCTCTAAATTTCTTTATCTATAATACACTTCCGGGAACAACAAGTGCTGCAGTAGTAAAAGCTGCGTTTTTAAAAGAAATTATTTTAGGGGAAACGCTAGTAGAGGAAATTTCAACAGCCTTTGCCTTCGAGCAGTTATCTCATATGAAAGGAGGTCCTTCTATCGAGGTACTTTTAGATTTGGCTTTAGGTGATGATGCTGCCATTGCAGCTGAAGCGGCCAAAGTATTAAAAACTCAGGTGTTTTTATACGAAGCAGATACGGAGCGTTTAGAGAATGCCTTCAAAAACGGTAGTGCCATTGCAAAAGAACTAATCGAAAGTTACGCAAAAGCTGAGTTCTTTACCGAACTTCCTGAAATTGAGGAAGAAATTGAAGTGGTAACCTATGTTGCTGGAATTGGAGATATCTCTACTGATTTATTATCACCAGGAGCAGATGCTCACTCGAGATCTGATCGCGAATTGCACGGTCAATCTATTTTTGAGCACAACAAAGACATGCAGAAAGAATTGTTGGCCTTAAAAGAAAAACACCCAGGGAAACGCGTGATGTTAGTTGCGGAGAAAGGAACTATGGGAGTAGGGTCGTCAAGAATGTCAGGAGTGAATAACGTGGCTTTATGGACAGGAATTTCGTCTAGCCCTTACGTACCGTTTATCAACATTGCTCCAGTTATTGCAGGAACTAACGGAATTGCCCCAATCTTTTTAACGACAGTAGGGGTTACCGGTGGAATTGGAATTGACCTTAAAAACTGGGTAAAACAAAAAGACGAAAACGGGAATACTATTCTAGATGAGGATGGAGAACCAGTTTTAAAGCAGATGTACTCTGTTGAAACAGGTACCGTATTTACCATCAATACAAAAGAAAAGAAATTATACGGTGGTGGAGTAGCGTTGAAGGATATTTCAACAGCCTTAACACCACAAAAAATGGAGTTTATCAAAGCTGGAGGTTCTTATGCCGTAGTATTTGGTAAAAAATTACAAACCTTTGCTTGTAAAACTTTAGGAATTGATGTTCCTCAAGTATATGCTCCGTCAAAAGAGATCTCTATTGAAGGACAAGGGTTGACGGCTGTTGAAAAGATTTTCAATAAAAATGCCGTAGGAACTACTCCAGGGAAAGTATTACATACCGGTTCAAACGTTCGCGTAGAGGTAAATATTGTAGGATCTCAGGATACTACAGGTTTGATGACCTCTCAAGAGTTAGAAATGATGGCCGCAACGGTTATTTCTCCGATTGTAGATGCTGGATACCAATCAGGATGTCACACAGCCTCTGTATGGGATGATAAGTCAAAAGCGAACATTCCGCGATTGATGAAGTTTATGAATGATTTTGGTTTAATTACAGCACGTGACCCTAAAGGAAACTATCACGCGATGACCGATGTGATTCACAAAGTATTAAACGATATTGCTGTTGATGATTGGGATGTTATTATCGGTGGAGACTCGCATACTCGTATGTCAAAAGGAGTTGCTTTCGGAGCTGATTCAGGAACAGTAGCATTGGCACTGGCAACTGGTGAAGCAACTATGCCAATTCCGGAATCTGTAAAAGTAACCTTTAAAGGAGCAATGAGAAGCTTTATGGATTTCCGTGATGTGGTGCACGCTACACAACAACAAATGTTAAAGCAGTTTGGAGGTGAAAACGTATTCCAAGGACGTATCATTGAGGTACATATCGGAACGTTAACTTCTGACCAAGCGTTTACTTTTACCGATTGGACAGCTGAAATGAAAGCAAAAGCATCTATTTGTATTTCTGAAGATGCCACTTTAATCGAGTCCTTAGAAATTGCTAGAGATCGTATCCAAATCATGATTGATAAAGGTATGGATAACGAAAAGCAAGTACTCAACGGTTTGATTGAAAAAGCCAACAAGAGAATTGCTGAAATTAAATCGGGTGAAAAACCAGCCTTACGTCCTGATGCAAACGCTAAGTACTATGCGGATGTAGTGATAGACCTCGATGAAATTGCAGAACCTATGATTGCAGATCCAGACGTAAATAACGAAGATGTTTCTAAGCGTTATACTCACGATACTATTCGTCCATTATCGTACTACGGAGGAACGAAGCAAGTTGATTTAGGGTTCATCGGATCGTGTATGGTTCACAAAGGAGATATGAAGATTTTAGCTCAGATGCTTAAAAATATCGAGTCACAACAAGGAAAAGTTGAGTTCAATGCTCCTTTAGTTGTAGCTCCTCCAACTTATAATATCGTAGATGAGTTAAAAGCTGAAGGTGACTGGGAAGTATTACAAAAATACTCAGGATTTGAGTTCGACGATAATGCTCCTAAAGGCTTAGCACGTACCAAGTACGAAAACATGTTGTATTTAGAACGACCAGGATGTAACTTGTGTATGGGGAACCAGGAGAAGGCAGAACCAGGAGATACTGTAATGGCAACTTCAACGCGTTTATTCCAAGGAAGAGTTGTAAAGGATACTGGAGAGAAGAAAGGAGAATCGTTATTGTCTTCAACACCAGTAGTAGTATTGTCTACTGTTTTAGGTAGAACTCCAACTATGGAAGAATACGAAGCAGCTGTTGATGGTATCGTTTTAACGAAGTTTAAACCCTCTGAAAAGCAATTAGTGATGTAATTCACTTCAACATATTTTAAAAAAAGCCCGAGTGTAAACTCGGGCTTTTTTTGTGTGACACCTATCTTATTTAGGTTGGTTATAGATAGGGTAAGCTTTTGAATTTCAGTATGTTTTTTTTAGTAAATTAGTAGGGTAACGAAAACGAAAAATTTATGGCTTTTGATATTGAAATGATTAAAAGTGTTTACAGTACTGTCGTGGAAAAGGTAGACCTTGCACGAAAACTTACTGGTAAGCCCTTGACCTTAGCTGAGAAAATTTTATACGCACACCTGTGGGATGGACAACCGACCCAACCCTATGTGAGGGGAAAAGATTACGTAGATTTTGCACCTGACAGAATAGCGTGTCAAGATGCAACTGCCCAAATGGCGCTCTTACAATTTATGCAGGCAGGTAAACAGCAAGTAGCTGTGCCTACTACCGTGCACTGTGATCATTTAATTCAGGCGAAACTAGGAGCAGACAAAGACTTGCAAGCAGCACTGAACAACAGTAATGAGGTGTTTAATTTCTTGGAATCTGTGTCTAATAAGTACGGTATTGGATTTTGGAAGCCCGGTGCAGGAATTATTCATCAGGTAGTATTGGAAAATTATGCCTTTCCCGGCGGGATGATGATCGGGACCGATTCACACACAGTAAATGCAGGAGGACTTGGTATGGTTGCAATTGGTGTAGGAGGAGCAGATGCTGTTGATGTAATGGCTGGAATGCCATGGGAATTGAAATTTCCGAAATTAATTGGTGTAAAACTAACGGGAACACTTTCTGGATGGACAGCTCCTAAAGATGTAATTTTAAAAGTAGCTGAAATTCTGACTGTCAAAGGTGGTACTGGGGCTATTGTAGAGTATTTCGGGCCAGGTGCTTTGGCAATGTCTTGTACGGGAAAAGGAACCATTTGTAATATGGGTGCTGAAATTGGAGCAACGACTTCCACTTTTGGTTACGACGCGTCAATGGAGCGCTATTTGCGTGCCACAGACAGATCGGATGTAGCGGATGCAGCAAATGCTGTTAAGGAATACCTCACAGCGGATCCTGAAGTATACGCAAATCCAGAAGCTTATTTTGATCAGGTTATTGAAATTGATCTATCTAGTTTGGGCCCCTTGTTAAATGGGCCATTCACTCCTGATTTATCGACAGAAGCGGGAAGTGCGATGACCGAAAAAGCAAGAGCAAACGATTGGCCATTGCAGGTAGAGTGGGGACTTATAGGTTCGTGTACCAACTCTTCGTATGAAGATTTATCAAGAGCCGCTTCTATTGCACAGCAAGCCATAGACAAAGGCTTGAGTACAAAAGCGGAATTTGGAATTAACCCCGGGTCTGAACAGGTGCGATTTACCGCGGAACGCGATGGTATTATACAGGTTTTTGAAAAGTTAAATGCAAGGATCTTTACCAATGCTTGTGGACCTTGTATAGGGCAGTGGGGACGTTATGAAGATCCTAAGAATGCTCCCAAAAATAGTATCGTTCATTCCTTTAATAGAAATTTTGCAAAGAGAGCCGATGGTAATCCCAATACACATGCTTTTGTGGCATCGCCTGAAATGGTTGCAGCCATTGCCATTGCCGGACGTTTGGACTTCAATCCTATAACGGATACCCTTATAAACGATCGCGGTGAAGAAGTGAAGCTTGAGGAACCCAAAGGATGGGAATTGCCAGAACGCGGTTTTGCAGTAGAAGAACGCGGATATATTGCTCCAGAAAAAGACGGAAGCCATGTAGAGGTAGTAGTCGATCCAAATTCAGAGCGTTTAGAATTGTTGACGCCTTTTGAACCCATAGGTGACCAGATTACCGATGCAAGATTACTTATCAAAGCTTTTGGTAAATGTACCACCGATCATATTTCAATGGCAGGACCATGGTTGCGTTACAGAGGTCATCTCGACAATATTTCGAATAACTGCTTGATAGGGGCTGTGAATGCCTTTAATAAAAAGACAAATTTTGTCAAGAATCAATTGACGGGAGCGTACGATGCAGTGCCAGCAACGCAACGTGCGTATAAGGCAAAAGGAATAAAAACGATTGTTGTAGGTGACCACAATTACGGAGAAGGTTCATCGAGAGAACATGCGGCTATGGAACCTAGGCATTTGGGAGTAGCCGCGGTTTTGGTAAAATCTTTTGCCCGTATTCACGAAACAAACCTAAAAAAACAAGGAATGTTGGGCTTGACCTTTGCCACGGAAAGCGATTATGATTTGATTCAAGAAGACGACCGTTTTAACTTTGTCGACTTGCACGAATTTGCTCCGGGCAAACCTTTAACCATCGAAGTACTGCATGCTGATGGTAGCAAAGATACCATAGTGGCAAATCACACGTATAATGAAGGACAGATAGCCTGGTATAAAGAAGGCTCTGCATTGAATTTGATAAAAAAACAGCAAGCTTAAATACGGTAAATCAACCGAATAGAAGCCTTGGTTTTTCCAAGGCTTTTTTTTGTAATGTTTATAGCATTTTTCAGACTTACTACGTAAGTAACACCCTATAAAGCATTGCAGTATGAGCGCACTATGGTATTTTGAAGACATCAATTTGTTTAAAATCTTATGCCCCCATAAGTATCCGGCCTATAAAAAGGATCATCAGCTGAACTGTTACAAGAAACGAGATTATATCTATTTTGAACAAGACGCTGCCAATAAGATATACTTGATTGATAAGGGCAAAGTAAAAATTGGGTATTATACCGAAGAGGGAGATGAAATCATCAAGGCCATCCTCACCAAAGGAGAAATTTTTGGAGAAAAGGCAATCTTAGGAGTCGATAAGCGCAGCGAGTTTGCACAATCTATAGACAATACTACGGCCATTTGCCCAGTGTCTAAATACACTTTATACGAGCTTATGCGAGAAAATGCCTCGATAAGTTTTAAAATATACAAATTTATCGGACTTCGAATTAAAAAGCTGGAACGCAGGTTACAACTGCTGTTGTACAAAGATACCCGCACGCGTTTGTTAGAATTTTTCAATGAGCTTTGTGAAGATTACGGTTACCTGTGTGATGAGACGGGTGATCACGTAATCAAGCACCCGTATACTCAAAAAGATATCGCTACTTTAATCGGGACTTCTCGACCTACTTTAAACGTGTTGATGAATGAATTAAAACAGGAGAATATCATTGATTTTACTAGAAAAGAACTGAGATTATTAAAAAAAAATAGCCTAAGTGTTAGCTAGCTAACATTTAATAAGAACAACATAAAATAACTTTGTCGTATAACGATAAAACAAAAAACGATGAGAAATTTACTTTTAGGTTGTTTGGCTTTAACAACAGCTGTTTTTACAGCATGTAGTGATGATGATAGTACAAATGTACCAAGCACTTCAAATCTTACCGTTGCTATAAATGGATTGGAAAACTTGGGAGCTAATTATAAATACGAAGGATGGATAATTGTAAATGGTTCACCTGTTTCGACAGGAGTATTTACGGTAGATGACGCAGGTAAACTGTCGAGAACTTCATTTCAAGTAGACAAAACACAACTAGATGTAGCTAGTAAGTTTGTTTTGACTATTGAACCCGCGAATGACTCGGACCCAGCGCCATCGGCAACGAAATTGTTAGCAGGTGATTTTTCAAATAATTCGGCTACAGTTTCAAGCGCTGCTACCGTTGCAGATTTTAGCAGTGCTAAAGGGAAGTACATCTTAGCGACTCCAACGGACGGAAATAACACCAATGAACGCAGTGGAGTTTGGTTTTTGGACATTTCAGGAGGAAGTGTTGCAAAAGGGTTGGATTTACCAAGCTTAGCTGCGGGGTGGAAGTACGAAGGTTGGGTAGTGATGAACGGAACACCCGTGAGTACAGGGACGTTTACAGATGCTGCAAAAGCAGATGACAACGCCGCTACTTCAGTATTTAAAGGAAGCATGGGGAATGGGCCCGCTTATCCAGGAGAAGATTATATTCAAAATGCCCCAAGTGGATTGTCTTTTCCAACGGATTTAAGAGGAACGACTATCGTAATCTCAGTAGAACCAGACCCGGACAATAGTGCTAAACCTTTTACCTTAAAACCATTGGCTCATGCCGTATCGAACAGTGCAAATGATCACGTGACCTACAGCATGGGAGCAGGACCTGTAAGCGCCATCACAGGAACTGTCATGCGATAGTTTTTTGCAAAATAGCCCCTTGAGTTTAAGAGCAATCACCTTATCTTTGGTTGCTCTTATTTTTTATTATGAAATACCGTCAGTTAACAAAAGAACAATTTGAAAGTTTACACGAAGAATTTGCGCGTTTCCTCGCGTCGCAAAGTATCGATGTAAAAGAATGGAATCAAATCAAAGAAGAAAAACCTCAAGTAGCAGAGGAGGAAATGAATGTCTTTAGCGATGTTGTGTGGGATGATGTATTGACTCGTACAGCCTATGTAGAGCATTTTTCAGCGAATATGTTGAATTTGTTTTATTGCGATGAGGACAAAATGAAGCGAATAGTTGTTCAGGTGAATAAACCGGATATCGATATTTCTGGACAAGAGGGATATCAGTGGCTACTTCAGCATGCAACGGCTCCTGAAGTTGAAATATTACAAGGGTCAAAAAAATATCATACAGAGCGAAATGTAGAAGTTTTTGACCTCATAGAAAAAGGAGGAACCATTTCTAAAGGCGAATTATTTCGCTATTTCGAGGCCTTGATCTCCTAAACCAATACTTCCAATAATTTTTGGGTTCCAGAACTCGCAGTATCGCGGATTATGCTCAGATTGTTAAAATCACGTTCGCTAATTGCGGGTTTTGGATCTATAAAAAAGAGTTGCGCATCGGGTTTCGCATAGTTGATTAAACCCGCCGCAGGATATACTTGCATAGAAGTACCAATAACCGCAATGATATCTGCTTTTTCAACCATGGTTACTGCCTTGTTTAAAAGTGGTACATCTTCACCAAACCAAACGATATGTGGACGCAACTGGCTCCCTTTTTCACAGGTATCTCCAATGCTAATATCTCGGTCCCAGGAGTACACGAGTTGTTCGTCTATAGAACTGCGAACTTTTCGTAGCTCACCGTGTAAATGCAGTACGGAACTGCTGCCAGCACGTTCGTGTAAATCATCCACATTTTGAGTAACGATGTGAACGTCGAAATTCGATTCTAGTTGCACCAAGTTTTGATGTCCGGAATTGGGCATTACTTCTAGTAGTTGCCTGCGTCGTTGATTGTAGAAATCCAAAACCAATGCAGGATTTTTTGCAAAGCCCTCGGGGGTTGCAACCTCATAAATGTCGTGACCTTCCCACAAACCATCGGCATCTCTAAATGTTTTAATACCACTTTCAGCACTCATCCCGGCACCGGTAAGAACCACTAATTGTTTTTTCATGACTATTCCGTTTATCGAAGGACTAAAATAGGAAAAATTAGTATGTTTGCGTTATGATGAATCCGGATTTATTGAAGTACCTAGAAGGGTATGTTACAGACAAACGTAAAGCATTATTTCAAAACGTATTAGCAGAACGAACCAAGCACTTTACGGTAGTTCTTGAAGATATTTACCAAGCTCATAATGCCAGTGCAGTGGTGAGAACTTGTGATATATTTGGTATTCAAGATATATATGCAATCGAAAATAGGTACACCAATAAAGTATCCAGACACGTAGCGAAAGGAAGTCAGAAATGGCTGGATATCCATCGTTATCGCGAGCAGACAAATAATACAGCACATTGTATTGCTGATTTGAGAGCCAAAGGGTATCAAATTATAGGTACGACGCCTCATAACGATTCTTGTCTGTTACCTGATTTTGATGTGACTAAAAAGTCCGCTTTTGTTTTTGGTGTTGAGAAAGAAGGAATCTCTGACTATATCAAAGAGGAAGCAGATGGATTTTTAAAAATCCCAATGGTTGGCTTTACGGAAAGCTTAAATATTTCCGTGGCTGCGGCTATTATTTTACAGGATGTAACTTCAAGAGCAAAACAAGAAGGGGTTGAATGGCAATTGAATGCTTCTGAGAAGCAAGAAATTTATGAAGATTGGATACAGAAATCAATAAAGAATGTAGATAAGTTGATAGCCCATTATCTCGATCAGTAGTTCAAAATACAGGAAGTCAAGCGTAGAGAAGTACTATTTAGATAGGAGCGTAGGTACGAGCTACTCATGCTGTTGTGGTAAATAAAGTCTTCTCTCTAGTTGATATAAGTACACGATCCTTATCAAGAAAAATAAAAAAAGCACGTTGTTAAAAACGTGCTTTTTTTATTAGTGTTGAATAATAATTTTTTTAGTGTATCGATTTCCTTGTTCATCCTTAAGCTGAAGTAGGTAGGGGCCGTTGGCGAGCTGACTCACGTCTAGTTGCACCTTTTGTCGTCCCTTAAAATCAAGCCGTGTTTGCTGTACTACTCGAGCTCCAGTAATGGTAAAAATTGCGCAGGAAACAGGACTGTTAAAAGCAATTTTTGATTCGATATTGATATTGTTCGAAGCGGGGATAGGGTAGTACTGAATTTTGGCATCATTCACAGCTACATTTTCAGTACTCAATGAACTGGCATCTATTTTGAAGTCTAATATACCAGATCCCCAAGAGGCAAAACGAACGGTATTACTACTCGAAACATAATCTACGTCCATGGCATTAAAAAAGCCTATTCCTTCCGCAAGTGAATACCACTTTTCTTTTTTAACATCGAAAACATAAGGACCTATGTCGGTTCCTGCAAATACGAAACTTCCGTCAGAGCTGGCTACCATTCCCGATGTTTGTGCGTCAAAACCGCTAGGAAATTCGCCTGTGACATCCTTCCATGTTTTACCACCATCTTTTGATAAGATACTTCCGGTAGTATTGTTACTAGGACCACAAAATAAAATCCAATTCGCATCAGTAGGAAGTACGAGTCCACTTCCCATATCTCCACGACCCCAGGCTTCGTTGGTTTGCGCAAAAGGAGTGGCGATTCCATTCCCAAAAGTAGTCCCTCGATCTTCAGAAATAAATACTTTTCCATCTTGTAACATAAAGATTCTGCTTGGCTTTTGCACTGATTGTGCGAGGGCTGCGACGTGATTGGCACCTTTGCTAATGCTGTGTTTGCTCATGGTAGTACCGTTCCAACTAGCTCTGTTGAGATCACGCGATAGCATCCAAATGTGTTGGTCGGGAGCTTCGCGATCGATATAAGCTTGTACCCAGCCCATAACGCCATTTTTAGAGAATTCAACTGTATGAGCGTCGTTGAATTGAGAGTTGATTTTACCAATAGATTGAAAACCTCCTCCAGTTGCATACACCGGAACAGGAGCCCATACTTTTTTTCCCTCACGTTGCCAACGCCAAGCGTGCTTACCATCATAGCTGTCAATGGGAGGTCCATCACCACCAATACTTTGGTAGAAATCAATAAGCTCATCAGTATGGTTACTATTGATAACGCTACCACTTCCTTGATCTTGAGTACTGTAGTATATATGGTTTGGGTTGTTGGCTCCAGTAAAAATATTATCTCTGTATATCAGTGGGTTAACAGTTCCTAGTACGTTGATATTGATATAATGGGCATTGGCATAGCCACTATTATCAAAGGCGGTACCTTCCGGAGGAAAATCTTTCCACTCTTTATACGAGATAAAAATCCCTCCATCCGAACATCGTGCTGAAAACAAATCGCCAGAGCTGTTGTAAAAGAAATGTGACGATTGAAAATCAGGGTGATAGTTAAAGCGAATTCTATTGTAGTAATCGGCTGCACTTAAATGGGTTCCATTTTGATAGCGTCCCCAACCTGTGGTTGTTGAACTAGTAGTTTTTAGTTGGTCTGTAGACAGTATAGGTTGTGCATACCCCGCAATAGAAATAGATGGATTTTCTGGGTGAATGGCTAAAAATTTTCCTGGTGACATTTTTCCTGTACGATCGCCATACCAATTTCCTTTCGGATATCGAGCGGTCCAGTTCGCTCCTTCATCGGTAGATACCCAATAGTTTTTTTGAGCCGTAACGTAAAGTGCGCGACGATCTCCACCGATACTAAATTGACTACTATTGTGGTTTGCGGTATACGTTCCTTGTTGGTCGAAGTCCGTTTTAGCAGCATTTAATTTATAAAAAGCACCGGCGCGTGCTAAGTACACTGTTGCCGCATTCGGTTGCTTTGCGTAACGTGGAGTGTACAAAAAGCTGGCTTTATTACTACCGAAATTTTTTAACTCTTTAAAATTCTGGCCGAAGTCTGTTGAAACATATACGCGTTGGTTGTTGGTGACGTATATAGCGTGGTTATCTTGGCGATTTATTGCGGAGCTCGTATTTGCAGCCGGTAAACCATTAGATTTTACCCAATTTATTCCCTGGTCATCTGAAAAATAAAGTGGACCATTTTCAATATGCGCTACTAATCTAACTTTGGTACCTATGTTAAAGGCGAAGAGATTGGCATAACGGTTGGGCCAGTTAGCAGTGAGCAATACAAAATCGTCTCCTCCAGTTCCCTTTTTGGGGTTGTATACGGTCCCTTTAAAGATATACGATTTGGAATTGTATTCACCTGCATAGTGGTTGTGTGTAACACCGTACAGGATGTCAGTCCCTTCCAGCATTTCAGCGAACTTAAAAGCACCTGGCATATTTTTAGGTCCTCGATTAGTCCATTTACCCTGTAAACTACCTCCGGCATAGCTCGTTAGTTTACCTCGGTTTTGCGTAAAGCCCTTTGCTTTTTGTGTTAAGCGTGTGAGTATTTGCTGATGCCGAGCGGCCTGTTCAGGAGTCCAACTCGCTGTTTTGTCTGGATTGGTATTACGCTCTTCTCGCTGATGGTCTGTTGGGCGGGAGGTGCGTTCCTCGTTACCGGAGTTGCAGCCTGCTAAGATACTCACAAAGAGGCTGGTAATTAGGAGTCTTTTCATGTTTATAAGGGGTTTGATGTAGGCCAAATGTAAACTTTTTTTTTACGCTAACCAATTGATAAATAGATTTCAGTAATTTCAGAAGGGATAGAAAATGATTCGCTAGCCATAGCTTTTCAGAACGCGCATTATCCGTTGCTATCTGATGTGCTTTCACTGAGAATTTTAGACCTAAAAACAAATTTTCAAGGATTTCTTATTTATTGGCATGATTTATGGGCATTCACCTTAAAAAATAAATTATGAAAGAAAAATTACTCTGGGTTGCTATGATGGCCCTTTTGTTAGTGCATTGTAAAAGAGAGGAGACTCCGATACACAACTTATTTACAGATTTTCATGATAATGAACCGCAGCTATTTGATTTGGGAACAGCGAAAACTGCCGAGATTAGAGGTAAGCAAGGAACGGTTTATTATTTTAATCGAGAGGATTTTGATGTAAGTGAAAATCAAAATATCAGCGTTCGTTTAGAGGAGTACTATGAATTTGAAGCATTATTTTTTCAGAATTTAAGGACGGTTACTTCTTCTGGTAAGCTATTAGAAAGTTCAGGAGTGTTTAGAATCCAGGTTTTTAGCGAAGGACAGGAGCTATTTCCAAAGAAGGACAGAAGGTTGCATCTAGGGTTTCCAAAAGATAAGATTAAAGACAACGATCTGTTTACCGGAGTATTAGACAGTGTTAGGCAAATAGAATGGGATGTATTAGCACAAGATTCTGTTATTGTCAACGAGAATTTTTACGAAATACATGTGGGGGGAGGTATTCGAGTCACAGGATTAACTTCAGACACCATAGGTTATGTTGCTAAAGACTACAGTAGGCAGCTTGCTCAAGACTCGGAATATGCTATCCCTAAGAGCGACAACATCAGTAAAGATAAAATGCCTGCGGTACAGAAAAAAATAGTGATGACAAAAGATATAGAACCAGAAGAATCTATAGATATAGCATTGACAAAAATGTCTTATGTGAATATTGACAGGTTCGTAGATACCGATTTTTCAGATTGGGATGTTGTTCTAAAAGATAAAGAGGATTATGGTTGGGTTACTGTCTATTTTATGTACGAAGATCGAAATGCCTTCTGGAGTGAGTTTAGAGTAGTTGATGATTTAAATTTTAGGGCCGTACCCTATATAGAAAATGCAACAAAAATTTTGGTCGTCGCAAAAAAGCGTCAACAATTGTATTGGGCAACCAAAGTTTTAGGAGAAGAGCGTCGTGTAGCGATAAAATTAAAGGCGAGTACCAATAAAAAATTTAGGAAATTAATTCGCAGTTTGAGCCCTAAATAGCAAGCTTGAAGCTCCAGGACATTGCAAAAATTTCTAAACATAGATTAATAAAACCTAAAGCTGTATTCAATAAATTCGCAGGGCTTCAGCATACTGCTGATGTGAAAAGAAAAAGAGAATACATGAAAAAATTGTCTATCCCTGTCTTGTTGGCAAGCCTTGCGCTATTTCAAGTGGCCTGTTCCAGAACTTCTGATACTGCTGGCAAAGCGGAGAAACGCGCATTACATTACCATAAGTTTCATGATCAGAAGTCGGATACCGTGCTGTTTTGCATGCGAAAAACTGTTGCTGTCAAGCGTGAGGTAAAAACTACTTTTAGCGCTATGAAAGCGAACTTTATGAGTAGGAGTGATTGGAGGTGGATTCAAAAGGACAGTGTACATACATTTGAATTGTTAGACATTGCTTATGATACCAATAATGTTCTTTTAGTCAATTATTTTAATACGAAGGAAGATTCAACAAATTTTAAAGAAAAAGTACCTCTTGAGCTCAATTATTCGGTCAAAGAAAAGGCAAAACAAAAAAGAGCACTGGAAAAATTAAAGGCAATCAAGGGGTGGACCGTTCGAATGATAGCAGGCGATAGTATCTATTTTGAATCTAATCCCGTATTGCCCGCTGATAAATTGCAAACAAAAGACGCCTATAATCCAATGGATGAATTGAGTGTTCACTTGAATACCGTTCAATTAAAAAGGGTTTTGGGAGCGCTGATACGCAAGCCAAAAAAAGAGTTTAAGCTCGATAGTTTGTATCAGGAGGGGACCCGTGAATTCAAGGGAACGAAAGGAATGAACATTAGGTTGAGTTATTCTTCGGATACTGCGAATGAATCTACCCAGTCACAGACAACTTTCGATACGAAGGAATCTTTTATTCGAAGTTCCGTGGAAATGTCATTAAACAAAACGTTTCCATTAGCAATTAAAAACGAGAGATTGAAAAGACAGTACAGAAAACCAATTATGGTAAGCGAAACGATTACTATCAAAAGTGATATTCGTAAAGTTAATCCTGATTTTATCGGAGATCACCGTTGTAATTCAAATCTTACTTACTATTAGCAGAAGAACTTATAGCCTTCCGAGGCTATAAGTTTATATTTTTATATCGAGTAAAATTGATCGAACTGTCGCTTTATTGAGCTCCTTTCCTGCGGCGAGTTCCTTTACCTTACTAAAGGGAACCACATAGCTACAACCTTTACTATACGCTGAACAGCCATAGGCTGATTTCCCTTTTAAAATAGTTCCTGTATTACATTTAGGGCAGGTGAGTGTATCACTTTCCTTGCTTTCTGTCGTGGCTTTAGCCGCATTACTCACTTGTTTCGGTTCGAGTTTTAAGCTGTAATCTTCGTTAAAACGCAAGAGTGCTTCAATTTTTCCGGCTTCTGTTTTCCATCCTTTTAAATTCGTGGTACAGCCTTTGTCGAGTAAGCGAATGAGTTGGTTGTCAGAGATTTTTTTACCCAAATATTCAAATGGTAAGGTAAAGTCACAGCCGTCTTTATATGACGAACAACCATAGGCCGCTGACCCTTTTAGTAAGCTTCCTTTTTTACATTTCGGACAGGTTTTTCCGGCAACTACTTTCTTTTTGCTCGGAGCTTTCTTTTTTGGAGCTTTTACAGGAATACTCGCTTCGTACGATATTTTCTTGGTAGAGGTATTGGAACGCACCTCATAAACTAAGGTGTCTACCATTTGCTTCATTTGTTTGATAAAAGTTGCTGCGTGGTAATCACCGCGTTCAATTTCCTTTAAACGTTTTTCCCATAGCCCGGTAAGCTCAGCAGATTTTAACAATTCATTATCGATAATATCAATCAAATCAATTCCTGTTTGTGTTGGGATGATCAACTTTTTTTGACGTTCGATATATTTTCGCTTGAACAAGGTTTCTATGATGCTAGCTCGGGTAGACGGTCTACCAATCCCATTTTCTTTCATCAGTTCTCGCATTTCATCATCATCAACTTGTTTTCCAGCGGTTTCCATGGCTCTCAACAAACTAGCTTCTGTATAATTCCTCGGTGGTTTGGTTTCCTTTTCAAGAAATGATGGCTCATGCGGACCTTGTTCGCCTTTTTCAAAAGTGGGTAGTACGCCACCTTCTTGCTTTTTAGTTTCCTGTCCGTATTCATAAACTACACGCCATCCTTTGCTCAGGACTTCCTTTCCTGTGGTTTTAAACGATACATCAGCTGCTTTACCAATTACAGCAGTATTGGCAATATCGCTCTCCGGATAAAACACCGCAATAAAACGACGGGTAATAATGTCGTATACTTGCTGTTGGTTGTACTGTAAGTTTATTTGAACACCAGTAGGAATGATCGCGTGGTGATCCGTTACTTTTTTATCGTTGAAAACCTTTGAAGATTTCTTGATTTTCTTACCGAGTAATGGTTCGGTAAGGGAGGCATAGGCCGTAAGGTTTTTGAGAATTCCCGGTACTTTAGGATAAATATCGTTGGGAAGAAATGTGGTATCTACCCTAGGGTAGGTAACGACCTTCATTTCGTATAGTTTTTGTACTATTTTAAGTGTTTCATCTGCAGAAAACCCAAATTTATTATTGCAATAAACTTGTAATCCAGTAAGGTCAAAAAGCTTAGGAGCATATTCTTTTCCCTTTTTTTTACTGACAGAAACAATTTCAAAAGGAGCTTCTTTCACCTTGTTGGCGAAGATTTCTCCTTCTTCTTTTTTTAAGAAACGCCCTTCTTCGCAAGAGAATAAGGTGTCTCTGTATTTGGTTTGCAATTCCCAGTAGGGCTGGGGCTTAAAATGTTGTATTTCTTTATAGCGAGCAACCAACATGGCCAACGTAGGGGTTTGTACCCGTCCGATAGAGAGTACCTGTTTGTCTTTACCGTACTTAACAGTATACAATCGGGTTGCATTGAGCCCTAGTAACCAATCTCCAATGGCACGTGAATACCCGGCGTAAAAGAGATTGTTGTATTCTTCATCACTTTTTAAATTCTCAAAGCCTTCTTTAATAGCTTCTTCGGTCAGTGATGATATCCACAAGCGTTGAACTTTTCCTTTGTATTCTGCTTGATTGATTACCCAGCGCTGGATAAGTTCTCCCTCTTGTCCGGCATCGCCACAGTTAATGACCACATCGGCTTTATCAAACAAGGATTTAACGATGCGGAACTGTTTTTGGATACCGCTATCACCGGAAACTTTTGTATTAAAGCGTTCTGGAAGCATTGGAAGATTATTCAAATCCCAACTTTTCCAATGAGGTTTGTAATCTTTTGGTTCCAACAAGGTACATAAATGTCCAAAGGTATAGGTAACGGCATAACCATTTCCCTCAAAATATCCATCGTGCTTGGTATTGGCTCCCAAAATATTAGCTATTTCTCGGGCAACACTAGGCTTTTCGGCAATACATACTTTCATTCACTCCTAATTTAAAAGTCGAAATTACTATTTTTTCAAGTATGCTACCAAACAAAAAACGTGGCCTAGGCCACGTTTTGTTAACAATAGAGTTATTGTCTTAGTTTTTTGATTTTTTCTTGAACTTGCTAAACTTGCTGTCTTCTTTCTTAGGCCAGCTGTTGTTAGCAGTATCGATATCCGCAGTCTCTAAATCAGGATCTACAACGATGCTTGTGATTTCTTTTTCTGAAGTATATACTTTAGAAGCTTTTGTATCGTCTTTTCTCCAGATTTCAGCAGGATACGTTTCGCGTTTTTTAGTTCCATCAGCATAGGTAATCTCTACGATGATTGGCATTACTAATCCTCCTGGTTTTTCGAATTCTACTTGGTAGATGAATTTAGGCATTGCCTTTAAATTTGCCTTTTTGTCAGCAGGTAACTTTTGGATGTACTCAGCTAAATCTTTATCATTAGCGTCTTCTTTTTTGTCAGTTAAGAAAATTAACTTTCCTAAACGAGCAAAGTATCCAGGATATTGCTTTTGTAATTCTTGCGTTCTCTTGTTTGGCTTGTCTGTTAAGAATAAAGGCTTTACTTTTTTAATTCCGATATCCGTATAATCAGTAGTGTAGAACCATCCTCTCCAGAACCAGTCTAAATCCATACCTGAAGCGTCTTCCATAGTTCTAAAGAAGTCAGCAGGGGTAGGGTGCTTAAACATCCAACGTCTAGCGTAAGTTCTGAATGCGTAATCAAAAAGCTCAGGTCCCATAATTGTTTGTCTCAACATATACAATCCAGCAGCTGGCTTCGTATAAGCGTTAGGCCCGAAGTTTTTAACATAGTCTCCTTGTGACATAATTGGAGATAAACGCTCTTGATCTAAGCTCATATAACGAACGATATCTTTTGGTAAATTTCCAGTATTAAAGCTAGGATCGTAGTCTAACTCTGCTAAGGTTTCCACAAAAGAGTTCAATCCTTCATCCATCCAAGTCCACTGACGCTCGTCAGAGTTTACAATCATAGGGAAGAAGTTATGACCAACCTCGTGTGTGATTACTCCGATCATTCCGTTTTTAACACGGTCAGAATAGGTTCCATCAGGATTAGGACGACCGTAGTTAAAACAGATCATTGGATATTCCATTCCTTGATCTTTGGCGTGTACAGAGATTGCCTTAGAGTACGGGTAATCAAAAGTTAATTTAGAATATTCTTCTAAGGTGTTTGCTACTACGCGAGTTGAGTGCTCTTCCCATAAAGGATTTCCTTCTTTTGGATAAAGAGAAACAGCCATTACCGTTTTACCGTTAATGTTTACAGCCATAGCATCCCAGATGTATTTTCTAGATGACGCGAATGCGTAATCACGTACATTTTTAGCTTTAAAGTGCCATGTTTTTGTTTTGTTAGTTCCTTCTTTTTCGTTGGCCTCAGCTTCTTCTTGAGTAACGATGAATACTGGGTTTGTAAACGATTTTCTCGCCTTACTCATTCGCTTGCGTTGCTCTTTGGTAAGTACTTCTTTTTCGTTTTGTAAGTCTCCGGTTGCGTCGACAATGTGATCCGCAGGAACTGTCAATTTTACGTCGTAGTCACCGAACTCTAATGCCCATTCACTACGTCCCCAAAATTGCATGTTTTGCCATCCTTCAACATTGTTATACACTGCTAATCTCGGAAAGAATTGTGCAATGGTGTAGTTTTTATTACCGTCAGGAAATTGCTCAAAACCAGAACGTCCACCGTCTTCAACAGAGTTGTTAATCAGGTAGTTCCACTTGATACGAAACTTAAAAGTTTCTCCCGGAGCTAATGGTTTCGGAAGGTTAATACGCATCATAGTTTTGTTGATCGTGTGCGCTAAGTCACGACCATCAGCGTATTTTACCGCTTCAATTTTGTAACCAAAATCTTTTGGTTTTGACATATTCTCGTTGATAAAACGCCCAGGAGTGTTAAATCCACCTACACCTTTAGACGCTGCTAATGGTGTTTGAGAATCTGGTGCACGCATATTTTGGTCTAACTGTACCCATAAATATTCCAAAGCATCTTTAGAATTATTGTGATAGGTAATCATTTCGTCACCGTATAGTTTGTTGTTGGCTTCATCTAATCGAAGATCCATTACATAATCAACTTTTTGTTGCGTATAGGCATGACCTGGAGCACCAGATGCCGTACGTTGATCATTCGGGGTCGCCAATACATCTTTAAGTTGTCTAAACTTATTCTGGTCAGTATGACCTTTTTGCGGTCCTTTTTTTGGAGCATCTTGAGCAAACATCGATGCTGAGACAAATAGGGCCGAAAAGAATAGCGTTGTGTATTTTTTCATTTCCTGCTTAAAATTTGGTTTATAAATAATCGGGAAATTAGTGAAATATTCCCTGTTAAGAGCGTGATTTATTAAAACTTTAACAAACCTTTATAATTTTTTTTATTTAGGAATAAGCTTTTACGCTTACTACCTATTTTAACTTTTATCAGATTCTGTTGATCAGGGAAGTTTTTTACGAGCATATCGTTTTGAATTTCAATCCTGTTCAGAGATTTTATGTTTTTGATTTCCAAATAAAAATAGACGATTGTACCTTCAGTTTCCTTACCTAAAAAACGATAGGATACTGGAGTACCATTGAGGGTGACCTTAAAGTGATTTTGTAAATAGGCATAAATAACAGCATTGGCTTCAGGAAGCTCTTGTGCCGTAGTAAGTTTTAACTCTTTACCAAATTCCGTTTGAATGGCAACTTCAATATCATCCATAAAGGTATTCATGATCATTTGTACACTCTCTTCCTTGGGCACGTATTCAATTTCTGTCAATGCTATATAGTACTTGTGCAGCGTAAAAGAAAAGAAACTAAAAGAAAGTAAAATCAGTAAACCAATTTTTTTCATAGTAGCTAGGCTGTGTTTGATATTTATTTTTTAATACTATCGTTCGTGTATTGGGTAGGATTCAAATTTTTAAACAAATCTGAAGTTGTTTTGAAATACGGAATCATGGCCATCTTACCTGCTCTGAATTTTGCGTTGAATTCGGGTTGCGCCTCTGTATAATAGAGAAAACGATCCAAATCATCTCGGTTAATCTCTAAGTCCATGACTATATAATCGGTATAGATTTCACGGAGATAATTGATTTTAATTTCTAAATCTTCAATCGCTTTTAATTTCTTTAGCATTTTGGTACGTCCTGACATCCAGTTTAGTATAGGGTCAAACGACAACCCTCCGTTTAAAGCAAAAGACATGGCCGAAGCGGTGTGTAATTCTTTTTCAGCTTTGGTCATTTGTTTCGTTCCTGCATAAGGTAGCTTTAAGCTAATGGCATTCACCTCATTCGATTTTTTGATGCGTTTACTATCGGCAAGTAAATGCCCGACCAAATCAGTTTTGTTTAAGTCTACTTCATCGAGGGTAATACTCTCTTTATGTAGTTGAATCTCTTTTTCATGGATTCCAAAATCTTCAGGAGCTACCACTAAAAATACAGTTTTGTAACCGACATTACTTATTCGTAAGCTGTCATTCACTTGAACTTTAATTCGAAAAGCTCCATCGACATTGGTAAAGGTACCGATTCCTGTTTTTAAATTGATGATATGGGCATCGGCAACGGGACCAATTTTATCTTTAACAGCTGCATACATGAATTTGCGCTCAGCTTGCCCGTGACAAGCAAGACCGCATAAGAGCAGCAGCGCGATACATAGTTTACTCTTGCCCATTTTTAGTTTGCAATTTTAGGTAGCCTTCCGCTTCTTTACTCAAAATGGAGAGGATGGCAATGTATTCTTTTTGCTTGTATAACTTTTCTATTCCCAGTGGATTACAGTATTCTAGGAAGTTGTAATAGTTGTCAACCGGAATTTTTAAGTCTCTGAAAAAAAACTTTTCTCCAAAACGAGAAAGTAAATCTTTAGGCATTCCTTGGCGCAGTTCCAAATCTTTTCTAAGTTCACGAAGTTTTGAAGAATTACCAAAAGGAACACCAATACTTATTCCAGCACCTTCAAACCATGTAGTAGGATCTGACTTTACAACAGGAGGCTTCACTTTTTGATCAATTTCATCAGGATTTAGTGGAGCTGACATATCAATATTTGAAAAATCCATCGTCGCTTGTAAAGCTTCGGCTTTTTTGTCTTGTGGTGTTTGTCGTAAATCACTTTGGAGATTCCCCTTTAAATTATGCCTGCTAATTTCTACTTCTTCCAGGGGCAAATTAGTTTTAACAAGGATGAATTTATTTTCATCGATTCCTAAAAATGTCTTCTCTACTGTTACGGTTAAGGTAGTATATCCCACAAAAGAAAACAATAAGGTGTCGTTAGGTTTTGCTGGAATTTTAAACTGCCCTTCATCATTGGTAAATGTAGCAATATTTGAAGTGGTGTTAACAACGTGTACATTGGCTAAAATACCATCGCTATCTGACACAGTTCCATAAATAGAAATTCTCTTCTCCTGAGCAGTAGTGATACTGGTTATCAAAAATAAAAAAAAGCAAAGTAAAGTATGTTTCATGGTCAAATTTTAGTCTTTATAAGATACAAAAATCTTTTTAAATTATTGGAAATAGCCCTGGTCATGGTAGCGGAATCTGGGGAAGATCTCAATCTTTACAACCCTGCTAAAGTCCCCGAATTGATTGTGTTAAACAAAGTAACAATGTTCTGATGAAATTTAGCGTCAAGAAATTTCTAAATTTATGTTAAACTCAATACGCGTCTATTTTAACGAGTTCAACGGTTTGTATACCCTGTGTTCGCACTTCTATATGATTGACATCATTGATTTGGTGTATCGGAAAATTCAATTCAACTTCGCCCGATTCATGTAGGGTATATGGAATTTCATAAATTCCTTCTTTACTGTGTATATAAATAGAATTGCTTTGAATTTCCCATGTTGCCTGATTGCTAAATCCGTTGATAATTTGTACATCACGTTCTAGTTTTTGGGTGATATTGTTGGTGGTAGACGTGGTCACCATGGTAAACCTTCCTTTTAATTCGAGGCGATGATCGTGATGAAAGGTAAAAAACATTTGGTAGTTTTTACCAAATGAACTGACTGTACCTTCAAACTGAAAACCTCTATAATACCCTT
The DNA here is from genome assembly GCF_056160945.1 of Tenacibaculum sp. AWR4_210. NCBI lineage: Bacteria > Pseudomonadati > Bacteroidota > Flavobacteriia > Flavobacteriales > Flavobacteriaceae > Tenacibaculum > Tenacibaculum sp. AWR4_210. The sequence continues at coordinate 165,588 of NZ_JBSWYF010000001.1, forward strand.
TGGTAACACCTGAAACTTTGTAGTTGTCTAATTTCCAGTTCCCTATCAGGGTTTTGTCCGTTAGTATGTCATTAGGAAGTTCTCTGTGGTCTCTCGTTGAACAAGCGGCGATGCCTATCAAAATAAGGCAGCAAACAAGGTATTTTTTCATAACAGATTTCATAGAGAAAAATTTTTCCAAAAATAGAAAATAATTAGATTTGAATAAATTTAATCACATGAAGAATTTAATAGTGGCCAGCACTTCCACAGTGCATGGTTCTGGATATTTAGAATATATATTGCCTACGTTGAAAACGCATTTCGCGGGGGTGTCGACCCTGATTTTTATTCCATTTGCTCGTCCTGGGGGCATAAGCTACGAAGATTATACTTCCAAAGCAGCTGAGGCTTTTTCAAAAATTGGCATCACAGTAAAAGGAATTCACAGTTTCGAAGATCCAAAAGTTGCAGTCGCTGAAGCGGAAGGAATTTTTACAGGTGGAGGAAATACCTTTGAGTTGGTAAACCAATTATACCAACACGATTTGATTGAGGTTTTGCAAGAAGCATTGCTCGGAGGAACTCCTTACTTGGGGACGAGTGCAGGAAGTAATATCTGCGGTGTTACTATGATGAACACAAATGATATGCCTATAGTTTATCCGCCTAGTTTTAATACGTTGGCAATGATTCCATTTAATATCAATGCTCATTATTTGGATCCGGATCGAGGTTCGACACACATGGGAGAAACGAGAGAAACGAGAATTAAAGAGTACCACGTTTTTAACAGTACCGCGGTGTTAGGATTGCGAGAAGGAAGTTGGCTACGCGTTCAAGGAGATGAAATTTCTTTGGAAGGAGAGCTTTCAGCCAGATTGTTTGAACAAGGAAAAGCTCCGAAAGAATTAGCGTCAGGAACCTTAATAAATCTATAAAAAAGTGAAAATCCTTGGGATTGGCAGTTCCCAAGGATTTCAGACATGTTTTGTTATTATTTCCCCTAATAAAAACACATCTAGATATAGACACTTATCATATATAGAACGTCTAAATCCAAAGAATATTTTTACAAAAGGATTTTTTTGCAGCGAATGCTAATTTTTTCATTTTCGACATTAGTGGTAAAAAATGCATAGATGTCACCACCGTCTTTTATTTGTGTTTCTTTCCGCAGTTGGGCAACAGATTTGGGAAAATTTCGAATAGCTATGTTGGCCTTCTTTTCTGGAAATTGCTTTTTGACCAATTTCTTATTGTACTTAAAGCACTCTTCGACTTCAAAAGTTCGACCTGGAAAATGAGCGATCAACTCTTCAGAAGTATACAAGTGGGAATGCTTGTGCAATTTACTGAGTTTGTATTGAGCAGCGACCTCTTGGAAACCTCCCGATTTTAAGACTGCGGCATTGGGTTCATACAGAAACTGCTTGGGTGCTGAATACTCAACAATAGGGGATGCGCCTAAAGTAAAATCGAAGTGCTGTTCTGGAGTAACGTCCAAATTTACTGTTTTAACTGACACCGGACCGGTGTAGTTTTTTTCTAATATAAACAACAATTCCTTCACCTCACTTTTAAGGGCGACAACGTGAATTTCCTTGATAAACTTTAATTCATTACTACAGGACTGAATATCCAGTAAAGGGGAGTTTTTCAGTACTATAGTAGCTGCCTTTTCAAAAAGAAAATCTAAATTTTCTGGCACATTAGGCAAGCAGTCTTTTAATAAAAACACCTTTCCTTTAACATCGTGTCTTCGGGACGGGTCAATATATATGACATCGAAATTCTCAACCGAATTTTTCAGAAATTCTAAGCCATCACCAGCAAAACAGGTTACTCCTGTATTTTTTAAAATCTTGTTGTTATGAGCAACCGTTGCGGAAAGTGCTTCGTTAATTTCACAGTGAACTACACGCTGAAACTTCTTTGCAAAAAAGTGAACGTCAACACCAAACCCTCCAGTTAAATCGATCAAGGAAGTTCCTTCAACTAACTGCGCTTTATAGGAGGCAGTAATCTCTGAAGAACATTGTTCAATACTAATTTTTGGTGGGTAATAGATGTTGGTTGTACCAAACCACGTCGGCATTTTTTTTTCAGACTTTTCTTTGGCGATGATCTGATTTGCCAATTCCTGAATCGAGACATCTTGAAAGGGACTTCCCTTTAAAATAAGGGAATTGATGTCTGATTTTAGGTGTTTTTCGATAAAGTTTTGAATGTCAGAAGCTAAGATGTTTCCGTTCATATATAATCAAAATCTGTGAAATTATACTAGTATAAGTAATGCAAAAGTAAGTATAAATAACGTTAAAAAAACTTAAATATTAATTCAAATTTTGTTACGTTTGCCACCTTCGAAAATTAAAAAACTATAGTTAAATATGAAAAAAAGTATTTTATTGATTGCTATGTTCTTAGTAGCAGTAAGTGCACATGCACAGTTTTACATTTCAGCAAGTGGTGGATATTCTATACCAAGTGCAGGAGTGCGTTTTGGAACTAAAACTACTGCAAACGGAATTGAAAATACCTATGGAAGTTATGGAGAAGGGATACATACTCAATTAAGAGGTGGATATTTTTTCAACAATTCATTTGGTGTGGAAGTTGGATTGGGATATTTACACGGAGAAGATCAAACATCAGTATTCGTTGATTTACCTAACCAGCCTTTAGTAGATATCAAAGCAAGAGGTAGAGCTTACGGAGCTTCTGCATCTGTAGTTTATAAATTCACAAACAATTTCTACGGTCGTGTTGGAGCTTTAGTAAAAGTTGGAGGTAGAACAGAAGCTTTAGGAAGTATCAAAGGAATTACTTTGCCAGCAAACACTTTACCAGGAGTGCCTATCGCTACTACCTTAGATATTGACTTTGTACACGATTACAGAGGTAGATTACCTTTGGGAGCAATCGCAGCTATTGGTTATAAGTACGACCTTAGTAAAAATGTTGCCTTTTTCGTAGAAGCAGAATACATGGGAATCAGTGTAACAAGAGATACTTCTGAAATGTCTCAATTTTCTGCAATCATCAGACAAAATGGTGCTTCATTAAGTGTTGATCAAGTACGTCAAATTATGGCTGCGACGAACAACCCATTAGCGCCAATCTTTAATCAAAATATCGAGTACGTTGATGAGTTACCTTTAGGTGCTGATCAAAATGGTGCGAAACAATTATCGCAAAAAGTACCGTATTCTTCATTCGGAATCAACTTTGGTATTACTTATACTTTTGGTAAGTAATCCACTGATTTTTTATAATGTGTATGTAGGAGAGACTTCGGTCTCTCTTTTTTTTTGCCTTCATACTAAAATAACTTACGAGTCAAAAAATTCTGGAGCTGTTGTTAGATCAAGAACAATTTTATGTATTCAGAATCAATTTTACTAAGCTAAAATCTTGGATAAGCAAGTACTGATTTTTAATAGCAGTAAATAACAAAGACAATGATCGTTCTTTTTTTGGTTGATTGTAAAATTCTCAGGTGCAATATTTACAAATAAGCAAAAATTGATAAAATTCAACCTCTCTGAGAATCGCGTATTTGAAAACAATCTGTGGAGTTATACAGAATACGCGATTTTCATCAAAGCTGAAAATTAGATAAATTGTCATAATTCTGGACATCACATCATAATAGGAGAGTGCGTTTTCATTTTGGACCCAAATAAAATGTAAAAATTTCAAGCCCAACTTATTAAACACTGTAGGTAGCTAGCTTCGACTAGGAATTTCCGCAATTCTGTAAGTATACTTAAAGAGAATTCATAGGAAAACCGATGTAAAATTCGCATGTGATCATTGTAAACCCAATTATAAAGAGATAACTATTGTTTTCAATTGTAATATATCTGATTATTTATGTAACATTTATCGCATAACTTATTTGTTTTCAGTTAATTAATTCGTGTTACAATTATAAATTCCATGGAAAAGATTTTAACTATAAGCTTAGTTCATAGCGTAGGTGTTCTTGGTGATACAAGCCTGTAAAAACCAATATTAGCCTGTATTTTCTTTCAGAATGGAAAAATTCAGAATCGTTGTAACCACTTTTGGGCGATATAGGGCACAATAGACGAGAATTTCAAAATACCCCATCCAAAACTGGGTGTTTTTGTACGTTTTAAGAGACTATTTTATTGGAAAAAATTAGAGTTAACTTCATTTTAGAACATAGCTTCTAATCTGTTAAAATAAGAGTATTCTACACGAAGAACACTTCTTGAGAGTAGCGTATTTACAAATAGATGGGGCGTAGGTCGCAAAAATCAAGTAGTGCCGGGCCATAGCGACGTACTAGTCTACAATGAGCGTATTCACAGGAGCAAATAAAGCTTCACGGAATCAACTATGAGGTATATCAATAATTGATCTTAGCAGGCATGGCAAAAACTCTTCCATAAATCAGCGGATGTTTCAGAGTAATTGAGAACTCCCTAGAGATAGTGACAGCTAGAATCTAACTATTCTACCAAATGTTTCGTAGTAAATTAAGATAATAAAAAACTAAGGGCCAATCGTGTCCCAGCGCACAGAGCTTTCAATTGTAATAGGGCTAGTTATTTATGTAATATTTTTAACATAATCTATTTGTTTTTAATGGTTTATAGTGTATTACAATTATAAATCCCATGGAACATACTATAGCCATATGCTTAGTTATTAACTGTGGGTATTGTAGGTGATGGAGCTAGCAAAAACAAAGATTAGCCAGTATATTCTGTCAGCATAGAAAAAATGTAGCATCGTTGTAGCCACACACATGATAATTTGAAAATACGCTATCCAAAATAGGGTGTTTTTTTGCGTTTTAAGAGGTTTTTTTATTGAAAGAAAATTGATTCAGCTTGCATTAGTACTATGCCTTCTAATCTTTTAAAATAAGGGAAAAGCTTGAGTGCATCGCTTCCTGAGAGTAGCGTATTTTAAAAAACAGGGGCTGTTGGTTACAAAAATCAAGTATCAGCGCATCATACGTACGTGCAGCCCGACAATAAGGGTATAGGCAAGAGCAAGTGCCCAGTTAACTTTGTGTACCATGACAAAGAATAGAAATCTGATCTTGATTGAATCGTAATTTTAGAGACAATACTTTTCTTCAAAATATCTAAGAGTTGAACCTAAGAGTGTGCTAGCTTGAGTTAGCGTCAGCTAGAATTAGAGTACTTTACTATATGTTTCGCAGTGAGCCAAAATGATACGAAACTATATGGGGAGCTAATACCGTACATCGGCATCTATCTCCTTGCAACAGGAGTGGAACAAGCGCTGTATTCCATATGGGAGTTGCAAGCGCGCACTTTTATTCAGAAACAGCGCGATCTCGAGCAAAAGTAAGTTGCTGAGAATAGCATATTTTAAAATATGCTGTAGATAGTTACGAATACGCTTGTTTGCAAATGAAATTCTGCGGAAAAAATCGGGCTAAGACAACCTTATTATTTATTATAATCTTCAAAACTTCCATCATCGTACAATAAGATTATTTTAACTAATTTTTTAGTTGTGTTAACCTCTTGCGTTTTCGTTTCATTAGATCCTATGGCGTCAAAAGTCGAGAAGAGTGAAGGAGCTTCTTTACTTACCGTCTTTACTGGAGGCTCTTCAATTGGTTTTACTTCAGGACTAGGAGCAGGGGCTTGCTGAATTTCTTGTGTTTTAGGAAAACTACCCGTTCCATTCAACAACCAGTACAAATCTACGTCCGGATAATTGTCAATGATCTTCAAAACGAAATCTAAACTCGGTTTGTTACGACCAGACATTAGGTGAGAGATACTTGAACGTTGTACATCAATACTATCAGCAAAAGTTGACAATGTTAAATTGTAATAACGTACTATTTCTTTAAGACGAGAGATGATTGCTTCTGAATTCACAAATGTAATTTAAAGGTTTCGTATACAAATGTAAATAGAATTATGATATTATACAAGTTTAAATCATATTATATGAATAGTATATATAACTTGAAGTTATTCAATAAGTTAGACATCATAGAATCTTGTAAATCAACAAGTTAAGTATCAAGTATAAGTTTTATCTATACGCCTTATTTTGTCGGTATATACAAATGTATATCTGCTATCTAAGGAGAAAACGAGCTGTTTACAGTCGTAAAAAAGGATAATTTGATAATAAAGTTACAAAATAGGAGGGTGGAAAAGGAACATTTGTAAACATCGTTGTAATATTACAATTGTAACTAGTTTACAAAGTATAAATACGAGTGTATGTACCCTAAATGCTAACAACTAACAGTTTTTCCCCTAAATAGCTATAAATAAACACCTTAAATGCATATAAATCGTTTACAAATGTTATAAATGAGCCATAATCAGCTAATATTACGCTATTTAGAGGCTATATTAGCCCATTTTGGGTATAAATAACTAGTATACTGATAGTTAGCTCTATAAATGGCTGCTTTTTAAAGATATTTGACTCTAATTTGTTGATATATAACGGATTACACGCTATTATTTAAAGTGTTAGTACTGATTACATATGTAAATTACAATTGTCAACTAGTATTGTTTACATTTGTAACAAGAGCTCCCCGGATGTATTTTACTTCTGTAATATGATCTGGCCTGCTTTTATGATTACAGTTGTAATCTTCTGTACATATGTTCAAAGCTGGATATTGCTAACCTCGGTAATTAAGGGCTAAGTTTGAGTGAGTAGGTCGTTCGTAAGAATTCGTTATACGTGATACATACCCAGTTTATTTTCAAATACGCAATTCTCAGGCTTTCGTATTTATAAGGTACGACCGCACGCTATAGTGCTCTTTTCTATATGCTCGATTTTCTTATAGAACTAATAGTAAGTGTTTTAATGGTTGCTCGTCACGATTCCATTAGGTCGTATGATGTAACCTATAAGTATGGTATGATTTTATTAGGTGTATAGGACGTCCTTTTAAAATCTAGCTATGTTGTATAAAAAAAGCCTAAGTATCATTTGATAACTAGGCTTTTAAATTATGGGATGAATGTAGTTAGGTGTATAGGCTCAATGTAAATGTTGTTTTACCCTTTGATGAAACAAAATGGATACTCCCGTTATGTGCCTCAATAATACTCTTACTTAAGGTGAGTCCAATACCTGAACCATCCTTCCTGGTAGTAAAATAGGGTACGAATACATTGGCCTTAATTTCTTCTGAAATTCCGATACCGTTATCGGTAATATGAATGTGGGTACGGTAACGCTCATGAACAATTTGAATTGTAATTAGAGGTTCTTTTACTTCGGATAATGCATAGATACAATTCGAAATAATATTTATAATCACTTGTTCCAATTGATTTTTATCGGCAAGGACAGTGCTATTATCAGGAATTTGTACGGTTACCTTGATAGCATTGTTTTCAAAATCTCCTTGAAATAGCGAAAGGGTGTTTGTTATCAGTTGGTTAAGATCAATTTGTTCCTTCGCTGGTAGTGGTAGTTCGGCTAATTTCCTATAAGTATCTACAAAACTGGTCAAATGGCTCGATCGTCTTTTTATTACTTGTAGGCCGTGGGCGAGTTCTTCAACAGTATCTTCATCCTCAGGATCATCTTGTAAAATACTGTATAAGTTTTCAGCCAAGCTACTAATAGGAGTAATGGTATTGATAATTTCATGCGACATTACGTTCATGAGTTTGTACCAAGCTTCTTTCTCTTTTTTATCAATCAACTGCTGTATCGTTTCCAAACTGATAACACAGTACTCGTATGAATTGGTCGTTGTAATTGACGATTTTATAAAAAATGTTTCTTCTTTTTTGTTAATTTTTAAGGTAATGGTATGTTTAAATTCGCGCCACTCTTCCAGAAATTCATTGAGTTTACCCAATCTTGTTTTTAGTAAAGACCATTTGTACATTTTGGGAATCTGAAGAAAATTAATAAAAGCATTATTTAACTGAAATACTTCAATCGTATGGTTACGATCTCTCCTTAAAATGAGTAAACCTATCGATAAACTCTCAATAATATTGACAAATATTAATTCTTCAGAACTTTTTCTAAGACTTTGTTTTCTATACTTTTCTTGTAAGAGTGCTGTTTTGTTGTAGAGAGGAACGTTTCTTTTGGCTGAAGAAATGGTATTTGAGTAATCGTTGTGAAGTAAACAGTCAATAGACTTTTCTACTTCAAGGAGTACATTTTTAACATAATCAATAATGAGATACGCTTGAAATAAAAGGACCAATACAAATACAATGCTGTTAATTAGGTAATTGTATCGTATGCTCATGTAGATAGCAACGGAGTTCACTGAAAACAGTAGTAGTCGGATTGTGAGTTGTATATAATGTTTAGTTCCCATTATAATTGATGTTTTTCTAATCGTCTATACAGAGCCGCGCGGGTTAAACCGAGTTCTTTAGCTGCACGAGAAATGTTGCCTTGGTGTTTTTCTAGCGCTTTTTGAATTAATAATTTTTCAGTTTCCTCGAGGTTAAGCGATTGCAGTTTGGCATCGGGTAGTTGTTGTGATGAAAAATGGAGATCTTCTGTTTGAATGATTTCTGTATCACTGATAATAACAGCACGCTCAATTATATGTTCTACTTCGCGGATATTTCCAGGCCAATGATATTTCAAAAGCGTTTGCATGGCTTCTTTACTAACTTTAGCAATAGGTTTGCGGTATTTTTTTGTTAGTTTTTCCAAAAAATGAGTGACGAGCAACGGAATGTCTTCCTGTCGATTTCGCAATGCTGGGAGGTTTAGTTCAATAGTGTTAATACGAAAAAGTAAATCTTGTCGGAACGTTTGGTTGTTAACCATTTCGTGGATAGGAGCATTGGTAGCACAGATGATCCTAACATCGATGGCCCGTTCTTTTCCTTCTCCTAGTCGAGTAACCTTTCTGTTTTGAATCACAGTCAACAGTTTTGATTGAAGGTGAAGCGGAAGATTTCCTATTTCATCGAGAAAGATGGTACCTCCTTCGGCCAACTCAAATCGTCCTATGGTATCTTTATGTGCATCTGTAAAGGCTCCTTTGGCATAGCCAAATAATTCACTTTCAAAGATGTTTTCATTGAGCGCTCCTAAATCAACATGTATAAAAGGTTTTGAACTCCGCTTTGATTTTAAGTGAATCTCTTTCGCAAATACGTATTTTCCAGTTCCATTTTCACCCAGAATTAAAATAGTCGCATCGGTGGGGGCGACCTTATGAACCAACTTAATAGCCGATTCCATGGCAGGAGCTCGTCCTATGATATGTTCCGTTTTATGATGGAAGTCTTTGTCTTTAACTTCTTGTATATGTTGTAGTTGATGTGTTTTTCGTTTAGACCTTGCCAATTCAACACCGGCATTAACCACAGCATATAGTTTTTCGGTATTCCAAGGTTTTAAAATAAAGTCAGTGGCTCCTTGCTTAATCGCTTCCACAGCCAAATGTACACTTCCGAAAGCAGTCATGAGTACCACAGTTGTTGACGGACTTAACTCTTTTATTTGCTTAAGCCAATACAATCCTTCTTTACCATCTTCAAATCCTATTCGATAATTCATGTCTAACAATACTACATCTACTGGATTGCTCAATAAGAATTCCCTAATTTTTTTAGGATTGTTGAGGGTGTTGATGGCCGTAAAGTATTTTTTTAAACTGATACGTGCTGAAAACAGGATGTCATCATCATCGTCTACTATTAATATGGTAGCTTCTTTTTTTCTCATACTACATAATTACATAATTGTATGATAGTGAACAAATTATTGTTCGAATACGAACACTTTTCAAAACTCGAAACAATCTAAACTATTGATTGTTAATGAATTAAATCGTTGTTTTTTTGTTGGCACATTTGTCGCATATAGCTAAGCAACACAAAAAAACTATTATGGACAAACAGTTGAAACCTAAAAATAAATCCTCAAAAAAGATGCTTATTTATGGAATTCCCGCGGTGGTACTTGTTGGAATCTTATTGATGAATTTGACGCGAAAAAAACAAGTAAATCTAGATCGCAATGAAGTGAGTATTCGAGCGGTAAGTCAGGGAGAATTTGAAGATGTCATACTTTTTAACAGTACCGTGGAGCCCAAAACATCGGTATTAGTAAATGTAATTCAGGGTGGTTCTGTGGCTGAAGTATTTGTTGAAAGCGGTCAAATGGTTAAGAAGGGAGCACCTATGTTAAAGGTATACAACCCATCGGCAGAACTCAATTACCTCACTCAAGAAACAGCAATAGTTGAACAGATAAATAATTTGAGAAATATTCGTGTAAATATTACCAATCAACAATTGAATCTCGATCAACAATTATTACAAATAGATAACGATTTTAAAAATGCCGAACGTCAGTTTCAATTAGATAGTAAGTTGTATAAAAAAGGCGTGGTAGCTAAAAATGACTATGAAAAATCCAACCAAGAATTCATCTACCAAAAAGAACGTAACGGTGTTATAAAACAATCTGTTTCAGAAGGTAAAAAAAGTAGAAATGTTCAATTACAACGCATAAATAGCTCGATAACTAACATGCAAAAAAGTCTTGATTTGTTGCGAAAGAACAAAGAAAATTTTACGGTTAAAGCTCCTGTTAGTGGTTTGTTGTCTTCATTTAATCCAGTATTAGGTCAAAACTACAATCAAGGAGAGTCGGTAGGGAAAATTGCTGTGATGGATGGCTATAAATTGGTAGCCAAAGTAGATGAATATTATATTGCTAAGCTAGAAGAAGGAATTAAAGGGAAAGTTGCTGTGGAAAACACCCCGCATGATATTGAATTGCATAAAATTTATCCCGAAGTTGTGAATGGGCGCTTTACAGTGGAGCTGCGTTTTAAAAACGATAGTATGCCTGCAAACTTAAAAAGAGGAATGAGCTTAAAAAGTAAGGTATTCTTGTCGAGTAATAGCAAAGCTTTACTGATTACCAAGGGGCCGTTTTATCAGTCTACCAATGGCAAATGGGTATTTGTTGTAAACGCTGACAACAAGGCTGTAAAAAGAACTATTAAAATTGGAAGAGAAAACCCATTTTACTATGAGGTGTTGAGCGGGTTAGAAGAAGGTGATCGGGTAATTACTTCTAGTTATGATGATTTTAAGGATATGGAACAACTCAATATTAACGAAAAATAATAGCGACAATGAGATTAGTGTTTATTTTAACTACTTGGTTTTTAGGGTGTATTGCAAGTGGTACCTTGGGCTCTTTAACTACAGAAGGACCCCGAAATGACAAACAGGAAATAACTTCTAAGTTCAGTAACTTTTCCGGGAATAAATCGCATTCATTGGCAAGTATACATACCGAACGGGTTTGTGTGGTTATCGATGCGAAACTCACACGAGGGGAGTTGGTATTTGAGATCGTGGATTCGAAAGGAAAAGCTTTGTGGAAGTCGGGTGTTGTAGACCGTCGTTGTGCAGCAATTCTGGTGCTTCCAGTGATTAGTAATGAGCAATATCGCCTGCAAATAAAAGGGAGTAATGCACAAGGAACCTATCAATGTTATTGGATGGAGCAGCAACCTAAAGAAAAGAAAGAGACAGTAGAATAAGTTAAAGCAAGTGGGAGCCTCAAATCTCACCACTATTGAATTAAAGATAATAAGAAATAAAAAATAACATACGATGATTACAATTGAGAATTTAGTAAAAACTTACAGAACAGAAGAAGTAGAAACAACGGCCTTAAATTCCCTGAGTTTGACGGTAAAAGAAGGAGAATTTGTATCTATCATGGGAGCCTCCGGTTGTGGTAAATCTACGTTACTAAACATCATAGGATTATTAGATGGACCAGATGAAGGAAGTTATTCCTTTGATGGATTGGAAGTGGCTGGCTATACCGAAAAAGAACGCGCTGGTGTACGTAAAGCTAATATAGGGTTTGTGTTTCAAAATTTTAATCTTATCGATGAGCTAACGGTTTTTGAAAATGTCGAGTTGCCTTTGATCTATAACAAGGTAAAAGCTTCGGAAAGAAAAGAGCGTGTACAGGCAATCCTAGAGCGTATCGGAATTGCCCATCGCGCAAAACACTTTCCACTGCAATTGTCAGGAGGACAGCAACAACGCGTTGCCGTGGCTAGAGCACTGGTAACGAATCCAAAATTAATTTTAGCGGATGAGCCAACGGGGAATCTCGATAGTAAGAGCGGAAATGATGTAATGGAACTACTTACAGAATTGCACAGCAGTGGAGCGACCATTATTATGGTTACTCACTCGTCATACGATGCAAAATTCTCTTCGCGTATCGTGACTTTAAAAGATGGTGAAATTGTATCGGAGACATCGAATAAGCAGGAAGTTGATGTTCTTGTGCAGTAATTAATACGCGCTCAAATGATAGGAATTTGGTTTAAATTATTTTATCGCAATAGTATCAAAAACTGGATGAGTACCCTTGTTAATATAGGTGGATTGTCTTTGGGATTGCTCTGTTTGCTGATCGGGTTGTCATATTATGACAGCGAAGTGGCGTACGATGCTTGGAATCCCCATAAAGATCACATCTATAAAGTGGGACATCGTTTTTCTGATGGTCAGGTTTTTGATGATAGTACGCAGCCAGAAGCGGCCAAGTGTAAGGAGCTCATCCCTGAAATAACGGATGCGCTTAGTATGCCGTCTTGGTATATGGAAGATTTGCTACAGGTAGGAGAGCGTAGCTTTTTCTCAAAAAAAATACTGTATGCACAACCTAATTTTTTTGAATTTTTCCCACATCCAATACGTAAGGGAAATAAAGACGAGTTATTCGCAACCAAGAATTCCATTGTTATTGCTGAGGAAGTAAGTGAACACCTGTTCCAGAAAAGCAATCCTATAGGCAAAGCACTGCGCATAGGAAAAGATACGTATGTGGTGAGTGGAGTTTTTAAGCAGCAAAAGGCCTCTACAACCTTACCACAGGTGGTGATATGGGACAGTGTGAATAAAAATCAAGCCAATAATTGGGGAGCCTACTCGCAGTATACCTATTACAAAATAGCCGATGATGCAGTGATTGCCAATGTCGAAGAGAAAATACTACAAGTATTTATAGATGAGTACTATCAAAAAGAAGCAACGCAAGAAGGAATCTCTTTGGATGCTTATTTAGAACGAAGCGGATCCGTTCCCTTTTTAGAAAAATTGGCTGACTATCGCCTTCATGGGAAAGGTGACTTAGGTCCCTTAGAAGGGAAGGGGAACTATTTATTTCTAATGCTTAGTATTTCCTTAGCATTACTCATACTGCTGATATCTACCATTAATTTTATCAACCTTTCTTTTGCCAATGGCGTAAAACGCTCGAAAGAAGTAGGCGTTAAGAAAGTATTGGGCTTGGCAAAAAAATGGTTTTACTTGCAGTACTCAGGTGAAATAGCCCTACAAATAGGCATTGCTGTAGTAGTGGCTTTTGGAACAGCTGAGTTTGTTTTACCCCTGTTCAACGATTATTTTGGTTTGAACGTCTCTGTTATTACAGGAATGCTATTTGTTAAAATTGTCGGAATTGCCTTGCTGATAAGTTTACTGGTAGGAATCCTGTTCAGTGGATTTTTGGGAAGAATGGAAACACTTACTGCCTTAAAAGGAAAATTAGGAAGCCCAAAGAGTATTATGGTTTTTCGAAATACCATGCTTGCAGTTCAATTATTCTTCGCAGGATTTTTCTTAATCGGCGCACTGATTGTAAAATCACAGGTCAACTTTATGAATACTAAAGAACTCGGATTTTCTGGTGAAGGAGTAGTAGTGGTACCCATGGCAAAGGGTGAAAACAGATGGCAACGCTATCAACTGGCTAAAGCGGAATTCGAGAAGAAACCTTATGTCATTAGTGTTTCTTCTAGTTTAGAAACCCCAGGAAAAGATGAAGACAACTCCAACAATGTGGAATATCGAGATGCTTTGGTGGACTGCAAAATGAATACTGTTGATTACGGTCATTTTAAGATGTTGGATATTCAGTTTGTAAAGGGGAATTCCTTTAGTTCTAATACTCCGGCGCTTACAGCCGAAAGTATAATTATGAATGAAACCGCCATTTCTAAATTAGGTATCCAAGCACCAATCGGTAAAACGGTAACCGTTTTTGGAAAACAGTTCACCATAAAGGGAGTGGTAAAAGACTATCATTTCGAAGGTTTTGAACGTGAAATTCGTCCCGTTTTTTACCTACATTATTCTGGCATAGATTGGTTAAAATACAATCTTAACGCCGTGCACTTTAAGCTTGATTTGACTAAAGTACCCTTAGCACTGGATGAGATTACCAAGTTTTGGCAAGAAGAGCTAGAGCCTGGGTATCCATTTGAATATCGCTTTGTAGACCAGCAGTTTAAAAAGACATTTGAAACCTATAAAAGACAACAATTGTTTTTTAGTGTTTTGACAATCATAATTATCAGTGTCTCTTTGCTGGGCTTGCTTGCACTTTCGTCTCTGGTAATTCAACAGCGTTTAAAAGAAGTGGCCATTAAAAAAACACTGGGAGCTTCTGTACGTGAATTGATGGCTGACTTATTGCTAAATTTTGTCAAGGTAGTACTCATTTCCACTGCTGTGTTGATACCCGTTTCCTATTGGGGACTCAATCAATGGTTAGACAATTTTGCCTACAGAATATCCATGCCCATCTGGCCCTATATGCTCAGTCCTTTGGTACTGCTATGCCTAGTTATTATGGTGGTTGGGTTTAAGGCCTACAGGGCGACAAAAGTAGATTTAATTTCACATTTAAAATTTGAATAAAATGTTTAAAGTTTGGCTCACCCTTTTTATGCGTAACAGCAGAAAAAATGGAATACATACCTTTATTAATATTCTGGGCTTGACCCTGGGATTGGCAGGGCTGCTATTAGTACTGTTGTATATGGCAGATGAAAAGCGATACAATCAGTGGAATCCCTATAAAGACGATATTTATAGAGTAGCGAACATCAAACCAGATAATGGGATTTGGTATACCAGTACTTCTGGTCAAATGATATACTATGAAAAAGATATTCCTGAAGTACTCGAAACCATTATGATTTCTCCTTTTTATAGAGGACGGGTACTCAGCAATAATACACAGCATTATTTTACGGAAAAGCTCACGTTTACCGAGCCGAATTTTTTTAACTTTTTTCCGCTAGACATCCTAGAGGGGAGCATCGATAACTTTTCGAAGACTCGAAAACACATCGCAATCTCCGAAAAGGTAGCGACCGCCTTGTTTGCTAATGAATCGGCAGTGGGTAGAATGCTGACCATGGACGAGAAACAATATACCGTCGCATGTGTCTACAAAACACCGACAAAAAATCATTATGAGTCAGAGGTTTTAGTGCCTTTTGCTACCCCTTTTGAAGAGCACTGGGGAAATTATCAAAACGAATTGTTTTGTAAAATCCAGTCAGGAACGGCTATTGATGAGCTGGAGAAAAAAATGGACCGAGTACTCCTAGAACGCAATATCAAACCAGAATTGGATAAGATGGGGTTGAGTATCGAAGAAGGGCGATCGCGCTATGGTTTTATGACCACGGGTCTGGAACGTCTTGCTGATATTCGCTTGCACCACATTGCCGATTATGCCGGACCTTCTGGAAAAGGAAACTACGAGTTGTTAATTACCTTATTAGGCTTGTCTGTACTGCTCATAGTTATTTCATGTGTAAACTTTATCAATCTCTCTACAGCTGCATCGAGTCAAAGAGCTAAGGAAGTAGGAGTGAAGAAAACATTGGGACTTTCCAAACTTCAATTGCAGTTCCAATACGTATGGGAAATCTTGGTGCAAGGGATGCTCGCTTTTTTAATCGCCTTAGTTTTGGTGGAATTGAGCTTGCCTTATGTGAACGATTTCTTACAAAAAGAACTCAGCTTGTTTGATGAAGCTATTGCCTTGACCGTTTGGGTAATTACCCTAGTGTTAAGTGTATTTATTGGAAGCATTCCAGCTATATATCTGTCGAACTTCAAAGCGGTGGAAGTACTTAAGGGAAATTACGCTCGAAGTAGACGAGGTAGAACCCTTCGCCATGCAATGCTAGGGTTACAGTTTGTAATTTCTGGGTTCTTCTTAATTGGAGTACTCGTTATTTATAAGCAAATGAGTTTTATCATTACTAAAGATTTGGGCTATCAAAAAGAGCAAATAATAGATGTGAGTGTTTTTAATATCAATGATGAGTATGAAAAATACCAACGTATCAAAGCCGCCTTAGCTTCACATCCTGGAGTTGCTGATATCTCGACCTGTATGTTAGTTCCCGGTGAAGGAAATATGAATGGTACTGCATTGCGATACAAAGAGGAAGGCTTTAATGCCGGAGCTAATAGTATTGACTTTAATTACGTACAATTTGCAGGCTTAAACATGGTTAAAGGGCGTGAATTGTCTGAAAAATTTGCTTCGGATACCATTCAAAATTTATTGATAAATGAGACTGCAGCAAAGCGTTTAGGAATTGCAGAGGATCCGATAGGAAAGCG
Organism: Tenacibaculum sp. AWR4_210; assembly: GCF_056160945.1. NCBI lineage: Bacteria > Pseudomonadati > Bacteroidota > Flavobacteriia > Flavobacteriales > Flavobacteriaceae > Tenacibaculum > Tenacibaculum sp. AWR4_210. The sequence continues at coordinate 182,036 of NZ_JBSWYF010000001.1, forward strand.
AGTTAGTTTAGGGTGGATTGACGAAGGCGATGATCGTAAACTGACGGTTGTCGGTGTGGTTAAAGACTATCACTTTGACGGGCTCGATAAAAAAATTGATCCGATGTTCTTTGTGCATCCCAATACCTTTCCGTTCACTAAAAATTGGATTCATTCCATACAATTTAAACTGAAAACAACGCCAAATATGGAGGAAACTATTGCGGATATAGAGCGTTTTTGGAAGGAGAACATCGACAATAAATATCCATTTAGTTACGAATTTTTGGACAAGAAATTTGAAAAAACCTATGAGAAATACAAAAGACAACAAGTGATGTTTTTCGTATTGTCTTCAATCGTAATTCTGATGGCATTACTTGGGTTGTTTGCATTGGCCACCTTGAATATACAACAGCGTTTGAGAGAAGTGGCCATTCGAAAAACACTCGGAGCTTCTGTTAGAGAAATAATGACCCAATTACTAAAATCCTTTATCAAAGTTACTGTAATTGCCTCTTTCATTATGCTCCCCATTGCCTATTACTTTATGCAAAACTGGCTCGATAATTTTGTTTATCGCATTGACATGCCTTGGTGGCCTTATTTGGCTACACCCGTAATCCTTGTGATATTGGTGATCCTAGTAGTAGGAGGAAAGGCTTATAAAGCCACTAAAATTAATTTGATTAACTATTTAAAGTTTGAATAAACATGTTAAAAACTTGGTTTAAACTATTTTTTCGAAACCAAAAAAAGAATTGGTTGAACACTGCAGTGAATATTTCTGGATTGACCATTAGTTTGGGAGTGCTGCTGCTGGTATTGTTGTATTTAAAAGATGAAAAGAGTTACAATAGTACAAACCCTTATAAGGACAAAGTATACCGAGTTGTACATCAAATGTCGGACATGCAAATATGGACAACAAGTACGGCAATAGAAGGGAAAACCTATTTGGAAGAAGTGCCGGAGGTAGCGGATTTTTATTTGAGTAGGGGATGGTACGATGCCGATTTGGTAACGTATCGAAATAAAAAACACTATACTCGAAATATATTAATGGGAAATGCTCGCTTTTTTGACTTCTTTCCATTTGAGATCGTTCAAGGTTCTAAGTCTAAATTTAAAGAAGCGAAAAACCACATAGCCTTGAGTAAAAAGCTTGCGACGACCTATTTTGGGAAAACCAATCCTATAGGACAAAGCATAGAAATCGAAAACATTAGTTATATCGTGACTACTGTTTACGAAATAACAGGCAAGCACTATTTTGAACCCGATATGGTACGCCAATTCCAAGAGGAGCCCGAAGGCCATTGGGGGAGCTTTTCGTACAATCTATTATTGAAATGCAATGACGTTATTGATATTCCCGCCTTAGAACAAAAATTTAACGCGGTGTGGGTAAAAAAACAAGCTGAACCCCAGGCTAAAAAAGATGGTTTGAGTGTAGCAGAATGGGAACGTAAGTACGGAACAAAAGTATTGTTGGAACCCTTGAATACCATACGACTTGATAGCTATACCGAAGAAGGTGGACCTGAGGGTAAAGGAAATTATAAACTCATAGTAATCATGTTGTCACTGGCAGTTTTATTACTTATTATTTCCTGTGTCAATTTTATCAACCTCTCTTTGGCATCGGCGAGTCAACGAGCAAAAGAAGTTGGAGTTAAGAAGACTTTAGGGCTTACGAAATTCAATTTGATGAGTCAATACATGTTGGAGGTACTGGTCAAAGCAAGTATCGCCTTTGTATTTGCACTGCTGATAGTTGAACTAATTCTACCTTCTTTCAATCAATTTATAGGGAAGGAGCTGGTGCTTTGGAACGAGCTGACAGCAGTATTTCAGGTATTTTTAGTAAACGTGTTCATTGCCCTAATTATAGGTTATTTTCCCGCCTTGCACATGGCTAAGTTCAAATCTATTGAAGTATTAAAAGGAAGTATTTCAAGAAGTAGAAAAGGAATTTTTGCTCAAAATATCATGCTGGGTGTTCAATTTTTGATTTCTGGATTTTTCCTGACGGCATCTATAATAATTTACCAACAAGTAGCGTATATGATGGCAAAAGACTTGGGATTTGCGGGAGAACAAGTTGTCATGATAACTATGAATGCTAGAGAAGACCGTTATGACAAATATCAACTGGCAAAAAAGGAACTCATCAAACACTCGCATATCGAGGAAGTTTCTAGTAGTTTCTTTGTTCCGAATGGAGGGAGTTCCAATTCCACGAATACCTCGTATGGAGATAATTTGGCACAATCGAATTCCAATGCAATCGATTTTAATTACCTCGATATGGTAGCTATTGAAATGCATAAAGGACGTCAGCTAGACCCTAATTTGGCTTCGGATACAATTAGCAATGTGCTCATTAATGAAACGATGGCGAAACAACTGGGAATTTATCAGGATCCCTTGGGTAAAAAGATCAAAATCGGTTTCTCTTCAGATGATGAGATTGATAAGTACACCGTAGTAGGAGTAGTAAAAGATTACCACGTTTTTGGACTGGATCGTAAAATTCCACCGACCTTCTTTTGCCATTGGAATACCTTTGATTGGATTAAGGAATATAATTTTTACAATATTCAGCTTAAAGTAAATCCCGAGAATATTCAGGAAACCATGCAATTTGTCGAAAAATTTTGGCGTCAAAACATAGAGCAAGATTATCCTTTTAGCTATCGTTTTCTGGATAAGAATTTCCAACGTACTTTTAGGAAGTACACACGTCAAAAAACACTATTTTCAATACTCACTTATATTGTAATTGTCATCTCGTTATTAGGGCTTTTCGCACTGGCTACCTTAACCATACAACAGCGCTTAAAAGAGGTGGCGATTAGAAAGACCTTGGGGGCGAGTGTGCAAGAGCTCATGTTGCAATTAATGAAAGGATTTTTAAAAATTACACTGATTGCATCAGTCGTTTTAATTCCCATTGCTTATTTCTTTATGCAGGAGTGGTTAGACAATTTTGTGTATCGCATTGATATGCCGGTAATTCCGTTCGTGATCACCCCAATTATCTTGGCTGTACTCGTCTTTATAGTGGTGGGCCTAAAGGCCTTTAAAGCGACGAAAGTAAACCTGATAAAATATTTAAAATTTGAATAATTGCTTCCTAAAATAGTATAGTTTTGTAGTGGCAAATACTTTGGCATCTTAATTGCAAAGGTAGCCGCATACAAAACTATACTAGTAAGCATTTATGAAAAAAAAAATATTCTTTTTCCTCAGTTTGGGAATGTTCCTTGTGAGCTGTAGCAGTATTAAAACTACCCAAAAAGCTATCAGTAAAGGAAACTACGACGAGGCCATTAACTTAGCAGTTAAAAAATTAGGAGGTAACAAGCACAAAGAAAAATACCAGCCCTACGTGACCATGTTACAGGAGGCTTTTTACAAAGCGACAGCGAGGGATCAAGAAAGTATCTCCTTTTTAGAAAAAGAACGAAATCCGGAAAATCTTGAACGCATCTATCAGCTGTATCAAGGACTTCGTCAGCGTCAAGAAAAAATTAAGCCGATTTTACCATTAAAGATCATGGCAACTGGACAATATGCTGATTTTGACATGCAAAATTATACGGATTTGATTATCGAGTCTAAAAATGAATTGTCTGCGTATCTCTACGATCAGGCCAAAGCTGTGTTCCAATCGCGTAACAAAGGGGACTACCGCCGGGTGTATGACGATTTAGCAAGGCTTGAGCGCCTTAACCCAAATTACCGCGACGTTCGTGCGCTGATGCAGGAGGCACATGCCATCGGTACTGATTTTGTCTTTGTTTCAATGAAAAATGAGACCGATAAGGTCATTCCAAGACGTTTAGAAGATGATTTGTTAAATTTTGACACCTATGGACTCAATGATTTTTGGACGGTGTATCACAGCAAAAAAAGTCGTGGACAACAGTACGATTTTACTTTAGAATTACTATTTAGAGATATCAATATTTCTCCAGAGCAAATACACGAAAAAGAATTCGTTAGGGAAAAGCAAATTAAAGACGGTAAAACCTTTTTGCTTGACAGTAAAGGGAACCAGGTAAAAGACAGTTTAGGAAATAGTATAAAAGTGGACAAGTACATCAAAGCTACCTGTCATTTTTATAGGTTTACCCAGTCGAAATGGGTGAAAGTAGCCGGACAAGTTCGTTTTATTGATAATTACAGCCGACAAGTGGTGCAGCATTTTCCTCTGCAAAGTGAATTTGTTTTTGAACATCGCTATGGAACCTATAAGGGAGATAGAAGAGCATTGGCTACCGAATTTATTGACCTGGCGAAATTGAGAGCGGTTCAATTTCCTAGCAATGATCAAATGATTTACGATGTTGGACGAGATGTCAAGGAAAAATTGAAGTACATCATAACGAGAAATAAGTTTAGATAATATATAACAATAGAAAAAGACACTGATCAGTGTCTTTTTTTTGCTTTAAAAAGTACTCTAAAACAAAAAAGAAGGCACCATTGGTGCCTTCTCGGTTTAATAATATTATTAATCTAAAACCCTTCTAACAGACTAATATTATTAGTGTGCAAAATTAACACTAATAATTCAATTGTTCTGTAACAAATGTTACACTGTTAGTTGTCAAGGTTTTCGATCCATTTTCTAGCATTTACAAAAGCTTCTAACCAAGGAGAAACTTCATCTTTTCTATCATTCTGATAATGAGCCCAGTTCCATTGGAAAATAGATCTTTCAATGTGAGGCATGGTCACTAAATGGCGTCCGCTAGCATCGGTAAGCATGGCTGTGTTAAAATCAGATCCATTTGGGTTACTCGGATATCCTTCATAGCTGTACTTCGCCACAATTTGATAGTCCGATTCTTGTTGAGGTAAATTGAACTTACCTTCTCCATGAGAAATCCAAACTCCAAGTTCTGTTCCGGCAAGACTTCCTAACATCACAGAATTGTTTTCCTGAACTTTAACCGAGGTAAACGAACTTTCGTGTTTTTGTGAATTGTTGTGAACTAACTTACCGTGCACTTCATGCTCTGGGTTAATGAGTTCAAGTTCCATCCAAAGTTGTGCTCCGTTACAGATTCCTACTGAGAGTGTATCCTCGCGATCAAAGAAATTTTTAAGGGCTGTTTGTGCTTTTTCGTTATACATAAAGGCACCTGCCCATCCCTTTGCTGAACCGAGGACGTCTGAATTAGAGAATCCACCTACTGCACCGATAAACTGAATATCTTCTAGCGTTTCTCTTCCAGAAATTAAATCGGTCATATGAACGTCTTTAACATCAAACCCAGCTAAATACATGGCATTAGCCATTTCGCGTTCAGAGTTAGAACCTTTTTCACGAATGATAGCCGCTTTTGGACGTTTATTAACAGTTCCGACTATAGCATCCACCTTTCCGGTAAACTGAGTAGGGAAGGTGAACTGTAAAGGTTGGTTTTTATAATTGTTATAGCGCTCTTCCGCTAAATTGTTAGCTGTTTGCTTACGATCAAAAAGGAATGAGGTCTTATACCAAACATCGCGAAGCTCGTGGATAGACAAAGCTTGTACATCCGATCCGTTTTTGATGTTGAGGCGATCAGACTCGATAACGCTACCTATTTTGGCAAAAGCTACGCCTTGTGCGTTTAAATACGCTTCCACCTGAGCGTCATTAGTAGCTTGGAACACGACACCTGCGTTTTCTGAAAACAATACTTTGATACTGTCTTCTTCACCTAAAACACTGAGGTCGATATTGGCACCTACATGGTTCGATGCGAAACACAATTCCAACAAACTCGTAATCAAACCACCAGACGCAACGTCATGACCTGCTGCAATGCTTCCTTCTTTGATAAGGGTTTGTAAAGCGTTAAAGGCCGTTTTAAATGCGGCTGCATCCTTAATATTCGGAGCATCTGTACCTACCTTATTCAAAACTTGAGCAAAAGAACTTCCTCCTAACTTAAAGGCATCATTCGAGAAGTTGATGTAGTAAACGCTTCCTTGGTTTAATTGAAACACAGGTTCAACCACAGCTGTGATATCATTACAATTTGCAGCAGCTGAGATTACAACGGTACCCGGAGAGATTACTTCTTCTGTTGGGTACTTTTGCTTCATCGATAATGAATCTTTACCAGTAGGAACATTAATACCTAATTCGATGGCAAATTCCGATACGGCTTTGACAGCTTTGTACAAACGGGCATCTTCACCTTCATTTTTACAAGGCCACATCCAGTTTGCTGAAAGCGAAACAGATTGTAATCCGTCTTTTAATGGAGCCCAAACGATGTTTGTCAATGCTTCAGCAATAGAGTTTTTACTACCAGCTTCCGGATTGAGGAGTCCTGAAATAGGAGAGTGTCCTATAGTCGTTGCAATACCTTCTTTTCCTTGATAATCTAAGGCCATTACCCCCACATTGTTCAACGGTAATTGCAAAGGACCGGCACATTGTTGTTTGGCTACTTTTCCACCAACACAACGGTCAACTTTATTGGTAAGCCAATCTTTACAAGCAACAGCTTCTAATTGTAATACCTGTTGTAAATAGTTGACAAATTCGCTACTAGTATAGTCTAGTGCTTGGTAGTTTCGGTTCACCGTAGTATCGGTCATAATGGTTTTAGGTGAACTTCCGAACATGTCATTCAAGTCAAAATCCATCGGTTTTTCTCCAGTCGACTTTGATTCAAAGGTAAAGCGATGATCCGAAGTAACGTCTCCAACCGTATACATTGGTGAGCGCTCACGATCGGCAATTGCTTTTAGTGTATCTATGTGTTTTTCGGCAATCACAAGTCCCATGCGTTCCTGTGATTCATTTCCGATAATTTCTTTTGCTGAAAGGGTAGGATCCCCTACGGGTAACTGATCCAAATCGATATGTCCTCCGGTATCTTCTACGAGCTCTGATAAACAATTAAGGTGTCCGCCGGCTCCGTGATCGTGAATAGATACGATTAAGTTTTCATCGCTTTCCACCATACCACGTACAGCATTGGCTGCTCTCTTTTGCATTTCAGGGTTCGAACGCTGTACAGCATTCAGTTCTATTCCCGAAGAAAATTCACCGGTATCCGCTGAAGATACTGCTGCACCTCCCATTCCAATACGGTAGTTTTCTCCACCTAAAATGACCACTTTATCACCTTCTGTAGGAGTTCCTTTAATAGCTTGCTCTTGTTTTCCATAACCAATACCACCGGCTTGCATGATTACCTTGTCAAACCCTAGTTTTCTTGCGTCTTCTTCGTGCTCAAAGGTCAATACAGAACCACAGATCAAGGGTTGTCCAAATTTGTTTCCAAAATCAGAGGCACCATTAGAGGCTTTGATCAAGATATCCATAGGAGTTTGATACAACCAGGCTCTTTCTTCCATGCCTTGTTCCCAAGGTCTGTTTTCTTCTAAACGTGAGTACGAAGTCATATAAACAGCAGTTCCGGCTAACGGAAGGGAACCTTTTCCTCCTGCCAATCGGTCTCTAATTTCTCCACCTGATCCAGTAGCGGCTCCATTAAACGGTTCCACGGTTGTAGGGAAGTTGTGAGTTTCTGCTTTCAATGAAATAACAGATTCGAAGTCCGATACCGCGTAGTAGTCTGGTTTATCAGCGCTTTTAGGCGCAAATTGCTGTACTACGGGTCCTTTTATAAACGCGACATTGTCTTTGTAAGCCGAGACGATATCGTTTGGGTGTTGCTTCGAAGTTTCTTTAATCAATTTAAATAGGGAAGTAGGTTGCTCTTCTCCGTCAATGACAAAAGTACCGTTGAATATTTTATGACGACAGTGTTCCGAATTCACCTGAGAAAATCCAAAAACTTCAGAATCGGTTAGTTTTCTTCCAATTTTTGCAGCGACGTCGTTCAAATATTGAATTTCTTCATCACTTAAAGCGAGACCTTCTTGCTCGTTGTACGCTGCGATATCATCAATCGCTATTACGGGTTCAGGAGTAATTGCAATGGTAAAACTCTCCTGATTCAGTCCGTGATACTTTTGAGAAATCATTGGATCAAAATCAGAAAAATCTTCCGAAACGGCTTGGAATTCTTCAATTCGCACTAATGAGTTAATCCCCATATTCTGCGTAATTTCCACGGCATTAGTACTCCATGGAGTAATCATTGCTGCTCTTGGCCCAACAAAAAAGGCGTCGAGAGACGCCGCATTTATTTTAGGTTGGTTACCAAATAACCAAGTAAGTTTCGAAATAGTTTCGTTGCTTAATTCTTCTGTTGTTTGAACAGCAAAAACTTTGCCGTTTGTGTTTCCAAAGAAATGAATCATTTTAGTTGTGTTTGTGTGTGTTTTTAAAAGCTGTAAATTTAGTTTTTTTATCGAAAAAGGCGCATAAAAAAAGCAGTAAAATTTTACTGCTTTAAATCTGTTTTTTCTGGTATTCTGTTTCTTTCGATCTTTCCTTTTTTAATCGCCTTGTAATTCTCGTAACAGTTCAATACTGCTTCAATAATTTGTAGATCGCTGGCTTTCTTGATAAAATATTCAGAGTAGTCGCAGTCGGAGAGGAGTTTGTTCAATTCCGTTCGGTCCATTTCCAAATACTCCATCATTACTTCTCTGTCAAATTTTCCGGCTAACATTTTCCTCAAATCGTCCTCTTTCTTTAACTTTTGAAGTTTTTTGAGTTGTGTAGGTTTCTTTCCAAACAAATTGTATACCAGGTCAACTGGATTTAACAGCTTTGACAAGGTACTGTTTAACTTTTGTGGACGTCCTACTTCATAGGTCTGAGGCAATCCATTGATGTGGATTCGCGTAAATTTATCTTTAGGGACTTGTTTGACATCTACTTCTAAAACTCCGATTAATTTGGTAGATTTTATTACGATTTCTTTGATTTCTTCTGGTTTTTCACTCAGTGATATTTCAACTTCATTTCCTTTTAAAAGATCGTTGGTTACCTTTAACTTAATTGAAGAATATCCTAAAAATGACACCAATACAGTATCGTTTGCTTGCGCTGTTAAATTAAACAATCCCTTTTCATTTGTAATGGTACCCACTACGGTATTCAAGTTTAAAATATGAGCTGCACTGAGCGGTTGTTTCGATTTACTATCCACAATTTGCCCTTTAAGCTGGTTGGTTGACGGGGTTTGTGTTTCTTGTGCATAACTGAACACACAAGCAAATAAAGCGATAAGCAGACTGTAATATGATTTTTGCATACTGCGAAAATACTAATATTTCGTTGTCGAATCGTTAATTATCTGTGAATATTAAATTGAAAAAAAAGATTTTTTTAGAGTATAAAGTCAAATACTTGTTCTTTATGCAAACAAGTATCTCCATTCGAATGAACGCGTTATTGCAATAAATCAAGAGAAACTATCGGTTATATTAAAGGTAGCGGTTCCCTAGCCGCAGGTATTTGCTAAGTACAATGTGTTGATCAACATTGTCCTTAACAAATGCAGTCAAAACGCTCGTATTGAGCACTACAATCAATTTTTATTTATTACCATGAAATACCCTTCAATTATTCTAGGAAGTATGGTTGCACTTTGTTTTGCATCATGTCAAAATGACGATGTAACACAAGCGTCTCCGCAACCCAAAGCTAGCCATAAGCAAATGGCGCAATTTTTAAATGAGGACCTTCCTGACGGAATCTCTGGATTAACTGTGGAAGAGCTTTCGAATCCAGCTGGACGTGGCGTTCCTGTTGAGGAAAATTGTGTGACTAAAAAGGTTTCGTTTAATCAAACGGATTCCGATTTCTTTATTCTCGATCCTAACAGTTCCCTGTTATGGCCAGGGAACTTGGTAGCATCTCGTTCTATTCAAGAAGGAGCTCCTACCTCAGTGCCGATTACCGGAAAAGCGAGAAACCCAATTGAAGTACGCGTAAATGTATTATCGGGTACCTCTGCTTCAACAACGAGAACCATAGAGGCTCCAACTCCCGGAAAAGTTCAGGATAACCTCAATGCAATTTTGAACGCATACTACAATAGCAAGGCTAATTTTCCTGCGAGCTTTGATATCAGTATTCAACGTGTTCACGATGAAAAACAATTTCAATTATCGTTAAACGCAGGATACTCAGGGCCAAGTGTGAACGTGGCTGGAAGTTTTGGACTGGATTTTTCAAAAAAGAAAACGCGCTATGCCGTAACGCTAAAGCAACGCTTTTTTACGGCTTCTGTAGCTCCTAAGGAAGGAATTATTGGACCAAACGGTTGGTTAGATCGCGATGTGAACCCCGAGCGTTTAGCACCGTATGTTACAGATTACTTACAAGTGGCTCCAGAAAAGCAAAACCCATCTGCATATGTTGAATCGGTTACTTATGGAAAATTGTATACCCTTATCTACGAATCGTCTAGTAGTGCACTAGAAGTAGAGGCGGCTTTAAACTTTGCCTATAAGTCGATAGGAACTCAAGTAAATGCCGATGTAAAAGCACGTTATAAATCTATTTTTAATGAGTCGTCAGTAAAAGTAAAACAATTGGGAGGAAGTGCTTCATCAGGAATTGCCTCTTCTTTAGCTGCCATGGCGAACAATTTAGAAAAAGTAGTAGAATTCTTAAAAGAAGGAGCGGAGGTATCTGTAAACAACCCTGGATACCCTATTTCTTATAAGGTAAATTACACCTATGATAACAGGCCATTTAAAGTGATTTCAAACTTAGAATATACCCAACGTGATTGTGATTTAGTATACTACGATAACGTTCGTGTCGATCCTGTAACCATTAAAATTTACGGAAGTGATCACGGTACCAGTGGAGCAGAGCTCTTTGGACGTTTCTATGTTGAAAAGTACGACAAACAATTGAAGCGCTGGTACGGTGTTGGAAGCAAACTATACTGGGGATACGGTATTGATAGCCATGTAGGTCGTGATTATTACCCATTAAATGGAGGGAAACGAAGTGTGGCTGATGGAAAAGTTATTGACTTTAAAATCAAGGCTGAAACAGGAGCTCGTTTTAGAGTAGTTTCTGTAGTTGGTGAATGTGATTCTGGTTGCTATGTGTACCGCGACGGAGTGATGAGTGCTAACGAATACGAGTACAACCCGACATTGAAAAAATGGGTTGATTATACGCGACATAACCAATGGGTGAGTGATTATACTGTTGGAGCGGGCATTCATACCAAAACTTGGAATGGGGTGAAAACCATAGTACAAGGTGATACCTGTTACTTAGATTATGAAACTTACCTATTACAATAGGTATAAATCAAAAACACCAATAGTGAGCTATTGGTGTTTTTTCAAGTTAGGTTAGTTATAATAGTAGCTAATAATTCTACGGAATTAATACCTCAAAATTATTCAGATTTGAATTCGTCTTTAATAAATCCTCTTACAATCGATTTTACGTCATCCGGACAGTGTTCATTCGGAAATATCATGCGCACTACCTGTTGGTTTTTAATAGTATGGCTCCACTGAACGAGTTCTCTCAACTTGCGATTGTCTAACTCGTAGTTCTTTTCACTCAAATAGCTTTTTATGTTTTTTTCCAGTTCTGCAATTTTTAAATCTAGCTCCTTAATTTTTAAAATACTATTGTAAGTCATTGGTTAGAAAAGATTTTTGATGGTTATCGAAAAATAAAGGGGAAGTGTACTGTTGTTCTAAAGATACACTTTTTTATTTCAAACTTGATTTACTTAAAGAAAAAATACTGTTAACTAACTAGTAGTTAGTTGTTTTGAACGTGTTTCTGATACAAATGTAAGCGCAAAGAAACAGTTGTACAATACCCAATTTTACTATTTAGGACCTAGGGAAAACCCTTATTTTGAGGTCGGTGATTGTTTGAAATCTACTGAGAGTCAAAAACAGCGAAACGCAACAGCCTACAGGGAAAGAACTAAAAAAGAGCCTCAATTGAAAATTGAGACTCCATGTAATTATATCAAGGGAAATATGTCAAGGGAAAAATCTAATGTATTGTGTATTTGATAGACTAAAACTACGAATAACCTGTGTTTACTGGGATTATTATCGATAAGAAGGGGGTTACTGTCGTTGAATTACCTAAATTTTAAGATAAAAAAACCCGCTCAAAATTGAGCGGGAAAATTGCTATGAAAAAGAAAAGATTCTAAGACGTCTCTTAGAACTGTTGCAAAGATACATGAGTACTTTTGATAAAAATGTTAAAATCCTCGGAAAATGAATGCGTAAAACTACTGAAAGCAAGCTAAGGGTTAACCCTGATAGTCTTAGGGTTTTTGTCTATTGAGTTTGTTGTAAGTTGTTGGTATATTAGAGGTTAGGGCAGTAGAGAGCGTTGAAAAAGTGAGACCTCTTTAGCTGTTTAAAGAGATCTCCTTTCAGACTAGCACGATGTTCATGATAATCTCCCTCCCAAATGTATATATAACAGCTAACTAGGTACATACCCTACTTTAAAATCAAAAAAAAAGCTTCTACTCTTTACAAAATCTAGAGTAGAAACTTTTATCCCCTTGAACAAACATAAATTATGTTATGCTCAAATATACAGAAATTTATTCATTTAGGCAACAGTTTTCTGATTTTTATGTCAGTTTATAGTATTGATTGTCAGTATTTTTTTGCTTAATTAAATAAATTTTAAATAAGAAATAGAAAATAATCTCTTGTAACTTTGATGGATTTTTTTCCGATTTTTGCATTTATTAAGAAATTTACCATCATAAATGAGATATTTATTTAGTTTATCTATTCTTTTTAGTCTTGGAATATTAAATATCCAGGCTCAAGAATCAGAAAAGATTCAAAAGAACATTCCAGCCTACTACAGTCAAATCGATTTCGGAGCGAGCAGTGCAGACTTATTTACCAAATTAGGAGACTTGGTGAAAACCACACATACAGACCTGCTTAGTTATACTCCGGAAGTTTGGAATGCTTTAAAAGTTAGTGATTTAGATCCTTCTGATTCATCTAAGAGGAATATTTTATTAATCTATGGCTATAACGACACGGATGCAGATTTGCAAAACGATCGAACGCGAAGCAAGGATAGCAATTGTACCAGTTCAACAGGCTGTCAAGGAAAGTGGAATCGTGAGCACGTTTACCCCAAGTCATTGGCCACACCGCGATTGACGACCAGTTATCCCAGTGCCGGAACAGATGCCCATTCTTTACGACCCGCAGATACGGAAATGAATTCTTCTAGGTCTAACAGAAAATTTACCAATGGTTCTGGAAACTCTGGAATTGTATCAGGAGGACACTGGTATCCGGGAGATGAATGGAAAGGGGATGTTGCACGTATGATGATGTACATGTACCTGCGCTATCCGACACAAACTCCAGCCAAAGGAGTTGCAATTAGCACGTATACCAATCATCAAAGCATGCCTGATATATTTTTACAGTGGAATGTGGAAGATCCTGTGAGCGATTTTGAAAAACAACGCAATGACCACATTGCAAGTTTACAGGGAAATAGAAACCCTTTTATCGACAATCCTTATATAGCAACCTTGTTATGGGGAGGGGCCAAGGCTGAGGACACCTTTGATTTGAGCTCTGTATTAGGAGTAGAAGAGCAAAGCACAGCTTTGTTTTTTGTGCCAAATCCAGTTAAAGAGGCCATCAACTACGATGTGACCCAGTTTGAATTTGAGCGCATTTATATTACGGATTTAAAAGGAGCCCTTGTCACGGAAGATGAAGATGTTCATGATGGCCGCGTGTCAGTCCCTGAAAAATCGGGTGTTTATATAGCAGTGTTCATTGCAAAGAACAGTGTTCATACCAAAAAAATTATTGTAAATTAATAGTAAAAGGGCTCTAAGAGCCCTTTTTTTTTGTTCATAACTAAACCTACTAAAATTGAGCTATGACATATTTTTTGACAAAAGTACGTAATTGTTTGCAGTGAGTTTCGAGGAAAAATCCCGTTTTTAAAAGTAAAGAGAAGCATGAATTCCATGCTTCTCTTTGTTAAACCAACTAAAAATCTAATAATGAAAAATAACTATTTCACTTCGAAGATACATGACTAAGGAGTTCTTTTCGTCGGTGTTTCGTCAAGTGGCATATAACTGTAGTTCAACGGCGTTTTCTAGTTGGTTTTGTGAAGTTTACTACAGATTTGTTATCTTTAGTACTAAAGTATACGGTATGTGCTATCATATTTCAGTGACCAAAAAACACAGAAAATCTTTAGAGGAGCGTTTTGATGCAATGTTTGAAACTCCAGAGTCCTATGAACCCTATTTTCATTTTAATGGATGGGAATCAAAAAACTTATACATTGTAAAACAAGAAGATCCAGAAACCATTGTCACTGCCAAGTGGGGGGTATTGCCCGCTGCACATGACATAAGCAAAAGAAGTGATTTTTTAAAAAAACGAAATACCCTGAATGCAACCCGTGAACGCCTATTTGAAAGTCCATTATTCAGTCAGTTAATTGGGTGGCAACGCTGTTTGGTGATTGCCGATGGTTTGTTTGAACCGCATAAAAACCAAGACATAAAGGGATCGATACCTTATTACTTTTCGTTGCAAGAAAGAGCGTTGTTCGCCTTTGCAGGCCTGTTTAGTGAGCATAGGAGTGAGGCAGGACTCCAAACGGCTGCAAGTATTATTACTACTGAAGCGAACGACCTTTTTAAGCGCATACACAATACTCCAAATACACTGGGAAGTTATCGAATGCCCTTGGTGTTGAATAAAGAAGATGAATACGAATGGTTGGCCTGCAGAAATAATGGCAGTACCATAGCTAAAATTTTAGATACAGCCCCTCAGCAACAGTTTCACGCTTATCCTGTTTCGCAGGATATATTTAAAAGAAAGGACAGTAATCACGACGGGATTTTGGCTCCTGTAAGCTATCCGTAAAAAATTACAACCGACCATGGGGGCACGATCGATTGTAATTGTTGATGAAAAATAGATTAGTGGGGTATTCCAAAGGTACGGTCAATTGTAGTATTGAGAAATACCTACTTATCCCCAATTTGAACTAGGGATATTGTGGTGTTTGACAGGGTAAACCCTAATTACATATGTTAATATATTAACATTTAATGTACGTATGATTTATTTAATTCGGTAATTATACATCATAAAATCTTCCTGAAACCCTAAGTCTTGATATAGCGGTTTGGCCATTTTAGAGGCTTGTAAACAAATGAGTTGCTGCTGGTTTTGAACAGCCTGTCGAATAAGTGATTTCATAATTTTTCGAGCATATCCCTTGCGTCTGTGCTGAGGGGGGATGCCCAAAGAGTGTATCCCTAGCACCGTACCGGTGGTAAAAGTGAAGACCGTTCCTACTAAAGTGTTTTGCTTGTAAATATTATAAAAGGCAATGGTTTCCGAAGTTTTAAAAACGGTACTTGCTGGAATCTGATAGCCAAAGGCACTGGCAAAGGTGGCTGACCAAAGTTGAGCATGTTGTTCGGTAGTTACCTTTCTAAAGGTGAGTTCATCATGGCCTTCTGTATCCAGAGCTGTAGGTTGTAAGTGCATACCAAATTGTTGAGAAACAAGATCGAGTTCCTTCGCTAAGGCTGAGGCAGGACTGATAGGAGCACCAAACATTGATAATCTAGTATTTCTGTAATCAGTGTTCTTAGCGGTTAAGATGGACAACGGAATGTTATCGGTAGATGACCAGATTCTATTGGGCCATTCCGAATCGTTTATAAAGGCGGTTTTAACTCCCTCAATGCATTGATAGTCTCCCGAGGCTTGGGCAACAAGTGTCCATAGGGCTGCCAGGTTTTCTATATTTAACGTAGTATAATTCATTTTTGATAATTTAATAAGATTACTGCTAAAAGCAAACTCAATATTCCAACTATTTTTCGGGTGTTGATTGGTGTTTCTGGTAAGTTAAACCAACCGAAATGACTAGCAATTACAGAAAAGAGCAATTGTCCCATCAATCCAAAGGCTATCATTTTTGAAATGCCAATTTTCGGAATCGTGTAAAAATATGCCGAGAGTCCTAACAAACTAAAAATTCCGCCAAGTGGCCACAAATACCAAGGAAAAGATACCTTTATATTGCAATGACTTCCCTGGATCCGAAGCAGTATTATTCCTAGTACACCACTAGTAATGGCTGTTGCTACGACCGCAATCAAAGGTTGTTTGGTACTTCGCGTGATTTGAGCGTTAAATCCAGCCTGTACGGCTAGAAACACGCCTCCCATAAAGGCTAAAATGTAAAATATGAGTTTCATATTTCAAAAGTACCTTTATGGATAAACAAACTACTTTACCTATGTTGAGTACCTATGAAATAGTTAATTTTTTTCGAATTCTACTGAGCTGGGTAGGGGTGATACCTAAATGTGAGGCAATTAATTGTAGGGGAATACGTGATTCGATATTAGGGTGCGCTTCTAAAAAACTTTTGTATCGATGTGTCGCTTCTTGAATGACTATCGCAACTTCTCGTTCCTCCTTGTCTCGTATCCAGTTTTTTTCCAAATATTGAATATAAAAATCCTTAAAATACCCATCCGTATTGATAAGCGTTCTGAAAGTTGTGTAATCGATTTCAAACATACTTGAAGCTTCGATACAGGTCAACGAGAATTGTGAGGGCGTACGATCCATGGCAGAAACTGTTGAACCGACAAATGCGCCTTCCAAAAAGATGTTTTTATGGTATTGTTTTCCCGATTCATCCATAAAACAAGAAACCACAGAGCCGCGGTAGAGCAGATAGAGTTTTTTAGCAATAGTACCATAGGGAAGTACACAGCTGTCAGCAGGGAGCTCAATGAGCTTTAAATGTTTTGCTATTTGTTCAAGCGAATCTCGGTCAATGGCTAAATAACGATCAAAAATTTGTTGAATATATCTTAGGTGTTCTTCGTTTTGCATGCCTCGTTTTTCGGCAAAATTACTACAAATACTTTATATTTTACTACTTCGTATAATGGCTTAGCGCACCGCGTTTATAAAAAGGAAAAAAGAGCTCTTAGAGCTCTTTTCACATTACTTCCAAGTAATAATGTCTTCCAAAGGTCGCCTTGTTTTAGAATGAGCAGGTTCACTTTTTCTATGACCAAAGGCCACCATATAAGAGAGGCCGTATTTAGTTGTATCGATACCGAACTCTTCTTCTAGTAATGCCGTTACTTTTTCTTCGTGAAACCCCTCAATAGGACAGCTGTCAACCCCTATAAGAGCTGCTGAAGTCATCATGTTCCCTAAGGCGATATAGGTTTGTTTCGAAGCCCAATCAAAAAGTTTCTTATCGCTGTCTAAATTAAAATCACGCTCTTGAAATTCTCGGTAAAACTTTAGGTATACCTCTTGTACATCTTCTGGGAGTTGCTTAATTTCCTTCATCATGTACTGTATATAATCAGAGTCCCACTTGGTCATTGGAGCTTTCATACTCAATCCTAGCACGAAATGACTGGCAGTATCTAACTTCAAAGGGGCTCCCCAAGCAACAGGTTTTAATAATTCGCGTAATTGACTGTTTTGAACAATGACAAAATGCCAAGGTTCAAAACCAAAAGAGCTGGGTGATAAGTTTGCTGTTTTTAAAATAAACTCCATCGTTTCTTTAGAGAGTTTTTTTTCCGGATCGAACTCTTTGGTAGCATGTCTTGATTGAAAGGCCGCTAAAATATCTTCTTGTGTAATTGTTATGGTACTCATATTGTATTTAATTTTATACTATACTTATTATAGTAGCAAAAATAACTATAGCTTTTATATCCTGCAATAACGGTCAAAAAGGATAGTATCAATTTAGTAAACGCTCTCATTACGGATTCTAAAAATTATCGGATTATAGGTTTCACCGTTACGGTCGGAAAAAATATTGGACATACTAGTAGAAATATAGTCTAGGCCTATTATTCATTATACTGGTATTTTTTCGCAACATTTCCCATGAATTACTACTGGTTAATTTCATTAACTTCGAAAGGAGGGGGCTCTTAGTGCAGTGATACAGCTGCAGGTAGCTATAGTTTGTGCAGTTATTTCTTTTTAAAGGCGATGGCATCTATTTCTATTTGCATGCCTGGCAGTGCTAATGTAGGTACGGGGATTAAGGTACTGGCGGGATATCGTTGCTGATTCCAGAGCACTTTCATTTCTTCGGTCCAAATACGCAATTTTTCTTCGTTGTGATCTACTATTAAAATGGTAATTTTCACGATGTTTTCGGGCTTTAGCTTATGGCTATCAAGGATGTGTTGGATATTTTTCAAAGCTTGTTGTACTTGTTTTCTAAAATCACCGGAAAGCGTATGCTTAAGGTCTTGACTACCACTTTGTCCTGATATAAAAATATACGTACCCTGGTTGAGTACTTTCGCTGAATGGCTGAATCCAAAAGGACTAGGGTCAAACAAGAGCGAAGGGTTGTGGTATTCCTGAGCTAGGAGGGAAGTGCTTAGTAATAGGAGTTTCAGTAAGATTACTTTCATCATATATAGTTTTTAAATTCACTTACAAAATTAGCTGTACAGCACTCCACAGTACTTTACATAAGTTGATTTGCCAAGAATAAGTGTTCTTTTGGCGTAGTGACTACTACTGGTGGTCTCCTTTAAAAACTATAGAGAAAACTGCGTAACGGAGAAGAAAATAATTAGTGAGTAGGTACGGATGAAACAGTATTAAATAAAAAAACCTTGTAAACATCTTGTTTACAAGGTTTTCTGTGCACGTAACAGGAGTCGAACCTGCACTCACTTGGTGAACAAGCCCCTCAAGCCTGCGCGTCTACCAATTCCGCCATACGTGCGTAAATAAAAAAAGTTAAGCGCTAACACTTAACTTGTAGTGACCGGGCTGGGGCTCGAACCCAGGACCCTCTCCTTAAAAGGGAGATGCTCTACCAACTGAGCTACCCGGTCATTAATTTGCTTAAGCATCTTTGTGATTGAGGATGCAAATATACATTCTTTTTTTTAATCTCAAAATAGTTTTTTGTAAAAATTATTTAGAAAAAATTTAGTTCAAAATTTAAAAGAACGCTCACAGTTTTGCTGTGCTATTTTTAAGTTTTTCAACTTAAAAAAGTGACCGGGCTGGGGCTCGAACCCAGGACCCTCTCCTTAAAAGGGAGATGCTCTACCAACTGAGCTACCCGGTCTTGTTTGCTATTGCATATCTGCGATTGCGGGTGCAAATATACAACGGTTTTTTGATTCTCAAAAGCTTTTTTTAGGTTTTTTTTAATGATATTTGTAACATCTTAAAAGTCAATAAGAATGAAATTAATTTTTTTAGGGTACATGGCAAGCGGAAAGTCTACAATAGGAAAAATTGTAGCAGAAAAGCTTTCATTACCGAGTTTAGATTTGGATCATTATATAGAAGAAAAAGAACAAATGTCTATTTCTGACATTTTTCAGAATAAAGGAGAAATTTATTTTAGGCAAGCTGAGCATCGATATTTGAAAGCATTGCTTGCGTCAGAGGAAGATTTTGTACTTTCTTTAGGTGGAGGAACTCCCTGCTATGCCGGAAATATGAATTTGATGGGGAATTCAGATGCGAAAACCGTTTATTTGAGAGCTGGAGTAGGTACTTTAGTAGGGCGTCTTGAACAGGAAAGAGAAAACCGCCCTTTGGTGGCGAGTCTGAAGCCAGACGATTTAGCAGAGTATGTGGCGAAACATCTATTTGAAAGAAATCCTTACTATATGGAGGCCGATTATCAAATAGGGATCGACGGTAAGCCTATAGATACTATTATAACGGAAGTGATGCAGCTATTTTCACAAGAGTAAAACAAGCACAAAAAAAAGCACTGTAAAGGATACAGTGCTTTTTTTTTGTTATGATAAATAAGCGATGGTTTCGTGCTCTTTAAATTCAACCACCACGTGTTCTTTAATAGATGTAGAAAGGGACAAGCCTTTAAAATCTGCTTTCACTGGGTACTTTTTGTGATTCCTATTTACAAGTACAGCTGTTTTAAAGCGCTTTAATGGTACCTCTAAAAAGTGTTTGACTCCGTATACTAAGGTCGTTCCTGAGTGCAGCACATCATCAATCAAAACTAGTGATTTGTCGGTGTACTCTTCAGGTGTTAGTGAGGTTTGTACCGAATTGATTGGGCTTTTCTTATTCATAGTCACCTTACATAAGATGAGTTGTAAGGGTGATATCTCTTCCAAGACAGCAGCTAGTTTTTGAGTTAACAAATAGCCGTTTTCTGCAATACCTGCTAAGACAACTTCTGTTTCTTCGCTGTTGGCCTCATAAATCTGGTAAGCAATACGTCGAATTTTCTGATTGACTTCTGTATCGTTTAATATAATAGAGTTGGTTGTATTCATATATAGGTGTTTTAAGGCTTAGACTTCTCCTTCTTGATCGTCGTAATAATCTTCTATATCTCTTCGATCTTTCTTGGTTGGACGTCCTGTTCCTTTTTTGCGATAATGGTCTTTGGCAAATTTAAGTAATTCCGTCTTTTCGAACTCTTCCTTAGGAGTCAAATCTTTTCGGTACAAGTCCACGAGTTTTGCTCCCACGCGATTTTGGGGGATATCGAGTACTCGTATCTTGTAGTTAATTTGGTTTTTACGAATGGTAATCTCTTCGGTACCAAAAACTTCACGAGAGGGCTTTAAATTAGTTCCTCCCATTTTAACGTGGCCTTTTTTACAAGCATCTGTGGCTATACTACGCGTTTTAAACAGCCGAATACACCACAAATATTTGTCAATTCTCATATAAAAAGTTAAAAATTAGTTATTCATTTTTTACAAAAATATAAAAATGCTAACTTGCGCGTCAAAATTCTTTATATTAAATGATAAAAACTAAGCATTTTTTATTCGCCCTTTTAGGAGCTGTTTTGCTTACTTCATGTGGAAGCAATGAAACAACACCTTTTGATCATGCTGCACAAGCATTAATTGATAACGATACTTTGGTAAAGTTTTTCAAGAACAATTACTACAATCCGACAACTAAATTAGTAGAACCTTTAAAGGCTGGTGAAACTGCTTTGGCTGATGATGCTAAGTTGATTACAAAGGAAGTTACTGAGAATGATATCAAGTATAAATTGTATTATTATCAGGTTGAAGTGGGGACAGATCCGAAAGCGAAAGGCTTCCCAACGGTGATGGATTCTGTATTGACCAAATACGACGGTCGTATTATTAGTAATTCAAAAACGGTTGCGAATTCTTTTGAGAAGAATACGGCTTGGTTAACGCTTGCGAATGTAATTCCAGGATGGACACATGCCTTTGTTCATTTTAAAGGAGGACAAAACACGACCGTAACAAACGGACCTTTAAGTTATACTGGTGAAGGTGATGGAATTATCTTTATTCCTTCCGGATTGGCCTACAGAAATGTCGGGTCAGGATCAGTACCTGCAAATGGAATTTTATTGTTTTATATAAAGCTGTGGGACATCGTTCCGAACACAGACCACGATAGAGACAATGTACCGAGTATCTTCGAAGATCCTGATGGTGATGGAAATCCAAAGAATGACAACACCGATGGAGATTCGTTCCCAAATTATTTGGATACCGATGACGACGGTGACCGCGTATTGACCAAAGACGAGGATAAAAATAAGGACGGTGATCCAAGAAACGATTTTAACGATCCAAACAATCCAACCTTACCGGATTATTTAAATAGAAACGCGCGCTAATCGAGTTCGCAGTTTATCTAAAAGAAAAGTCTACCATTACCGGTAGACTTTTTTTTTGAACCATTCATCGACACAAACCCTACCACTTAACGATAGATAACGGACATCTGTCTTTATAAATTCATTGCTAATTAACTCTGTTGTATCTTTAATATAGTAGTAGTAAGTTAATTTTTTGATTAGCGATTTAAGGTTTTCTCTAGGAGCTCTTTTTCTAGTGAAAACCTTTCTTTTTGTACCTTAGTTTACAGGGGAACTAGGTAGGCTAATTAGGGAAAACCCTGAAGTAGGTTTAGGGCTGTTGGGCATTGTCAATCCTGGCATTTTGTCGTAGTATTGTATAGTAAACGCAACCGTAATAGGTTGTTCTATTTTGGGAGAAATTCTAACTAGAAAGAAGAAGAATTACTTAATTTTAAAAATCCTTGTGTCAATAGATCCAAGGATTTTTTAGTTAAAATCGCAAGCTGTCTAAATAGTGTTTAAGTCGCTGACGATAACTAGCGCCCACAGGAATCACTTGATCGTTTACAATGACATCTTTTCCGTTGTAGTGATTAATTTTTCGCAATGGTATAATGTACGATTTATGAATGCGAACAAATCCCTTAGGCTCGAGTTCTTCCTCAATAGCTTTAAGCGTTTTTAAGGCCAGTTGATGTTGCTTTCCAACGACGATTTTTACATAGTCTTTCATCCCTTGGAAATAATCAATATCACCTAGGTATATCTTTATAAAATCTTCTCCGTCTTTTACGAATACGGCTTCGGATACATCTGGTTTTCCAGTTGGTTGCTGCTGGGCTTCAAATCGTTGTAGGGTTTTACTAAACCGTTCAAAAGGAATGGGTTTTAGCAGGTAGTCTACAACGTTGAGTTCAAAACATTCTATAGCGTACTGTGAATAGGAGGTCACCATGACGAAAGAAAGCTCTTTTCCAAGAGCCTTAATAAGCTCTGTTCCGGAAAGTTCTGGCATGGCGATGTCGCAAAACACCAAATCGACACGGTTGGTTTGCAGGTATTTAAAGGCGGCTAAAGCATCGGTAAAGCTCTGGGCGATTTCAAAGCGGTCAAAACTGCTGAGATAATGCTTTAAAACGTCTAAAGCTAAAGGTTCATCGTCGATGAGTACTACTTGATAGGGATTCATAATTTACTTGGAGTTAGCGTGAGTTGAACCAAATATTCTTCTTCTGTTTCTTTTATGTGCAAGGCATTTTTTGGAAAGCCTGATAATTGAAGTCGTTCTCGGAGTATATCTAGGCCTTTTCCTTGCCTCGATTCTTGAAAATGCTGTTTGCTTTGTTTCTTATTTACGATGCTAAAAATAACATTGTTTTGAAGTTGGCTGATGTTTATACGGATATAGCTATCTGCTTGGTTTGTATATAGCCCGTGTTTAAAGGCATTTTCAACAAGAGGAATTAAGAGTAGTGGAGGTACAAGAAAATCCATTGCTACCTCGTGGTGATGAAACTGAATTCTATCATCTGTACCAAACCGAATTTGTTCGATGGTAATGTAGTCCTGAATAAAAGCAACTTCTCTGGCTAACGGAACCACTGATAATGCACTTTCATCTGTTAAATAGCGCATCATGTTGGAGAGTTTTAGGATGTAAGTGCTCGTTTGTTGCTTGTTTTGTAAAGACAGGCTGTATAGGGAGTTAAAGGCGTTGAATAAGAAGTGCGGATGAAGCTTGTTTTTTAGTAACTGTTCTTTGGTTTTGTTTAACTCTAACTGCATTTGTCGATAGCGGTTGAGATAGGGGAGATTATGGATAAAGTTGAAGGTGAAATAGAGGAGAAGTATGATGCCGAGATAACTCGTAAAAATATCGAACGAAGTTCCAATTTTTAATTGCCCATGTCGGTCGTAATCTTTTAATCCAGCCATCGCAGTAATGCAGCTTAAACTCGTTACAATGAAAATGATTTTGTAGAAACTAGTCCAAGATCGAAATTTAAAAAAGGCTGCGTATGCGATGATGGCAAAGACAAAATGTTCAAAGGCATCACAGGTCAGAAAAAAATGGAGTGAGTGCGGAGTAGCTATAAAAATCCGATCGAAAAGGGGGATCAGTATTCCTAGTGCTACTGCAGTATACAGTGCAGGCTGCAGCCATGGTGCTTGTTGCAACTGTGAAATTTTTTTGGATAGGTTCATGTAGGCATGTTTACAAATATAAAGATACGCAATAGTTAATTCAATAAGTCGATCGGGCGCCTTGGTTTATCGATACACAGCCTAGGCTTGTCTATTTCATTTGTACTCATAGTAGTGAACGTATAGTTTTGAGTTGCTTAAAATACTAGAGAAATGAATATACTAAGAAGTTTTTTATTGTGGGTGATAGGAAGTTTATCCCTGTGGTCTCAGTCTGACGATTTAAATAAAACTGCCCCCTTCCAAGCTGTGAAGTGGCAGGCGAGACAACCGGTAGTTTTAGTTCAAAACCAATGGTTGCCATTGGTCGCAATAGACGGAACAAAGACGGAAGAAATTGTTCAATTTTGTCGAACGCAGTTTCCGTTTAAATGGAAAAAGCGATTCTCAGAAGATCTGGTTCCCGTTTTGGGGGCCATGGGAAAAGCTGTTACAGAGGAAGTAACCTTGTCGGTTCTAAAAGAGAAACGACTAAAGGAGATTCGATCGACATATACGAGGAACAACCGTCAGCAGGTATTGTCATTTAATAGGAAGCACAAACCCGATACGAAGGTGGTTTCCGAAATAACGTTGGATCAGGCGCTTTCAGATATCGCTGAATTTGAGCAGATCATCAAAGAACGTTCGTCGTATTACCGTTATCGTACTACAGCCTTTTCGTCTGCTATCAAAACCCTGAAATCATCAGTTGCAAAATGGAAACAACCGATACAAGTTGCGGAGCTTTCATTCGAACTGGCAAAGATTATGGCATTGCTGGGTGATCGTCATTCAAGCGTTCGTTGGAAAGGGTTTCGCTCCAGTGAATATCCAGCGTATACCAAGCGCTTACCCTTTGCTATTGTACCGTATGATACCAAGGTGCTGGCTTTGAAGAAAAGCGAAAATGGTTGGGAATATTACAAGGCCGATTTTCCATTTCTGGAAGCAATTAATGGGGTTCAGATTAGTGATTTTATAGACGCTATGGCGTATCGATCTCGATTGGCTCCAAAAGAGGCTAAGCTGAAAAGAGGCAGTACTTCCCTTCAGCGAATAGGTCAATTATATGTCAAGAATAACCTTCCTTTACCAGAGCACTTTAAATTTACATTTTCTAATGGTAATGAAATACAAACGGAAACCTTAGCCCTTACTGAAGAACGCATCGGATATTATTCTCAGGTAGAAATGGAGAACTACCAATTGGTAAATGCTATGCGTCAGGGAAATCACCAAGGAATCTATAAGCAACTAGGCACAGGAATCGATTATCTTCGTTTTCCGTCCATGATACATTTGGATGAGCAACCTGACTTGGCGCGTTTAATCCAATCAAAATTGGACGCTAGCAATGCGAGTTCTTTAATCATCGATCTTCGGTTTAATCCCGGTGGAGTACGTGATCTCATTCAGTTACTGAGTCCGTATATCGTACCACCTTCTGAATCGCCGTGGGTGGCCAATGTTGCCTACTTGCGAACTGATGAGCCAAGTAAGCGCTTTGGATCGATGTCTAGTAGATATCTCTATCCAAAAAATGCTGAAGAATTTAATGAAGAGGACAGAGAAGCAATAGAAAAGTTTTCGAAACATTTTACTACTGCTAAAGGATTTGAGAAAACACTTTTTAGTATACCTCATTATATGCTTTTACGCAATGATACTGGTAAACGAGTACCTAAGGTGTATATCTTGGTCAATGAAGAGAGTTTTAGCGCAGCAACAGTGTTTACCAGTGCTTTTAAAGGATTACCAAACGTACAAATTGTAGGTGTTCGAACCGATGGTTCTAGTGGAAACTCTAAAAAAATATACCTAAGTGCTTCAAAAATTCGCGTAAAAGTATCAACCATGTTGTCCTTTCAGCGCAACGGTCAAACACTTGACGGTGTTGGAACCCAACCTGATATTGAAATCTCGGCATCAAAAAATCAACTGCTGACAGGTGAGGATGACCAATTGAAGCAGTTATTAGAGATCATTAAGGCTCCGACGAAGAGGTAATCAAGTGATCAAAAAAGGGATCGCTACCAATTTTTTCGTTCATCAGCCTTAAAGGCACCGCGTTTATGCAATATCCATTGTGCTTCATCAAGGGGGCAAACCCCTTGATAAGGGCGCGTTTTATCTTCTGAAAATTCTGTTTTATCATAGCCGTCAAGGGTAAACTTTAAGCGTCCTTTACCTGAGGTTGTACCTGCAAAACGAATAGGGTATTCTAAGGCTTGGGCAACGGCAACACGCCCAGATAGCCGAAAGGAATCTTCAATAAATTCAGGAGTCTCGAGTTGAGCTCCCATCTGTGATAAATCACCAGTAATAGCACCGATACTTTCGGATGGAGCTTTGATTTGGAATCGATACATAGGTTCCAATAAATCAGTTCCGGCTTGTTCTAGGCCTCTTAATATTCCCATGGGAGTAGCTAATAAAAAGTCGCCTGGATTTGAGTGCACATTATGATCAGATCCTTCTTGTAGGGTGATGGAAAGGTCGGTAACTTCCCACCCCTTAATTCCTTGACGCAATGACCACGGTATGGCGCGTTCAACTTCGTTCTGATACTTCGTAGCAATGTCAGAAGTCCTCACTGCTGAACGGTATTGAACTCCTGAACCCGGTGCTCCTGGTTCGATTAAAAAGGTCATAATGGCCCAGCTTGGTTTTGGCATCCAATAACGAACATACCCTTCCGCAGTAGTTTTAGGAGTTTCCTTATAAATTACCTTTGGAGGGAAAAACTCAGTAGCAATGCCATAGCGTTCTAACAGGCTATCTTTTAATATTTCTGTTTGCATCGGTCCGAGTATTTTTAAAGAAAAAGTTCGTTCCTCTTTGTTCCACGAAAAGTCCAATAAAGGATCTTCTATATTGAGATATTCCAGTGCTTGTCCTAAATTTTGATATTCTTTCTCGTCTACTGCCTTTACTTCAGTACTCAATACTGGTGTGTTCATAGGTGTAAAGGTGTTCAAGGTCGTTTGCGTGCCTAAAACGTCTCCTGCCGGAATAGCTTCTGAAGTCGCAATAACGCCGATATCCCCAGCGTGCAATTCAGCAACGGGTTCATAGCTGTTGAGCTTGCGTTTTAAAAGCTGATTTATCTTACAGTCTTTAGCTGCTGTTTGGGACCAAATACTCGCTTTGGCTCTCAAGGTTCCACCGAGTACTTTAACATGAGCCAATCGACCATAGCGTTCATCGAAGTATACTTTAAACACTTTAGCACTCAGGGTTTGATCACTGTAGTTAGGGTAAGGAAATAGTGCCTGTATAAATACGAGTAATTCGGAAATTCCCAGACTCATTTTTGCACTTCCAACCACAACTGGGACGACTTTGGCGTCTTTGATAAGTATTTTCGCTGTATCGTAAACATCATGATAATTGAGAAGATCTTCGGCGAGTAGTGATTCTAAAATGGCATCGTCGTAATCGGCAATATTTTCGAGGGTTTTTTCTATAGGATATTCGCCAGCAAGTTTGCCATAGTCATGAAACTCCGTTAGCGTAAATGCATCTTCATTATGAGTATTGAGATAATTAAGCATACATGCTCGCAGTTGTAAATCACGCTCAATATCTTTAAAAACACGTTCTAGGTCTGCTCCTAAACGATCTATTTTATTGACAAAGACAATAACTGGAATCCCACGTTCTTTAAGGGCTTCCCATAAATTAAGGGTATTAGCTTGAACTCCCTCAACAGCAGAAACCACCAAAATAACAACGTCTAGGATGTCTAAGGCCCGATCTACTTCCGCAGAGAAATCTATATGGCCAGGAGTATCTACTAGTTGTATGCAGTGACCGTTCCATTCCAATTCAACGCTAGCGGTTTTAATAGAAATACCTCTAGCTTTCTCCATAGCAAGCCCATCCGTTACAGCCGAACCTTTATCGACACTACCTTTGGTTCGGGTTGTACCCGCTAAGTGCAATAACTCTTCAGTTAAAGAGGTTTTACCTGCATCTACATGCGCTACTATTCCCAGTGTTTTTGTCTGTCTCATAATTGCTATGAATATAAAATTAAAAATACCCCTAAGGTAATTCCTGCTAATGGCAGTAGTTTTTTACGCTTGTTTTGCTCTTTAAATAGCAAACCACCAATGACCACGGCAATGAGTATTTGACTTCTTTTAATGGCTGAGAGTAACATAATTAAGGCTTCAGGGTCTTGTAGTGCTTTAAAGTAAAAATAATCTGCAGTTTGCAATAATATTCCCACGGCAGGAATGGTCCATCGAAACGTAAAAGCTGCTCGCTTCTCTTGATAAGGAAACCAGGTAAAGGCCAATACAATTAAAAGAAATAGGGTAGTATACGTGCAAAACCAAAATTGTAGGGTAGGAGGATTTAACTGTAATTGTTGTATCAAAAACTTGTCGTACAATCCACTACTAGCACCTAAAAACGTGGCCCCGATGATGGCAAAAATCCATTTATTTCTGGTAAAATTGATGCCTTCTTTTTTTCCTATTTGTGAATAGCCAATAACCGAACCAATAATCATAAAAAATCCTAGCCACTGCAGTGCAGTAGGCTGTTCGTTATAGATGAGTATCGCTCCTATAAAGGTAAAAAATGGCCCCGCTGATCGTATGGGGGTAACAATCGTAATTGGCAGGTGTTTTAAGGCTTGATAGGCTAAAATCCATGATGACATCATGATAAGTGATTTAATGGCTATCAAACCATGCGTTTTCAAAGGTAATTCGCTTATCTGTAATCCGTATGGCTCTAAAATTTCTGGAGCAATTTTGCTAGTTACAAAAAGCGGACTTACCCAAAGTAGTCCAGCTAGGGTAGTACCAAATAGCACTGGAAACACCTCATTTCCTTTAACCGCGTGTTTTTTACATAAATTGTGTAGGCCTAAAAATAGAGCGGCCAAAAGTCCTAAATACATCCACATGGCCGCGAAGATACACTTTCAGGTGAACATGTGCTCAAAAAAACACGGATTATAACACTACTTAAAATTTAGTTAAAAGGGTTTGCTAGGCAGCAAAAAAGTGTATATTTGTGACGGACGCAATTTTTAGCAGTTTCGACTGCTCAGTGTATTTTAACATTAAGGAAGAAATTGGAAATACATTGAATTGCCTACGGAAAACTCCGTATACCTTAATTACCTCGTGGTAATTGGTGTACGGAGTTTTTTTATGCCTTTACCCGAGATTTTTAGTGTTTAATTAAAATGTATAAAATGAAAAAAATTTTGGTAAGATTAGGTATTGCGTTGGTCGTTTTAGTAGGAATTTTGGTATATGTATTTCCTCAAGTGCTCTTTTTGTTTCCGTTTACACAAAAATGGGCTTTACAACGCGAAGGCTCACAGGTAGCGACGTTCTATTTCAAAAATGAAGCAAAAGATAGCCTGTGGATGAAGGGTGTTATTTACAGCAATACTCTGGAAGATTTAAAAGCAGTACTCAACAAACATCCGGAAGTTACGACCTTAGTGATGGAAGAAGTGCCCGGTTCAATTGACGATGAAATCAATTTACTGGCCTCAAGAGTATTGAGGAATAGAGATGTAAACACCTATATCCCAAAAGATGGCTGGGTGGCTTCAGGTGGGACCGACATGTTTTTAGCTGGTACTGAGAGAGCAATACATCCTACAGCGCGCTTGGGAGTCCATTCGTGGGCAGGAATGGAAAAGGTTGCTACCGATTATCCTAAAGACGCTGAAGAGCACAAAAAGTACTTAGCTTATTACAAAGAAATGCAAATTCCCAGTCGCTTTTATTGGTATACTTTAGAAGCAGCTCCCGCCGACAGTATTCATTGGATGACTCCTGTTGAAATTCACGAATACAAGGTCGTGACTCCTGAGTTATCATGGAATAGCCTATTGGACTTGCAAAAAGTATTGGCCTCAGATGCCTATGCGGGTAGAGGTACAGGAGCGAATAAATTAGCACAAGATCTCATTGAAAATCACTTTAGAGGTTTAGGTTTACAGGTAGCGACCCAGGAGTTTTCTTTTGAAGACGAACGAACAGGGAAAAAACAGTCGGGAAAGAATATATTAGGGACTATACAAGGCACCAAGTATCCCTCATCGTACATCGTTGTTGGAGCGCATTACGATCATATGGGAATTGTAGGTGACACCATCTACAACGGGGCGGATGACAATGCTTCAGGAACCGCTGCAGTATTGGAATTGGCAAGCTTTTTTAGTAAAAATCCACCAGAACACAGCATCATATTCGCTGCTTTTGACGCCGAAGAACTGGGTTTGTGGGGCTCTAAACACTTTGTTAAACACCCTCCAGTAGCTGAAAATCAACTGAATTTGATGCTTAATTTTGACATGATAAGTAGAAATGATCAGAATGAAATTTATGTAGTAGGAACTCATCAGTATCCAAAATATCGACCTATTCTAGAAGAAATCTCTAAGAATTTTACCGAATTAAAGGTTTCATTTGGGCACGATGATCCAAACGACCAAACGAAAGATTATTGGATGCAATCATCAGACAATGGACCTTTTTTCGCTGTGGGAATCCCCAGTTTAACTTTTAGTGAAGAAGATCATGCAGACTATCATCAACCAACAGATGATATTCAAAATACACATCCAGTGTATTACAAAAATGTAGTAGCTTTAATAGCCCGTACCTTAGTTGCTATTGATCAGTTAAATCCTTTGTAAAATGAATGTGAGAGAAGAAATACAACAAAAGCACCTTGATTTACAAGGAAGTATTTATACCACACCATTGCTATATTCACAGGTGTTAAGTGATATTTCTGGGGCTGAAGTGTATTTAAAATTAGAATTGCAACAGCGAACAGGGTCGTTTAAAATTAGAGGCATGTTTTCAAAACTCCGAAGTTTGACTCCGAGTGAGTTGGCGAAAACCTTGGTGGCATCTTCTACAGGGAATCATGCAGCTGCCTTTATCTATGCCGCTGAGATACTTCAATTTAGAGGAGTGTTATTTTTACCAGAGACCATTACAAAGGCGAAACTCAAGGCATTAAAGAGTAGTCGCGTTCGCATAGAACTCTTTGGTAAGAATAGTGTAGAAGCGGAAGAACAAGCCTTTCAATATGCAAAAGAGCACCAAGGAATACTGATACATCCTTACAACGATATTAATATTATTAAGGGACAAGCAACCTTAGGTTGTGAAATCGAAGCTCAGCTGGGAGCTGTAGATACGGTTTACACACCTATAGGAGGTGGTGGATTAGCAGCGGGGTTATGCTTGTACTTTAAAGACACGACCACTGCGGTTGTCGGTTGTCAACCTCAAAATGCATCTGAGATGTACGATTCTATTAACGCCAATAAAATTGTAGCTCCTTCTGCAGCTTTAACCATCGCGGATGCTGCTGCGGGAGGAATAATTAAAGATGCCATTACCTATGATATCTGCAGTGCTCATTTAGCGAGGATCCAGTTATTAAGTGAACGAGAAATTAGTTGTGCCGTTCGCTTGCTCATTGAGGAACATCAACTTATTACGGAGCCAACAGCGGCACTTACCGTAGCAGCATTGCTTAAAGACACTGAAGTGTCGGGAAAAAAAGTAGTGTTAGTACTCACAGGGAAGAAAATAGATTCAAATTTATTACTTAAAATATTACAGACTAATGACAAGTGTTATCAATCTTGAAAAGATAAAGGAAATCACAGAGAACCTCGATTTGGTTCAGGCCATGGAAGAAGGTTTTATTGCCTATAGTAATGAACAAACAGTTGTTCCACCGGTAGGGGAGTTACTATTCGACGAGCCCAAAGGGGATGCGCATATCAAATATGGATATATCAAAAATGACGATTACTACGTGGTGAAAATTGCCTCAGGATTTTACGATAATCCCTCACTAGGTTTGGCTTCAAGCCAGGGATTAATGTTGTTATTTGATCAAAAAACAGGAGTACCGAAAGCAGTTTTATTAGATGAAGGCTACTTAACAGACCTGAGAACAGCAGCAGCAGGAGCACTTGCTGCGAAATATTTTGCGCCTGAGCAGGTACAAGCCATAGGGATTGTAGGAACTGGAATTCAGGCAAAATGGCAACTGGAAATGTTAAAATCTGTTAGCTCCTGTCGCAATGTATATCTGTGGGGCCGAAATCAGGAAAAAACAGCTGCATTCGCTGCCTCTTTAGGTACGGAATGGACTCCTATTATCGCGAAATCACCTGATGAATTGGCGAAAAAATCAAATTTGATTGTAACCTGTACACCAGCTGAAGTTCCTTTAATACCGGCAGCTGCCATTCAGCCAGGGACACATATTACAGCTGTAGGTTCTGATACTCCTCACAAACAGGAATTAGAAGCAGGAGTATTTATCAAAGCTTCTCTTGTCATTGCTGACAGCCTGAACCAAAGCAAAAGCCGTGGTGAAATTTTTAAAGCAACACAAGCGGGCACCCTAGAGGTTTCTAGGGTTGTAGAGTTAGGAAAGGCAATTCAGACAGGAATAACAAGAAAAGAGTCTGATATCACGGTGGTCGATTTAACCGGAGTCGCTGTTCAGGATATTATGATAGCAAAAGCAGTATATCATCACTATAAAACCTCAACAAAATGCTAAATTATGTAAGTACCACAGGAGGTGGAGAAGCTGTAGATTTTGAAACCGCTATATTAAATGGGTATGCCAGTGATGGAGGCCTGTATGTTCCAGAACAATTACCAAAAATTGACAGCGCTCAATTAGCATCGTGGAAGGGACTTTCTTATAAGGAGCTGGCCTTCGAAATATTATCATTGTTTATTCCAAGAACTGCCGTTCCCGCTGAAGATTTAAAAGGTTTACTGGCTCAAGCCTATGCCGATTTTTACGTCGAAGAGATAATCCCCATTACAAAATTAGCATCACGAAAAGATACTTATATCATGGAGTTGTTTCACGGACCCACCATTTCCTTTAAAGATATAGGGATGGCATTTTTGGTGAATCTTGTCGATTATTTTCTGGCTAAGCGCAATGAACATTTATCGCTTGTCGTTGCTACCACCGGTGATACTGGACCTGCGGCAGCTTTCTATACGGCAGGTAAAAAGCATTTAGATGTTTGGGTGTTGTATCCAGAAGGGAAAATCACTCCCGAGCAGGAACGACAAATTACCACCTTAGTGGCGTCTAATGTTTATCCGGTAAGCGTAGCCAATTGTACCCAAGGAGGGGATGATTTAGATGCGATTATTGCGAAAATGTACGCAGACCCAGCATTTAAAGCTAAGCTCAACATTTCAAGTGTCAATTCCATTAACTGGGGACGTGTTATGATGCAGACCGTTCATTATTTTTACGGCTATTTACAGCTCGTTGAAGAAATAGGCACTCCTATCAATATTGCTACACCATCAGGAGGATTTGGTAATTTGGGGGCAGGAAGTTTGGCAAGGGAAATGGGCTTACCGATTAAGACCTTTGTAGCGGCGAACAATCAAAATGCCTGTTTACACCGCATTTTTGAGGAGGGTATTTTTTCTTTAGAACCCATTGTCTCAACACCGGCATCAGCTATCGACATCCTTATCCCGATGAATTTCTGGAGATATCTTTACTTTAAACTCAAAGGGGACACCAACGCAATCAAAGAATACAAACAGGTTTTTGACACCGTAGGTTCTGTGCGTTTTAAACGAGAACACCATCGTATATTGCGAGAGGGATTCAGTTCATACAGCGTTTCTGATAATGAAACATTGGCAGAAATGAAGCAGGTTTTTGAAAATGAGGCCTACTTGTTAGATCCACACGCTGCCGTAGCGCTACACGCAGCAAAAAATGCCGATCGAGTGGATGCTTCTCTAACAACGCTTTGCTTGGCTACGGCTCATCCTGCTAAGTTTCCTGAAATCGTAAAAGAAGCGCTTACAACTGAGGTATTGCCTGAAGGGGCGACACATTTTTCTATTGAAAAGGCTGCTGAAGCCTGTGAAAAAAAACTTCATTGTGACCTAGCATACGCACAAAAAGCCTTAATGGCTTTTATGGAAGAAAACTATACTCAAAAACAATCCTAAGCATGGCGATATACACTCATATGTCTAAAGAGACTATCCGAGAAATCTTAACAACTCAGTACGGTATTGACGGACCGTGCGAATTTGTAGCGCTAAGTGGAGGGTTTGAAAATAGCAATTACAAGATTACCGTTAATTCAAGACAGTACGTTTTAACTATTTGTGAACAAAAATCTTGTGAAGACAGTGTAAAACTGGCATTGTTACTTGAATACCTCAAAGCAAACTCCTTTGATACTTCTGTACTAGTACGAAATAAAGACCATAAACTATTGGCTTTTTACCAAAATAAACCAGTACTCTTAAAGGAGTATGTGCAGGGAACCATCGTACAAGATTTTAGCGACACAGAATTACGTGCCATCGGTAGTGAATTGGCTAAACTTCACAGCATTATTGCACCTTCGTACTTACCGGACAGCCCTGCTTATGGTTTGCGTTTTTTTGATCAAATTGCAACATACGAACCAGAAAGTCCGTTTTACGCATGGTTATTGGCCCTAAAATCAAAACTAAGCACTTATGAAGGATTGAGTAAATCATTGATTCATTCTGATTTATTTTTCAATAATGTGGTGGTAGTTCCCAATGGAAATGTCGTATTGATGGATTTTGAAGAAGCCTGTTATTACCATCGAGTTTTTGATATAGGAATGGCCTTGATAGGGTGTTGTGTTTTGGATAACGTATTGGATTTGGCCAAGGTTGCAATAATACTTGAAGGTTATCAAAGTAGTGCACCATTGGACGACAATGACAAACGAGCATTAAAGGATTACACAGTTTATGCTGCGGGTGCCATGGGTTTTTGGCGTCATCAAAATTATAGGTTTACCCGACCAGATGAAAATTTTAAAGAGAGTTATCAAATTCTCTTTAATCTCGCAAAAAGTATACAAACCATGAACGATGAAGATTTTTTGAAACTTTTTTAGGAGTAACAACTCGTTAATTAACAGAGAGTAGCAATTTGCTACTCTTTTTTTTTTGAAAAAAATAAAACTTTTTCAAACTATAAAGGTCTAAGAAAACAGAACACAAAACCAGAAGATTATGAAAGGATTTGTAAAAATAACAACTGGAATTATCACTGTCGTAGGTTTATTTGTTACGATGAATGTTCAAGGGCAAAACCGAAGAGAAATGGCCCAAAACAAGCGAGAGATCAAGATAGGGGTGAAGGAGTTGAAACGCGATAAAAACGAAATTAAAGCCTTTAGAAGTAAAATAAAAAAACTTAAAAGAACTTGGGAAGCTTCAAAATACTTTAATGCCTTACAACTAAAAGGGGGCGTTGAGGCCAGTATGGAACTCGAGATTGCACAACTCAAAACCAAGTTGGCAAGAGCAGTGAGAGAAGTGAGCTCAAGCAAACGCGAAGTCCGTAGTAATACAAGAGAGCAGGCTCGAAACTTACGACAGTTTAGAGGCACGGCTGATGATTATCGCGATATCGCCAGAGACAGACGAGATAGCAGAGATGATCGAAGAGATGTACGCGACGATAAGGCTGACGTTCGAAACCTAAGAAAACGATTGTTGAAGCAAGAACGATTGTTTGCAAAGTTTCAGTCTTTATCCGTGCGCATTAAACGAGATCGACTTGAGGGCATGGAGATTGTAAAAGATTTTCTTAGAACCATGGAGGCCGATTTGAAAGCCACCAAACGCGAATTGATAGAAGACAGAAGAGAGCAACGCGAAGATATTAGTGAATTACGCGACGATAGAAGAGAAAGAAGGGAAAGGTTTTAAGTTAAAATCACTAGTAGTAGAGCGCGGAGCTTGTATTAAGAAGCGAGAGGAGATTCCTGAGTAGGGACCCTCTCGCTTATTTTTTGTTTGTATATGTTATGAGTTGCTACCGTTGTTATTATCAGGAAAACCACCTGATTTACCCTTACAATTGGCTAATAACTGTTCTTTTTTGTATCTTAAAAAGAAAAAAATGATTTTATTCTTACGCAGGTGTATAGGGTATTCTTTCTTGCTGATTGTAGGAGGAATTATCGCAGCCAAAATTTTGCATTGGATTTTCAATTTTTCTTGGGAAATATCCATGTTCATTAACTCATTGATGTATGTCGTTATCGGGTTAGTGTACCTGCGGAAAGCATTTGTGGTAAAGCAGTATAGTTCCTTGTTTTTATTAAGTGGACTCTTTATTCTCGTCATGAGCTTTATTCCTTATTTTCCGGGTAAACAAGTGGTTGCTGTTGTTGCTCTGTTAGGACCTATTTTACTACCTGCTTTGCTGTCATCAAAAGAAATTATCTAAGCTAAGCAATTTGTTAGCTTGCCGTCAGATTTAGTTGGCTAATAACACCTTCGTATCCTGCAATGTAGAGTTGGTTATCTAGAATACTGATAGCTTGAATAAAGTGCTCCTGACGAATCAAAATGGAGCTCTTATTGTTTTTTAAATCCAAGTAGCTAACAGCTCCGTCTTCACTGGCACTCAACACTCCGTCCTTATACGGAAGTATTGCTGTTATTCTTCTTGTATGCAGCTTATAAACGCGTTTGACTTGATAGTTTTTTCTGAGCAGCAGTAAGCTACCTTTGTCCGTACCTAAAACGAGGGAATTCCGATGCAGGTTTATACAACACAAAGCCTCTTTCCAGTGAACGAGCACCGACGTTCGCTTTTTATCGGGCTGAACTTTTTTGAGCATTCCATCTCCACCGCAGGTAAGCAGATGGTTTTTGACTGAGAATAATGCCCAAATCCAAGAACGATGAAGTTGAATGGAATCTTTTAAGATCAACTCAGTATTTGTAAAATAAAGTGTCCCTCGAGTACCTCCTAAGACGTATTGATTATTGAAGCGTCTGGCAGAAATAATCATTTCATCTAATGCTAGACTCGCTAGTAATTTTCCTGAACTATGCCATTTTTTGATGGTAAAATCTCTCGAACAGGACAGGTATTCCTCGGGGCCAACAGCACGTAATACTACTACGGAAAGTGTATGTGCTTTAAATGCTGAAATACGTGTAAGTTGTCTGTTCCACATTTTAATCATCCCATCTCTGCCAGCACTTATAATATTCCCGTTCATTTGCAGTAAGGTCCAGATATACCCTCGGTGAAATGGATACTCCGAGTTGTCATCTACCAGTAAATCCGTTCTTAGGACAAATTTCATCCCTTGGATTACTGAATCTCCACTATGCCATAGATGATGATCGAAGACGATAAGTGTTCCCTGTGTCGGCTGCATAATTTTACACGGGATAGCTGAATCTTGCTGTTTGTAAAAAGAATGAAAAATATGCTTAACTAAATAATTTAAATTATGAAATCATTGAAAGATTATTAGTTGGTGATTAATGCTTTGAGTATGGTTAATGGAATTGTTTATCTTCTTTTGTGCTAAAAACTATTAAATTGAAAAGTGTTTTTGATTTTTAAAAACAAATCATTACATTAGTCATTGAAAAAGAGTTTACTACAGGATTATTGCTAGCCCCTATCTATTTTTATAAACACCTTCATTTTAAATAATAAACATTAAAGCTTTTTTAGTGTTAAAATGATATTTGTTGTTGCAACAATAGGTGGAAACTGAAAAACCTTAATAGAGTAGGTATAAAATAAATATTTAATTATGGATAGTTTAAAAAAATTTGAAATAAAAAAAACAGTTAGCGAAAAATTATTTGGAGGACGTCCTAAGTTTTCTCATGAAGAATGGGTGAATGATGAAGGTTGTAAGGTAAAATATACTGATGTTATGGATTCCCTAGTAAGGATAGGTTAAAAGCTATAAGAGCCTCTGCTTATTTTATTTTTGTGCATTCTCCAAAAAAATATAGACAAGAGATTAGAGAATTAATCACTTCGGAATATAAAAATAGGCGAATATCAGAATATGAAAAAGCTTATATTTTTTGGCATATAAATGGTCGAAAAGAGTTTCCACCAAGAATGAGACAAGATGGAAGTATTATTTATGGAAAAAAGATACGTTCAGGCAAAATATATAAAGTAAACAAAAAAAATAAATGTTAATGAAATTGCTATTCTTCATATTATTTGTGAATGTTTTGGTGTCTCAAAATACTAGGATTGATTACTTGTCTTCAAATTATTATCGAAGAATTTTTAGAGCGGATAGCCTATTTTTGGAGAAGAATTATACAAAATCATACAAATTACTAAAAAACACTTTTTCTGAGTGTAAACCTCTCCAAACTAATGGTTATAATGAGTTTGAAACATATACTAAACTCTGTTTTTTGTTGGGTAAGGAGAAGAAGTTTGTGGAAAATGTAAAAGTCTTGATTGAAGTTTTTGGGTATTCAAAAACTCAATTAAGTTCTGATAAAATATTGTCAAAAGTTTTTTCAATAGATAAAAATATAGATGTAGATTGGTACTATAAAACTTTTTTAAAGAGCTCAAGTCCAGTTATAAAGAAGGAAATTCTAGAGCTAAAAAGGTTGGATCAATTATATAGAACTTCATATGCCATTTATCAAGATAACTTTAAGAAACAGGATTCTATTGATTCTAGAAATTTTAAAAGTGTAGTTTCAATGTTTGAATTCTTCGGTTATCCTAGTTATAGAAAGATTGGATTAAATTCAAGTTATGCCCCATCGGGTTATAAAATAACCACTGTTTTGTTGCATGTAAAAGACTCTTTAAAAACTCAGTACATTTTACCTATGCTGTTTAAATTTGTGAAAAAAGGAACATGTGACCCCATTGATTATGCTACTGTTTACGATAAATATTTGATAGATAACAAACGGGAGCAGTTGTTTTACACTTACAAGGTAGAAAGAGAGTTAACGAAGCAGGAAATTTTGGAAGTAGATAAGAGAAGGATTAAAATTGGTCTTCCTAGGTTAAAAATGGGGATATGGAGATTGTCAAAAAAATATGGAGAAAATAGTCCAATAGTAAAAAGATTGAAAAGTATGTTTAACTAAATTAAATTATGAAATCAATTGAAAGTTTTAAAGATTGTAAGTTGGAGATTAATGCCTTGAGTAAGGTTAATGGAGCCTCTCTTGATACAAATTGTACTGTATTTGAAGAAGAAGTTGTTGATGGAGATCATTTTATTTACGGTGATGATTATGATGATGATGGTAACTTAATAGGTTGTTGGGTTGAGTTAATTGATGGGTCAGGAACAGGTAGAATTTATTTGGATAAATGTTAACTTAAAATAAAGTAAATATGAAAAGTTTAAATGAATTTTTACAAGAAGGAGTAAATTCTATTGAAGTTATTTCTATGAACAGAATAGTAGGAGGGATTGTTCCAAGTGATACTTGGAAGGAGTGTTATGAAGACACTTATACTCGAACGGGATGCGATCAATATATAGAAGTTTCTGATGATAACGGTAAGTATATTTCTAGTAATGAAGTTACTATCAAATGCGACCCTGTTTAGTTTAAAAAATGAGAAAAAAAATAGTTATATTCAGTCAAGAATCTGATCACACAACTTCTGATATAATTGGCTGGTTGAATTATTTTCAACATGAATCAGTTATTAGAATTAATGTTGATGATGCTAATTTTAAAATTGTCAGCATTAACTCTAAAACTTTAATATTACGAACAAGTTTTGGTGTTAATGAAATTAGAAAATCTGATTTAGTGTGGTTTCGTAGAACTCCTGGGAAAAAGGTTCATTTGGTGGATGTAAATAAACATGTAGATGATTTTGACTTACAGCTCGGGATATTTAAAAATTTAGAAAAAGAAAGTATTTTAGAATCTTCATATTTTTGGATATTAAGTAATTGTAAAACTATAGCAAATCCTTTTAAATCCTCTATATCCAAAATTTATACTCTTTTATTAGCAGAAGAATTAGATATTGAGGTTCCCAAATGGATAGTTTGTAACTCAAAAAAAGACCTGATACGGTTCGCGTTAAAGAATGAAAAAATAGTACAGAAAACCTTTAATCATTTTAATTATCGAAATAAAAACACCCAAGAATCCTATTTTTTTTATACCAAACTTATAGAGGATATTGATTCCGAGTATAGTTCTAAGTTTGATAATTCATTTTTTCAAGAATATATCGAAAAGAAATATGAAATTAGGTCTTTTTTATGGAATAATAGGTTTTATTCAATGGGTATATTTTCTCAAAATGATGATAAGACAAGAGTTGACTTTAGAAATTATAATGTACAAAAACCTAATAGAAGGGTTCCTATAAAATTACCCAGTAGTTATGCGGATAAGCTCAAAAAGTTATTATTTAAACTTGAGCTAGATACTTGTTCAATAGATATTTTGGTTACAAAAGATAATAAATTTGTTTTTTTAGAAATTAATCCAATTGGTCAGTTTGGAATGGTTTCGTATCCATGTAATTATAATTTAGAGAAAACTATAGCAAAAGACTTAATTAAATTGTCTGATAATGAATGATTTTAAGACTAAAATTGTAAAAAAACTGATGCTACTCCTAGTTATAAAATAATAATTAATGAAAAGTATGGTACAAAAAGATTTAGAATAGTTTTTTTTCACAAGCCAATATCAAAATTTTTTTAAATTTTACAAATTCTAATGAATAAATACCTAATATCTTTCCCTAATTGTATTCTGGTGAAAGGAAAGAACAGGTCTTTAATTCAAGACTTACAACGGAGAGAAATACAGTTTATTCCCAATGATTTATATGATTTTTTGATTTTTAGTAATAAAAAATCAATGACAAGTATTCTATCGCAATATGCCAAGCATAAAAGTATAGTTGAAGAATACATTCAATTTTTGTTAGAAAAAGAATATGCCTTTATCGGTTCATATAATGATACGCTATTAATGGATAGTTTAGATGATGCTTACCATTTTCCAGGTGAAATATCTAATTCAATCATCGAATTGTCGGCTAAAAATATGAAGTGTCTCGATAGTATTTTTGCTAAATTAAATGAATTGAAGTGTAATTCTGTTCAATTCATTTCATACATTGATTCTTTCAATAAATACAAATTACATGAAATATTAAATCGATTAGAAGATCTTAGTTATTTGATTAACATACAGTTTTTGATAAAGTATATGGAAGGAATTGATTTTGAACAAATAGTCCTTTTTTGTCAAAGAAATCTTAGAATAGGTGAATTT
Organism: Tenacibaculum sp. AWR4_210; assembly: GCF_056160945.1. NCBI lineage: Bacteria > Pseudomonadati > Bacteroidota > Flavobacteriia > Flavobacteriales > Flavobacteriaceae > Tenacibaculum > Tenacibaculum sp. AWR4_210. The sequence goes on from NZ_JBSWYF010000001.1 coordinate 222,905, forward strand.
ATTGTTCATTCTTCTCCTTTTGAAAAGGAGAAAGTTTTTAGAAATGGAGGAGTAGTAAAATTTGCAAAGCAGAAAATTTCTAATAGAAGGTTTTGCGGGGTTGTAAAAACAGATAATTTTTCTTTGAATGAGAATCAATTATTTGAATCTAAATCTTATAATTCATGTCTAAATGGGAAAATTTCTATAGATGTTAACGGCAACATAAAAAACTGCCCATCTATGCCGCAGAGTTTTGGTAACATTGAAAACACTTCATTACGAGAAGCATTAGAGCATGAAGACTTTAAAAAATATTGGAGTATAACAAAAGATGAAATTGATGTTTGTAAAAATTGTGAATTTAGGTTTGTATGTACTGATTGTAGAGCATATCTGGAAGAACCAAATAATAAGTACTCTAAACCACTGAAGTGTGGGTATAGTCCACAAACTAATAAGTGGGAAGAATGGAGTATGAACCCATTAAAAAAGAAAGCTATTGAATACTACGGAATGCAAGAATTAGTAGCTAAAAATGATTAGAAAATTTCCATTTTATAAACAAGCAGACACAAAAGATTGTGGCCCCACATGTTTAAAAATTGTAGCCAAATATTACAATAATAACCTCTCAATAGAAAAACTTAGAAGTTTAAGCGAAACTACAAGGTCTGGAAGTAGCCTTTTAGCATTGAGTGAGGCGTCGGAAAAGCTTGGATTACGTAGTTTAGGTGTTAAAATACCCTTAGAGAGGTTACTAGAAGCACCTTTACCTTGTATTTTGTATTGGAACCAAAATCATTATGTTGTTTTATATCAAATAAAAAAGAATGAATTTTATGTTTCAGATCCGGGGCATGGTTTACTAAAATACAATCGTAAGGAATTTTTAAAACATTGGATAGGAAATAATACAGATGAAAATACCAACAAAGGAATAGCTTTACTTTTAGAGCCTACCCCTCAATTTTTTAATACAAATTTAGACATTGATTCATCAAGTTTTGGGTTCAAATTTTTATCACAATATGTTTTAAAGTATCAGAATTTTCTTTGGCAATTAATCATAGGTTTACTTGTAGCTAGTTTATTACAACTTATTTTTCCATTTTTTACACAGAGTATTGTTGATGTCGGGATTAAAAATCAGGATATTCATTTCATTTATCTTGTTTTATTCGCACAGCTTGTCTTATTTATATGTAGAACTGCTATTGAAGTCATTCGAAGTTGGATATTATTGCATTTAGGTACACGTATCAATATTTCTCTCATTTCAGATTTCTTTATCAAACTAATGAACCTCCCCATTGCTTTTTTTGATACCCGAATTACAGAAGACATTTTACAACGCATAAATGACCATAAGCGAATAAAACGCATACTTACAAGTTCATCGTTAAATGTTTTATTCTCGTTAGTGAATTTAGTAGTATTTAGTTTGGTGTTAATATACTATAATCTCACTATTTTCAGCATTTTTTCAATAGGAAGTTTTTGTTATTTCTTGTGGAATGTTATTTTTTTAAAGAAAAGAAGAGATTTAGATTATAAGCGTTTTTCAGAAGTAAGTCAGGAACAAAGTAAAGTTATTGAGTTAATTAATGGAATGCAAGAAATCAAGCTACATAATGCAGAAAAGAAAAAACGATGGTCATGGGAATTTGTACAAGCACGAATATTTAAAGTTTCTATTGAAGCATTGACTTTAGAACAATATCAAAGTGTTGGCTCTGGTTTTATTAATGAGTTAAAAAATATTTTAATTACAGTTTTGTCGGCAAAATATGTAATTAATGGAGAAATTACCCTAGGTATGATGTTGGCTATTATTTATATAGTAGGTCAGTTAAATTCTCCTATAGCTCAACTTATTAATTTTATTCGAGAGGTTCAAGATGCTAAAATTTCCTTAGAAAGACTCTCTGAAATTCACAATAAGGAAGATGAAGAGCCTTTAGAAAACGAAAGAATAAAAGATATTGACATCAATGCTGACTTTACGATTACTAATTTATCATTTAGATATATTGGCTCTAAACAAATGGTACTTAAGAACCTAAGTTTGGATATTCCCGCTAATAAAGTTACTGCAATTGTTGGAGTAAGTGGAAGTGGTAAAACTACTTTAATAAAACTACTTTTAAAATTTTACATCCCAAATGAAGGGATCATAAAATTAGGAAATTACAATTTAGATAATATTTCTCAAAAAAAATGGAGAGAAGAGTGCGGAGTTGTTATGCAAGAGGGGTATGTTTTTAATGACACCATTGCTAACAACATTGCTGTTTGTGATGATTATATTGATAAAGAAAAATTGGCTCATGCTGTTGATGTCGCGAATATTAAAGAGTTTATAGAAAGCCTACCACTTTCATATAACACCAAAATAGGAATGGAAGGAGTTGGTTTAAGTACTGGTCAAAAACAACGTATACTTATTGCTAGAGCAGTATATAAAAACCCTAATTTTTTGTTTTTCGATGAAGCTACTTCTTCATTAGATGCCAATAATGAAAAAACTATAATGGAAAAATTGAGTATTTTTTTTAAGAATAAGACTGTGATAGTAATTGCGCATAGATTAAGTACTGTAAAAAGCGCACATCAAATTGTAGTCTTGGACAAAGGAAAAATAGTTGAAGTTGGAAATCATGAGAGACTTATTAAAAACAAAAAGAATTATTATCATTTAGTAAAAAACCAACTTGAATTAGGGAAATAGTATCCCAGAAAATAATCATTTAGATAATTTAGAGCTAGGTACAACAATTTTCTATTTGAGTAGTCAATGTTAATTGCACGAGGGAATAATCGCCTATTTTTCTCAAAAAATAGTATCTTACCACAAACACCAAACGTATAAAATAAATGATAGAAGAAAAAAAGAAACTCGAGCTCATGCACGAGGAGCCAAGGTATCACAAAAACGTACTATACATACGACCAGAAGAACAGGATGTATTAAAGAAGGTAAAGATTGTTTTTGGAGGGGTTGGTCTTGGTAGTGTACTTGCAGAGTCCTTGCTTCGCCTTGGTTTTGAAAATTTTGTCTTTATCGATGGAGATACAGTAGACGCCTCTAATCTAAACCGACAAAATTATACCGAAGCACAGGTAGGGAGTTCCAAAGTGGCTGCCATTAGTGAGCGACTGAAATCAATTAATACCAATGTAAATATTGAATTCCATAATGTTTTTCTAGAACCGGATACGGTAAAGCAATATCTAAAGGGTAGTGATATCGCTATTAATGCTATTGACTTTGATGTGATGGATACCCCTTTTGTCTTTGATCAAGTTTGTAAGGAACTAGGAATTCCAGTAATACATCCGTTAAATTTTGGTTGGGCGGCAGGAGCTTTTCTGGTGACACCCGATAGTGATCAAATTTTTCAAGTGGAAGAGCAGGAAGACCGTTTTGAGTTCGTTTTAATTGAAAAAATGCTTGCGTATTTAGAAAAACGCAACGACATAGAATTGTCTTGGTTTTATCAAATAATAGAAGATTACAAAGCTGTATCCAATCAAATAAGCCCACCACAACTGGTAGTTGGCTCAAATTTGGCCGCGGCCTTAACTGCTAATATCGTTTTTAGTTGGGTCACAAAATTACCCGTAAAAACTTATCCAGAACCTTATTTCATTTCAACCAGATAACTAAAAAAGCACTTCAATGAAGTGCTTTTTTTGCTTCCGCTCAAAGACAATTGTTGGTATTTTAACGAATTTACAGCTCGGATAAACTAATTTTTTATCAAAACCTTGAAATATCGCTTATACTCTTATATGGTAAAAAGAGTTATAGGAGGCGTATGTACGATATTCGGTATCATTTTATTGTGTTGTCCTGGAAAGGTCAACGCAGTACTCTTATTCTTAAACATAGATGAAAAAACAGTGATTATGGAGCTGGAGACCTTGTTATTTATTGGTTTAAACTTTTTTATCTATTTGTTTATTATATATCTAATATACGTCGGGATATTAATGTTAAAAAATAAGGCAGTGCTGTAACGGGTTGCACTCACAAGAGGCCTTGTTGTATCGATGTACATTTGTACCATCGCAGCTAGGGTAATGCTTCGTAAGCAGCTGTACTTCGCTTTATATGATCGAACAATCGATCTCTTAATTTTTGGGGTTTTGTTACTAGTAATGAGTGACCAAAGCCAAGGAGCAGGCGTTCTAATTCTCTATTTGGAATAACTGCCATGCTAAAATAACTCCCGTCAGCAGTTGTTCGAAGTAGTTGCTGTGATTTATGTAAGGGTTTTGTAAGAACGTAAGGGGTGTTTTTTTTATCTACCCAAAACTCGATATCTTGGACTTCTGAATTAGCCACGGTGACACCAACGACGTGCTCGTAATAAGTATCTCCGTCAATTTCACAATCGATATAATCCGTTTGAACCGAATTGGAAATACATTGAATTCTGTCGAGTGCAAAAGTAGCCATATTGTTTTTCCGATAAGCTAATACAAACCAACGATTATTAAATTCTTTTAACAATTGCGGATGGATGGTCAAGACATTGGCAGCAGTTGCCTTAAAAGATTGATAGGTAATATCGACTGCCTTTTTATCTTTGATCGCTCTATACAGCGGATCAATAAACTCCAGACCTCTCAATAATTCGTTTTTATCGAGATGTATTATCCTGCGCTGATTATTCGTGTTTGAAAATACAGAATCTTCCAAGCGTTGTATAACACCATTCATTTCCTCAAACAACGAAAAATCTTTAAATTCTTTTAAAACGGTAATCGCTTCTTGAATTACTGCAATATCTCCTTCGCGAATGGGAATATTTTTGATACTGTAATTAGGATCAGTATATCTATAATACTTACGGTCGTATACTTCTATAGGAGCTTCGTACCCCAATTTATCACTGCGCATGTGCTGAATGTCAAGCTGGACCGTTCTTTTACTGACAAAAACATCTTTCCCTTCGTACTCGAACAAAGCTTCTGAACAGGCGTCAATCAAATCATTAAGTGTCCAACGGCGGAATGAATTGCGCAAGCACTGATCGATAACCTTGTATCGAATCAGTGCATTTTTATTAGATGCCAAGCACTATAAATTTTTTAATTCATGTGCGATGTTAGCACGTGCCTGTACTTCAAATTCGTTTCTAAATTCAGCTGTTTGATACAAAAAAGATCTGTCTAAAAAACGCTGTAATACCGCCTTTCTATTTCTATTAAAGAGTACTTGTGGTACCCATTCGTATTCTTCGCGAAGTTTTTCAACATAGCTATCATAGATGGCTTCCGATTGTCCTAGTATGGCCAAATCAAAATCGATAAAATACGGTATATCATGGCCTGATCCTTCGTGTTTCTTGGTCGCTAGGATCATTTCGGTTACCAAGCTAATTAAGTGCTTCGGAACGTTTATTTTGGTAAGTGCTTTTTTTGCCAACTTAGCACTGAGTTCTTCATTTTTTTTAGAGGTTAACTTATAGACACTATCGTGATAAAAAACAGCAAAAGAAACAGCCTCTACGCTTGCTAGTTGATGCTTGTATTGATCTACATATCGAAATAATTCTTGTAGATGACGCATATTGTGGTAAGTTCTGTGTGACTCGTGATGAGCGTTGTATAGTTCATCCCACAAAACTTTAACCTGCCTAGAATCTTGTGTATATTCTTTGGCCAATTGATTAAATCGATGTTCTAAATCCATGCTAATAGGTTTTCGGTAAAAATGGAAAAAATTTTCGAATACGCAAAAAGAATGCGCAGAACTACTTCAAATTTGTAATCTCAAAAATAAAATATAACCAATTTTGTTAATTTATTAGAAAATTAAAATTTTTAAAAAAATGGAAAAGATAACCGCTAAACAACTTATAGCAATGGGATTTAAGTCAGGAAAATGGATACCTGAGGCCGTTGAGTACATCAACACGAATCATTTGAATGAAAGGGAACGCCTTCAGTATTTAGAACAATTTAGACCTAAAGAAACTATAAAATTGCATGAAAGCCCTCCTGATTTTAAGGTAAATATTCGTGCAGAAACCGTGTTGGAAGAAGAAAATGTGGCAAGCGTCCTGGAAAGCATGAAAGAATTGATGAAAACGCCTACGCTCGTGAATGGAGGAGTGATGCCAGATTCTTGTCCAACAGGACCGAAAGGAATTATTCCTGTGGGAGGGGTGGCCGTTGCGAAAAATGCGATTCACCCTGGAATGCACAGTGCCGATATTTGTTGCTCTGTAATGCTTACAGATTTTGGTAAGGTAGCTCCCAAAGAAGTATTGGATGCCGCCCATAGCATTACTCATTTTGGATATGGAGGAAGGTCGCGAGAAGATCAATTTAGGCTTCCGGCAAACTTACTTCAAGAAATCGAAGGAAATTTCTATCTAAACTCCAAAAAAAGTATTGCTGCAGCGCGTGCTCAATTAGGTACCCAAGGCGATGGGAATCATTTTTTATTTGTAGGTACCTCTAAGAAAACTGGAAATACGATGATGGTCACACATCACGGAAGTAGAGGATTTGGTGCAGGACTGTACAAACAAGGAATGCGTCTTGCCGAACGATTTAGAAAAGAATTGTCTCCTGATACGCTGAAACAAAATGCATGGATTCCTTTTGATACAGAAGAGGGTACTCGATATTGGGAGGCCTTACAAATAATTAGGAAGTGGACTAAATTGAATCACGAAGTATTGCACGATGCCACCTTGGAAAAACTTGGAATTCAACAATGCGATAGGTATTGGAATGAACATAATTTTGTTTTTAAACAGGAAGATTTATTTTACCACGCAAAAGGGGCTACTCCTTTGGCTGCTCAATTTATGCCGGATGTTTCTGGACCGCGATTGATTCCACTAAATATGAGTGAACCAGTTCTTATAGTCCAAGGAGAAACTACGGCATCCAATCTTGGTTTTGCCCCTCATGGAGCTGGACGCAACATCAGTAGAACGGCACACCGTAAGAGCAAAGAAGGTCGATCTATGGAGGCAATCTTTCAAGAAGAAACCGCCGGTTTGGACGTTCGTTTCTATTCGGGTGAAATTGATATAACAGAACTTCCTTCGGCCTACAAAAATGCCGACACCGTACGTAGACAAATGGAAGAATTTGGATTAGGAGAAGTTATTGACGAGGTACTGCCTTACGGATGTATTATGGCCGGAGCCATACAAAATAACGCTCCTGGGAATCGTAAACGAAGAAAGAAGAGCTAGACAACTAAAGAAGTTTTACACAGGTAAAACTTCTTTATAATTTGGGGGACTTACATAAGGTAAAACGAACGGTTTTGAGGTGCGTACACCAATGTTCCACGGAAGCGTAGATTTGAATTGTTTTTAAGAAAATCATTGATTACATCCGCACAAGACCACTTTCCATTGCAGGTTTTCCCTATGGATCCACGTATAGTACCCGAAATGTTTAGGTAAATTTCATAAGAATCATCACGGTGCCTAGCAGCGACCTCTTCCTGACTTTCCAACAGAAAAAAATCAGGAGCTTTTTCTTCAAACTCTAATAATCGTATTTTTTGGGTAACGGAATCGAAGTGATACGAAATATAATACACGTGTTCTGTGTTTATTTGAACCTCCTTTTCTGTAATTTTTTGAAAAAAATCACGTGTGGTCAATTCTCTATTTTGCAGCAGCTCAAAATCATTATTTGTAGTACATGAATACAAGCACAAACTTATCATTATGAGACAAAGGTAGTATATCGGTTTCATAAGAGCGGTATTAATTGGATACTACCAAAATACGTGAAATACCGCTATTAAAAAATACGGTAAAGCCCTATGCTTGCCGTCGATAATTCCCCTAATACCTATACCTAAAACCCCTACAAATGGCAACATTTTCAGCCTAATAAAACTCATAGTTCTTTTGTTTTTTGTCTAAAATAAGGGGCATCATCCCAGCGAATTTTCGTGAAGGTCGTTCCTTGGCGCAAAGAGGGAGGTAAGGCGTTCCAAATACTCTCTTTCATTTTTTCAAGAGCAGCTGTTTTGGTAAAATTTTTAGAAACAACCAAACTAATTTCTCTCACCGGACGCGGTTCTGGAAACCGAAGTAGATAAGCATCATTGGTCTCATGAATGGTAGCCAAACTAGGTATAAAGGCAAAGCCTGCTTTAGCTCTTACCAAGTTTTTTAAGGTAGTGATGGAACTGACTCCAAAGTGAAAAGATCGCTCTTGTGTTACCGGACTTTTCAGATCACAAATAGCTAACAACTGAGAATTATAACAATACTCTTCTTGTAATAATAACAAATTCTCTAAATCCAACATGTCGACCTGAATGTTTGTTGCTGAGGGTTTTAATGTAGGATGAAAATACCCTATGAACTCTTCGTAAAACACAGGGAATTCACGTAAGCGATCTCGTCCGGTAGGAGTTGCCATTAAGGCGATGTCTAAGGTTCCTTGTTGTAAGGAATTTATTAAATCGACAGTAGATTTTTCTACAATTTCAAAGCGAATTGCTGGGAGTGCTGTGCGCAGTGGTTCCATGATTAAAGGAATCAAATAAGGAGCCAAAGTGCTGACAATCCCTAGTTTTAAGGTCCCTGCGAGTTCGTTCTTACTATCGACAATAAAATTGCGAATGGCATCTACATCCTCTAAAATAACACGAGCTTTATCAATGATTTCTTTTCCTTTACCTGTTGGTGAGAGGGGAGTAGTACTACGATTAAATATTTGGATTCCTATGGCTTCTTCTAATTTTTTTAGCTGTATGGTTAATCCGGGTTGCGAAACTGCACAACGCTCGGCTGCTCGTCCAAAGTGCCGTTCGTCATCCAAAGCGACGATATACCTAAGTTGCTGAAGTGTCATGATAAATAATTTTAATCAAAGATAAAAATTATTAATTTGATTTATATGTGCTGCTACCGCTACTTTTACCGCAATAACAATTAAAATTTATACATATGAAATTTACAAGACAAGCTACAGCAACATGGAAAGGAACTGGGATGGAAGGAACTGGAGTACTTTCAACACAGAGTGCAGTACTCAACAATACGGCCTACTCTTTTCATACGCGTTTTAAAGATGAAAAGGGGACGAACCCGGAAGAGCTTATTGGGGCGGCTCATGCTGGCTGCTTTGCCATGCAATTAAGCTTTTTAATCACGGAAACAGGAAGGACGCCCAAAGAGTTAACTACTAGGGCTAAGGTCTACTTTGAAGACGGAAGCATTACGCGCATCACCTTGTACCTCAACGGGGAAGTGCCTGGAATGTCAGAAAAGGATTTTAGAGAGCTCGCACAAAAAGCGAAGGAAATATGCCCAGTATCAAAACTGTTAAGCACTCTGATTGAACTTGAAATTACCTATGTTACCGCTTAAATATTTATGACGAATACAAAATTACCCTAAAAAGGAACTAGCAACCTGATTGGGGTATATTTTTTTAACTATTTACAGGTTTTTCAGTTAATTAAATCAGTACACGTATAGTTATTGAACACCGGATAAAGGCAATATGGTTGCTCCCTAATAGCAATGTATCAGAGACTTGAAAAGAACGATAATTTAACTTTATGAAAGATGAAAATAAGACGTTATACCATTCAGATTTTGAGAATTTATGAAAAAAATTAAGGTAGTAGTTTATCGTTTGCAACGTTGATATTCCCGTTTATTCCGTAAACAAGCAATGCCTTTCCAAACATCATTTTCCTTATTAAAAAACGTTTTACCTTTTTATTGTGCTATAAAAACAAATTATTATGATACAATTAATTAAGAGCTTCGAAACCTTTGTCAATGATGTTCCAGAACTAGTTAAAAACTCCAATTACAAAACGAAATATTTTATTCAACGATTACACATTTCCAAGCCTACCTTTTACAGAAAATTAAAAGACAATAGCTTTACTGTTGAGGAATTGGTGTTACTTGGTGAATTACTGTTTCCAGAAGAATACTATGATTGGCAATTAAAAAATAAATTAAAATTACACAATCAGGATTCCTAAATGATTCATTTCTAGGGATACCTATGCTGGCAATCCTATACTGGGGCAATTTGTTAAATACGAACCTTATTTTTTTCTAAAAAGCTGTGAAATTAGGACATTATGTATTTTTTATTTTGATGCCTATTGAGAATAGCATCATCAGTACGCTACAAAAGTTGTTCCTCTACGAAATTTTGATATTGACCGAGTGCTTACTACCATTTAACGAATATTCAAGATTCAAGTAATGCTTTCTCGCTACTTTTGGATAAAATTAAAAGAAAGTAAGTAAAACCCAAACAGTAAATAATATAACTTGTCAAGTATTTAGAGTCCTCCCTATTTTGAGCTTCGTTTTACGAAGCTCATTTTTTTTGAAATTTTCAATCAAATTCGTTCAGTTAGTATTTCCAAAAGATTTTCTTTTTTATTATATTTGGTTAATAACCAATCTTTTAAAACGTCCCCCACATGGCGCTAGTTCAAAATCAACAACTCAATAGGGTGGTTGTACTTCACAGTCAACACACCATTGGAAGAGATAAAAACAATACGAGTGTATTTACACAAAGTGATATTTCAAGAAAGCACGCAATCATTTTTTGGGAAAATAATCATTGGCAATTGACAGACTTGAGTAGCAATGGTACTAAAGTAAATGGTAAGTTGCTGCACAGAGCGACCTATACGCTAAAGATGAACGACGAAATTCAGTTTTCTTCGAAGTCCAATGATGTTTGGACCATAAGCAATTTAGATGCGCCACAATGCTATTTTAAAGAACTTGATGGAAGCTCGACCCTTTGGATTCACCCCGATGGAGAACTCTTGGAATTAGGAGCACAAACCTATGCGGTTTTTAAAAACCTAGAGCAGTTGTGGGTATTGGATAACGGTAGTGAAGAAGTTGTTCTGGAAGAAGGAATTGCTTATACGTTAAACGGTAAAAAGTTCACCTTTACTATAAACGAGGCCATGGAAAATACGCTTTTAACGGCCGATATTACAAAAAATGCATGCTTCAAATTGTTTTTGAGTTTTGACGAAGAACAAATCATCTCAAAAATTGCCATCAATGATTTAGAACTGGATTTAGGAAATCGTGTATTTAACCACTTGTTATTGTATTTAATACGAGAAAAACAAAAGGATTTGAGTTTTGGAGTAACTGATACTTCTTGTGGATGGGTATACATGGATGATTTGAACAAAGCCATGAGTAAAGAATTGCTCAAAGAAGTGGATGCTTATTATATCAATACCTTGATTCATCGCTTGAGAAAATTTTTGATGAAACTAAAGCCCTATGGTTTTTTATTCGCTAACATCATAGAACGTAAAAAAGGACAACTGCGATTCGGACTGTCTAAGTTTGAAATCAACAAAGAAAGAGCCTTGGCATAAGCTCAGACTTTACTACGCTCACTAATTTAACCTACACTACTATGAATGCGGAACTCAAGTTAGCGCATGGTTTTGAAGGAACCTTGCAAAACTATACCATCATTGAACAACTCGGCGAAGGTGGCTACGGTACGGTTTACAAAGCCATACAATTATCAACAGGGCAATTTGTAGCCATAAAAACAGTCAAGTTTAATAGCGATACGAACGCTATTGACCGACAACGAAAGATCGCTCGATTTAGTAGAGAGACTGAAATTTGCGCTGCATTTAACCATCCTAATATCGTTAAACTTTTAGATAAAGGTTTATTGTCTAACCAAATACCTTATGCTGTTTTTGAGTATGTTGAAGGAGAGAGTTTAAAAGAGCACCTCGTAAAAAATGGCGCTATTACTCCTGAAAACATGGCTATTATTATGCTTCAAGTGTTAGAGGCCTTGAGCTGTGCTCATGCAAAGGGAATTGTTCATCGCGATTTAAAGCCTGCCAACATTATGGTTCGTAAACTGGCTTCTCAATGGCATGTTAAAGTCCTTGATTTTGGTATTGGCGCGTTTTTAGAAGACGCCGTTTTTCCCGGTAATAAGGAGTTAACAATGACACAGGATGTTTTAGGAACTCCTAAGTACAGTGCTCCCGAACAATTGAGAGGTGAACCCGTAACCGCTAAATCGGATTGCTATGCTTGGGGCTTAATTACCATCGAGTGTCTTACAGGTAATCCGGTGTATAATTTCACCTCCATTGCAGAAATATTTCAACAGCAATTGGCCGATGAAATGATTCCTCTACCAACATTTTTGCTAGGCCACGATTTGGGAAGTCTGCTAAGGAGAGTACTAGCAAAAAGTCCATTAAAAAGACCGGCAAATGCCAATGAAATATTACGAGAATTCAATGCCTTAAATTTTTCCAGCATTATTAGACAACCCGCAGGCAAAAAGAGTCAATTTTCTGCTGAAGAAACTGCTGTTACGGAGCATTCTAATTGGTCGCATAGTGACAGTTTTAGAAAGCAATTAACGGTTTTGTCCCTGCAGTTGGATTTGATTACACCACAAGATACTCCCAGTGATATTGAAGTGATTGAGACCGTTCTCAAAGATCAATTGAACCTATGTAAAGACACGGCATCCCGTTTTGGTGCTACCGCATCTAAAATGTACCTCAAGTATTTAACGGTATTTTTTGGTTATCCAGAATCGAGTGACACCGACAGTAGAAGGGCTGCTAGAGCCGCGCTGGAATTGGTGTCGGAGGTTCGAAATAGATCACAAGTTTTAGAAAAGCGTTACGGTATCCGCTTGGAAATTCGAATTGCTTTGCATACTGGAGTAGCATTGATTAAACGAAATAGATTGCCAGAGGGGATGGTCGCATCAGAGGCATTTTCAGCGCTTTTACAAACAACAGCCAATCGTATTTTTGTTACAAAGACCTGCCACAAACTGCTGGTTCCTTATTTACATTTTAAGGGCCCCTTAAAAGAAGGACCCGATCATTGTTATGAATTACTTGGAGAAAAAGGCTTGGAAGCCTACGATCGTTTAAAGCCCAATGCAGGTTTAACTGCGTATTTTGGAAGAGAAGCCATTTTAAAGCGTCTTACAGCGAGCTGGCATGCCATTGCGGACAGCGCCAAGAGTTATTGGATTCAAGGACAAGCTGGAATTGGAAAATCACGGTTACTTTTTGAGATTGAGAAATCATTTATATCTCCGCGAGAACGCTATGTTCAATTCACCTGTTTACCGGAAAATAGTCATGTGGCATTGGCCCCGTTTTTATATTGGTTTAAACTACATTGGGGAATTCGAAAGGAAAATGAAGAAGCTATAAATCATCAAATTATACAGGAGGTTCTCGAGAAACTTACTATCGATGTTACCCCGGCAACGATGGCTGTGCTGTGTTCGTGGCTGGGAGTGCAATTACTAGCTAAGGAGGCACCGAATTTACAGAGTGCCGAACAACAACGCATTTTAATGTATGAAGTATTGAGATTATCTATTTTTGAAACAGCGAAATCTGCTCAAATCCTTGCGATAGAAGATGCGCATTGGATGGACACCATGAGTAAGGAGTTTTTAAATTACCTGCAGTCCAATGCTTTTCCTATTCCTACCTTGTTGTTAGTGAGTTCAAGGACCGAAAGAGACAAAAACATATTGACGGGAACTTGGGAAACAGCACTTCTGAATTCGTTAAGTGAACAGGAAACGGAAATTTTTGCGCAAGAGTTATTGTATCCGCATACTGCCAGTGCTGATGTACTCAGTTTAATTGCGCAAAAATCTGATGGAATCCCATTATTTATAGAAGAATTAACGACTGCTTTAAAGGAGCAGCGAAAGCTTCAATTAAACGAAGGTAAATTCATTTTGGCTAAAGAGGTTGATTTCCTGATTCCCTTAACCTTAAACGACTTACTCAATGCGAAATTGGAAGGATTGGGGCCTATAAAAGAAACAGCCCAACTCGCTGCTGGAATAGGAAGAGCCTTTAGTTTAAAAGTACTTCAGACAGCCATGTTAAAAGACGCCAGTAGCGTTTTGAGTGATTTGAATGTCATGGAACAACAGCAGTTGATTGTAAAGCAACGTTCTGTAAAAGGAACCAAATACCTGTTTAAGCATGCCTTAATTCAGGAAGCGGCCTATCAAATGATGTTGCCCTCTCAACAAAAGGAAGCGCACTGTGCTATTGCGGAAGCCTTGCTTACCATGGAGAATCACATGCACAAATTACACGTTATAGCACTGCATTTCGAACGTGGTGAACAGGATGAAAATGCCCATGAATATTGGTATCGTGCAGCATTGGACAACCGAGAACGATCGGCATCGTACAGTGACACGGTGTTTTTCCTGAATAAATCTCTTGCTTTGCTGCCTAAACTAGCGAATAAAAATAATTGGGTAGAACGAACGGTTGAAATTCACAGGTTGCTTGGTGATAGCCAACTCTACACCAGCGGGTTTACTTCTAAAGAAGTAGAAGATAACTGCGAAAAAGCCTTTCAGCTAGCGTTCGCCAACGACATAGATCCTGAATTGCGATACCAAGTTTTAAATAGTCGCTGTTTTAATAAAATCAACCGAGGAGATCTGCGAACCGCTAAACAAATTGTTGCCAAAATTGCTGAAATTTCTGAGGGAAAAGTCGGATTATCCAGTCGTGTAACTGCACTGACCAACGAAGCCTATGTCGCTTATCTTGAAGCTGACTTTTATGAAGTGCTCAGGCTGGTGAAGGCTATTGATGGATTGATAGCTAGTAAACGTTTGGCGAGTTATGAAATGACCATTATTCACAATTGGATTGTCGTCAAATGTTTTGAATTTATCTCGAATACTGCTTTAGGCAATACAGCCTTGGCAGAACAACAAATTGAAGAGGTATTGACGCGTACGGAAGCGTTAGATTTTAAAGATATGATTGCCGGTGTTCACGGGCAAATATCATCGGCATATTTGCTGCTCCATTCTTTTTTAGCGACCGATACACACTATTTAGAAAGGGCTACTATTCACGTTGAGAAAGCTATAGAAATTGCAGATCAAAATGAATTGGCATTTATTAAATCGTTTGGCCTGCTCATGAAAGCGGGGATTGGTCTTTTGGATGGTACCTATACTTCTGAAAAAGAATTTATTGCTAAGTTTGAAACTTCGGGTTTGCTCGTTTTTAAAGAGTGGTACTATTTGTTCGTGATAACGTTTCACTATAAGAGAGGCGAACATATAAAAGCTCAGGAGCTCGTACATCAAGGAATCACTGCCGCAAAAACCAGCGGTATTCACTTTTCACTCGCTTATTACCATTTGTACAATGCCTTACTCAGCGAGGAGCTCGAAAGCTCAGAAGTCGAAGCGCTGTCATTATTGGCACTTGAATTCTCAGAAAGTAGAGGCTTAAAAACGATTTCAGATACTATTCGACAAAAATATTACCCTAATATACCGACATCATAAAATCAAATACAATCTTAATAACTAACCTAAAACTAGAAACTATGTTAATACACTTAATCTCAGATTTGATGAAAAACAAAGAATTAAACGCTCAATTCCAAACAGATCCTGTGAGTGTTTTCAAAAAATATCAAATTGAGGCAAAAAACCAACTAAAAAAAGAGGGGATAGAGGGGATCTCTGAAGCAATTACCGAGGAAATTAAAAACTTCTTTTCTCATGAAACTCCCATCTATGGTTGGCCAGGTGGAATTATGGAAATTTCTTCGATTGAGCCGACACAACGATCTGCAGGAGAGGCTATTGGAGAAGTTATAATTCACGGGCAATCTTTCAACGATATTGAAAATGAAAAAGAAGTCAATATCGTATTAATTTCGGGGGCTATGAAGCAATATATCGCAAAAGATTTCCAAATACTCTCCGAAGAAAAAATAGCTGCATCCTTTCCGTATTCAATACCTGCCGGAACCTATGTTTTAGCTATCATAAAAGAGGAAAGCGTATTAGCGAAGCTCCCCAATGCGTTAACAGTAGCATAATGGAGCACGGATTAGAAACTTTATTAGAATACTCCAAACCTTATCTAGGGAATTCACTAGTTTCAATAGAGCAATTGGGCTCTATTGAAACTTTGTGTTCTGGCCTGCCTGCTATTTTTCACAACTGTTATTTGGAACTTCGCGAAACAGAAGAGCGGGTTGATTTCATCGCGATGGCTCAAAAATGGAACGTCCAAAAATTTTTGAATATGACCACAACTTCTGCTATCGAAAAATCGCGTATACTGAAAGCCTGGACGGCACAAATTCACCTGCCTATGGTAAGCTATGAATACGATATGATAGTCGGTCAATCAGTGAACCCCATGCTTATGTGGACCTTAGACGACGGCTATATAACGCATCGGAAAAAGGCTACTACGAAAACCGACATATTAGACAAAATAGATCGTTGTTTTCGCTTAGAGCAAGTAACCTTTGATCGGAATACCATCACTGAATTGAATAATTTTGTCACAGCGCTCAAAGTACCGATTCGCTTATTACATTTCGTGAATTTACGTCAACGCGGTTTGGAAGCCTTTAGAATCGTTATTGGTTGTCAAGTCAGTACTTGTTTTGAAGTCCTAGAAATATTGAATTTAGATTTCAGCTTATTAGCGTTTAAAAAATTGCTCAACATCCTTCAGAAGTACCCATTGGGAGTTTCCTTACAACTCACATTTCCACGACTAGAACGCAGGTCTTTTGGTATTGAAGTGTATTTTTCAAATCCACAGGCCTTTGAACAAAACAAGGTTCGTTTAGTACAATTTTTTACAGAGCTCGAACAAGCACAGCTTTTGAGTTCACATAAAACCAAAGCGCTCATTTCTTGGTTGGGAAAGACAGTTGTTACAGATGAGATAACCCCTTATAAATTAGAAATTTTGAGAGACTTAACGATTAAATTCGTTTTTCACCGAGATCAGCCCATCGAAGTCAAATTTTACTTAGGAATTAATGCCACGTACAAACTTTTTTAACAGCCAATTATTGCTATTGATTACAGCGTTGAGTATGTCATATTGCTCGACAAAAACAAGTTCACCCAGCACGAAAAACACTGCGTTGTACAATGAATTGCAAACCTTCGATTTTATTCAAAATGGAATGTACGCAACGGGAATTTCTTGCGCAGACCTCGACAGAAATAATTTTATGGATATTGTGAACAGCAATGGCAATGACATGGCGCCCAACCCCTTAACGTATTATCCCAATTGGGGATTAAGTACGGGGATACCGTACCCGTATATTCCCAATTATACACAACAAATTGGCTTTAATACCCGGTTGCAGTTAGGAGACCTGAACAACGATGGTTGGACAGATATCGTGATGGTAACGGTATTTGATAAGGAAGCTTTACATACAGCGGCTTTTAAACAGCAACACGACGTACATTACTTTGATATTCACAAACCGGGATCGCTTAAAATTTTCATGAACAACAAAGGGAGTATTCCGAATAGCGCTACCTATGAATTAACGATGACCAGTTTCCCTTTTGACATCGATTTAGGAGATGTCGATGCGGATGGCGATTTAGATTTATTAGTTGCTTATTTATGGCAAAAGGGAACTTATAACACCCCTGTGGGTGCCCGCGCTGAAATTTTTGAAAATAGGGCCGGAAAAATCACTCAAAATACACTTTGGAGGTCTAAAAATGCCTACCAAGCCTTGAGTACTTCGTTTGCGGATATCAATCAAGATGGCTTGTTAGATGTCGTTTTAGGTGTCAAAGCTTTTAAACGAGGAGACAATGGTATACATGCGTTTTTAGGTAAGACTGAAAACGATCATTTTACTATCGATACACTACCTGAATGGAATTATGCTATCCAAAGCTCCTTAAGTGCTTTTAGTTTGAATATTGGCCTCTTAAGAGAAGGAGGGAGCCCACCTGAAAAAGAGGATGTTTTTTGTGTCGTTGGAGCACAATACATGGCAAATCAAGGCGTGACAAAACAGCTGCGTACTCCGGGAGTAAAGCATTTGGCAGCTACTCAAAATGAATCGGAAGATTTTTATGCCATTCGATTTTCTGACAGTACTTGTCTGTGGAAAACAGAGGCTAAAACTTTACAAGTTCGAGAACCTTCTTTTGCGGCCATTGGCGATGTGAATAACGACGGACTCGCTGATTTGGTATCGGGATTTTTTAAAACCGCAGATGGGTCATTGAATGAAGGAGGTCCATTTTTTGTGTTCAATGGGAGCCTGACACCGGAGCAGCAATACACTTTCAATGAGAGTTTCCGTTCCAAAACCTTGGGCGTTCACCAAGAAATATCTTTGAGTTATGCCGGAAATTGCGATCCAACACAACAAGCAATAGTTCAGGAAAAAGTTTTCGTGACAAAGGTCCAACAAAAGGGTACTACGATTAGTATTCCGTGCAATACTGTCATGGACATTGTAGGAGTAACACTCGAAGGTAATGAAGTATCAAGAGCGCAATTCAGTTGGTCTACGAACTCAAACCTGCTTACTTTATCAAAAAGTGCTGGTTGGACCACAGGGGCAGCACTTAAGATCCGATACCTCACCACGTTGAGAAAGGATATCTTTTTGTCGTATTGGAATGCCAATAAAGGAAATAGTATTTATTTCAGTTCTTTTCAAAAGCAGCCATAACTCAATACAACGCTTATACATTTTAAATTTTAATACGCCCTTTTTCTAGTGCTTTGTTTCCCGTGGTTAACTTTGAACAGATCGGGGCGATTCCTGCTACTGTAAAGTTTCAACGTTGCACGGTTCATCAACCTCTCATGGCGCTGCACATGACTGCAGAAAAAATCAAAGGAATAATGCTGTTCGGTTTGCAGTTATTTGGCGGACAAAGCGAGGGAAATTACTATACTACCACCTAGAAAGAATCAAATTGATGATATAATGTGATATATTTTTTTGACTCTATTTTTCCGAATTTTATACTAGTAATGTTTCAAATGTGAGGCCTCAATGAAACGTATAATTTATAAACAAGCATAAGAAATTGAAATCGATGACTTATTGCTTGTACTAACCAAGCTAAAAATTAATAATCATGGCTACACAAAAACCAATAATTCATGCCAAGTACTTTATTGGCGTTAAAAACCTAGCAGGGGGTGTTTCTCTTACCGCAGATTTAGTAATTCATTTGGATGATAACTCAGTAACGGGATACAGTCAAGTAACACAAGCTACTCATCCAATGTTAGATGTAAAAAGTAGAATTTCAGGAGAGTTTAGCAGAGTCGATATCAAAGATGAAAATATCGTGATCATTACAGCAACAGGCTATCCGTATTTTAACTGGCCTCCTGGTTTTGGTCCTGGTCCAGCAGTGCAGCCAAATCTTCGACTAAAAATGATTTTGGACAAGAGTGCACAAGTGGGGGTAGCAACCTTCTCTTACCTTGACAATCGTTCGGAAGTATATAAATGGGAAACTCAAAAAGATGTTCCTGTTCATTTAGAGAAAGTTGCACAACAGCTCGAACAAGAGGAAGCCGTAAATCAAGCATAAACTTTAAAAATAACTATTATGACAAATACAGAAGTATACAAAGAGCATGGAATAGGAACCGACAGTGAGGTTTTTGCTCCATTAATGGACGAAGTGTTTAGTTCGAAATCAAGAGTGTTTAAAACTATTGAAGATATTGATCAGGTAAAAAGAACATCAGGAGCTACCAACGAAACTTGGTTGGTTTTCACGAGTAAAGTGACCTGGCCAGGACCACAGTATCATTTACAAGGAGGGCCTCAAGAAATTCCTGCAAGAGTAGGGATTAGAGGGATTCCAATCGATAAAATTAAGGTGGATATCACAGAAGCCTTTGAATTAGCAGCCAATGTAATGCACAGAACAAACTGTGGAGATACCTTTGTTGGAACTATCGATTTATTTTGGCCTTTAACTGCACCAGGATTGAATCCTGAGCCTAGTTATGTTTTTACTACTAATTGTAATAATACCATCACAGTAGGAGCCTTTACAGGAAATGTACATTTTAACTAATTATTGCAACGGTAACTCCCGAAAGGGGCAATAATAGCGCACCCTCCTCAGCTACAACTGAGGAGGGTATTTGATGTACACAACTACTTTCGTTAGTTCTTTTTCCGCAATACACTCGCAAACTTTAAACCTAATCACATGGACACTGTCTTTAGAGAAGTGAAAATAGAAGCCTTTCCGTATTTGGCACCTTTGACAGGTAAAATTCCGGGAACAAATCCAATACGTCTACAAACCAATACTTTTGGCTACCCGACAGGGATGCAACGAATAAGTATTCCTCCTGGTTACTTGGTAACACCTCATTTTCATCCCGATTCGAATGAAACTACCTTATGTCTTCAAGGTAGGGGAAAAGTAGGGCTGCTATTGCCAGATAAAAATTCGATTGGCGGCCATTTTGAAGAGCGTTGTTTTCAAACAGATGATGTAGTTTTTTTACCTCAAGGATTTCCTCACTATTTCATAAATACAGGCGAAGAAGCATTAGTGTTACTGGCAACCTTTGATAATTTTCAGTTTAACACCATAAACTTTACGGATCTCTTAGCTCAATTTCCCAAACAGGTTCTTTCTGCAGTACATAGCAACTCGAATAACAAATCGATAATTGCGTATTAAAGGGGATAGTACAAAAGGCTACATCGTGATTATGACATACGATGATATATTTTTTTCGATAGATAATTAACAACTTTGCTTTGGTTATTATGCTGCTTTGCCAAGCGAAACAGTGCTGTTGTAACCAATCAAATTACTAACCAATAAAACTCAATAGCTTATGGGTGCATGTTCAAAACAAATCTTTAACAATGTTTCAGAAGCCTCTTGGGATCAGCTAAAAACCGCTGTGAAAAACCAATTGGGAATTGTCATTACTAGCGATAGAGGTAGCGACTCAAAAGACGGCTTCACTATTTCATGGAATTACGCTGCAAATCAGCACGAACTGGCTATTCAATGTACAGATTCTCCTTGGTACGTGCCCTGTTCTCTCATCAACGGAAAAATCCACGATCTCGTCGAGGGCATTTTACACGGAGCCTCTAAGGAGTTGACAGCAATGCTTTAAGTACAATTTCACTTTTCTTAATCATTAAACTAAGTACACTATGAACCACAAAAATGTCTCCATTCAACTGTTTAACGATTTGAATCGTTGTTGGGAAGCGTATCCTAATAGTAAACATCACGAAATAGCCCTGAACACGAAAGATGTTTCCAATCAAGACCAAAAATGGACAATTATTGACCATAGAATCACGGTAAACACGCGTAATTCTGGTGCTAAAGTAGCGGAGTGCTACCCGAAATCCAATCGTCTTGAAACTTCAAAAAACGATGGGGGAAATCAGGATCAAGTATTTCAATTTGAACCAGTACCTGAGGAACCTAATGTGTTTTATATCAGTTGTAATACCAAAAATCAGGGAAAGTTGTACGTCTATGGAAACTCAGAAAACAAAGAAGGCATTGGATTGCGTTCTTTCAATGAATCTGACACAGAACTCTACTGGAAAATTAATTAATATTTTCCAGTAATGGGTACTATTTGCACTATCTCCCTAGTATATGGGGAGATTTTTTTGGTTTAGTGACCCCGTTAATTTTAATAATTTCTTTATCGCAATCAAGTTGCAATAAATTGGGTTTTTGTTATATTTGCAACCTAGTTGCTTTAATGTTTCTAGAAACTATTAACTATAAACCTAAATTTATGATTACAGAATCACATGTAACAGCTGCCCAAGAATCTTGGGGACAAGGAGTAGTGGCCATTGGAGCACTGCTCGAAAATTTTGAAGCTTGTAAATCCTATGCTACTGATTTTCTGGATTCACATTATGCTTTTGGATTATCTAAAGTACTTTTTAAACCGACTAAATGCAGTCAACAACAGTTCAGAGCAACGCGTGAAGAAGCTCTTTCCTATTTTATCGCTGGAGACGATAGGGCTTGCAATGAAGATAAGGGTTTTGCTCTTGCACCGTGGACGAATGTCAGGTTTGAAAATACCGGGATAATTATTGATGAACAACGTGCCATTGCTATGGGAAATTACTACTTCACGGATACAGATGGCAAAGAGGCAAAAGTTGAATATACCTTTGCGTATCGTTTAGTGGAGGATAGTTTATTAATTGATGTTCACCATTCATCTTTTCCTTATAACACAGTAGAATTAATTAATGCATAAGCAATTATATTTTATCTGTCCTACGGACTGCTTAGAACCATTGATTAACAAATCATTTTCCTCTGAAAATTATTTTTACACCTCATTAGGAAATTCAATAGCCTCCGAAATTCAATACAATGCTCATCTCTTAGAACTGATTAAAATAAAAAATATCAAAAAAATTCGTTTGGTGTTGTCTGATGAGAATCGATTGGTTTTGGAGGCCTTAGCAGGTATCAATTATAATGGCATTCAAGGAGTGTCTCATTTTGCCAAGGAATTTCACCCTGAACAGCAAGAATATTGGTGGAATAGTCAGACCATGCTTTTATCGGTATTATCAAGCTATTTACGCAAGGTAATTGCACGCATTCATCAAGAATTACCGCTCACCTCGACAATTGATATTAAAGGGTTGATATATCAAAGAACAGCAAATCGATTTCTCGAAATCTACCCCGAGTTCCTGTGCTTGAAAAAACGTGACTTAAATTAACAAATGACATATAATAGAAGAAAATTTTTGACCTTTCTAGGAAAGGCTGGAATTGGAGCAGCAGTACTTCCGCACGCTTTTTTGGCTTGCAATACCGCCACAAAAAACACGAAGAACAATGGTACTAGCGCTGGAGGTTCCTTCGATTTTAAAGGACTGGAACCGAGTACAGATGACGAACTCAAATTGGCCAACGGACTGCGATACCGTCCTATAATAAAATGGAATACTCCGATAAACGATCAAGACACCTTTGGGTATAATAACGATTTTACCTGTTTTTTGCCCTTGGATAGTCAAAACCCTAAAGACGGTCTTTTATGGGTGAATCACGAGTACGTAAATAGCTTATTTGTTTCTGGTTATGACCGTCACGATAAGGAACAAAAACGTAGTATAGCGCAGGTAGACAAAGAGATGTACAATGTTGGAGGAAGTATTATAAGAATTCAACAAAACGCTGCTGGGCATTGGAATTTAGTAGAAAATGATGCCTTTAATCGAAGAATTACAGCCAAAACTCCCATCGAATTTAATTGGGATGTTCCTATCAAAGGAGCTAGGGAAGCCATAGGTACGCTGAGCAACTGCTCGGGAGGTATAACCCCTTGGAACACTTTTTTGAGCTGTGAAGAAAATTACGACAATTGCTTTGGAGAAACGATGTACGATCAGGACAACGTTCCTAGTCATATGCCGAGTAGTTATGGATGGGAACAGTTTTACGACTATCCGCCTGAACATTACGGTTGGGTAGTTGAAATTGAACCCTTAACCGGTAGCGCACAAAAACACGTAGCCTTGGGGCGTTTTGCTCATGAATGTTGTACGTTTGTTTCACTGAAAGACAAGCGCGTAGTTGCTTATAGCGGTGATGATAAAAATGACGAACACTTGTATAAGTTTATCGCTTCGAAACCCGAATCGTTAAAAGAAGGTACTTTATATGTCGCTAGTTTGGAAAAAGGGCAATGGCTTGCCTTAGACTGGGACAAACACCCCGTTTTACAACAGCGCTTTGACAATCAGACAGAAGTACTTATCAGGGCACGAGAGGCGGCCAAACTTTTGGGAGCAACCCCGCTTAACAGGCCAGAAGATATTGAGATAGACCCAGTAACGGGAGCTATTTTTGTCAGCTTGACCAATAATAAAAAACGAGGTGATTACCACGGATCAATCTTAAAAATAGAAGAAGCTGGTGGACGCTATGATGCATTGCGATTTACTTCAAGTACTTACAAAGCGGGCGGAGAAGAAACAGGGTTTTCCTGTCCTGATAACCTCGCTTTTGATCAAGTTGGAAATTTATGGATGACATCAGACATGTCGGGAAGTGCCATGAATAAACCAGATAACGCATACACGAATTTTAAAAACAACAGTCTTTTTGTGATTCCTCGTTATGGAGATAGGGCCGGAGAGGTTATTCGAGTGGCAAATGCTCCCAGCGATGCTGAATTGACCGGGCCATGGTTTGCTCCAGACGGAGACACGTTATTTTTAAGTGTCCAGCATCCTGGTGAACAAACTACAGATTTAACAGCACCAACAAGTCTATGGCCGTTTGATAACGATGGAATACCAAAGTCAGCGGTGGTAGCTATCCAAGGACCTTTACTGGGATATTTAAGAGCGCTGCCTACAAAAGAATCAAACTCTTAAGAGCTGATTAACTCATTTATACTACTACTAATTATGATATGTGCTACCAACCTTAGTTATCAATATCCAAGAGCTGAAAAGCTCTTGGAATTTCCAGATATAGAGCTTGGAGAAACCGAAAATTTACTCATACAAGGGCCGTCAGGAGTTGGCAAAACAACCTTACTTCATTTATTGGCAGGACTGTTAACTCCGCATTCCGGGGAAATTACGATTGCAGGTTGTCAGATTCACGAGCTCAGCAATCAAAAACTTGATAGATTTCGAGGCCAGCAATTAGGAATTGTATTACAAAAAAATGATGCTATACATTCACTCAGTGTTTGGCAGCATTTAGAAGCAAGGCTCTTATTCAGTAAAACTTCCACTACATTTATGGCGATGCAAAGTTTGTTATCCGAGCTTGGTTTGACGGCATATAAAAACCGAAAACCCTCACAACTCAGTCAGGGGCAACTACAGAGACTAGGCATTGCCTTGGCAGTCGTACACAAACCGAGGGTTATTTTAGCTGATGAACCTACGGCAAGTTTAGATGATGTGAATTGTCAAAAGGTAATGAAGCTTTTACTGCGACAGAGTAAGAAGTTAAAAGCGAATCTTTTAGTTATTTCTCATGATCAACGCATTCAATCGTCCTTTCAAAAGATTATATCTTTATGAATCTCTGGAAAATTCATCAAAAATACCTCGAAAAAAAGCCACTCTTAGCCATACTTACGTGTATTAGTTTGGGATTTTCGTGCATGCTATTACTCGGAGTACAGCAATTAAAAACATCTTTTGAACAGCAATTCAAGGCGAATGTTGGAACTATTGATATGGTTGTGGGGGCTAAAGGAAGTCCGCTGCAATTAGTATTGTCTTCTCTTTTACACATCGATACTCCAACGGGGAATATTTCGTGGCAAGAGGCTCAAAAACTGGCAAAAAATCCATTGGTAAAATCGTCGATACCTTTAGCTTTTGGCGATAATTATAAGGGCTATCGGATAGTAGGAACGGATACTTCATTTTTCGAAAATTACAAGTTACTACTCAACGAAGGTCGTCGACCAGAACGAAGTTTAGAAATTGTAGTAGGCGTGGAGGCTGCTAAAAAGTTACACCTAAAAGTTGGGAGTTTAGTGACAAGTACTCATGGTCTTATCAATGAGGGACTAGAAACCCACGAGGAAAAATTTCGCGTTGTAGGTATATTAGCCCCCACCAATACCCGCATAGATCATTTGCTACTTACTAGCATCCAAAGTATTTGGGAACTCCATCACCATGAGAAACCACGGCTTGCAGGAGCCGAGGAGCACCTTCATAGCGAGGAACACGAACATGAAGATGAAGATGAGCACCGAGGGGATTCCTCAGAACCTACCCGAGAAATAACGGCACTTTTAGTACAATTTAAAAGGCCTTTAGCACTTTTAACATTACCCAGAAACATCAATCAACAAACCAATATGATGGCAGCCTTGCCCAAATACGAGTTAGACAAATTTTACAACTATTTGGGTTTAGGTATGCAAACAATTCGGGCAATTGCCCTTGTGATCTTAGTCATCGCGTTGGTCACTTTGTTTGTTTCTTTATATAAAATGGGTCGTGAGCGAAGTTATGATTACGCCTTATTTAGAAGCTATGGAGCTAGTCATTTTCAGTTGTTTTTACTTTTGGTTTTCGAGGTATTTACCATAGTGATACTAGGAGGAATGTTGGGGTATATAGGGTTTAGATTGTTGCCTATTTGTATTGGCATATTTCAGAAAAAACCAAATTTTGACACTTGGTTGCTCCCGTTAAACTCATCGGTACTGGTTCAGTTTGTACTTTTGTTGTTAGGAATAGGAATCACAAGTATTTTACTCGCCATATATCCGATTTTAAATCTCAATGTTTCAAAATTACTGAAGGATGAATAAAATAGCTGTAGGTCTCGTAGTCTTCATAAATATGTTTTCCTATGCATACGGACAAAAATCCATTTCATGGGCAACCCTATCAAAAGTTCGTTTTACCGAAAAATATTTTCCCGCTTATAAAGAAACCTATTTGCATCCTACATTTTCGTCGACAGTTAAGGCTTTGAACGGTCAAATGATACGGATAAAGGGATATTTTCTAAATCTCGACCCGAAAGGACAACTTTATATGCTTTCAAAAGGCCCTATGGCTGCTTGTTATTTTTGTGGTGTTGGAGGACCTGAAACAGCCATAGAGCTCGTGTTTGATACCCAACAAAAACTCCCTACAGATACTCCTGTAATCGTAGTGGGGAAACTAGAACTCAATGATTCTGACATAGAACATTTTAATTATATCCTTAAAAATTGTAAAATGGAACGCATCAAAGCATAAGAATCCGATTTTTAGTGTAAACGATATCGGAACAACCCCTTGTTTTAGGAAATTCGACTCTGTCTACCCTTAAAACGAGTAATCCCATACCGTAAAGTAGCTGGTAATCTCCTAGAAAAATGTTGAGAATGCTATTAGGGAAATCAAGACCAATTGCATATTGTAGTTATTAGTGGAAATCAGGCAATGATGCAATTAGCCTTGGGGGGACTCATATTTTTTTGTCTAAAAAAAAATAGAGGTATTTCAATTTCAATTTCATTTCGTAAAAAATTGATACTTAAAATTACAATAAAAAAACGTAAAACCCTAATTGTTAAGTGAATAATATTTGTTTTTGTTTTAAAAATGAATGGTTTGGACAAAAAAAGAAAGAAGTGATCCCCTCCGTGGAAAAACTTCTTTCTTAACTAACTACTACTAAAACTACATTACTACGTGTAATCTTACCCACAATGTATATTGTTTTGATCTCTTTAAAATAAAATATAGTTGAAAGTACTTTTAATATCGATGAATGGTAAATTAACATAGGTTAATGGAAAAAAGCTCCCTAAGGAGCTTTGACATTCAGAATTAACATAAAACAATAACCCCATCATTGTTATATGTTAGCCGTAAAGCTAGTTATATGCTGTAATGAAAAAGCTAATGGAAAGTTAAGAACATGTTGTATTGTCAGAAATGGCAGCCCGGTGCTTTTAGCAATTCAACTTAGAAATTACGCTGGATAGCATGGATTTTTACACGATTGTTTTTTCCCTTCAATAAAACAGCTCCAAGATAATCAGCATCAATAACTGTAGAGGAAGTTGACTGCAGCTCATGTAATAACTGTTCGGAAATAAGCAAACTCACTTGGTGGGTATTGCAAGCCGCCTGAATTCTAGCACAGGTATTCAGGACATCGCCGTGATACGCCAATTCTTTCTTAACAAAGCCTACTTCAGCAACCATTACGGATCCTCCGTGCAATCCGGCCTTAAATTCAGGAAACACACCGTACTTTTGAAGGTAATAACTCAAACGATTTTCACGCTTTTTATTAAAAGCAAAAAAGATAGAAACGCAATTTTGCCTGTTTAAACCTCGGTCATAGTTCCATGATAACACAGCTTCATCACCTACATATTGGTAAATTTCCGCATCATGAGCTCGTAATATCTCGTTCAAATCAAAAAAGCAATCTTGAAGAAACTGACTGTAAAGGTGATGCCCTAATTTCTCCGCGATTCCCGTCGCGTCCTTTAAGTCTAAAAACATAAAAATACGTTGTTCTTCCTTCGGTATTTTATAGGTTCCCAATAGCATTTTTATAAATGTGCCTGCTCCAAACCGCTCTCGAGCGATTTTTATAAAAGAAGCTACCACAGAGCAAAGTAGGACATACCAAATGACCGCCCAAAACCGTTTTTGATGAAACCACCAGCCCGCTTCCAGTTGTATACCCACTGAAAATATTTTAGAAATAACAGTCAGCGAAGCTGTAAAAACAAAAATGATGGCAGCAAAATGCAAAAAAGTGTTCACTACCAGTCCGAGTCCCAAACCTAATTTCTTGAGGAAATATTTTTCGTAAAAAAAGTCCACGATCCCATATAAAACACCAAGTCCTAAACCAATGTACAAAGCGATACTATAAGGACTTACGAGTATTACTTTTTCAACTTCTTGAACACCAGGGACTAGAGAAGCTTGTTCCAGACCGAAATATCGAAAGAAAGCATAGGATTGAAAGGCAAAAATCCAGAATATTACTGAGTGCATCAAGGTATTTACCAGTTGTCGGTTATGAGTTCTCATAGGTTTTGTTTACAGATTTGAAGGTACAAAACTCTATATACAGTTTCAATTTTGGTAAAAGAAATAGTTGAATCGAGAATTTTTTAGGAATAATGCTATGCTGTAATTAGAAATTTTAGTTCAAATGTTAGCATCCTAATAGTATTTTCTGAACTTTAAGACGATACCTATGATTTATAGTAGGTATAGCTCTTTTGCATCTTAAAATTATACACTGTATATTTGTAGCGAAATTACAACATTACAGTATGAAAAGTAGCACGCAGGGATTTGTGTATATCGCAACGAGTTTAGATGGTTTTATAGCCCGTGAAGACCATTCTATTGATTGGTTGATGAAGTATCCGAGGGATCCTGAAGACAAAGGATTTGAAAATTTTACCGAAGCAATGGATGCCATCGTTATGGGGAGAGGAACTTTTACAACCATTTGCGATATTTATAAAGACACGACAAGTCCAGGGGATATTATTTATAAAAAACACATCTATGTAATCAGTAGCAGTTTAAACCCAACGGCAATCCCAGAAATTTTTAAGGATAAAGTAACGGTTTTAAACATGTCTCCACAGCAAGTAATGGACTACCTGCACGAGCTTGGTCTTCAAAAGGTTTATGTGGATGGAGGACAATTGGTTCAGGCATTTATTCGTGAGGGACTCATTTCTGAGATTATTTTGACACAGGTACCGATACTCATCGGACGAGGAAAGCGTCTTTTCGGAGCAATTCCTGATGATATTGATTTAGTCTTAGTGAAATCGGAAACCAATCCGCAGGGGTTTGTTCAAAGCAGGTACCAACTTCTTAATAAATAACTCATGAAGAAAAGTAACTTAGGACGTCCTACCAATGACAAGCTGGTATTAACTAAGAGGATAATAGTAGCTAAAGCTATTGAGTTATTGAATACAGAAGGAGAAGCTGGACTTTCTTATCGCAAATTGGCAAGAGAATTTGATGTCACGGCCATGGCTTTAAAGCATCACATCGGTACGCGCAAAGAACTGCTAAAGAGCATGGTACAACAGGTGTTTTCAGAAGTCAATACATACGATATGCTCGAAGATCCTAAAAGTAATATCCGAGCACTCTTGGCAAACTATTACAGCTGTGTTTCACAACATCCTCAGGTAGTGAAATTGGTATTAATGGATCATGATTTGTTTATCAATGAATTACAACAACTCACTGAAACGATCAGAAATCAAGCAATTGTAATTGTTAAAGATGAAGTAGAAGGGGGGGTGATGGCTGATATTATTGTCGATTACACACATGGGTTTGCCCTAGCAGCAACTGCTCAGAATACAAATACCTATTTGGGAACATTGAGCATCACAGATTTTCAGAAAGGAATCAATTGGATTTTGGCCAAAGTTTAATCGAATGAATGATATTGTAGTCAAAGGCGCGCGACAAAACAATTTAAAAAATATCTCCGTAAAAATTCCTAAAAATAAGCTGGTCGCTTTTACGGGGATGTCAGGATCTGGTAAGTCATCATTGGTTTTTGAAACCATTGCCGGAGAAGCACAACGACAGTTGTTTGAAACCTTTAGTACTTTTGCCCAATCACGACTCCCGAAATACGAACAAGCCGATTACGATGAGATTTCCAATCTGTCACCTGTAATTGTATTGGCACAAAAGCGCATTGTCGGAAATTCGCGATCTAGTGTTGGCTCTCTTTCGGAAATTTCATCTTATTTACGGTTGCTCTTTTCAAGGATGGGAACTCCTGAAGTCGGGATGTCTAATCACTTCTCACCTCATACTGCAGAAGGGAGCTGTCCAAATTGTGGAGGAGTTGGTCAACTTAAAGAACTTCAAATAGATCGACTGATAAATACAAAATTATCATTGAATACAGGGGCGCTCTTATTTCCGGATTTTAAGGTAGGATCTCTGGCCTGGAAACTAGTAGTGAACTCCGGACTTTTTGATATCGATACAGCGCTTATGGACTTTAGTGAAGAGGACATGCAAACCCTATTATATGCCGAGAATATAAAGTTTAAACTTTCTCCAGGAGATCGAGGTTTTGAGGCAAACTTCCACGGAGTTGTTACCAAGATACAACGCGGTTATCTTACAAAAAATTTCGATGCCCTATCTAGTAGCCGTCAGAAAGCAATTGCTCCATTTATTAAAGCAACCGATTGTAAGAGCTGCCATGGAACCGGTTTAAAAGAAGAAGCTTTAGCCTGTAAAATTAAAGGAAAAAACATTGTTGACTTAAGCGCTATGCAACTTACTGAGCTCTTGACCTTTTTCAGGTCTATTGATGCTCCCGAGCTAGTAACAGTGCTGTCGCAACTAATTAAAAGAACAGAGAGTTTGGTGAATATCGGGGTGGGATATTTAAATTTGTCACGCCCCGTAAAGAGCTTGTCGGGAGGTGAAGCGCAACGTGTTCAACTCGCCAAGCAACTAAGAAATAGTTTAACAGGAATGATATATGTGCTTGACGAACCGAGTACAGGATTGCATCCGAGAGATGTGGCCATCCTTGCTGATATCCTTAAAGCACTCTGTAAAAAAGGAAATTCAGTATTGGTAGTAGAGCACGACCCAGATTTAATAAAGGTTGCCGATTGGATTATTGACATGGGACCGTTAGCAGGTAAAAACGGGGGTGAAGTAGTTTTTGAAGGTACTTATGAGGCTTTATTGTCATCAGAAACTACAAGTGGTAGGCTACTTAAAGCTAAAATTACTCCAAAAACAAATTATAGGTCTTGGTCAAATAGTTTTGTTCTTAACAATGCAACTGCCAATAATCTGAAAAACATTAGTTTGCGAATTCCCAAGGAAGTATTCGTATGTGTTACGGGAGTCGCAGGATCTGGTAAGAGCTCCTTGATACATAAGGAGTTTCTAGTTCACCATCCAGCTACCATAGTTATTGATCAAGCTCCCGTAGGAAAGTCCATCCGATCCAACCCAGCTACCTATACTGGAGTTTTCGATGGTATACGGAAGTTGTTTGCCTCAGAAAATCCTGGAACAAAAGCTTCCTTGTTTAGCTTTAATGCTGAAGGAGCTTGTTTGCATTGCAAAGGATTAGGTTTTACTTTAATGGATTTGGCTTTTATGGAGTCAGTAAAGTCTACTTGCCGTCATTGTGAAGGCAATCGATATCGTAAAGAAGCCTTAAAGTACAAGTACAAAGGGAAAAACATAGCAGAAGTACTTGAGTGTACTATAAACGAGGCTTTGGATTTTTTTGAAGAGCCCAAAATCCTCGCTAAATTGGCATTCTTGGAGGAAGTAGGTTTGGGATACTTACAACTCGGACAGACCTTGTCTACATTGTCTGGTGGTGAGTGTCAACGCGTAAAATTAGCCAGTGAATTGCATAAAAAGGGACAAGTATATGTCTTAGATGAGCCCACTACAGGCCTACATATGTCAGATGTTGAGCGGATGATAGACCTTTTGAATCGATTAGTAGATGCTGGGAATTCAGTTATTGTAATTGAACATAATTTAGATATCATGAATCAAGCAGATTGGATAATTGATCTAGGACCAGAAGGAGGAGAAATGGGGGGAGAACTGCTTTTTGAAGGAACCCCTAGAAATTTGCAGTTGACAGGTTCAGGCCATACAGCAAACTATCTTAAAAAGTATAACTTAGGTTGAGAATTTCTGCCCCATGTTCTTTAAATTCGTAAGAAAAGAATATACCAATAGTACCCATGTATCTATTAGATCATAGCAACAATTTCATTTCGTCTCCTTATATCATAGTTAGTACTTACCTTTAAACAGCCGTTGCTAATTACCGTAGAAAGAAGAGAACTGTAAAAAATAAGTTGTGATAATCAGGGTGCCATGTCTTAATAAGGTTGCTATTTATATGATTGATTATCAGTGATAAAACTAGGTTGCAAAAATAAAGCCAGAAGAATTGAGAATAACTAAGAAAAGGTTATTCTGGTCAAAGAAAACTTTAAGATTCATCAACATAGCTAGAGCAAAACTTTGTCAGTACAATAGATCCTATAATATTTTGACACGATGAAAGTTGGCAAAGACAGAACAATACTACATGCGGCGAATACGATACAAGAAGAGGTGCATTTGGTAA
Organism: Tenacibaculum sp. AWR4_210; assembly: GCF_056160945.1. NCBI lineage: Bacteria > Pseudomonadati > Bacteroidota > Flavobacteriia > Flavobacteriales > Flavobacteriaceae > Tenacibaculum > Tenacibaculum sp. AWR4_210. The sequence continues at coordinate 255,401 of NZ_JBSWYF010000001.1, forward strand.
ATGTTTATACACCCGTCAGTTGCGATGAAAACGAACAATAATAATTGATTGCTATATATAATATGAAGAAATCTACTGGTGTTAAGGTAAAGAGTATACGCTGGCATTTACGTCTGGAAAATTACAACAAAGCGCTAGCGCAATTGAACAATGCCATGAACATTGTCAATGATCGAGAATTGAGTGAACTTGAATGGCAAGGGGTAATTCAATCCTTTGAATTTACCCATGAATTGGCTTGGAAGGTGATCAAAGACTACTTTTATTTCAAGGGAATTCGGAAATAAGGGGAAGTAGAGATGCCACACGAGAAGTAATAAAGTACCAATTAATTTCGGATGGTGATGTCTGGATGCATATGATAAGTAGCAGAAATAGTACATCTCATACCTATGATGCCTGTACGGCTAAGCATATAGTACAACGGATTACTAAGGAATATATCGTGCTCTTTAATAAATTAAGTGAAACGATGGAAGCTTTGATTGAATTAGAATAAAAAACATTAAACAAATAACTATGAGACCTTTTGGATTAAGTAATCGAACACTGGATACAATACTAAGGGTATTTTCAAAAAATCCACTTATTGAGGAAGCTGTTATCTATGGTTCTAGAGCAACCGGAACCTATAGAGCAGGCTCTGATATTGACATCAGTTTAAAAGGAGCAAACCTGTCATTTGATAGTCTTTTAACAATTGATTATCAACTGTTAGAAAGTTCTATTCCCCATAGTATTGATTTGGTTATTCACGAGCATATTACTAACTCTAAATTTAGATCAGAAATTGACCTGCACGGGGTAACGTTCTATCAAAAAACGCCATCAAAGAAGTTAGCAATTCCAATGCTGGAAGCATAGTCTAAGTATTTCTACTCGCAAAATTGAGCGTTGAATTTCGGAAACAGCGTACTGAATACCTATGCATGTAGCACAGCTCTCTAAGAACCTCGTAAGTCATTAAATGAGAGTAGAGTAACAATAGGGGGTGATTTGATTTGAGGTTACTAATTGTGGATGATATCATATTTAACCAATACTAGTAAAACGAAAAGGAGGGAAGGGGCTAGTAATGTGGGTATAGCTCAAAAGCATGCTGGAAACCTTGTTTTGGGACTAAATGTCAGAATAAAAATAAAGTTCAAGGAAGGCTGTAGTAAAAACAATATTCACAAAAACATGCCTCATCCCATATTGATTAGGAAATTGGCATCAACAGTGAATCACTTTTACCGTAAAAAATAAATTATTGAAGGGACAAAATTCTTAATTGAAATTTTAAAACAAAGCTACTCTCATAATTTCAAAAAAGTATCAGTCAAACTCATAATTTAAGCATTTATGAGAATTCATTATTCCGTATCATTATCCATGAATTTAGAAATATTCAATTCTCAGAGAGTGTCAAAAAAACTGCAAATGTCGGGTGTGAATTAAAAGTAATTCAAATACACAGACTGAAAAGTATGATGAGCGAAACATAACACTTTGAAGATTTTTTTTAATTCCCAGACTTGTATTATTTTTGTTCTTCAGCTCCATTAAATACTACAGTTTGTTAAACAGAATAAATCAATTACCTCAAGAAGCATACAATAACACAGACTACTTTATATACTGTTTAGAAGGCGTGGATGATATTGAAAATCAAGAAACGACAACTTCACAAATTAAACTAGAGGAATTGACAATGCAATATGGAATTTCAAGTATTTACAAAACTTGTGACTCTATTGAAGGACTTGAAGAAAGCCTAAATACCTTAATTTTAGACGATCACCACTTCAAGAATTATGAAATCATCTATTTGGTAATGACAGGTGAAGCAAACAGCATCTGCTTAAATGATTATTACTATAGCCTACAGGAGATCGCAGAGATTTTTGAGGGAAGTCTAAATGATAAAATATTACACTTTTCAAATGCTAAAGTACTTGATTTAGAGGAGGAAGAAGCCCAGTATTTTTTAGATATTACGGGTGCTAAAGCCATTTCAGGCTATGGTAATGAATATACTAGCATAGCTAGTTCAGAGCTCGATAAAGCTTTTTTCAACCTATTTAAAAAAGACGATGATATGTTTAATGTAGTTGAAGATCTACACAAAAAACATTATAAACTCTGTAAACTTCTAGATTTTAGACTCTATTACTAACCTTTTAATGTTCTCATTTACAGGTGTTAGCTATTGTATTCATCAAGATATTCACTAAGGTATTTTAATGATTAATACTGGGAGAGAATAGTAAATTATTAACTTAATTCAGAAGCATATCTATCCTAAACTTAAGGAATAATCAATACTTTGTTTTCTTTTTTAAAAAAAGGATAGAGAGAGTAATACGACTGAAAAGGGGTATGAAAAATTATTCTTTCTTCTTACGCAATGCTGTTGGATACTTAACGAATGTCTGTTTAAACTCCGTAATCTCATCTTTTAATTTCATATTCGCTTTATCTAACAATTCATTTTGCAGCTTCATAATTCGTAGTAAATCATTCATTGCATTAAGGTTTTCGAGTTGTGTAAAGACTATTTGTTCTAATTGTGCTTTTGTATATGTAAAACGTCCCATTTTTCTTTTTTAAGGTAAATAATTCCGATTATATGAACAAATATAGTGAAAATCGGATAAAATTACCCGTATAAGAAAATAGAGTTTTTAGAAATTCGGAATAAAATAGCATATTATGTAACTTGCTTATCTTAACAACTGAAAAAATGACTGATTTAGGACTCTATTTATCAAAGAAATCTGTAAACAGGTCAGATGTATCTCGTAAAACAGGGATAAGTAAAACTCGACTTAGTGAATTGGCTAATAATCAAAAAACCAAATTGAGGGCTGATGAGTTGTATTTAATAGCATTAGCTATTGATGTAGAACCTTGCGAGATATTTAAAGAAGTGTGTAAGAATTTAGCTTTATTAAGTAATAACTAAGAACTTTTAAATTTAATAACGTGCCTGTTCCGCAATATGAGTCAATGAATCCAACTCCTAAAGCAGTGCATCTTTTTGGTGGAAAAGCATCTATATCAAAGTTTGAAGATAAAATTGGCGAAGTACTCTAATCATCAAATAAAGATATTAATGAAGTTTTCAATGGAACTATCTTTTGATCGCTTCATAAGTAATATATTTAGTTACATTTAAATATTTTTTACTCTAAACTCTCTAATTCTAAGCTGTCCGATTAAATGGTTGGAAGTCAGATAAATCGGTTATGCGTTATGTTACTTTGCTTTGGAAAAAGGAGTTAGCAAAACAAAATTTTTCTTCATTTTTTTTAACTCAAAAGTTTCTTTAAACATATAATGGAATACGATTTTTGCTGAAAGGACAGAGGCAAAATGTGTATGGAATGGGATTAAATTTTATTTTTTATTTAATTACGAGAACCCGTAATTAATAAATGGTAAAATTTGTACATTTAGCATTAAAATTTGAATGAAAGTAAAAGAACTAAATATATTAAAAGCTCATCACGGAGATTGTTGTATTATTGAATTAAACAATGCGGATGGAATTCCATATATCATTATGATAGATGGAGGTCCAAGAGTAAATTATAGAACGTCATTAGTACATGATTTAGATAGATATAAAAAAATAGATTTAATAATTCTTACACATGTTGATCATGATCACATAGGAGGTTTATTAGAGTATCTTAATAGTTCAATTGCTGATAAACACGAATTTGATAAAATAATCATAAATGCACCTAATTTATTAATAGTTAATAAAGAAGGAACTCAAATATCGATTGGAGAGGGTATCAAATTTGAAGAAATGTTAAAAGAAAAGCGATCTGAAATAAAGGTGGTAGGAAACATTACTTCAGAGGCGACCATAAATCAAAATATTCCTGATGGAATTGATTTTAGAATTTTATCACCAAATAATAAGGCTTTGGAAGAACTTTATTCAAACTGGCCTAAAGAAACTGAAAAAGACAACAAGACACAGATTTCAACAGATGAAATTAAAACGGCAAAAGACTTCAATACTAATTTTCATGAGTTGTCGCTCAATGTAGATAAAGAAAAATCTATTAAAGCTGATTTTATTAATGCATCATCAATAGCTTTTTCAATTAAAGTTGATAATTTTCATGGTTTATTTATGGGAGATGCTCATCCATCTATTATTCTAGAGAGTTTGACTAAATTATATCCAGAGCATAATACTATTTCCTTTGATTATATTAAGTTATCACATCATGGAAGTAAATATAATATCTCTAATGCTTTCTTAGATAAAGTAATATGTTTTAATTATATAATTTCTACTAATGGAGGTTTGGGTAGATCTAAACATCCTGATAGACAAACTATAGCAAAGGTTGTAAATCATAAAAATATGCAGAAAGAAAAGGTTAAGTTTTATTTTAATTATCCTCTTACTGTAATTGAAGAAAAGACAGGAAAACTATTTAAAAAAGAAGAACTTGAATTATTTGAATGTTACGAACAAAATAAATTTATTATATGAATTTAGAGTTTTTAAAAGATGTTACTGTGAGAATATCAGTGCATGATGGTAACATAAAAGCCATAGGTAGTGGTATAATTACTCGTAATAACGATAATGTTTATCATATAATAACAGCAGAGCATTGCATTTATGGAAAAAAAGGAGCAAGACTTTCAAATATTACGGTTTCTAATATTAATATAGAATATAAAAAACAAAATGGGGATTCCTTTAAAAAATTGAATGTATCAGAAATAGTTTATTCTAAAGAGGAAGAAGATATTTGTGTTTTATTGGTAAAAGTAGATGATGTTAATTTAGAAAACATTGTTTATTCTAATATCCTAAATGAATCTGATTGCTCGAAATTAGCTTTTAGAGGTTATCCTAAATGGTTGTCTGAAAAAAATCAAGCCAAAACTTTTCATTGTGAAATTGAAGAGAATGATAATAATACATTTTATATTAAATCAGATGAAATTAAAGATCTTACATTAAGTAAAGCTATCGACCAAACATCAAGTGGTTTATCAGGAAGTGGAGTATTTGATGTTAAAAATGGTAAGATATTTCTTGTGGGAATTATTACTGATTTAAGAGATTCAACAGGAATATTTGGACATTTGAAATGTTCTAAGCTTAATAATGTATTTAAATCGTTTAAATATGATACACATCCGCTTTCTATTAGTGCACAGCAACTATTTTTGAAAAGCGAAAAAATTGACTTAGAGTATATAGCTTTAAAAATAGATACTTTAAAAAAAGAGAATAATGACAGATTTAATAATCTATATAATAAATGTAAAGTTCTTTATGACATTAATGATGTAGATAAAATGGTAGATGAAATATTAACTGAGTTTTTTAAGGCTAGTATCGAATTAAATGAAATAGGAAAATTAAATGGTTTTATTCAAAGTGAGTTTGATGAGGCACAAGCATTATTATCAAAAAGAGTAAATAGAGCATTTAGAAATCTAAAGGTTAATAGCAATAGCGAAGCTCAAAAAATTTATAATGAGGTTAAAAATTTATTTTCTGATTTCATGGAAAAAACAAATAAATCAGATCTTACAGTTTCTATTATTGAAACATTAGGAGATAAGGCTGTAAATGAGTTACTGTTGAGCTGTGATCTTAATTTTGTTAAAGTATGATAGAAATAATATCAAATCCTAAAAGAGTTTATGTTCCCTTACATTTACAACCTGTTTATAGGGTTTCTCAAATTCTATTAATTCTTAATTTTAATACAGGCTCATCGAAATCAGCTACAATTTCTCTTTTACAAACAATAGCATGGTCAATGCGTGATGAAGAAAATTTTAAAATTCTTATGGATTATAAAGAAGAAAAGCGACATAGCCTTGTTCCCTGGTGTTTTGAAACAGCATTAGATAAGGCATTGATACTTGCCTTAGTAAATGGATATTGTGAAAGATTGGTTGGGGGGAAAATAAAATTAACTAAAAAAGGTAAAAGTTTAATAGATCTAATAATCAAAAATAACCTTTTTAAAAATCAGATAGATTCTTTAAAAACAATAGGGAATGTATCTAAAATATTAACAGAAAAACAAATTTGGCAAGTAAGATAATGTTACAAATAAATAGATTAAAACTAGATATTCAAGGTTATTCTCCCTCAAATACCACAATTAAAAAGAAATATGGTTTTGATATTCCCTTTTATAAGGGGTTAAATGTTATTAAAGGAGAAAATACTTCTGGAAAATCAACTATTATTTCTTGTTTGTTCTATTCTTTGTGTTTAGAAGAACTAAAAGGATCAAAAAACGTAAGAGCTTTAGATAATTCAGTAAAAAAAGAATTTTCAATAGATGGAGATAGATATAAAGTATTTACTTCCTGTACTTATGTAGAAATAGAAAATGAGCATGAAGAAATTTTCACACTAAAAAGAAATATAAAAGGAGGTGAATTTAATATAGTTAAAATATTTAGTGGTCGTATTTCGGAACTTGATACTAACTCTGAATTTAAAACGGTTTTTATTGACCGAAAACGAAATCATGAAAGTGAAATGGCATATTATAAATGGTTCGCAAATTTCATGAATATGCCAAGTATTCCTAAAGTTATTAATCAAAAAGGCGATTATTCCGATTTATATTTACAAACTATTTTCCCCGCTTTATTTATAGAACAAACTAAGGGATGGTCAGATTTGTTATCTTCTATGCCTTATTTTGGAATTAAAGAAAATAAACAACGTACAATTGAATTTCTATTTAATTTAAAAGCGCTTAAAAACGATGTTGAAAAAGAACGACTGACTGAAATAAAAAAAAGAATTATAAAAAATTGGACAACAACGATAGGAAAGTTAGATATTCTAGCAGCAGCTAATTCAGGTAAATATACTAAATTGGAAGAAGAGCCTATTTTAAACAGTGATGATCTTAATTATGTTACTTTACAAATTTTGAAAGAAGTAGATTCAGATGATTTTATTCTTCTAAATGAATTAATTAAAGGTTTAATTGAAAAGAAGAATCTACTTGATTTAACCCCTAAGTTTACTAAAAATAAAAAGCCCGAATTAAGACATATACTTAAGAAAAAAAAAGAAAAATATCTTGAGTTTGTAGACTATTATAATAAATTTAATATAAAGTATCAATCCCAAAAATCTCAATTAAAGTCGTACCAAAGTCATATTGAAGAATTAGATGAAGAAATAGAGATTAATAAAGATATAAAATTTTTGACTGAAAAAGATCCATCAGTTAATGAATTAGATTCATGCCCTACATGCTCTCAAAAAATTACCCCTGAGATAGTCAAAACAGATTTATCAGTTGAATTTAAAACAATAAAAGGAAATCTAAATTATCTAGAAAATCAGAAAAAATTACTTAAGTCATCAATAAATGGACTAATTAAAGCACTAGAAGAAAAAGAGATAATAAATTCAACTTTTATTAAAGAAATATCTAGTTTAGAGCTGGATATAAGGCAAATTAAAAATGAACTTATAGACCCTGACCTAATGCCGTCTAGATCGGAAATTCGAAGAGATATTAAATTAGAAAATGAAATAACTAGGTTAACTAAAGTAGAATCAGATTTTAATGAATTAGTTGAAGAACTTAAAAAAATAAGTGAAGACTTTGGAAGTAACAAAAGATTATTAGATAATTTAAAAATTGATGAAGTGGAAGATATGATAAAATTAAATAATTTCGAAACCTCCTATAAAAATTTGCTTTACAAATTTAATTATAAGAGTAATGAAAAATATAATATCTTAATTCAGAGAAAATTTCCTTTCAAATATTTCCCTATCACAAAATACGGAAATGAAATTCAAAAAATTCAGATAAGCTCATCTTCTAGTGATTTTATACGAAATATATGGGCTTATACAATTAGTTTACTAGAAGAAGCAGAAAATCATCCTGGAATTATTTTATTTGATGAGCCTAGTCAACATTCGATGAAAAGTAGTAGTCTTGAAAAGTTTTTTGAAACTGTTTCCAAACTTCAACAGTATCAGGTAATAGTAGCCGCATCAAGTGAGGAAAATGATAGAACAGAAGATAAAAAAATCTATTCTTTGAATAATATTTTAAATAAAATCGACCATAATGAGTATATTATTTCAGATAAGTCAATTAAAGAAATGGAAAGTTAACTAAAGAGTTATAGAATCCTAAGATTAATTTTGTTAAGATTGGTGTTATAAAAAAAAAAATTAAAAAATAACGAATAGTGAAATGAAAGTTACTAAATTAACTAAAATGAGGAGGAGATAGGAGAGAAGGAGCTAATTTTTAAACTATCATAATTTTTTAATATCCCATTTAGTTAAGCCTGTAGATTTTTTAATAGTATCTATATCAATGCCTTGCTGTTACTGAAAAGTTCTCTTTCAGTTTCTATATACGCCATTCTTCCAGATCTTTCTTTTCCTTATTTATGATTCTCAAATGCACCTGAGTTTTGCAATTCCTTTATAATACCATTGTCCGCCAAACTAGTATATTTTTCTTCTGAAATTATTAAATGATCAACAATTTCTATGTTAATTAATTTACCAACTTTTAAAAACTTGTCAGTTATACAAACATTGAGATTATATTTATAGTAGTAGGTAATAATATTGAAAAAGAACTTAAAAAGCTGTTTTACAGTTATTTATTAAATTGGTTGTTTTAGCGTTTTTAACATTATGTTAAATAGAAGTTAGTACTTAGAAGACATCCTCAGAAAACTTAGGTCAAAACAGGAGGTAAAATAACTGATCTAGTCAATCAATTATTCTGACTGCCAGTGGATTCAGCTGCAAATAAGCGTTTATATTTTAGGGAGAGTAGTTTATATTACTGATATTAAACATCTTAAAACACATTAAAACAGTCACAATGAGTTATGTATTTCTAAAATATTACGAATGAACCGCGATTGTTTCCAAAGGTTTATTTTATTTAATAAGGTTTGATGAGAATCAGTTCTTAGAATTCATTATAGTGTTCGCATCAATGCAAAAGATAGCATAAATATGAACAAAGTCAATTTTTAAGTATCCAGATAATCAGTATAAAACTGACAGACTGGTTTTAAATTGAATTATCCGGAGTAGATGTTAAATTTCTAGTAGTGTCCAAACAATCATTAATTTTTTACTCTTGACATCATAATTACGATTAACCAGAGCATCCTGTATAAGATTATGGCAAACATATTTTCAAATACGCGAATCTCAAACAACGACGTATTCAGCATATAGAATTATAGCTTCAAAGAAATCCATAAGTATTAACTAGCTGTAATTTCGTTTAACAGCATATCTGTCGATATAAATCAAAAAACATTAAATCTGATAGCATGGTAAAGAGTCTGATAAACGACTATACAGAAACCAGTATACAATTGTACTATAATTAATATTATGTTAAATAGAGTGTATTGTTCATCCTGCCTATTCAAAACCTAAGAGAGATCATTTTGATTGAAGGGCTCTGCTAATAGCTTTTAAGTGTCAATAATACAGTAAATTACAGCTTATTTACATTGAGAATACCTTAATTCCTAAACTCATTACGTACTTTGTTTACTCTTTAATGTTCATAGAAACACCATTCTATGCTTCTATGTACTGATAGTCAGATTTTTATTTAAATCAAGCAAGTACTCATAATACGATTCCTGAGCGTTGTTTATAGCTAAGTCATTAACTTGGTAGTTATTCTGAAGTTCGGTATCTAAAACTCGAGCGTTAACATTGTCATTCCACTGTAAATCAAAGCAATCAATCAGTTGTTTCTTTAGTTTTGGATTCAAAATGGGAACTCCGATTTCTACTCGTTTATCTAAATTTCTGGTCATACAATCTGCCGAAGCAATATACACCTCTTCTTTCCCCCCATTATGGAAGTAATAAATTCGGCCATGTTCCAAAAATCTCCCCACGATACTGATCGCTTCAATGTTGTCACTGAGACCGGAAACTCCTGGTTGCAACCTGAATATCCCTCTGACAATTAGTTGTATTACAACTCCCGCTTGTGAAGCTTCATACAATTTTTGAATGACACCTTCATCTTCTAAACTATTCATTTTAAACCGAATAGTCGCTTTTCTTCCGGCCTTGGCTTCGGAAATTTCACGATCAATTTTGTCATATAAGGCTTGTCTTGTGGTAAATGGAGACATTAACAAACTAGAAATCTTGGGGGGTATACTAGGAGTACCCAAAAATTCAAATACTTGTTTGAGGTCCGATGTTATTTGAGGACTGCTTGTTAATAGCGCAAAGTCCGTATAAATTTTTGCACTGTTCTCATTGAAATTCCCAGTACCTATATAGCCATAGCTGTTGTTCAATCCTTCAATTAAATAGATTTTGGAATGTACTTTAATACTGGGCATTGAATACAAAACACGCGCTCCATACTTTTGTAGCTTTTCTCCCCAATAAATATTATTTGCTTCATCAAACCGCGCTTTTGCTTCTATGAAAACGGTTACTTGTTTTCCTTTTTCTAGGCAAGTAAGTAAAGCTTCTGCAATTGCTGACCGCTTAGAAACCCTATACAATGTGATATATAGGTGCTCAACATCCGCTGAGTTTGCGGCTTCCTGCAGTATCGCTGGGATATAATCAAATTTCTGATAGGGAAAATTGAGTAAAACCTCGGTTTTTGAAATCACATCGAGCAAGCTTTCTGCAGATTCTAATAAGGGGTGAGCTAAGGGGACTAGCTTTGGAAATTGCAAATGATCATGATCTTTAGGAGATGGAAAACCAAAAAAATCACTGAAATTATGATACTTGGCACCTGGCATCAGGTCCGTTTTATTAAGGCGAAGTTGCTTGCGTAATCGTTTCAATAACGCTGCGGGCATAGCAACATCATACAACATACGTGTTGGAATTCCGGTTTCACGCTGTATGAGGTTTTCTTTAATGAGTTCAACCAACGTGCCTTCATATTCATCAAAGTACATTTCTCCATCGCGGGTAATTTTAACACTATAAGCAGGATTACCTGCATAATCGGGGTACAACTCTCCCAAATTTGCGCGAATAACCTCGTCTAAATAGGTGACTACAAAGCTGTCTTCGGAAGGTAACACTACAAATCTATCACAATGTTCGGTAGGAATATTAATTAAAATAGATACCTCTGAATCCAAACATAGAAACAACTCTTTATCGTGATAAAAATCAATTACCTCTAAATCATCTAAATAATGCACCTGAATGTGCTCTTGAACTTGGTTTGCAAAATAACCCTCTAAGAATTTACGTTGCTCTTCAGTGTATTGTTCATGATTGATAATTCGAATTCCCTGTGCTGCAAGTTTTGGTAGGAGATCTTCGCGATAGGTATAACCAAAGCGCTCTTGTAAGGAAAATATTTTTTCCTGAAGTTCCTTAATAACACGTTTGGGCTTTTCATGTAGTTTTTTGCGGATATCTTTCTGTAATCCTTTAAAATGACGGAGTTCCGAAATTCGAACGCGGTAAAACTCATCTAAGTTCGATGAAAAAATAGCGAGAAATTTTAATCGTTCATAAAGAGGCAAGGTGCTGTTTTCAGCTTCTTGCAATACGCGTTCATTGAAGGATACCCAACTGAGGTCGCGATGAATCAAGTGTTTGTTCATAATAGGCAAAATTAGCTTTCTAAATATGGATTGTTGTTAAGTAAAGATTATTTTTAAACAGCCAAATAGAAGAGCACAGTACACTGTTTATGAGGTTAGTAGCATCGTAGGAGTGTTTGTGCCTCGTAAAGGAGAGCTGTATAACAGGGAGTTATGATCATCTGAATACGCCAGTGGGTAAGTTAATACAACGTTTTCCTTCTGAAATTGAAGTAGATGACTTGCTAGGGTACTCACTTGCTCAACGTTTTGAGGAGTTGGATTTTTTTTCAGCCCCCTACTCTACTTTCTGTAATGATTTTTCAGCTCAAATTTGGATGTATCTCAATAAATCGACTGTTTTTTACTAAAAATAGGTCATTTTTATAATTTTCGATTTAAGCTACTTATACCCAATCTCTCGATGAATACATCGAGACTACTAATTTTGAAGGCTTAAATCGTGAATTTTAAAAAACACTCATTTCCCTCCTATTTTGATTAATTTTCATCCGAAATCACCTTAAATATTCAGACTGGAGCCCTCCCATCCTGTTCTTGCTTCGATCTTTCGTTCTATACATTCATTTGAAATTTTCCTTGGTTCATTGGAAATGTTCCTGAGTACATCAAAAAAGGGTTTTAGAAGTATCACCTCTCTTCTACATTTGTGTCCAACGATAAAAATTTAAAATATGAAGCATACTAAAGAACTCATTGTTTTACGATCATTTGCCATCACGGTAGGCCTAGGAATCGTGGCGCTCCTATCCTATTCTTTTACTACAGGATCCTCGCTACATAAAAAGTTGACAACCCTTGATGTGGAGCGCATAAACATCGTTGAAGCAGATGGTACGGTAAAAATGGTGATTACCAACGCCCAGCACTTTCCTACTAAAGGGGATGTCATTAATAAAACTACGTATCACGAAAGAAAAAAACGGGCAGGAATGTTGTTTTTTACAGAAGATGGGAAGGAATGCGGTGGATTTATCTATGACGGGCAGAAAACCAACAAAGGTCACAATGCCGGACTATCACTGACCTTTGATCAATACGATGGTGACCAGGTAGTTCAGCTTATAGCAACCGATATCGCTAAAAATGGAAGGAGGAGAAAATCATCACGTCTCGTTTTCAATGATCAAGGTGACCACAGTACAAATGCATTGAGTACAAAACTCTGGGCAGAATTAGATGCGATTAAAGACCCTAAAGAGCGCAGCAAAAAATATCAGGAATACAAAAAGAAAGGCTTGCTAATGACGCATACACCGCGCGTAGCACTCGGAAGTTTTACCTCAAACAAAGGTTTATTTCTCTTCGATGACAATGGCAAGCCCAAAGCCAAATTCGGGATAGACAACAATAATGAAGTAAAACTCGAAATTTACGACGAGCAGGGAAATGTGATTAACTCTTGGCCCTCAAAACAATAGTATTCTTAGCAAATGCGGTGAAAAAATCATCGCATTTTTTTATCTTTCACACCCTATGAAGACCTTAAAGAATTTTATATTACAGCACCGTTGGTTTATCTTTTTCCTATTTGCATTTTCTTCCTTGTTTCTCCTAAAAAACAAAATTCAAATCGCCAACAGTTGGAACGATTTCTATTTTCATCCTGATGCTCCCTTTTGGTATTTTTTTCGTGCGCTGAGTATTTTTATGCTCGTCTATTTTATAAAAAGAAGGATTGAAAGTCGATATAGTCCGAAAGCAACGCCCGGAAAATTCTTGGGATATTTCGGTATAGGATTGCTTTGTTTTATGCTACTAAAACTTGTGGACGGTCTTCTTATTTCTTGGATCTTCGGGAATTTGGAACGAAATTATGGAAGTTCTTACTTATTAATTCAAAGTCAAGTAAGTAATAGTATTGATTATTTGATTTTTGGTGGATTCTCTCTAGCCTATCTCTACTATAAGGATACTAGAAGCTATTTATCAAAAGTAAATGCGTATCAAATCAGTGATGCTAAGAGTAAGATTCAACAGTTACGAAACCAATTAGACCCTCATTTTTTATTCAATAATCTCAATGTATTGGACCAGCTTATTTGGGACGATCAAGAACGAGCGACTAACTACCTTCATAAATTTTCTGAAGTGTACCGATTTTCCTTAATCAATGCCCAGCAAGAATTGATTGGAATTCAGGATGAGTTGCAGTTTGCTAAGAACTATTTTAGTTTGATGTCAGAAAAATATCAAGGAGGATATAGCTTAACCATCGATGAGCAGCTTGCGTCTTCGAGTCAGTTTGTACTGCCACCTTTCTGCTTACAGGTTCTTATTGAAAACGCAATAGTACACAATCACGGAAAACCAGCACATCCCGTGCATATCCATTTAGGCATACACAATGAGTACCTAGTGGTTCAAAATAACAGAGAAGCCTTGGCGCGAAAAAAAACATCCAACGGAATGGCACTTAATAATTTGTGTAGTCAATTTGATCTTTTAGCACATAAATCTGTACTCATTAATGAGACTGAAAAAAACTTTATTGTACAACTCCCTTTAATCAGCACGACTCATGTATAAAATTGCGATTATCGAAGACGAGGCTCCCGCCCGTAAAAAACTGCAACTCTTTCTAAACAAGCTACATATCGACTATACAATTGTAGTCGAGCTCGATACAGTATTTGAAACTCAGGTATTTTTGCAGGAAGCTCCCGATATTGATATTATTTTCTCGGATATCGAATTGAGAGACGGTAACGTATTCGAAATTTACAATCGTCAGAAAATTTCAGTACCTATTATTTTTATCACTGCCTATAATGATTTTTGGATGAATGCCTTTGATACGAATGGTATTGCCTATTTGCTAAAGCCCTACCCTTTTGAGCGTTTTGAAAACGCCTGGAACAAGTTCGTTGATTTAAAAGAGACCTTTGTAAAACAACAACAAAGTATATTCAAGCAGCTAGACTACTATTTTCAACAAAAGACTCCAAAATCTTATAAAGAAACGCTGGCCGTGAGAATGGCAACGGGAATTTATTTCCTAAAAGTTGTAGATATCTGTTATTTACAGGCAGATCAAGGCATTGTTTGTGCTTTTGATAAGAAAAATAAAAAATACGTATTGAACGAGAACTCTTTAGGCACCGTACAGGGACAACTAGACCCCGATTTGTTTTTCAGAATAAATAGAAGTGAATTGGTGCACAAAACTTATATTGAAAGCATACATCGTTATTCAAAAAATACGATCGCTATCGAGCTTTACCAAAACAATACAATTTTAAAAACGAGTCAATCTCAAACGGCTCCATTTAAAACATGGATGGGCCTTTAATACATTGATTTAAAGTTTTAAAGAAAGAAATTCACCTCAGTATTCCCTTGATTTTTTTCATAAATTTCAGGGTAATTCGCTCTAAATATATCCATCATTCTTTCAAAAGGTACATCTTGATAGCTACCGTAATCTTCAAGATAGCTCATAAACTGCTCATTATTTTTGTTATACTCTTGAATTACGGCATCTTCACTACCATCGAAATCTAAAACATCAACTTGGTATTTGGCACATAGTTCTCGGTTAAAGGCTGGTACACATTTTACCCACTTTCCTGAATAAAACACCTCTACTACACCGTGAGGGGCTAATTCATTGGTTCCTAAAATACGTTCTAAATGTTCAGTGGCTATGTGATTAGAAACTTTAGCCAGTCGTAATCGAGCAGGAATTGCAAGTGCTCTATAACAAGTAATAAGGACAATGGCTTTATCTATACAATGTCCTTCGGCATTTGAGAGTATCGTACTTGCTTGGTAATGATCTTTGGTTATCCCTATTTTGAATGGGTTGTAACGCCATCCATCTCTAATTCTCAAATAGAGTTGTTGGAGTTGTGCTTTTGGTGTAAGCGCTTTATACGGTTGAAGGAATTCTTGAATCTCAGGGTGTTCATAATCGAAAAAATAGGTCGCAGCTGTAAATTCTTCCATAAAAAAGGCTTTTGTTGGAAAGGAAAGGTATTGATTAATTTACAAAAACTGTACGAAGTCCCATTTTTCTATACCTATGTTAATCACTAACAAAGGCTTCTAAGCTTGAATAAACGAAGTTTAGAATAGCATAAAGTGTGTACTTCTCGGGGAAAAGATGTTTTAGCGTTGTAGAATATTAAAAATCATCTACCCATGAAAAGTGTTGCTCAATAATTTCTGCCTTGTGCTCTTTGATATAATCGATAAAGGCACTGGCAATAGGCGTTAGCTTCTTGTCTTTTCTCCAAACGATATTCCACTCGGTTTCTATGGGGAGTCCCGGATAAGGAATAACAGTCATCTCCTTGTTCAACAACGCATTTTTAATTCCTATTAAGGGCATTATACTGTAGCCGATACCAGCTATAACTGCTTGTTTTAAGGCTTCATTAGAGGTGAGTTCTATCTTTTTAGAAGATTTCAAATTTCGCTTATCGATAAACGTTTCCATGGCATTTCTTGTCGCCGATCCTTTCTCTCTAAACAACATAGGCCCCTGAGTGAAGATAAGAGCTTTTTTTCCTTTGCGCTGTTCTACGCGTTCAGTGCCGCCAACGAGATATAAAGAGTTTCGAAGTAAGGGAATATGTTGTAAATCCATTTGTTTGGGCAATACAGAAACCAAAGCAAAATCAATATCATTATTTTCTAAATGATTTACTACTTGCTGCTTGTTGGTAACATCCATTGAAAAATCTATGGCTGAGTTTTCGTTTAAAAACCCCGATAAAAAATAGGGCATTACGTATTTCCCTGTAGACACCACCGATAGTTTGAGTTTTCCAGCAAGTTTCCCTTGAAATGCGTGTGTTTTATGATTAATCCTATCAACTTCTACCAATATTCTTCTTGCTGTTGCTGCTATTTCCAACCCAAAATCTGTCACGTACAGTCGCTTTCCGACAACTTCTGTTAAAGGTATAGGAAATTGATCTTGAAAATTTTTTAACTGTATGGATACCGCTGGCTGCGATAAATACAAAGCTTCGGCAGCTTTCGTAATGCTTTTTTTCTCTACAATTTCTATAAAAACCTTGAGCTGATGTAATGTATAGTTCATGTGAACGAAGTTTCCCCTAATAAAAGCATAAAAATAACATTATAAAGTTAATTATAACCATAAATAAATGTTAATATAAGGTTTTGCTTTTTTTATAGGTATGGCGCCAACACTGATATGCACTACCCTAAAAGTATTGATATTAATTTTATTTATGTTTAGATTCAGATATATAAATAAAAATATATGAATTAAATCTACCAATTTTGTCTCATCAAATACGAGTAGTAAAATTAAAATGATGTTTTTTAAAATAAACATAGTGCATACACTGAGAATAGCAGGAATGGTTTTACTGGCAATAGCTTACGCTTATTGCTTGTACAAAACAGAATATTCACCCATACTTCACAGGTCTTTATGGTATAGCAGTGGTATATACACCTTGTTGATTTTTCACAGCATCCTACTCCAAAAGAAATAATTTATGGAAACATTAGACATTAGTACCGCCAAAAAGACGATCAAATTAGTTGATGGAGACTTTACTCCTACGCACACGTCTGATTTATTAAAAAGTTTTTTAAACACAAAAATTAACTATCACAAATTACACCGTCTGATTTTACAAGAAAAAGATCATTCTGACACAACTCCTGTTGACAATGCTCGAATACAAGAGTTACAGCAGGCCAAAGCGGAAGTGGTTGCTTTGGTAGAAGAAGCCAGAAGTCAAGGTAAAAACATTCAAATAAAGAGTATCGTTACTCTAGAATTCACAGATCAATAACTAGCAATTTTATCCAATGGATATTCATTTATTAGTAGATAACTTAACAAATCCGGCATTGCTGTTCTTTTTTTTAGGAATCTTTGCCTCACAAATTAAAAGCGATTTAGAAATCCCTAAGAACTCCTCAAAGTTTATTTCGTTATACCTTCTCTTATCCATAGGTTTCAAAGGTGGACAAGAACTTGCACACAGTACGTTCAACACCGAAATCTACAACGGGTTGCTTTTGGGATTTCTGCTCGCTATTACCGTGCCGCTGTATACTTTTTTTATACTCAAAAAGAAGTTTTCAATTGAAAACGCAGGAGCTATTGCTGCGGCATACGGTTCTGTAAGTGCCGTAACCTTTATCACCTCAGTGAGTTTCCTGGACATGGAAAAAATTGCCTACGGAGGACATATGGTTGCTGTAATGGCGCTTATGGAGGCTCCATCTATTATTGTAGGAGTATTACTCATGCGATTGTTTTCGAATGGAAAGCGATCTACTAATGAATTATTACAACTGGTAAAACACGCCCTAACTAACGGAAGTGTGTTGTTGATTATTGGAAGTTTGTGTATTGGGTATTTTGCCAGCGACGCACAGGCTGCAGGTATCAAGCCTTTTACCACAGATATCTTTAAAGGATTTTTAGCAGTGTTTTTATTGGATATGGGAATTACGAGTGGTAAGAAAATAGGCCTACTCTTAAAAAAAGGCTGGTTTGCCTTGCTTTTTGCCATCGTAATCCCTTGTCTTAACGGTTGTTTGGTAAGTTACTTTTCTGGATTTTGGTTAACGGAGATCGGCAATCGATTTTTAATCGCCATCTTAGCCGCCAGTGCATCGTATATCGCCGTCCCTGCGGCCATGCGTATTGCGGCGCCTAAAGCAAATCCTGGACTTTACTTACCGATGGCTTTGGCCATTACCTTTCCGTTTAACATCACCTTAGGAATGCCTTTATACTTATTTATTATAGAACTTAGTCATTAGAAATAGCATTTCATTATTTTTCATTTGTCTTTCATTCACCCTGCAGATGGCCTAGTTATTAAACTAGGTCATCTTTCTTTAAAGCGTTAACAGCTATGGACAAGCGAACTAAGGCTTCTTGAATATTAGCAAGTGGAGTAGCAATATTAATTCGGGCGAAACCTTTTCCGGCCTCTCCAAACCAATGTCCCATGGCCAAACCGATTTTTGCTGTGACAAAAAGTTGCTTCAATTCTTTGTCAGTAAGTTCTAATGCGCGAAAATCTAACCACAGCTGATAGGTTCCATCAGGCTGAATGACTTTTACTTCTGGTAATTCAGCACGGATAAATTTTGAGATCCACTGAATCGAGCTTGTGAGGTAAGCCAGTAATTCATCTAACCAGAGCTCTCCTTGGGTATAGGCGGCAATACTTGCATAATTGGTCATGGCATTTCCGTGATGTAAATACATCGCCTCAATTTTTTGTTGAAGCTTTTTAAAATACTCCTCATTTTCAGTATAAATATAGCCGTTGGCAATACTTTGCATGCCAAAAGTTTTTGCAGGAGACCCTAAAAGCACCAAATGCTTGTTGGCCCGATCCAATGCAGCAATACTCGTAAACTGATGCGAGTGATACAAAATATCAGCGTGAATTTCATCGCTAATAATTCGAACGTTGTAGGCTTCTGCTAACGATAGCAAAGCTTGTAACTCTGAACGAGTCCAAACGCGTCCTACAGGATTGTGGGGATTACACAAAATCATGGCTGTGGGTTTTGCTTGTTGAAAGGTTTTTTCCAACCCTGCTAAATCCATAGTATAACGCCCGTCGTCAAGTACTAATGGATGCGGAAGCGGCTTTCTGCCGTTCCCTTTGATCACTTGATCAAACTGATGATATACTGGCGTTTGTATAAGTACGACATCACCTTTTGCTGTAAACTCCTGTAAAAGAACGGCAATTCCTGTCAGTACACCATTGAGTTGTAAAAAAGCAGTGCTCTGCAAACGCAAATTATGCCTACGCTGATACCAAGCTACCATGGCTGTGTACAATTTTTCGGTATTGAACTCATAGGCGTATAGCCCTCTTTCTGCAATTTGTTTTAAGGCTGCTGATATCGCAGGTGCAACTTGAAAATCCATATCCGCAATCCAAAAAGGCTGGATGTCAGTGGTCCCGAACATGTGATTTAAAAAATTGGGATTGTTTTTTACAAAATAGTTTGCTACCTGATGCTGTTCGTCAAAAATACTCATATAGGTTACTCTTTGGTGTTTAAAAGTACTAATTGTTTTTCGGAAAATTTAACTCCCTTAACTATACAGACGGGCATTTTGTAAGATTGATGCATTAGGAGTTTTAAAAACCTTAGGTAGCATCTAATTTAAACAGACAAATTTTCTTAATTTTACGGGTATATTTTTACGAAATTGCTATGATTACAGGTATTTTTACGGTACTTCTCGATGGAAAATTACTAGGTTACACAAACCTTGAGTATGCAGATAACGCTATGGGAATCCTATGCGGCAAATTGTTTTTTACGGACGTACAATCACCGTATCATTTTCTGAAGGCATATGCCCTCATAAATGCTATTGAACTATATGATGATGATGAAAATGAAAAATTGATCAGTCTTGCAGTGCTGCCTAAAATCGAAATTTTGGTAACGCAAACAGGCGCATTAATACATGTGGGAGCAGCTATTGAAGGAATGGAAAGCGATGATTTTCAAATTACCTTATTCGAATGTCTTCCTGAAAAGTTCCAATTAGCATTCCAAAATGCCAACAGTTAGCCTTCCTTAAAATAAAGGAAGCATCCTCTAAATAGACTGCACTTTTTTTGATTATTGGTCGCAGTGCTTCGCTGTAGATAAAAAACACTATCTTTCTTTAATAAAATACGAGATTAGCTATGAGTTTGAGTTATTACGCCGTTTTATTGGCTTTGCGAATTAAAGGAATTAAAAATGTGTTTAGCAAGGCGCCTATTGACTATATGGCATTGAGGAAAGAGGATGTTGAACAGGTAAAAAAACGTCGAGGATACCAATATGAGACCTTACAAATAGGTAATAACACCATTACAAAAGTCAATATGCTTGGCAGTACGAGTAAAAACACGATACTCTTTTGCCCTGGTGGTGCATATGTGAGTGGTCCTGCGAAGCATCATTGGACTGCTGTGCACCAATTAGCTAAGCAAACCGATTATGAAGTTTGGTTACTCAACTACACCAAAGCCCCAGAGGTAAGCATAACAGCCATGGCTGAAACCTTAGATACGGCCTATCAAAAGGTACTAGAACGCGAAGGGAAAATTGTACTGATGGGCGATTCTGCTGGAGGAGCCTTACTTATCAGTTTGTGTCAGCGTTTAGAACAAAACTTTAGGCTCCCTAATTTACTAGTGGCATTATCGCCTGTGATGGATGCCTCTATGTCAAATCCGGCCATTAAAGCACTGGAAGTCCAAGATCCTATGCTCGGTATTGCAGGTGTTCGAAGTGCCAAAGAATACTGTGCAGGTTCCTTGGCCTTAACACATCCGTTACTGTCTCCCTTATACGGGTCGTTTCTGCATTTTCCTCCAACTATTTTATGCATTGCTGATTGTGATATCACAGCACCAGACCAAGAGTTATTTGCTGAAAAATTGCGACAATGCAATAGAGATCTTAGGCTTATTCGAGGAACAAAGCTTCCGCACATATGGCCTCTACTTCCATTTTTATCAGAAGGAAAACGCACCTTTACGCAACTATTGCGAGCAATCCAAGAAATTTAGCGCCTTCTATTAGGAAGTAATGGCGGGGGTTCTCCGTTAAAAGGATTCCAACGGCTGATGCTTTTTGCTCCCATACCCGTGGCTCTCATAACTGCTCGATCTCCGTAACGGGCCCTCATTTTGTCCATAGCCTGATAGAGGTTTAGTATTTTTTCATCATCATCAAAGAGATCAACTTGATGCCCTCCTTCTACCAAGTGACTAAACTTAACCCCTATCAACCGTACTAGCAAACGACGTTTGTACAAACTCTTATACAATTCTTTTACCAAGGGAATGATTTTGTGATCAGCAGCACTGTAAGGTATTCTGCGCTGTATTGTATAAGTTTGAAAATCGGAATAGCGAATTTTAAAACTCACGCAAGCTGTAAGTTTATTTCCTCTGCGCAATTGGTAAATCAAATTTTCGGTCATCGCCACAATAATACCTTCGAGCTTCTGAACGTCAGTCGTATCTTTATCAAAAGTACGCTCTGTTGAAATAGATTTGCGCTCTTGGTATTGTACTACAGGACTGTGATCAATTCCATTGGCCTTTTTCCATATGGCAATACCATTTTTACCAAATACTCGCTGCATCATATTCACAGGCATCTCTTGTACTGTCTTAATTTTTTTTATTCCCAAATCGCAAAGAGCCTTGTAGGTGACCTCTCCTACCATAGGAATTTTCTTGACAGATAAAGGAGAAAGAAACGGTTTTTCACTTCCTTTCTCTATGCGAATCTGGTTGTTAGGCTTGGCTTCACCTGTTGCTATTTTCGACACCGTTTTATTGATCGAAAGTCCAAAGGAAATGGGTAATCCCGTTTCCTTTATAATGCGCTGTCGCAACTCGGAAGCCAGCTGATGACAGCCAAAAAAGCGATCCATACCACTCAAATCAATGTAGAATTCATCTATCGATGTTTTTTCGTACAAGGGTACGGCCTCTTTAATAATTTCCGTAACTGACTCCGAAAACTTTGTATAAGTCCCTGCATTTCCACGCAGTACTACGGCTTCCGGACACAGTTGTTTGGCCATGCGCATGGGCATGGCGGAATGAATTCCAAAAGAACGCGCTTCGTAGCTACAAGAAGCCACAACTCCTCTATCAGAAGTACCTCCTATCAAAACGGGTTTGCCTATGAGCCTACTATCAATTAAGCGTTCACAAGACACGAAAAAAGTATCTAAGTCCATGTGGACTATGGAGCGTTCATTATTCATTAGTCAAGATTTTTTTAGGTCGTGGACGCTGTGCCTTTCTACTATCAGCATAACGAGGATCTTCTATAATCGCCATGCGTTCCATATGTGTAATTTCAATGCTAATACAGTCAAATTCTTCTATTACTTTTCCTCGTAATCGATAAATACCCTTACCTCGAAAAGGATATTTCGCTGCTATTGGAGGAAAATGTACACTGTCGATAAAATGACCTTCTCTATCTAAAAATGTACCGAAAAACATCGTCTTTCCATTTGAAGTTCGGGTCTTTTTTACCGTAACCAAATACCCTTCAATAGCGATATTTTTTCCAATGTGGAACTGTAATTCTCGAGCGTTTAAACCGAATTTCTCTCCAGCATTAATTAAAAGATCGAAAGGGCTGCATAAAGGAAAGCCCAAGAGCTCTATCTGATCAAAGGCATCTTCTAAAGCTGAAGATGAAAAACTAGGAGTCTGATAACTTAGGGGGGCAGTCCTGAACAAATTCACTCCAGTTTCTTCTACGGGTTGCTTGGTCACTTTCATATGGGCTTCCCACAGGAGTTTCCTCTTATTAATTCCGGTAAAAGCAAAGGCATCGACCTTTAGTAAAATACTTATTTGCTCTACGCTAATGCGCACGCGTTCTACAAAATCGTCTAAACTCTTAAAACAACCGTTTTCTTTACGCTCAGTAAGGATGCGCTGAATTGTTCTTCGTTCTAGCGACTGCAAAAACATAAAGCCCATATAAATGTCTTTCCCGTAAATCACGGTCTGTTCGCCGCTTTTATTAATACACGGAGGATGAATGCGTGCTCCGTGCATCCGCGCTTCGTGTACGTACAATTCCGTACTGTAAAATCCGCCGTAATTATTAATTGTGGCAACCATGTACTCCAACGGGTAATAGGCTTTTAAATACAAACTTTGGTAACTCTCCACAGCATAAGATGCCGAATGTCCTTTGGCAAAGGCATAGCCAGCAAAACTTTCTATTTGTCGCCATACGTCTTCTACCAGAGCCTTCGCCTTTCCGGAATTGATACAGTTCGTAAAAAACTGCTTTTTGACCTTTAAAAACTCTTCGCGAGAACGAAACTTTCCAGACATTCCCCTTCGAAGCATGTCTGCTTCTCCCAAAGTGAGTCCTCCAAAATAATGAGCTACTTTAATAACGTCTTCCTGATATACCATGACTCCATAAGTATCCGGCATGATATCCCGTAAAATAGGATGAGCTTCACCGCGTTTTTCGGGGTAGCGGTACCGCAAAATATAGGCTCGCATCATTCCTGATTTTGCTACCCCTGGCCTGATAACAGAACTCGCTGCTACCAACCCTAAATAATCTGTGACTTGGAGTTTTTTTAGCAGCATGCGCATTGCAGGCGATTCAACGTAAAAACATCCAATAGCCTTGGCATTTTTTAACAGTAGTTTAATCCGTTCGTCTTTTTTAAAACCCGCAATATCGTGTATGTCTATCGGAGGGTGTTCCGGGTTATTTTGAGTGGCGATAATCACAGCCTCTTTAATTTTCCCCAATCCTCGCTGGCTGAGAATGTCAAACTTGTGCAGGCCTATATCTTCTGCAACAACCATATCAAACTGAGTCGTTGCATAGCCCTTGGGAGGAATAAAGGTAGCGGTGTAATTCGTAATGGGCTGCTCTGAAATCAAGATTCCCCCAGCGTGAATTCCCAAATAGTTAGGAAATCCTTGGATGTATTCACTGTACTTGACCACTAACTTCGAAAATTGATCGAGTTGTTCGTATTGATACTGTCCCTGTGATAATTTGTCAATTTCCGCTTTGGGCAAGCCAAAAACCTTCCCCAATTCACGTATGGCTGCTCGATATTTAAAAGTATTGTATACACTTATCAATGCAGTATGGGGAAAGCGTTCAAAAATATAACGGGTAATATCATCCCTGTCGGTCCACGAAAAATCAATATCGAAATCCGGAGGATTTTTTCGGTACAGGTTAATAAAACGCTCAAAATACAAATCCAACTCTATAGGGTCTACATCTGTAATGCGCAATAAGTACGCAATCACACTATTGGCTCCACTCCCCCTACCCACGTAAAAATACCCCTTTGAGCGCGCGTATTTTAAAATTTTCCAATTGATTAAAAAATAAGATACAAAGCCTTTTTCTTTAATGATTTCCAGTTCTTTTTTTATGCGAGCAGCAATTTCAGGGGTCACTACGCGATACCGATAAGCAAGCCCGTCATTTGCAAGTTTCTTCAATAAACGATAGTCTAAATCCTCACTCGTCGTATAGGATTTTTGATTGCGAACAACCTCCGAAGAAACCTCCATACTACTGCTACAGCCGCCTAACAACTGCATCGTATTTGCCACAATTTCAGGATAGCTTTCAAAGGCTTTTTTCAAGGTCTCGACTGGAATAAAACTGTCATTGGGACTTCCTTGAGCTGCCGTCTCAAGCTTGCTCAGCAAGCTATTTTCATCAATAGCTCGCAACAAGCGGTGGGTATTCCACCCTCTTTTATCCTCGAACGTCACAGTTTGCAATACTACAAATTGAGACCAATTGTGTTTCCATGCCGAAAAAGGTAAGCTTCCGAGTTCTTCTTTCGTAATTCCGATGTATTCATGCGGTTGCAATGCAAAAAATAACTGTCGATACTTTCTGAAAGGATATATTACTACGGTATGGGCTAGCTTAGGTGCCCGCGGAGGAATGTCAATCTTCGACTGCTGTAAAAACTGTGAGAGATACGTATTAATTTCGGCAAACCCTGCATCGTTTTTTGCTATCACAATAAACTGTTGATCGGCAGAATTTCTAAAATCTACGCCAAAAACAGCTGCTAAACCTTCTTTTCGAGCCAAGCGCAGTACATCCATGCAAGCAGTTGTACTATTTATATCCGTCACGAGCACTCGGTCTAAACCTTGCGATTTTGCTAGGGCTACCAAGCGTTTAGGCGCAATTGTTCCGTAACGCAAACTGTAATATGTATGACTATTCAAAAACATTTTACAAAAATAACTACAAATAATAGTTTTTCTTGCTTCTATTTGTAGTAAGTTGTTTTGATGCTGTTTTTACTCACCTACAGGCTTCAATTATAGAGTAAGGTTATTGTTCAAATTTACCTTTGCGATCTAGCGCTTCCTCGATACAAAAGATTCCTTATGTTTCCAATACAGACTCAAAAATGATACTTGTGAATTCTTATTTATATATGCGTCAGTTTTCAATCGTTGAGAAAAGTACTTTTACAATATTTTTCAGCAATACTACAGATTATAGTTTTAATTACCTATATTTGTAGCATTATGAATTACATTGCTAAAAATATTCGTCATTTAAGGAAATTAAAGGGCTATACACAGGAACAATTGGCAGAAGAGCTCAAGATGACTCGTTCAAAAATAGGCTCTTACGAGGAAGGTCGTTCGGACCCTCCTATTGAAATGCTCATTCAGTTTTCAACGTATTTTTCACTGCCTATAGATGTTCTTATCAAGAACGATTTGACCTATGCTACCGATACTTCATTTATCGAAATAGGTAATCAACGAGTATTATTTCCTATCACTGTTGATGTTGATCACGGCGATCTTATCGAAGTGGTTCCTGTAAAAGCATCTGCGGGGTATTTATTAGGGTATGACGACCCCGAATACATAGAACAATTAGAGCGTATTAAGCTCCCTTTTTTACCGACGGGGAAGCACCGAGCCTTTCCTATTAAAGGAGACTCTATGCATCCGATGAAAGACGGTTCGTACGTGGTTGCCAAGTACATCGAAGATCTGCGCGATATTAAGAACGGAACTTCGTATATCGTAGTTACTGAAAACGACGGGATGACTTACAAACGCGTATACGATCATATCGAGGAAAAGCAGGCGCTGTGGTTAGTTCCTGACAATAAAAATTACCAAGCCTACTACGTGCCTGTTACGGAAGTTTTAGAGCTGTGGGAATTCACTTGTAGCATCAATACGCAAGAATACGATGAACGTGATTTAAAAGTCAGCAGCATTGCTTTAATGCTCAATCAACTAGGTGTTGAACTCAAAGCCCTTAAAAAGATTCTTTAATGAACTATGCCATTGTTGACATAGAAACTAACGGAGGCGTAAAAATTACGGAGATCAGTATCTTTATCTTTGATGGAGAAAAGGTGATTGATGAATTTACAACCCTCGTTAATCCAGAAGCCAACATCCCTGCCTTTATAACACAGTTGACAGGGATTAGTGCTCCTATGCTTGCCCAGGCACCTAAGTTTTATGAAATAGCAAAAAAAGTGCACGAGATCACTGAACACGCTGTTTTTGTGGCTCATAATGTTAATTTTGACTACGGTATTATTGCCAAGGAGTTTAAAAATCTCGGTTTTCCATTCAAGCGACGTAAATTGTGTACGGTTCGCCTCTCACGCAAATTACTCCCCGGAAAAAACTCGTATAGTTTGGGTAATTTATGCGCTTCGGAAGGCATCACTATCGCTGAACGACATCGCGCACGCGGAGATGCCGAAGCGACCGTAACCCTTTTTAAGAAGCTCTTAAAAATTGACGCTCAGCAAGAAAAAAGCGTTCTAAAAACCTTTTTGAATCCCAGATCACGAGAAGCCACACTCCCTCCGCTTCTTCCCAAAAGCGTTTTTGAGGCGCTGCCCGAAAAACCCGGAGTTTACTATTTTAAGGACCGAGATAAAAAAATTATCTACGTTGGGAAAGCAATCAACATCAAGCAACGCGTGTTGAGTCATTTATACGACAAGAAGAAAAAGGAGGTTGCCATGTGTATGGAAACAGCTGATATCGGCTATACCTTAACTGGCAGTGAGCTGCTCGCTTTATTATTAGAATCGTCAGAAATAAAACTCCATTACCCCAAGTACAACCGAGCGCAACGACGCACCAAGGAAAGCGTAGCTTTGTTTAGCTACGAAGACCGATCGGGAGTATTGCATTTGGCTTGGAACAGTCATAAACTAGTTCAAAAGCCCATTGCTAAATTTTATACCATAACAGAAGCTCGTAGCTTTGTCGAAAAGCTCTGTGACACGTATGAACTTTGTCCTAAATACTGTCATTTGCAAAGCAATGTAAGCAGTTGTTTCCATTATCAGTTAAAAAAATGCAAGGGCATTTGTAGCGATAAAGAAACCATTGCCGACTACAACAAACGAGTTAAAGCAGCACTGCAATCAATTTGCTATCAATCCGAAAATTTTATCGTAAAACAACCCGGTATCAAAGGGAAAGAGTTCGGCTACGCACTGGTGATTAACGGGTTTTACAAAGGCTTTGGCTACCTCTCTGCTCCAGCTACCAGTACCAAAGAATACTTAGAAGCACTCATACCGCACAAAGATACTCGCGATATTCACAGGATACTTTTGGCCTATGTAAAAAAGAATCCGGAACAACTCATTGAGCTTCCAAGTCCCAAACCTGGAGATTTGCACTTAGACACCCTCTTTTAGAAAAGAAGCATTAACTCCTAATAAACAGCAATTTAAAGGTGTTTAAAGTTTGTGAAAAATCATAAGCAATACTTATAGAAATCATAATAAATATAAATACTACTTTCCCGAAAAATAACAGCATCTTTGCAGCTCAAAGGAGCGTTTATATACAAAAACATATATATCCCCTATCCCTTTTATGCTATTGCAATTGTTTGATTTAATACATAGAAGAAATAGGAGTTCCCCCCATAAAACACCAAAGTCTCTTTTCATTTTCGTGAAACTTGCTCGTTATGAGCAGTTTCATGGAATGATTAAATAACCTCCGATAACAGACTGATAGCCTTTGAGATAACTGGATTCCTATTTTCTTTATTCCACACTGCCGAAAGCACTGTTCGCTGAGGAATTTTATCGAGTGAAACATATCGTATGGACTGGTAACTCGTATTTGTAAGGGACTGAGGTACAATGGATACGCCAAAGCCATTTTCGACCAACTTAAAAATAGATTCAGCATGAATGGTATTGTGCGATACCAATGGTGAGAAATTATAAGCATCAAACAGCTGCATCACTTTTTCGTAGTACGACACACTGTACTTGGGGTCAAACAATATAAACGATTCGTCTTTTAATTGTCGTAAATCTATAAAATGCTCTTCGAGTATTGGATGCTCTTTCGGAACTACCAAACAAAAGGGTTCGACCAATACCGTTTTCATATGCAAACTTCGAGGCGCTCGTTCTAATCGTACAAAACCTATGTCAATTTCATTTCCCAGTAATCCGGCTATTTGGCTCTCATTATCCATTTCTTTAAGCGCAAAGGTAATATTAGGATATTTTTGATTCAATCGCACCAATAATTCTGGAATCACTTTTCGCATAGCCGACCCCACATAGCCTAGGCTCAGCTTCCCATCCTTTCCATCACTGATGAGCTTTGCATGCGAAAACAAAGCGTCTAATCCTTGCAAATGCTGGGTTAGCTCTCGCTGTAAATACAAGCCTGCTGCTGTCAATGCTACTTTTCGATTATGACGTTCAAATAACGGAAAGCCCAAGCCTTCTTCTAATTGCTTAATTTGTCTACTCAGTCCGGGTTGGGATATAAACAACTTTTCCGCAGCTTTTCGGTAATGTAACTCTTGTGCTACAGCTAAGAAATACTTGAGATGACGATACTCTATTTGATAACTCACAGTTATTAATTATTAAATTAATTGGTATTGTTAAGCATCAAAAATATGGATAAATTTGTAAGAAATACGAATTATCATGTTTAAATACGGAATAGATACTTTAACGGTTGACACAGTTATCGCCATTGCCAAGGGAGAAATAAAAGCTGGACTCGACCAAGAAGCCATAGATAAAGTAAATAGCTGTAGAGCTAAAGTAGAAACCATGGCGGCCTCTGACAAGGCTGTTTATGGAATTAATACAGGGTTTGGCCCCCTGTGTGATACGCAAATATCACCAGAAGAAACGAGTTTATTACAGAAAAACTTGCTAATTACCCATGCGGTAGGTGTTGGAAATCCGATTGATTCTTTTCTGTCGAAAATCATGATGATTACCAAGGTACACGCCTTGTCACAAGGATTTTCTGGAGTGCGCTTAGCAGTAATCGAGCGCATCATCTATTTTATCGAAAACGATTTGTTACCAGTGGTTCCTGAGCAAGGGTCTGTAGGTGCCTCAGGTGACCTCGCTCCTCTTTCGCATTTATTCCTTCCTTTATTCGGAGAAGGTGAGTTTTGGGAGAACGGTGAGATTGTACTCGCTAAAGACGCCCTAACACGTCATCAATTGGCTCCGATTGAACTCAGTGCTAAAGAAGGATTAGGGTTAATTAACGGAACCCAATTCATTTTAGCACACAGTATTTTAGGCTTAAAGAAAATGGAGTACCTATTGGACCTAGCCGATGTAGCAGGTGCGATGAGTTTAGAAGGATTCCAAGGAAGTGGATCGCCATTTAAAGAGGCCCTTCACCAAATTCGTCCTTTCAAAGGAAACTTGAAGGTGGCCGAACGTATGCGTATGCTCCTAGAAGGGTCTAACAACTTGCATTCTCACAGTGGTGATAGCTGTCCGAGAGTTCAAGACCCCTACTCTATTCGCTGTATGCCACAGGTACACGGTGCCTCTCGTAATGCGTACTATCACTTAAAAGAACTAGCTGAGATAGAGATGAACTCCGTAACAGACAACCCTATTGTTTTAAGTGCAACGGAAGCCATTTCAGGAGGAAACTTCCACGGTCAGCCCTTAGCTATGGCACTGGATTACGCATCCATTGCAGCCGCAGAATTAGGAAATATTTCGGATCGTCGTTGTTACTTACTTTTAGAAGGACAATTTGGACTTCCGCGTTTACTGACTACGGCAGGAGGCTTAAATTCAGGTTTTATGATTCCTCAGTACACCACTGCTGCCCTAGTAACCGAAAACAAATCTTTGTGCTTCCCTCCGTCAGCAGATAGCGTACCGACCTCTATGGGACAGGAAGATCACGTGTCTATGGGAAGTATCTCTGGAAGAAAGTTCAACCAGATTTTAGGAAACTTAGAAAAGATATTCGCCATTGAATTCATGTATGCCGCTCAGGCCATGGAATTTAGACGTCCGAACACTTTTTCAGAGATCATCGAAGAAAACTTCGCAATTATCCGAAGCAAAGTGGCTAAATTAGAAGAAGATAGAGTTTTGAAAGACGATATCTATGCATTGATAAAATTAGTTAAAGAACAAGCATTTAAAGTAGCGTAATTATGAGTTTTAAAGAGTTAATATTACAAGGGATTCCAACTGAATTACCTGCAAAAAGAAACTACCCTGAAGGAATTAACAGAGCGCCAAAGCGCAAAGACATTTTGGGTAAAGACGATAAAAAATTAGCCATTCGAAACGCGTTGCGTTACTTTCCTGAAGCTTGGCACGGTGAATTGGCTAAGGAATTCGCTGAAGAATTAAATGAATACGGTCGTATTTACATGCATCGTTTTAAGCCTGAGTACGCAATGTACGCGCGTCCGATAGACGAATATCCAGCACAGAGCACACAGGCAGCTGCGATTATGTTAATGATACAGAACAACTTGGATCCTGCCGTAGCACAGCATCCGGAAGAGTTAATTACTTACGGTGGAAATGGTGCTGTTTTTCAAAACTGGGCACAGTACTTATTAACAATGCAGTACTTGGCAACCATGACCGAAGAACAAACCTTACACATGTACTCAGGACACCCTATGGGCTTGTTTCCTTCATCTAAAAACGCTCCACGTGTCATTGTGACCAACGGAATGATGATCCCGAATTACTCCGCTCCTGATGATTGGGAAAAGTTCAATGCTTTGGGAGTAACACAATACGGTCAAATGACTGCAGGTTCGTACATGTACATTGGGCCTCAAGGAATTGTGCACGGTACAACGATTACCGTGATGAATGCCTTCCGTAAAATCTTACAAAAAGGAGACACTCCTAAAGGGAAAATCTTTTTAACTGCCGGCCTAGGTGGTATGAGTGGCGCACAGCCGAAAGCAGGAAATATTGCCGGATGTATCACCATTGCCGCCGAAGTAAATCCGAAAGCCGCTACTAAGCGTCACGAACAAGGTTGGGTAGATGTATTGATTGACTCTCTCGACGAGCTCGTACAACGCGTACGCCAAGCACAGGCACAAGAAGAAGTAATTTCTATAGCATTTATCGGAAATATCGTTGACGTTTGGGAACGCTTTTACGACGAGGAAATTTTTATCCACGTGGGTTCTGATCAAACCTCATTACACATTCCGTGGACTGGTGGTTACTACCCTGCTGACATCTCTTATGACGAGTCAAACAGGTTGATTCGTGAAGAGCCTGAGGTATTTAAGCAAGAAGTACAAAAGACCTTAAGAAGACATGCAGAAGCCATTAACAAACACACAGCAAAAGGAACCTATTTCTTTGATTACGGAAATGCCTTTTTACTCGAAAGTTCGAGAGCTGGAGCTCAAGTAATGGCACCTAATGGCATTGATTTCAAATACCCATCATACGTTCAAGATATTTTAGGTCCTATGTGCTTCGATTACGGATTTGGACCTTTCCGTTGGGTGTGTGCCTCTGGAAAACCTGAAGATTTAGATGCAACTGATGAGATTGCTGCTCGTGTTTTAAGTGAAATCATGAAGAATTCACCCGAGGAGATTCAGTTGCAAATGCAAGATAATATCACTTGGATTCAAGACGCCAAGAAAAACAAAATGGTCGTAGGATCACAAGCACGTATCCTCTATGCAGACGCAGAAGGACGTGCCAAAATAGCTGCCGCCTTTAATGACGCCATTGCTGCTGGCAAAATAGGACCTGTCGTATTAGGTAGAGATCATCACGACGTAAGTGGAACGGATTCTCCGTATCGCGAAACGTCAAACATATATGACGGAAGTAAGTTTACAGCGGATATGGCCATCCATAACGTTATAGGAGACAGTTTTAGAGGCGCTACCTGGGTATCTATTCACAACGGTGGTGGCGTTGGCTGGGGAGAAGTTATGAATGGAGGATTCGGTATGCTTTTAGACGGTAGCGCTGAAGCCGAAGCTCGTTTGAAAAACATGTTGTTTTACGATGTAAATAACGGTATTGCACGTAGAAGCTGGGCCAGAAATGAAGAGGCTATGTTTGCCATTAAACGAGAAATGGAAAGAACACCTAGCTTAAAGGTTACCATTCCAAATTTGGTTGCCGACGATTTACTCGACACTTTATTTTAACACCAACCATACAAGAAAGCCTGCCTAAGTGCAGGCTTTTTTTATCTCCTCCAGTGGGCAAAACCCGGTATCTAGTCACCAAATTCAATCAACTTAGGGGCTAATACTGGGAATAAAATTCTCAAACCCCAATACTATAACTAGCCCTTTTAGACTATTCAAACAGAAGCAAAACTTCGCTCCTTTGATAGTTTTGAACTTCTCAAGCGTTTCCTTAACACCCCCAGCATGAATTGAGAACGCTTCACAGAATGACTAAAAGACGTTTTTTTGATGTAGTTTTATTCTTTTATTTTAGAAAATTGTTTTCTATATAATTTTTATTATTGATCGGTCAGCACCCTAATTTTAAGGGCGACAACAACTGTGCTCGCCCAAAACTTCAGCTCCCTCAATCGCTCAAAACAACATGTATTATTTTTTACTTATCTTTGCTCGTCTTCTATTGAAAACAGCAGTAAACACTGCTAATACACAGAAGTACAAGCAATAACAATTCGTCAAGTTTGCCGTTAAACTAATACTTTAACTAACATTAAATTAAAACTTCAATTAAAAGATCACTAAATACTGGTTTTTAGGTAGTTAAGCAACATAAAGCAAACATATTACAAAACCTGCAAAATTACAAAACACCCGTTAACCTCCTGAAAACAGGCGTGTTTTAACCTTTTTCACAACGACCACAGCTAAAACGAAACAACGGCGTGTTTTTTTACATTCGCAGCTGTAATAATTGTTTTTAAGGCCTCGCTATACAGGTTCACTACAAGGGAATGCTACAGTAATAACTACCGCACCTACTTATAGAAACCTCATTAAGAAAATAGAGTTTTGCTTATCAAAAGAGAAAAAATTAAATCTTTACTCTTTGTAATGTTCGCTGCTTTTCATCGACCACTTGTCTATAATTAATTTAGATAGTCAAGTTTGCACACTGGAGTTTGCTTGCCTACCGAGATTTCAATACATTTGCGGCATGGAAAAACTGAAGGAGCGTTGGGGAATTACCAACAACAGAGATATCATAGCTATTTTGTTAGTATTTTCGTTAAACGGATCATTTGCGGCTTATATTGCAAAACCTTTGACGGCTGCGTTGGGGCTATCAGTAGCATCTGTGGGACCATGGGTGTACTATCCGCTACGCATACTTTTGATCTTCCCTATCTACCAAACAACACTGCCTATGTTAGGTTGGTTATTTGGTCAGTTTAACTTTTTCTGGGCCTTCGAAAAGAAGTTTTTAAGTCGTATAGGGCTTGGATTCTTGTTTAAAAACAAAGAGCAATAGGACACCTCTTTTTAGTCCAGGCGATGCACTTTTGTGATCGGAATAGGTAGTTCTACTCCATCGTTGATAAATCGTTTGTGTACCGCCTCTTTAATCGCACATTTCGTTCTAAATTCTGAAAAAGGTTCATTCAGCCACACGTAGGCACGCATGTGTATATGGTCGGGATGTACATCGATGACGCGTACGTCAATTGGATGCACCGAAGCCAACACTTGGTCAGGAGTTCTGTTGTCTATGACGGTAGGATGTTTTACAGCCTCTTCTTGAATAATACGCCTGGCTAAGTCAATATTGGCGCGCAGACCAATTTTAAAGTTGTTAAAACTCAATACATGAGAATCTTCGATGGTATGATTTAGTACGGAATCGGTACTAATAACCGAGTTAGGAATAATCAATCGCTTGTTTTCAAAGTTATTGATAACTGTATGACGCAGGGTAATGTCTTCTACGATCCCAACGCGAGCATCATCGAGCTTGATATAGTCACCAACGCGAAAAGGTCTAAAAATAACGATAAAGGCCCCTGCGATCAAATTAGAGAGTGCAGCCTGGGCTGCAAAACCGATGATTGCTGCTAAAATACCCGCTCCAGAAAATATTAAGGTTGCCTTACTTCGAAACACAGGAACGGTCAGCACAATATAGATGATTCCAAAAATCCCAATAAAAAATTTTACCGAATTTCTAAAAAACTGAATACTGGTTCGCCCGTATTGGTCTTGCTTGCGGTAACGAATGAGCAACACAATCACATAGCGGATAATGCGCGATATCAACCACGCAACAAATACGATAAAACAAATATACCCGATAATCCCTATAGCGGAATTGAGATTAAAATACTGTGCCATAGTTTCCCTATTTAGACGCTACAAAATTATTCTAAAGTCAATACATTCACAAATCAAAAGCAGCGAACCTAGCAAAATGTTCTCATCTTCTCGGTCTCAGACAGCTTAAATTTGCCAGTCACACGTACACCAGTCAAGGTAGTCTTTAAAAAGCCCTATCCTGTTTAGCACTACTAAAACACTGATTTTTGACGCTGCTTTTAACGCCCTAATTACTTGGTATAAAACTCTCATTGTAACTCATTTCGGCAAGAACAGTATCAACAGAAGACTTGTATAGAAATACGAACTCAGCAATGCACATACCTATAGGAGCTCGATGATTTTATTCAGCGACTTATTTTCCTTCCAACTGACCAATTTATCTCTTAAGGGTACAGAAAATTCTCTATTTGGGAAACTCCTTTGAAGTTCCATAAAGATTTCTAATAATTTTTTAGTCCCGCGGATAGGCTCTTTCGCCATGGTACAAATCACTGCACTCAAAACATCGTACAAGCACTCGTTGTGCTGTTTTGACACATTGAAAAGGCTCGCCGTGATTAGATCTGTAAACCTCTTTAGCGGAGCGTATTCTTCACGTTCCAATTTCCCTATGGCTTCGCCTATGAGTTGATTGTTAAAACGATGCTCACTGTTTGCTTTTATCCAAATCTCAGCCGCCAGGTCTCTTGCCACTTTTTCACTGCATAAAAAGCCTGTAGCAAGAAATAAATAGGTGATTTCACCAACATCTTTTCGATACCAAATTTCGTGGAGACCTTTTAGAAAATTGATCATATTTTTTTTACCGCTCTCCTCATAAAAAGTGGAGTATTTTAAGTTGGTATGAATCATATGCCCCAAAAGCACATTCGGATTATTAGGAGAAAGATATAAAAACCTGAGTTCATCATTGGGTTGGATTACAGTGTAATACTCATGTTTCTTAAATTTTAAATACCGATACATCCCTTCAACTTCCTTTTTTTCCTTTCCGCTGAAATACCTTTTTATTTTTAAAACTTCCGATGGTTTTTCTTGATGCGAATTAGGAAAACCTTCTAATCTGAGCTCTTTTACTCGTCTCTTCTTTTTCACTAATTTTTGTAGTTTATGATCGTAGTCCTGATACCATTCATCTCGCTGATTACAATTCCATTCATACGCCCCTAATTCTGTTTGTAAAGAATTGGCAAACCCATCTTGAAAATACTCTAATTCACTATCGATATTTCTACTCAACACACTTTGAATCCATAATTCTGGTTTCGATACTTCTGCCTCTTGAATTGGTAAATATCCATAGTGATAGCGGAATACCTGTTGTATCTCGGAATTGACAATCCTGTCGATATGGTTATTTAACTGCGCTGACTTTTCCCCTGAGGGAAGCCTACCTATAGCTATCTGAAAATCAAACAGATCTATTTCTTGTCCTAACTGTTCATAAGCTAGTAATCGTTCGATCAAGACTGTAGGGTCTAACCAGCACGGAAAATGGGTTGGAGTCGATAACAAACTCAGATCAAGTTGCTCTGTAATAAAATATTTTGAACGAATGAACAATGCTCGATATATCACATAGATGTAATCTGGCACCGATTGGTTTTCAATTTCCTGCAAGCTATTTTTATAATAACTCGCATAAAACCGCTCTTTTTGCAGCTCTTTTATTTTCTTATTCTTAATCCTGTTTAAATTCTCAAAGGCCACAGGGTATTTTTTTATGAGGATATTGGCGAAATCATTGAGAAAAGAAGCTGCTCCGAATTCTAAATAACCTACTTGTGCATTCGATACTTGACTAGTAATAAATTCAAAAGAGCGTTTAAATACGGGTTCTAGTTTACGCACATTGGTTTCGTCAAGTAGTAAACTGAGTTTAGGCGCATAATGTAACAATAAATCAATATGGTAGCTTTCATTATTGTTCATAGACTGGCTCACAAAAAAAATTAAATCGTCTAATGAGCTATATTGCGGTAGTTCATTATCTTCAGATAACCTCCTACTGTTTCCTTCAAAAAACACTTCTTCAAGAGTTTCGGGGACAATACTATATTCCGATAGTACAGTCTTTGAAGAATGAAATAGATTGCCAGAATACAACTGGAGTACGTCTAATAAGCTTTGATTGTTTGCCGTTCCGTACTTTTGGATAATTTTAGCCGTTCTCAATTGAATTTTCTCATCAAAAAACAGCAAGGCCTCGGCACTTTTTATACTTACTAAATCAGCGGAATTCGGGTGGATTTTAGCTATTTTATCCAAGATTATCAAAGTTGCATTTACCACAGATTTCGTTTCGGTATTCAGTAAAATCGAACAGCTATCCAAAAAGGCATCTAATTGGAACTGTTTGTGGTTCACTATTGTTTTAATATATTTTAATACTGTATTGACAACTTTTGAATGAGGTGAATACAAGGCAGAAAAAAGCTCACTTTGGAACTCAACAATCTCTGCTTCAGTTGGTGAAAGCCTTATAAGTAAGTTGTAAAACCATCCACTTAGGTTTTTATTGAAACCCTTTGTTGCTGTATTAATAGTTTTAATCAAGACTTTTTTCCTGTCCAATTCGCCATCATCAACCAGCTTACAAATTGTATCAATCCAGATAGCATTCCCATCCGAATAATTTTCAATACCGTTGAATTCGTAAACATTATGTACTATGGTTTCTTCTTCAAATAGTAACCAAATGTGCTTTTGCAGGGTTATAGGATACTTTAATAACTGTTCTGGCTTGTAATACAGTACCCTCTTATTCGCTTTAACCCAAACTGCATCGATCATCGCTTTCGGTAAAAGTTCTCGAATTAA
Source organism: Tenacibaculum sp. AWR4_210 (assembly GCF_056160945.1). Taxonomy (NCBI): domain Bacteria; kingdom Pseudomonadati; phylum Bacteroidota; class Flavobacteriia; order Flavobacteriales; family Flavobacteriaceae; genus Tenacibaculum; species Tenacibaculum sp. AWR4_210. The sequence goes on from NZ_JBSWYF010000001.1 coordinate 292,973, forward strand.
TGAATCAGAAGGTTGTAGTAAACCGGCGCTGTAAAGGCGCATTGCTTTTAAATACGTCAAACTCCAAGGTGGGTCTTCGTTAATGACCTCACTGTACCATTTGGGTATATACCAGGGAATGATATTTTCTAAATAAGTGTCACTAATAGCCAGATTACTTATGTCATAAACCGTTTTTTTAACATCAGTTTTAGAAAGACAAACAAAGCAAGCCATTTCTAACAAAGCTATTTTTTTATCTGAAATTCGTTCTTCAAAAGACTTAAATTCAGCAATTTTCTTGTACATCCTTTTTAAAAAAGGGCCTAATTCTCTTCTTTCCGCAACCGTCAATTTCTTTAAAAAAGGGATAATTTCCCGTTCTTGCATTACGAGGTTTTCGAGTTCTTTTGATAGCATAATTATTCGTTTTTTACTTTCTTCTTTACTGCTAAAATGTGCTTACACGCTCCGCGTTCTCCCTGATTTCTACTAAACCATGCACAGGTACATTTCTGAAAATCATCGTTCAACACCACGTAATGGAATACACCACTACCGGCTACTCTCGCTTCAATTTTGGTGGCTGAATGTACTAATATGGTAACCTTCCCTTCCTCCAACAGTTTTTCTGCTCCCTTTAGTCTCGGATTTAACGACAATATCCTTTCTAGCTTAAAGGGAAGTCGACGATAAAAGAAGCCGTTTTTTTCCAAATCGTAGCCCAGTAACCCCATAGCAGAAAGCTTGGTGGCCAACTTATCAATTTTGGTGATCGCTATAGGTTCTTCAAAAGACAATAATGTCGGATTAAATTCTTGATTGGTATAAGCACAGGTATCAAATGCGCGAATCAAAGCATCTGGCAGGTCTTCTATTAATTCTTCAAGCGCAGCCCCTTCACCGGAAAACCCCCTCCAATAATCTCTGGAAATGGAAAAGACAAAATTCAATTCGGTAAACCCCAAAATAAATGTTACCGATTGCATGTTCTTATGCGGATAAATTTTTAACCAAGTAATCAAGGGAAGTAAGGGCTGTAGCAATCTCAGTCGGTGAATCCCTCCAATACAAATAGCCCTTGTCGATTTTATCGGACTAAACAGGTATTTTCGACCTCTATTTATGAGAAAATAATCCGTTTTCACCTTCCCGTTAGGGATGGTTTTAAAAAGTTGAATTGCTTGTATTCTTGTTAAGGTAACCCCATAATCAGATTCTGAAAAATACTGCTGTACAGTTGTCAGTCCCTTAATCCATTTACTGGGCAGCGGGACTTTTCTCTCCGTGAAACTCGCACCGTCTTTATGAAAGCCTACTTCTTGCTGGCCTACAGAGAGTATCAACTCATCATTTTTTTTGATTTTACCGAGTTCAGCTATTAACGGCGTATTAAAATCGACATTGGTGGTTCCGCTTTCTATAAATTCACCATCCTGCCCATTTTCTAAAACATCGACTCTTGCATACACGCCAGCACAATGCGAAAATCCTTCAAATCTAAGCTGCTCATTTCCGGCAGTTACAATGGGATCTTTTAACAGCGCCAATTGGAATGCTGATAGATTGAAACTGGATTGTACAATATTCGATAGGGTAATTAAACACCGCGACAACTCAAATGGATGCTTTAAGCTACCCCAATAAAAACAGGGAGCACTTCCCTTTTCTACTTCACTGAATTTTGATAATAGTAAGTTTTCAGCTCCTTTTTCTTTTGTTAAACTCGATTTAGCAGCATATTTATAGCTCAACGTTTCTTTAGTCATTACAAGTATCGTTTTACCAGTATAAAGCCTGCGGTACACGGAGAATCTCTCGTATTCAAGCCCTACACCCTTCTCTTTCATATTTTTCAACTGCGGAAAATTGACACCCGTCAAATGCAACAGTCCTCTGTAACAAATATAACAGTTATACATTGATTTTTGAGCATGCAGCCCGCACTACAAGCCCCTTTTAGTTCACACTAATTATGCCTTTCAACTGAGACTATTAAAAAACCGCATAAACGAATTGCTTATGCGGTTATTATAAATTTTAACAAAGAAGTTCCTTGTAAAAATAGACTTCGGTATGCGTATAAACTCGGCCGATGCTCAGTTAATCAAACAAGGCGGTTTGTGATTCGTCATCGTCTATTTGTTTTTTCTTTTTTAAGGCATTTGCCAAAGCTTTTTGCTTTTTAAGCTCGAGCAAGGCTTCGTAATCATTGATATCTACATCCTCTATTTTTGGCACTTTCGGAACTACTTTTTCTTCATTTACTTCAATGTCTTCTACCTTTTCTTCAGGCTCTTCAAACGGTAGTGGCTCTAATAAGTTTACCGTCCTAATCTTATCCGTGGTGAGCTGATTTCCGAGTGCTTTGATCCCTTTTACTGAAATGAACTCTTCAAAATTCACCTCTATTTTCTCCAAGCTTCGCTTCGAAAATATAACTTCAGCCATAGGGCGATAGTCCGTGGCTATGATTTCTAACTTGGTTTTTTCGTGATCGGACACGAAAATTTCCTCCTTATCAGCGGCTTCTATTAAAAAGCGTTTTACGTAGTACCTTTCTTTATTACCATCGAAATAAATAGCCGAAATTGGTTTTTGAGGCTTCCATTTTTCCAAGACGATCATATCGTTATCAAAATGCATGGTTAAATCAGGAGTTACCGCTTTGATTTTACCACTTTGCGTAGCAATTAGCAGCTTATCTTCTGCCTTGAATTCACCTAACAACTCTCCTCTATCATCGACATTTAAACGACGTACTGTATCATCAAACCAAATCTTTCTCGGTTTCAAGGTAGAAACTCCTGCTGATTTGAATTCAATTTTTTTAATGGCGTATTTCGTCACTTGGTTTCCACGAGCACTTCTACTCTTGATGGCCAAGTCCGCAAAATCAATGTCCCATTTTAACTTCTTGATACTTCCTAAGGCACGTAATAAAATGGTAATTACTTCCGCTTCTCCATTCGGATTGGCAGTAAAATAAAGGACTTTAGATCCTTTACTACCATTGGTCAAATCGTATTCTTTATCACGAGTAATACTCGTTACATTAAAGCGCTTCATATAACTTGGACCTCTTGTTCCGTCCTTATAAATCATATTATACACTGTACGCTTGTCTTTTTTCTTGAAAATTGCGATGTGTATGATGCCTTTCCCTACAAAAGTTTTTGAGGCTACTTTGGTGACCATCATTGAACCGTCTTCTCTAAAGACAATCACATCGTCAATATCGGCACAATCGGTAATGTATTCGTCCTTTTTAAGTGAGGTTCCGATAAATCCTTCTTCTCTGTTCACATAGAGTTTTGAATTTCTCATCACCACTTTAGTCGCTACGATATCGTCAAAAATGCGAATCTCTGTCAAACGTGGTTTCTCTTTACCGTATTTCTTTTTGAGTTCTTTAAAATAGTCAATAGCGAACTCAATTAGATGATCTAAATGATGCTTTACTTCGGCAATTTGCTCTTCTAAACTATCGATAAACTGCTTGGCTTTATCGATATCAAACTTTGAAATTTTCTTGATTCTAATTTCCGTTAAACGCAAGATATCTTCTTGAGTCACTTCGCGTTTTAGGTGCCCGATATGTGGCTTCAATCCTTCATCAATAGCTTCAATTACTCCTTCCCAGGTAGCTACCTCTTCAATATCACGGTAAATTCTGTTTTCGATAAAGATGCGTTCCAGAGAAGCGAAATGCCATTGTTCTTCTAACTCAAACAACTTGATTTCCAATTCTTTTCTAAGCAACTCCACCGTAAAATCTGTCGATTTTTTTAACACTTCAGACACCCCTATAAATACAGGTTTGTTATCTTCGATGATACAACAAAGTGGGGATATCGAATTTTCACAATTAGTAAAGGCATACAGCGCATCGATGGTCTTGTCAGGAGACACATTTGGAGGTAAATGCACTAAAATTTCCACATTAGCCGCAGTATTATCTTCAATGCGTTTGATTTTGATTTTACCTTTGTCATTCGCCTTTAAAATACTATCGATCAAAGAGCTCGTCGTAGTACCAAAAGGGATTTCAGTAATCACCAAGGTCTTTTTGTCAAGCTGTGATATTTTAGCTCGAACCCTTACTTTACCTCCTCTTTTCCCATCATTATAATTGGTAAAGTCGGCAATACCTCCGGTAAGGAAATCCGGAACAATACTAAAACTTCTGCCCTTTAAATACTTTACAGAGGCATCGATCAATTCATTAAAATTGTGTGGTAAGATTTTTGTCGAAAGTCCTACTGCAATTCCTTCCGCACCTTGAGCGAGTAGGAGTGGAAATTTCACAGGTAAATTAACAGGCTCTTTCTTTCTACCGTCATAAGATTGCTGCCATTCCGTTGTTTTGGGATTAAAAACGACATCCAAGGCAAACTTAGACAATCGCGCTTCAATATAACGCGATGCTGCCGCTCGGTCACCAGTAAGTATGTTACCCCAGTTCCCCTGCATATCAATCAGAAGTTCCTTTTGTCCCATTTGCACCATGGCATCAGCAATCGAAGCATCACCGTGCGGGTGATACTGCATGGTATGCCCTACTATGTTTGCCACCTTGTTGTAACGACCATCATCCAAATCTTTCATAGAATGCATAATTCGTCGTTGTACAGGTTTAAAACCATCTTCGATAGAAGGAACGGCACGTTCCAAAATCACATAAGACGCGTAATCCAAGAACCATTCTTTATACATTCCGGTAACCTTGGTTATGGTCTCATTGTTTTCGATGGGTTGGTTTAACTCCTCGTCGTTTTCGTAGGTATTGTTTTCGTCGCTCATAAATTAAATATCGATACGTAAAAAATTAATCTCCTCCACAACCACCACAGGAACTACACGAGCTGCATGAACTGCATGAACTGCATGAACTGCATGAACTACTACATCCCGTAGAACTGTCGTCGTGGTGTGTTGAATTATTTCTCTTATCATTTCCATAAAGCAAAGCTCCCAAACCACTTCCTATTACTAAAGAAGTGAATACTTCTGGGTAACTAATTTTATCTCGGTGTGCTAATTTATCTAAAAAACCTGTCGTATTATAGGAATTAGCTACAACTTTTCTGTATATATTTCTTCTTTTTTGAAACCAAAAATAATGGAGTAGGAACCCCAAAACTACTGAAATAAACAAGGCAAACATTATTAACTTCGTAATGGGTTTTCCTCTTGTTATTCCTAGGTATCCTCGTGCTATTAGCAGGGAATACAATAGGGTCACTCCGGTAAAACAGAGTAACTTGGCCTGCGTATACTCCACGGTATTCAGGATTACCTTACTTAATTTTTCTTCTAGTCGCTTTAGTGCCAACAGCATGGGCTTTCCTATCAAAACCCGATAATTTGCTGAAAAAACACTTAAACTAGCTGTTTTAAAATGATTAACTATCAGATTTTCATACTTATTGTCTGATAATTTGAACTCGTCAATATGTATTTCCCGTCCATTTTCGTCAATTTTCAAACGATTGCTTTCAATCAACTCATGAATGGCATTCAAAAGCATGGCATCCGATTTCACCATCATTACAATTTGCTCCTCTTTTGAAAGCCTGACCAGGTATTTGTTTTCTAAAACTTTATTCACTGTTTCCTTTTCAGCTATGCTGCAGGCCCATACAATAATTCCGATAATCAGTGCTGCAGTTCCTGTGAGCATCCACAAGAAATTAGGATTGTCTATTGAAACCAATAGTTCTTTCCAAAGTACAACTAACAAAAACAGCATTACTAAAGCCGCTAACGTCAAATCGAGATCATTGATTTTAGTCAACCAGTTGGGGGTGCCCTCGTCTAGTGATATCAACTCCTCGAACGATTTGTTATTCCAAATCTCCGCAACTTGTTCTTTAAAATATCGTTTATACAACACAGCCGTTTGATCTGAGGCAGCTTTTAGGCTCGTCTGCTGACCAGGTTTCCCCGTTGCTGGCATGTGTTTTATTTTTTTTCCGAGTACCGTACAAAACTCCTCATAGGCATCAGAAAAAGTCAAATGCTGGTGCCACACTTTGTCAATGGTTGCCGAAGGCGAAACCATCTGATTCGAAACTGTAGCAAGGAACATAAATTTTTTATATTCTAGAATGGCATCGGCAGTAAATTGCTCTGTCCATTGTTGTTCATCAGCCAGTTTGGTTGAAAAACAGTAGTCCTCTTCAGGACTATCGAATTGATACTCTTCTATTTTTTTCCATAGCGTACCTTCTTCAAGGTTCATAGCTCCTATTTTTTTCAATTGTTCAATACCTATTGCTCATCAATCAAATCCAACTCTACTTTTAGATTGTTGATGATGAATTTTTGACGATCTGGGGTATTTTTCCCCATGTAAAATTGCAACATTTGATCAATAGGCATTTGTTTATCTAGCATCACCGGGTCTAAGCGAATATCATCACCGATAAAGTGAACAAACTCGTTAGGAGAAATCTCACCAAGTCCCTTAAATCGGGTAATTTCCGGTTTCCCTTTTAGTTTTTTAATCGCTTTTTGTTTTTCATCTTCTGAATAACAATAAATTGTCTCCTTTTTGTTACGTACCCTGAATAATGGGGTTTCTAAAATATAGAGGTGCCCTTCTTTAATAACTTCTGGGAAAAATTGTAAGAAAAAAGTAATCAACAGCAATCGAATGTGCATACCGTCAACATCGGCATCCGTTGCAATCACAATATTGTTATAGCGCAGGCCTTCCATACCGTCTTCGATGTTTAGCGCTGCTTGCAGGAGGTTAAATTCTTCGTTCTCATAAACGATTTTCTTGGTCAGTCCATAAGAATTCAGCGGTTTTCCTTTTAAACTAAAAACTGCTTGTGTATTAACATTTCTCGACTTGGTAATCGATCCACTCGCGGAATCACCCTCCGTAATAAATAACGTCGTATCGAGGTAGCCTTCTTTTTTTGTATCTGCAAAATGGATGCGGCAATCCCTCAATTTTTTGTTGTGTAAATTCGCTTTTTTAGCGCGATCACGTGCCAGTTTTCGAATTCCTGACAGCTCTTTACGCTCTTTTTCCGCTTGCAAGATTTTCTTTTGCAAGACCTCTGCAATTTCTGTGTTTCTATGCAGGTAGTTGTCGAGCTTATTTTTTACGAAATCATTGATGTAGGTACGTACCGTAGGCAGCTCCCCTCCCATTTCTGTAGACCCCAGTTTGGTTTTGGTCTGACTTTCAAAAACGGGTTCCATCACTTTGATCGAAATCGCTCCAACAATAGACTTACGCACATCTGAAGCATCGAAATTTTTATTGTAGAATTCGCGTACTGTGCGCACCACCGCTTCTCGGAAAGCCGCTAAATGCGTTCCTCCTTGCGTTGTGTTTTGTCCGTTTACAAACGAATGATACTCCTCTGAGTATTGGGTTTTACTATGCGTCAATGCAATTTCTATATCGTCTCCTCTCAGGTGAATGATAGGATACAACATATCATCAACATTGTTATTATCTTCTAATAGATCTTTTAGACCATTTTCTGAATAGAACTTCTCTCCGTTAAAAACTATGGTTAGTCCTGGATTTAGGTAAACGTAATTCTTAAGGAGTTTTTCTATGTATTCTGGGCGGTATTTGTAGTTTTTAAAGATGGTTTCATCTGCAATAAACGTCACCTTGGTCCCTCTTCTTCTCGAAGTTTCATCCAACACCTCTTGATGCGTGAGGTTTCCTTTTTCAAACTCTGCACTCGCTGACTTTCCATCTCTGTTTGATTCGACCCTAAAATAGGTCGAAAGAGCGTTGACCGCTTTGGTACCCACCCCATTCAATCCGACCGACTTTTTAAAGGCTTTTGAATCGTATTTACCTCCAGTGTTCATTTTTGACACCACATCAACAACTTTTCCTAAAGGAATACCACGTCCGTAGTCACGCACGATAACTTTATTCCCCTGAACGGACACTTCAATTGTTTTCCCGCCCCCCATGACGAATTCATCAATGGAGTTATCTAAAACCTCTTTGACTAAGATATAAATACCATCATCAGGAGACGAACCATCTCCCAATTTACCGATATACATACCAGGACGCATTCGGATATGCTCTTTCCAATCGAGCGATCGTATATTATCTTCGGTGTATTGTGTTTCTTGTGCCATAAAAAGTATAGAAGTTCTTGAATGAACCGCTAATATACTATTTAGTAGTAGTATATAGCAAGTGCAAAAGCATATTTTAATTAACAACAAAGCGCCAGTGCTACTGAAAACACTGACGCTGAGGACTTAGAGTCTGATTGGTATTTTAAAGTTTATCCTTTATTCAGACCAATACGTTAGGGTAATGTAAATATAACCATCTGCTTGAACCATTGAATTTGACAAGCTAACTACCTTACTACCTGTACCGTCGAAGTAACCGTCCATACCGTCAAAACGGTAGGTACCTGCTGGTAAGGCTTTAAATTCGTTAACAGGATCTCCTTGTCGCTCTCCCGTTTGGTAAAATTTGTTCGATTTCGTGTCTGTAGCACCGTATCCTCGAATGGTATTCGCTGGAACTGATTGTCCTGAACGCTCATCAACTAACAAAATTCGAACTTTAAAAATTTCTGGAACAGCTTTCAAATTTTCAGCCTCGTCAAAAGCTTCTTCGCTGTATTGGATGATCATTTCCAACTGCCCTTTCAAAGCAGCACTCACAGTTTGAGCCGTTTGCTTGTCGTTGTTTTGAATCGCCGTAACCAACGCTGTTACCTTGCGCTTTGATTGGTAACTAGCACTCTCAATTTCTTGAATGAAGTCTTCCGCATTCGAAACGTCTAGGTTCCCATTAAATCCTTCTGCTTTGTACAAGGCATCGTATTGAGCTTGCGCCAATTGATCTATCGCTTGCAATTGACCGTTGATAGCAGTTTTGAATCCATTGGTATTGGGCGTTGGATTGTTGGTCACGAAGTACGCGACTAACAAGGTTTTCAACGTTTGTTTAGCCTCTCCTACCTTTACTTCGGTAGCTTTCGCTTTGCTTTGCATTTCAGAAAGGGCCGCATCCGTAGTTTGCTGCGCAAAAGCAGTGATGTTCACGCTTAAAAATAGTGCCAAAGCACCTAATACTTGAGTAGTTTTTTTCATAAGTAATAATTGTTTGATTTTACTAGTTGTAAATCTCTTAGTTTTACCCATGAAGAGCAGTTATACTATGTTTATAGTTGTATTATTAAATTTTTAAGAACTTTCTAAATATTTTCATTAAAAAAGTTAAATATCGGCATGTTTTCACTGATACTTTACAAAATCTCTTAACTTTTTTTTAATGATAAAGTAATTACGGCACAGCATCAATAGCGTTTAGTTAAAAAATCTAACAAAAATCTCCATCCTAGGTTTCGATGTGTAAGTATACCGCTCGTACCTACATTGGTGAATCGCTCTCATTTTAAATAGCCTTGTAATTTTCAATCCAACTTTAGGAGCTTCGAGATTTATTTGCTCAGAATGACCATTGGAGGATGCGTAGCATTAATCTTTTACCAGGAATGGAACAATAAACGATAGCTACCATTCTTATGCAGCGCACACTTTTTGCTGCAAGGTTAGCAACGTAGAGCTATGAGTATTAACAGGCTAAAAACAGTTTTTTATTTTTTTACTTCTGATTACACGAATCTTAAACACGTCCTTAAATTTTAGATGAAATTGGTTCGTAATACTTTGAATTAGTCAAAAAATAGATTAATTTTATGATCATTTGTATCCTCATCAATCCAAAGTGATTACGTTCAAAGACCTCATTATTCACAGGATTTATTATACATTTCACAGCTTTCACATTTGTAATTTGGTCTTCTAACCTTTTACTGTTTAACACTATACCATCATGAATTCTCTTTTAGTCCTCGGCAACTCTCTGCCTCATGTAAAAACTAGAAAACAACGATTTAGAATAGCGTTAATGTTTGGAGTCTTTGTATTCGTCTTCCTCTGGATTTTCCAGCCATTTGGTCTTGCCGAAATACAATTCAATAAAATTCCAATTATAGCTGGTTTCGCATTCATTACCATTGTTGTAACGGTTGTTTTCACTAGCTTTCGTATTCGAAGTAAACACCCGAGAAGTATTGCGGACCTCATAAAAACCTCTTTTTATATTACAGGAGTTATCTCCTTTCTTAATTGGCTATATTCATATACTCTCCAATGCGATAGTATTAAGCATTCTATCTTAGTATACCTGCTCGACTCTTTAGCAATAGGCTTATTTCCTGTAGTATTTCTTGTATTCTACCTATGGATGCAAGCTACAAAACCAAATACCTTCAATAAAACTACTGAGAACACATCCACTTTGAACGCAAGTATTTCAGTCAAAGTTTCGAAAGATGAATCACTAAGCCTAACTGTCAATAAAATTATTTGTGCTAAATCAAGTGGCAACTACCTAGAAATTTATTCTGAAAATGGAAAATCTTACATCAAACATCTCATTCGATATCCTTTATATAAATTCTATAATGACCTTGAAAACAACGATTTTTTTTTCCATTGCCATAAGTCTTATATTATTAATTCCAAACACCTTATCAAGCTAAGAGGAAATGCCAAGCAAAAGGAGGTTCTATTAGAATTGCTTGATTTTTGGATTCCGATTTCACGTTCTTTTGACACTACCAAACTCAATTTCCCATACAATAAATAGACCATTCGTCACATTGGAGCCCCAAACATAACAAAGTATCAAAGGATAGCATTCTTCTGTGTAATATTGCTCAAAACACCACACAGATGATACAATATCAACTACTTGTACTCTCCTTGTTATTTAGTTTTAGTGAGTTGTCAACTGGACAAAATTCGCATAGTAAAGTGACACCAAAACTAAACTCTTCCCTCACTGCTTTTGGAAGTCTGGGAGTTACTTCTATCAGTTTACCGTCATACTCTTCCTACAATTCTGATCACACTTCTTCCGTTAAAACTGTAAAGACCATAGGTGCGGGCAGCTATTTTGAAAGTAAAAACTGGTTTATCACTTGTCAATTCTCAATAGCCATAGGCAAATTCACTGCTAGTGATTACCAGTTTAATTTACATGGATTTTCAAGTGAGCTTGGATTGGGATACCAAGTTTACAGTACAAATAAAATCAGTATCACTCCAGCCTTGGGACTAAGGCTATTTCACTGGCAAAAAAACTCTTATTACCCTGATAGTAAAGAGGTCCTAAATGCACAAATCTACACACAACAAAAACTCTTGATGAATGTAGCAAATTGGTTCTTATATAAACTGAATAAATACATTTCAGCTGGATTTATCATCGGATACAATTTCGACTTAGAAAAAGACAAATCTTGGAACCAATTGGGATCCTCATTTTCAGAAAAACAAAAGACACGACAATCAGGGATTTATGGGACACTACTTATAGGACTCAAAATCCCTTTATAATATTTACCCTATGAAACCACATACCTATTTTATACTTTTATTAGCATTATTGAGCTGTAAAGGTACTCGACACGCTTCCATAAATTCACTTCGTAAGGAAGGGGAAATAAAAAACAAAAATTTACCACGGCAGGCTAACGCTTATTTTTGGAAATACTTTCACGCGGGAAATTACAAGCGTATCGATACAATTATATCCCTTCTAAATCGAGCTCACCGTGAATTTCCCAATGATATAGAAACCATCAATCATCTTGGCTTTACTCATATTTGGGCACTGAGTGAACGTGCTAGGCTAGAAAAAATCCCTGTATCTATTAAACAACATGCCGAAAAAGCACTTAATTATTTTAAACTATCCTATGCTATAAATCCGGATGACCCTAGGATTCTTGGCTTTTTAGCTGATTCTAAAATGATAGTCGGCAATATAAAAAACAATCAAAAGCTTCAACGTGAAGGCTACTTTACAGGTAAAAAAGCCATTCGTCAGTGGAAAAGCTTTAACTACTTTACCATTGGCTACCCTTTATCAAAACTACCTAGAACAACTTGGCAATATAAAAAGGCCTTACAATGGCAATGGAAAACACTACAAAAGTGTTACCAAAAGAAAATCGACACAACCCAACCTTATGATTTCCTGTGCTTACCTTTAGGAAAAATGGTTTCCTCCAGAAGACAGCGTGCTTGCAGAAATTCTTGGATTGCTCCTCATAATATAGAGGGGTTTTATTTAAATTTAGGCGATATGCTTGTAAAAAACCAACAGTGGAAGAAGGCTATTGAAATCTATCGTATTCCTCAACAATTACCATCCTATTCGAGATGGCCATTTCGTGAGGTACTAGAAAAACGCATCATCAATGCACAGAAAAATACTAGAAACTTTATAATTAAGACCATCGATAGCAGTACTAATAACACAGAAACCACACTGCTAATCAATACAAAAATATCCTGCGTTGTCTGTCATCAACACAGTAAGAAGGACTCAATTAATTACGCTGAATTCAACTGGAATCGCTTTAAGCATTATTCTAATTTATCTCCCTACAAAAAATACTGAAACACTTAATAAGTAGTTATAATTCTAGCCGGTATCTCTTTCACTCCGATTTTTATAAGAATAAAATCCAAGTGTCAGGCAATTCGAGTTATTTTTTTAAGTAAATTTAGACGAAGGCCTATCCGTTGCAATTGTTGATTGCCTTACCTAGTAATTTTTTAGTTTTCAAACTTCACATAGATGGTTTCTTTATCGAGATCAGACCATTTAATTTTTAGCGTGTCATTTTTTGTAGAGATAATTATTCCTGTTTGAACAAAATCATCAGAAAAAATCGTGATGCTATTCTTGTCCAAAATATAGGGCATGGCTCCGTCTCCGTCATAGTCTACAATAAAGAATGATTCTGAGTTCAACCAAAAATCTGCATGAGGTTCGTTTGGGTATTGCGTCCAAATTCCAAAGGCTTCAGTAGTATCAATTTCTAAATTTTTAATGATCGTTTTCTCAGGTCGTTTTATATTTTCAATTTCTGGATATTCTGAGTTATATTTCGAAATTATCAACTGTTCTTTTTTGTTAGGATAAGTTCCTTCAATACCCGCCTCGAGAGTATCAGTTATCAATACTAACCTCATTTCTGTATCCATTTCTTCATCATGTTTTTCGTTTTTACACGAAATACTGATTAACATCAGCAATAATATCGATATGTACTTCCTTTTTTTCATTACGGTATACTGCGTTTAATACAAGTTACACTTACAAACCATTGACATCACTTTAAGACTCCCAATGTCTTTCTATATAGAAAAAATCGTCCATATATTCAGCTATTATTGACCAAGTTGCCCCAACTGGATGTCTTGATTCTTTCAACTCTTCAATCATCCAACATTCAGCCACGCCCTCTGGTATTTTTAAGTTGGCTTTATGTATCTGTTCGAATTCTTCCCAGTTATCTTCTTCCCTATCGATTTCCTTCAAAGCCGATTTAACCTCTTCATCCAACAAGTGTTTTTCGACACTCTCAATTTTAAGATGCGAAATCCATTCTGAAATATTAACTCGATCTATCCATTCTAACTCACCCACATATCCAGAACTTACATTATTCTCCGAGTTTAGAATACTCCAATAAAAATGTTCCAGCGAATCAAAATCCACCTTTTCACCAACCACAAATCTTACATAACTCACCTGCCAAGTCATTCCTATTTCATCACAGGTGAATTTCCCATTTGTTTTTTTAGTAACTATTATATTTTTTAATTCAGTTTTGTTCATTTGAATTTGGCTATCCTTGTTTACAAACACATAAAAAAGCTTAATCATGCCTAGCATAGCATTCAAGCATAATGTGTTTTTACTTTTCTTTCTGCAACTTTAGTTCTTTTTATTAGATTTTTTGAGAAAATTCTACAATTAAGCAGTTCTAACTAGGGAAGCTTACATACATAATATTGTAAGCTCGATAGATATAGTCTAATTGAAAACGTCGATTACACCATTTACAATAAAATCTTTGTTTATTATGACGTAATCCTCTTTTTATACATTCAATAGAATTTCAATGAATAGCTTTTTAAGTACCAATTTACTACATTAAGGGATAAGAAACCTAAGTTTTATAGGTTCTAACAGAATTTTAGGATTTCAATGAACATAAAATACTGTCCTAAAAGAACAGTATCATTTTTTTTATTTTTCTGATTTTCAAATTTAAAAACTCGCATTTCACTTGAAATGCTAATTTGCCTCATTACCTTTTAATGACAGCATTTTTCATTATATTCGATATAACCATCTTCAACTGAAACTCTGAACATCCCATATCGATTTGACTCAAAGTTACCAGTAACTATCAATCTAAAACAATTCGTAGAACAATTCGGCAAGGTTGATTTTTCTTTAATTAATTTATTATTGTATTTCAAATTAATATTTTTATTTAAATAAAAATTTTTCGATTTATTTTCAAAAGAAATCACACTATCTATACAGTAATTCGGAAAATCATCACCGTTTGCATATCCTGTATATTTAAGCCTTAATTTTACTTTATCTTCTCCTTGGAACCTCATTTTTTCATATGTATTATTATTTTCTATAAATAATTTACCTGTGTAAATTAAAGCCCCCAAAAACAATATCAATATGAAAGTTATAAATCTATTTCCATAGTTTTTCATTTGCTCCATTGTATTTATCTCCTTGTTTTCTCTTTTTTGCTAAATATAAGTTAATTGTTCTTGCTGTTATACGTCTGCTTAGTTCTAAATAACAAATTCCAATTACCTCACCGCTCTTTATTTATTTTGGTATTCGATGAATCTCCTTCATCGATTTCTTCCACAATCACGGTAGAAGCAGCTAGAATACCATCGTTATATGATACTCTTTGCCAACCAGCCAGCTGACTCGTTCGCTAAAAAGGGATACCATACCTTTTATTAACGCTCCGCCCTCAAAGTGGTCTTTGTATTCGTATACATAATCAAAGACATCACTGCTTGTTATCACATAGCCATAAGGATATTTAAAAAACTTTAAATACTCTAATTCTAAGCTGTCCGATTTAATGGGAGGAGATCACAAAATAATACGTACCAATTCAGGACATTACCGAGCTATCGTGTTTATAATTTTTATAGATAAAAAGCAATCCTATTACCACCAACTTTACTCCATATAATATGATTCCTATTTTTGTTATTACTAACTCTAACTCTGGATACATCTTATATAGAAAACAAATTAAGAATACAATGCAAAGACTTAATAAAACAAATGCTCCTCTCTTTATAGTAATTGTTTCTTTATTTATAACTTTAACTGATAGAAGTCCATTTAAAATAGTAAAGGCTATAAACACCACAGATAGAAAAAATGTTTCTTCTGATTGAATTCTCAAAAGGCAAAATATTAGTATTACATTAAATATTTGTGATAGTATCTTCATAAGTTCTTTCTTAATTCACTCTAATTTTTATATCGAAAGGCAATATTTTAGGAGTCTCAATAAAATTTTAGATGATTCCCATGTCTATCCTCCATTTTTGACATTAAAGAATCACCTCTTAATAGGTTCAGTACCATTTACTACCTTCTTTAACTTCATTTCTGCTGCATCATAGGTTTTCATTTTGCAATTTTTCATCTAAAATAAAAAAACTATTTCAATTTCTAAAACTAGCTTATCCCTATTAAAAACCCTGAGATAATTCTTCTTTCCTTTTACCAAACAATGCAATCGTACGTGAGCGACGTACAGGATAGATTACTTTACAACCTACTTATCGATAAGTACTATTTTTTCTCCATTTGGATATTTTATTCCTAAAAATTTGTCATTTCTCTCAGTATGAAAAAAGAAGTACTTGCTATTATTTGCATACCATTTTTTCCATTTGAATAAACTTTCCTTAGTTATTTCATACGAATTCCCAAAAGTCCCTAAAGCCGTTATCTTAGTTTCTATCTTTGATAAGATTACAATATTTTCAACAACCCCGTAATTGACATAGTTCTTGCCGTCTAATTTTCTTTTTAATTGTCTCCCTAGAAAATTAATTTGATTTAATACTTCTGCAGATGCGTTAATATTATTGTCAAGAGGCTTATATACCAACTCCGAATATTCGTTATTTTGAACCTTTCTAACATAACAATTAGAAGAACTCATTCCAATTATCATTATTACTGCAATAAATCTTATTTTTCTCACAATTTATTCAATTTTGTCTATTTTCTATTTTTATTTATTATCACAGCTTTACCTTTAGCTCTATTAACTGCAATTATAGCCCCTTTCGGATCAATAGCCTTTCCACTTTCTTTTCAAAATATACTTGAACCTTTTTATGAGCTAGTAAATGACCAGCATTTTCATTGCTTGCATCTCCATAACCCGGGGAATTTTCAGCTCAAATAAATACTGCTATAGTTTCATGCAAGGCTACTGTACCAGATTCTCAATCAGAAATATTATCTATCTACTCCGCTTGATCTGGGTAAACAGTACTGATTTTCTAATTGCTAACAGTACCCGAATTCGTAAGGAGATCAACGGAGATTAAAATCACAAAATTAAGCAGTTCTAATTTGGGAAGCTTACAATTACTCTTTATTACTTATTCGCGCGCTATCAGGGATAAGTTTTCTGATTACGATAAGGAGGTATTAAAACGCATTGAAGATATTAAACGTTTAAATGAAGACACTAAAAGTAAATTGTTCTTTTTAATTGATAACGTAATACAAAACTTTCAAGCTAAACAAGCGTTTTCTTAAAAACAACAAAACCACAACATCGCTGCTGTGGCTTTATATATTTTTAAAATTTAACTTCTATTTGCTTACTCATAACCACCACTAGAAAGGATTCGTGCGGTAGCGTTGCTCCGGCATTCTATCCTCCATCGGGGCTATCGGGTTAAAGACCATCATCATCCAAAATTATCTTTACTTCACTTGACAATACATAGTCCATATCTTCTTCTGAAGATGAGTTTAATTTATTATCTGGGTCTAAACTTAAATAATAATCTTCTCCTTTCTTAAAAAACTTAAAAGACTCAATATTATAAAACTCAAACATTTGATTATGATAAAAATTATACTCCTTGACATTAACGAATAATAATACAAGGGATTTATATTCACTTTTCTTCGAAAAATTAGAGAATTTTATCGAAATATTTAAAATCCATTTCTCATCTTTAAAAATTTTGATTTCATCAACTAGAGTATTTAAAAGTGAGTTATCTCCTATTAATATTTCATGTGGTTGTTTCATAATTTAATCATTCCCGTTATTTTCTATATTAAAATCACGTATCGACTTCCCTTTTTTAGGAGGCCTCCCTGCATTCTTGTCCCTCTTCCTGTTGGATTATGAAGGTTGAGTTTATAATCATACAATATGATTATTTTGTTCATTCTTAAGCGCATCATTGCAAATTATCATTTTTTTTGTTCTATCAGAAATAAAAGAACCAACCTCTGATTTTCCTCCCTTCCTTGTTCAACTTCCTAGTTCATCACCTCCATAAGCTAAAATCCCATACACGTCAAAGCTATTTTACTGTAATGCCCACTTTGTAAACAAGTTAATAAGCAATATAATAATGTGTTTTTAAAATTATTACTGACTAACGGGTTTTCCTTCCCAATCAATTATGTTAGGTGTATGTATTTCATGCCAACGTTTAATAAATGAATCTATATTTTCCATATCCTTTCTTATTAAGCGACTTAATTTTAATACTTCTTTACTAAAGGAAGTCTTATTATTAAACTTACCTAGTTTATGTTCTGGAAAAAATAGTATATAAAATAATGGTGGTCCTTTATAATCATCACTGCGTAATCGCATTTCTGTATGGTTATTAGGAGATATCCCTAATTTAATTCCTTCATACTTATTTAAATTAGA
Organism: Tenacibaculum sp. AWR4_210; assembly: GCF_056160945.1. Lineage (NCBI taxonomy): Bacteria > Pseudomonadati > Bacteroidota > Flavobacteriia > Flavobacteriales > Flavobacteriaceae > Tenacibaculum > Tenacibaculum sp. AWR4_210. The sequence continues at coordinate 310,819 of NZ_JBSWYF010000001.1, forward strand.
TAAAGCATCTAATCTAGGGGTTAATTCAAAAATGTTTAAATTGATTTGTATCCTTCGTTCGTTTTTCAATATATAAACTTGTATTCTTTCTAAAAATCTTTCTTTTTTTAATCTAGAATATTGATGAATATAACCTTGAATTCCTGTATCATATTGACCGTGCCAAGAGGTTTTAAAAGGGTCTAATTCAAAAGTATTCTTTTCAAGTGCAGGTATTCCTTCTTCAACGAAGATGGCATTTCTAATTTCTAATAACTGTTTGTTCGTTTTACTATAAAACATAAGCATTAATCATTATCAGGCTTGTTAATTTGTGGAGTAATGCCTGCTCCCGTGCCCCCTGTTAACGTCTTTGCAGCAGTGCCCAACTGTTGACTCGTTGTTCTATCTATTCTATAAAGGATAAAATTCATCCTTCCATTCTTTTCCGTCTACACTCGTTTTTATCATTAAAGCATTCCTTTTTTCACTTACTCCTTCTTCATTTTCAACATTTATGATGACATCAATACCAATACCCGCAAAAACTACCTTATTCTTAATTATTTGAGTAAATATTTCTTTTTCTAAAACATCTATAACTTTATCAGAAGACAAATGCTCGATATCATCATAAACTCCAATAGGAACAATTTCTCCATTGGATTTAACCACAGTTCCATAAGGAAAGAATTCTCCTGCATCTTCAATAAACGCAATAGCTTGCTCGATCATTAATTCTTTTAGTTTTCGTTCTTCTTTCATCACCTTATTATTAATTTTACTTATCTCATAATTAGATTTTTCTGTAACATCATCCTCAGAAAACTCCTGTCCTTGAAATTGTTTATAATTATTCTTACTACCTATGACATTACCATTATATCCTTTTTGAAGCATTCCATATGGGTGATAATTTCTCTCATGTTGAATTTCTATACTTGGAGTAATTATACCATCGATATTAGCATCGTTTTATGATACTCTTTGCCAACCAGCCCGCTGGCTCGTTCGCTAAAAAGGGATACCCTATTTTATTAATGCTCCGTCATCAAAATGATCCTTGTATTGGTATACATCGTCAAAGGCGCCACTGCTTGTTTTTACATAACCCTCTGGGTGGTTAAAGAAGGCTGAACTTTCCGATACTCCACGACCCGAAACCCTGTTGTAAATATAATTCCCGGCGTATTCCGTGGTTATCGAACTCGATAAACTTCCGGTTACTGTCTTGGCTAACTTCACCCCAGTAGTTTCCTAGCTGTATGTATATGAACTTATGTAGCCATACTTGACCTATATCCAAACCTAGTAAAATTACAGTAAACACACAATAAACTAAAGTCGTAAACAACAATAAGATGAACCTAAGTCCATCTTATTGCTTGTTTTAATTATTAATCTATTGCTCTTTCTCACTCCTACTCGACCGCACAATACAATCATGTGGGAGCAAGGTATTAATTTATTTTTGCCCCTATTACTTAACCATACGAAAGGAGTTAATTTATTCGGATTTTATTTCGTATGGAAACGGAGTTAACTTCATCAATTAATCTACATCACTAAATAGCCTAATCTAAAATAAATGCTTTAAATTGTTGTGTTATTTTAATTTTTTCGGCACCTGCAAAAATTAAAATGTTATACCCATTTTTCTTAAATAATACTGTATCTAAGCTTATTGATCTTTTTGTATTTAATTCCTTTTCTATTTCAGCAAAAAACTTTAAACTAAGTTTTAACTCAGAAGCATCAACAACCATTATCCCATTAACTAAATCTATTCCAAGACTTTTATTCGTCTTTATTTTTGTGTTATCAAAATACAAAGAATCATTTAAAATCAAAGTGCATCTATCATCTTCATAAAGAGAGGAAAAACCTATACTAAAAGGCTCTCTTTTATATTTTAATGTCTTGCATGATATAAAGATTAAAAACAGCAATGTCAATTTAATTAGACCTTTGTTTTCCTGAATTAAGTTTACCATTTGAAAATTTGTGTAAAATTGTTTGTATTTGTTGATAAGTAACTTTATATCCAGCCACAGATTTGCCAGCTGAATTCATTGCCATAGATTGATGCATTAAATTACCAGGTAACACATTATTACCATATTCTTTACTTGTAGCCATTTTCATAGCCTGATTCTTAAAATAATTATTCATTTCTATTGCGCCTCCCCCATTTTTTGCTGAGTAAAAAGCAAAATTATAAGCTGTTTTGTTATAAATTCTTTCATTACTAGTCCCTATATGATAATCAAGTCCTGCCGAATGCCCAATTTCATGTGCTGCTGTCCTAGAAGTAAAAGTTCTATCTAGGTATACAAAATTATGACCAGATTCTGCAAAACCTAGAGCTTTGGTATTGGGGTTATTATGATTGGCACTTGGTATTTTACTGACATTATTAACAATTCTAAAAACATGATCATCATAAGTAAAAGTAATATCTTTACCATCAGGATCCATTAAAACTACGGGTGAATTAGCTACAAACTTATAAGGTGGTAATCCATAAAATTTATCAGCTAAAGGGTCTAAATTCATCCACCTACCTATAGCAGCATCATAATTTATAGCTCCGAAGTCATGCCACTCGAGTCCTAACTCTTCATTTAATTTCCTGCCGTTAAATCCAAACTTCTGCGCGATACTGTTTCCTTGAGGGGGAGTAATATTACGGTATCCTTTATATTTTAGCCCAAAAGGACAGCTAGCTATCTACAATTTTTTCCACTTTTAAATATTTTCAACCCCCTTTCTAAAATTTTAATAGCTATTTCAATGAACATAAGAGTCAGTAGTTTGGACCTTCACTAACTACTGACTCTTAAATATTTACAACCATTTTTTTTTAATGACCTATTTTACTGCATTACTCTAATCTTTTATTTTGATTTCTTCTAACGATATTTTTAATGGTAAATATTCCACATTTCTATTCCCTCTAATTATTATCCCATCAACCGTTTGTTCTATATCTTTATAAATTTCTAAAAAATATTCTACACCACTTTGAGTTTTATCAATCTCTTTTTTAAAAAAAATATCTCCGTTGTTTTCTAAAGTAAAACTAGAAAACATTTTGTCTTCCTTAAAATTTACCCAAACAGATGCCTTCATATTCTGATTAAATAATACTACATCCTTGCTCACCATCCTATAATCAGCATTTAACCCCATTTCAATCCCCTTATTATAAGCATAATCACTTGCTAATAAAAGTTGTTTGTTTTTTAAAAAAATAGATACTTCTTGTAAAATTTCATAAGCTCTCTTCCAAAGAAATTTACTTTGATCCTTCTTATTTAATTTATTAAATGACTCCAAGTCAAAAACATCATCATAAGTTAACTGCTTATCATAAAAATAGACAAAAAACTTCTCGGCCTGAGGATGCAATTTATAGGTTTTCTCTGTTCTGAAGAATAAGTTAATAAATTGAATCTTCTTTCCTATATATTTTTCACTAAGTAATCTATTCAAAAGAACACTTAGTGAAAAAAATCTCTCATTTAACTGTAACAGTTTATTATCTCCGTCATTAAACCAAAACAAAGTTCTTTCTATAGTATTTTTCATTTTCTATTTAGGGTTTTATTGGTAATCCTGTATTAAAATCAATAGTGTAAGGTATTTTCATTCCTGGTAAAGAATACTGACCTATAGAATTAAAATGTAAACCCCTCAAATACCTTTCCATTATATGTACCTTGCCTTTATACATTACTGAAGAATATTTTCCATAAGCTCCAGGTCCTGCTGTCCTCAATAATTGATTTTATCTAATCAAACCTGCATCACTTACTCCAAATTTATGAAGTTCACCAAACCTATTATAAATAGTACAAGTCCTATAAGATGCTAATGATCCTGAAGAAGTTGTAAATATAGTTCCCGGCGTATTCCGTGGTTACCGGACTCGATACACTTCCAGTTACTGTCTTGGCTAACTTCACCCCAGTAGTATCCTAGCTGTATGTATAAGAACTTGTGTAGCCTTACTTGACCTATATCCAAACCTAGTTAAATTACAGTAAACACACAATAAACTATTGTACTTTTGAGAAAATTCTACAAGTAAGCAGTTCTAACTGGGGGAAGCTTACACAATAAAAACTGCCCGATTTCTCGAGCAGTTTTTATTGTGTATAACTAAATTATACTCTCCAATAATCTCTCAATCCTATATTAGGTGAATTTGTCATATCTACAACTAAAACCCATGTTTGATCTCGTGAATCTCTTACCCTATAAATACTCAACATTATATCTTTCCAAATTCCATCTTCTTGATAAGAGGGACTTATAGGCTTGTTTTCTCTTAAATCATTTACAAAATTTTCATAATCCTTGAAATAAATGGAAAAAAAACCTATTTCTTTATATGAGTCTAAATCTAAATTTTTTAATTCACTAATATTCATAGTTACTCCTTTAATAATTCCCTTATTAATTTTCTTTTCCTTTTTTTTGTATCGTTTCTGATGAGTTTCTATACTGGGCAAGATCAATTTATCTATAAATTTAACTATCTTTATTTTTAGTTCTTTTAACATAATTATTAACTCTATTTAGATTTTTTAGTTAAGTTCAATAAATTACTATTATCTATTACGATAACTCCATTTTTTGTTATCAAGAAATTGCTTAGTTCAGTTTTAAGATTAAAAACTTCTAGTTCTTTATGATTTTCTTTAATAGTAATTACTTCAATAAAATTTAGATTTCCGTTATCTCCCTCACTAGCTAAAAAATCACCCTTCTTTATATTATTAGACATTACATATCCACTATCTCGAGTTAAAATATGATGACCATAAGTTACGTTTATTTCTGTCCCATTTTTTAATGATAAAATAATTACTAACCATATTTTTACTAACTTCTAATACTTTATTTTTAACAAAAGTATTTTCTGTATTATCATAAGACAATACTACATCTCCTTTTTGTATTGCCTCTATATTTTTAAACTCATTGCAATCTATAACGACTTCATTTCCAAACCCAAAACATACGTTCCCATAACAGTTTCTCATACTATTATCAAGTCCAGAAAAGTTAACATTTTCACTATTCTCAATAGCTATTTCCATACCACTTCTTCCTAAAACACCTCCGAAAACACCTCCAACAAAAGCTCCGATTCCTACAGCTACAGGATGAGGGAAAACACTCGCAACGCCTCCACCAACTATTTCTGCTCCTAGCCATGCTCCTCCCCAAGCAGATGCCTCTACTACAGCTTGTTGACCTCTGTTGTCTGCATGATAAATATTTTACCCTGAAATACCTAATCCAAATATACCTGCAGTTAATGATAATCCACCTGCTGTATTCCAACCCAAATTTGTTTTAAAAAATCGAGTAGGTGATTTTACAGCACCTTCAGGGACTATTAATCTTGAAACTGGATATTTAAGATTTAACAACCTTCTCCATACAGGTGAAGATAATCTCCTAGCCATTACTTTATACGTATATCTACTATCCATTCCCAACTGCCAATTACTTTTATTAGTAGAATAGTATAAATATTTTAAGTTATAAGAAGCTATCGCATACCATGTACGAACTCCACCATTATATGCACTCATTAATCCTCCATTAGCAAAGTTAGGATTAATTCCAGAACTATTTCCATGTAAAGCATCTTGCAAAGCTAAGGCGCTAGTAAAGCCATTCTCAGGATCTGTACCACCATCATTATTTTCAATCTCTTCAGGACTCATATAACCTGTTTTATTTCCATTTCCATCAAATGTGGTCATACCAGGTTTTGCGTTATCAAATAATTTTTGCCAATCTACAGGTTCACTGTCAGCTCCACTAGGATCTGACCAGTAGATAGGGTTATTATCAAAGGCATTATAAGGCGATAATCCATGATGTGTAACAGGGTCAATAGTAGTCCAGCGTGCGAGAGCTGGATCATAACTTCTTACATCCATCTCGTATAAATCAAGCCCTAATGCTTCTTCTAGCTCAATTCCGTTGTACCCAAACTTCTATGCGACACTATTTCCTAAAGAAGAAACATTCCCATTATACACTTTATGTTTTAAGCCGAAAGGATAGGAATTACTTTGCCTCACCGCTCTTTACTTATTTTGGTATTCGGTGAATTCCCTTTGTCGATTTATTGTATAACCTGGGTAGAAACACTTACAATACCATCGTTTTATGATACTCTTTGCCAATCCGCCAGCTGGCTCGTTCGCTAAAAAGGGATACCATACCTTTTATCAACACTCCGCCCTCAAAATGATCTTTGTTCTGATATACATAATTTAAACTTCCACTATCATTACTTACATAGCCCTCTGGGTGGTTAAAGAACTTTAAATACTCTAATTCTAAGCTGTCCGATTCAATGGGAGGAGGTCAAGGTTAAATAACGCTAACCAAATTCCACAAAGAGAACGTGGTAGTATATTGCTTGCCGTAGATGCTTTCTTACGTGATTACAACGATAAAAAAGCGTACTCTTAAAAATAAAAAAGCCATAACATTTCTGCTGTGGCTTTATCTTTATTATTTTTAAACTGTACTACTCGCCATTGCAAATGGCTTTTATAATACCGTTTCTTATTTAAATTGCCTGTAACTAATTGCCATTACGCTTAAGCTAAATGTCAATTTGCAGAGGGTTTTATAATAATATTGGTTTTGTAAAATAAGTATGAAAAGAATAATCCTTTTTATCAAAACAGCTTATTACTGTCCAATTAACCAAACCTAAATAGAAAAAGTTTTCCTTCAAATATGCTTCGCCATCTAATGTTTTTAACTCTATGGAATGTTTTCCAATACTAAAATCATCTTTATAAACATACATATTTAAGTCATAATATTCTTTTATATTTAAAGTGTCTTTTAGTTTGCCATCTATGAATAAATTAACTTCATTTAAATCTATTTGACTCTTCTGACTACTTATATATATAGTGGTGTTTTCTCTATATTTTAAATGAAAAAAAACAACCCAAGTGATAAAACAAACAACCAGTAACAATAATATTTTTTTTAATTTGCTCTTCATTTGATTATTTTGATTTTGATAGTTTTTTATAATAATCAGTTTTGTTAACTTTTTTATTACGACCGCTTGTATTCGTTAATTTAAAAATACTCTTACCCCTATAAATACCAAAATTTGGCAAACCATTAACATCATAATTTAATCCTAAGTTTATGCCTGATTTCCTCTTTTTTAGAATAGTATTATAATTAGCAGGCGTAACCTCATTTCCTCCTCCACCTTCTCTCATTAAATAACTTCCATTAGCTATAGATCTCTTATAGTGCTCTAAACCAAATAAATGACCCAACTCATGAGTAGTTGTATATTCCCCTTGATCTCCAAAATTAGTATCATACCAACCAGTAAAATAATCTGCATCTACAACAGCTACTTTACCTCCTAATTGATTTGACAAACCATGGGCAATATGATTACTACCAGGTTCGGCTAAAACAATCAAATGATCTTCTTCTTTTACTTCTTCCATAGATTTAGCCTCAGAAAAATTAAATGTTGCATTAATTTTCGCTCCTCCAACATTACCAGAAAAAGCCTTTTCAAAATGAGATTTCATTTCTCCTATTGCATGCTTCATATTAACGTTGTTATCTGAAAAATTAATAACCTTTCCTGTTATATTAATATCTACACTAGTAATTGTTGCATTACCATTTTTGTCTCGTATAATATTACCATCTTTATCTTTTTTGTAATTAACTGTAATATCTATTTGTTTTCCATCAGGATCGTATGCAACCTCAGGCATATTAGCAACATAGGTGTATGGGGATAAATTCGTATACTTTTCCGCAAGTGGATCAATATTCATCCACCTACCTAAAGAAGCATCATAATTTCTTGCTCTAAAGTCATACCATTGGATTCCTGACCTCCTCCTACTCAACCACACGATACAATCGTGCGGGAGTGGGGAGCGCTTTTCTTCTATTTGAACTGAAAATGAAGCACATCCGAGCAGTTTGGAAGTGAGTTTTTTATCGAACATACCCTTCTTTTAAAAATAACGTATCAGAAATACCACTAGATGTAATTAAGAAATTCTTCATTTCTGGTGAATAAATTTCTTTTTCCAAAAGAATATTATTTCCTTCACCCAATTTAAATTTCCCTATTATTTCTTTTTTATTACCACATAATGAATAAACAGTTACAATACTCCCCTCTAAGATTCTAACAATCGTACTCCAATCTTTTAACAAAACTACACTCTTACTTTCAATTGAAAAAAGAGTATCGAAGTTATCATCTGACAAGTTTACATAATGCTCTATTAAAGCATTATAGGCTGTTCCATTATGCATTCTTTGTCTAATAATTAACATTTTTTTCTTATCCAAGTCAATTAGAGATATCAATTCTCCATCTAATAATTTGTTTTTAAACCCAGATTCATTTTCTTCTAACCATTTAATATTAATTTTTTTATTTAATATTTTAATTGTTTTTACGCTTTTTTTGAAAGTATGAAGCTCTATAATTCCATTATCTCCATAACATTTATAAAAGAAAACATCTGTTTTATTATTCAATTTCAAAAGGAATAATTTATGTTTATTAATATTGTCAACACCATATTCAGAATTTATTTGTTTTATTGTATGTAATATATCTTCCGGTATAAGTAGTACTGTTTTTTTGGAATTATTAAAACTTAAACTATCCTTATCTAACATATAAATAGTTTTCTCTCTGTTTTGTGAATTACATGAAAACACAACAATAAAAAGTAATAAACTTATATATTTCATATATCTATTTTTTCTTTAGGTGTTATTTCGTAAAAATTATATAAATCTCTCCTTTTGGTGCATCTCCTCTTCCAGAATTGTAAAATGATCCGTAGGATACTACTGCCTTTCGATTCCAATATTTAGTGGAAATACCAGTATGTTTAGCATCTGGAGAATCTGCTGAAAAGAAAAACTTAACATTTTCATTACCAGAAACTGCTTCAGAAGCCTATGGCAAATTCTCTTTTAAACCATAGGTTACTAAACTTTTCTCTATGTTATCACTAGCTTTAGGATCATCTGTATGGGCTGAATCATTACAATTTTCATAAATATAATCAATATCAGCTATAGCTTGTAGAAGATTTTGAGTTTTTTAAGCACTCCAATTAGCTGGATTATATAAATAGGACGCTGATGGTTTCTCTAGATTTTCTAATGGATATATTCCAGAGGTTTCTCCCCAAGAAACTCTGCTTACAGTATTAATAATTTTACTATTGGCTGTTGTATAGTTTTAAAGTTTATTTTTTAAAGGCTCGACTGGTGGTGATACAGGTTCCGTATTTTGATGATTTGGCTATTGATTAAAAGTGACCCCTTCAAGACCATCAAGCTCTATTTTCCAAATTGGACTAATATGAGCCAATTGATCAGTAGATATTGTATAAAAATCTTCACTCATTGGATTAGCCCCAAAGAACCTAGCTATTTCAGGCATATAATTTCTATATCTAAAAGTTAACCAATTTAATCCTAATTCTTCATTACTTTCTTGACCTAAGTAATTCCACTTCTGAGCAACACTATTACCTAAAGAAGAAACATTCCCATTATACCCTTTATGTTTCAAGCCAAATGGATAATAATTAGATTACCTCACCGTTCTTAACTTATTTTGGTATTCGGTGAATCTCCTTCGTCGATTTCCTATATAATTTCCGTACTTGGAGTAATTATACCATCACTGTTATTATCGATATATGATACTCTTTTGCCAACCCGCCAGCTGGCTCGTTCGCTAAAAAGGTATACCATACCTTTTATTAACGCTCCGCCCTCAAAGTGGTCTTTGTATTCGTATACATAATCAAAGGCATGACTGCTTGTTATCACATAGCCCTTCTGGGTGGTTAAAGAATGCTAAACTCACGGATGCTCCACGACCCGAAACCTTATTGTAAATGAGTTCCCGGCGTATACCTTGGTTACCGGACTCGATACACTTCCGGTTACTATCTTGGCGAACGTTACTCTAGTGGCATCGCAGCTGTATGTATAAGAACTTGTTTAGCCTTACTTGACCTATATCCAAACCTAGTAAAATTACAGCAATCACCCAATAAACTAAAGTCCTAAACAACAATAAGATGAACCTAAGTCCATCTTATTGCTTGTTTTAATTATTTAATTTACTACTAAGAATTATCCTCTACAGTAGTATTTGCTTTTTTTTCCAAAAAGCATCAGTTTAATACTTTATCACTATTGTATTTTATAATTACTATACAATCCATTTAAATGAGGTGGATAAAACTTTAAATTTACTCTTTTCCCTTTATATTTTTCAGAAAAATTATCCTTGTAAGTTATCAGTTCTATAAACATCAAAATCACTTTTTTCTTTACTCCATATCAGTTCATCTCCAATATAAAGTTCTTCTGTCTCTAGAAATCCTATAGTATAATTTACTTTTTTTAACTTAAAAGTATATTGTTGACCTATTTTAATATTGACTGCATTCTCATTCTTACGATTCTTCCTATTTGTCTTCCGATTTACTTGATCAACCCATAATAGATACTTCTTTCCCTTTCCATTAAAACAACTTATCAAATGATGTTTCCCTATATTATCAATACTTTGAATCTTTAAAACTTCAATATCCTGATTGCTTTTATCCTGTCCATAAATATTGGCTACAACAAACAAAAGCAGTAATAAAACTTTTTTTTTCATTTATCTAATTTTTACTTCCTATTTTCTTTGTTTTTACAGTAAATAACTCTCTACTTTTTCCTTCTCTATTAGTTATAGTACGAGTTAATTTTTTTCCATTCCGAGAAACTGACGACTGTATAATTACTCCTGCTGTATTACTATTTGGCTCAATTGCATTGGCTGAATTAAGAGCACCAATATATGCAATTGGGTCGGCAATTGCCTCACCCGCATTGGAACTATCTTTCGCTCCTATGTAGGCTTCTAAAACGGCGTATTTAGTTACTGTTCCTTCTTTTCGACCAGACACATCATCTATAACGGCAGCACCTCTATAGCTAACCACCTGGTTTTCATAAATCAAACCTCCATCTTTTGTGTTCCCCAGAAAAGCGCTTCCATTGAAAGGTTGTAATCCCTTACTTGTTTGAACTAAGTTCTTGCGTGTAGCATCTATTTTAACTATTACACTACTATCAGTTGTAGCTTTAACAAAAACATCCGCATCACTACTTTCTTTACACTAGCCCCCTATTTATAACTACTTTTACTTTACCACTAGTCATTGATAAGGTCTATTGACCATCAAATTTTGCCTGTAATTGTTCAAAAACTTCTTGAGACAATTTCCCATTGATAATAACATCATCAGGCTCTATCCCATCAAGGTCAATAAATCTCAGTGGATTTTTGAATGCATAGTAATAAGAACTATGTCTGCACATCTGCTCAGCAAGTGTGACTAGATTCATCCACCTACCTAAAGCGGCATCATAATTACGAGCTTCAACATCAATCCACCCAAGACCTAATTCATCTTGATGTTCTTTACCTGTAAATCCAAATTTCTGAGCCATTGAGTTTCCATGAGAAGAAATTATGCTATTGTAGCCTTTATGTTTCAATCCAAAAGGAAAATCAACTACTTACAATTTTATCCGCTTTTAAATATTTTTAACCCTTTTCTAAAATTTTAAAAGCTATTTCAATGAACTTAAAAATCAGTAGTTCGTATTTTTACCAACTACTGATTTTAACATTATCTATTTCATCAAAAAATTAATCTGATATATTATTAGACATAACTTCCAGAAACTTTACATTTTTTTCATCTGGATTTTCCGAACATTTTTCTCCCTCACAAATATAATTCCCTTTCTTGTAATTTTCTTTAATTTCATTCACAACTAAATTCAAAAATAGTCTATTGTTTTTTAAATTTTTATCGTTATAAATAAATGAAGAATTAGGGAGATAAGACATATATACACTGTCTTTTTTTGTTGTGATAATTTTTATTCTCAAACCATTTCGAGAACTCATTTTAGTATTTATTGTATCTAATAATTCATAAAGTTCATTCTCAAAATTTAAATTATCAACATCAATTTTAAGTCCATATTTTTCATACTCTTTTTCAAAAGTTAACAAAGACATATTATATGTAGTCATACGATTTGGAATACATAAAATTTTTGTTTTTATTGAGTCTTGCTTTTTATTAACACATGAACAACTCAAAATGAAAAGGAAGAACAAAATAAGGTTGTAATTATTATTTTTTATAAGGATTTGCATTTTTGTGAGTTTTTACTTTTTTACCTGCTGTTTGAATTCTTTTTAAAAGTTTTTTTGTATCATCAATCCAATCTACACGACCATCTAATGATTTGATTGTTCTTTTTAAATTTTTAATAGTTGATGGAACATCCATTTCAGTACTTCCAGGACTTATCGTCTTAATTGCTGTAGCATCGTCGTAGAAATCCCTAGTAGAATTACCTTTTTTTAAATCTCCCAGTTGCTTTGCCATTTTAGACTCTGCTTTAACTGCTATTGTTTCATCTAATGTAACATCAGGATCATTTGGATCAGGTTTTTGCTGAGCTTCATAATCTTTTGAAGTTTGATGTCTCAAAACATGATCTCCTTCATGTTCTAAATCTGTATAAGAAGAAAAGGTTCCTTTAGATGTTATAGTTCCTCCATTTGGATCCCAATTAATACTAGCTTCATTTACTTCATAAGCAGTCTCTTGATTACCTGTTGCCTTTATAACCCCTATTTTTTTATCTTTATTTTGAACTAAGTCTGTAAAAGATCCTCCTCCAGCTTCAAGCATAGTATTATAAGCAGTTATAGTTTGTTGCACAAACTCATTATCTGGGGCATCCGTAGCATCTCCACAAAAAGTATAGGATTGACCTTCTCCATAGTGTATATTCACACAGTCTCCATTTACATCAACATAATAGACTGGATTATTTAGTGTATAATGATAAGGTGTATTTGACATATAAATTTCTGCAAATCGATCTATATTCATAAATCTACCTAATGAAGGATCAAAACTCCTTGCGCCATATTCCAACCAATCTAAACCTAAAAATTCTTCAAACTCTTTTCCGTTATATCCAAATTTCTGCGCAGTACTGTTTCCTAGAGAGTTAACGATATTATTGTATCCTTTGTGTTTGAGTCCAAAGGAATAGTAATTCGATTCTTCTATAATTTCACTTTGTGTAATATCCCCGTCATTATTAGTGTTGTATAAGAGAGTCTTACATTTCCAAGATGATCTTTGTATTGATATACATATTTATAAATCCCTTCATTAAGTTGTATTTTTCCTGTATGAACTTTTACATATCCCTCTGCATGGTTTAAGAATTGTAACGTATTATTCTCATAGATAAAATTACCCGCATAGTCTGTAATTATTCCACTCACTATTTTTCTAAGTTTAACTCCAGCAGCATCGTAAACATAATCAATATTTTTTCCTCCAATAACTACATGTGTAGGTAAGTTTAAATGATTATAGTTAATATTAGTAACAATACCTTCTTTATTAAGGTCTGTTTTCATATTCCCATTAGCATCATAGGTATATTCTGTGTAAGCATTATTACTGTCTTTAAAACCATAAGTTTTATTTCCCGTATCTAATACTTTCTTTAATTGATTACTATTATCATAATATGTATAATGTAAAATATCCATATTTCCATAATTGGAACTATTCTGCCATCCATTTCTATTAAGTGTTAGGATGTTTCCGTTTTTGTCGTAGGTAATTCCAGAGACATTATAATTTGAGTTTGTAGCCCCTGTAGCACTTGAGATTCGGTTTAAAGCATCATAACTGTATGTATAAGAACGTGTTTGGCCGTACTTGACCTATATCCAAACCTAGTAAAATTATAATAAACTATAGTCCTAAACAACAAAAAGATGCAACGAAGTACATCTCTTTGTTTGTTTTAAATATTAAATTATTTTGTTACTCAACCACACCTACTCGACCACACAATACAATTATGTGGGAGCATGAGTAGATTCTTCATCGGTCATTTCTCCAGACTTATCCTGAAAAGACAATTTATATTTTATAATTCCTTCAAAATTGCTCTGAGTTGTTATTGTGTTCACAAAAAACAAAACAGTAATGTATACATATTTAATTTTCATAAATCATTTCTAATACATCTGATTGTACATCTTGCAATAATGTTCCTGATAAAACACTCTTATGAGCATTGTTTCCTAACCATATTTTTCTTTTGTAGTGAGGAAAACATATTTTAGAATTACCTTTTATATACTTTGTTAAACCTTTGTAAAAACCTTTCAATTCTTTGGTTGCAGAAACTAAACGAGTTCCATCAGCTGTATAAGAAGAGCTGTAATAACTTATATTGCTATAACCTAACATATCGTTATCTTTTTGATTCAATTTAGCTGTGTGCATAAAATGAATAATAGGCCCTCCATATTTTTGTCTTATGTAATAAAATCCTTTGGTTAGATGAAGCCATCTATTGAAGCTGCTGCTAAAATGGCTGAACTTTTAAACGTTTCCCTTGATTGGCTTGTGGGTCATACCGATTTGGAACTCGATAAAAAAATGATTGAGCGCATACAGGAAGTTACCAAGATGAAGCCCAAGGATAAAGAACACGTTTTTGCTATGCTTGATGCCTTTATCAAGCAGACTAAACTGCAAAACGTGCTGCAATAAAAAACCACTCCGTAGAGTGGTTTGCATTTTTATATACGGGGACTACAAGTCCGTGCTATCGAGGTAATTTTTAAACTCTAGTAAATTATCTACTTTTGATTTTGGTATGACTTTAAATAAATTGTTATCAACTTTAAATGGTGACCATAAAGAATTTGATATTATAAAATTATCAGGCAATTTTAAATATATATTATTAGCCTTAACTTCTATATCATTTATTTTTTCATCATCGTTGTTATTCAAATCAAACCCTCCAAAATAAAATGATGGAGAGTTTATTTTTAAATTTTTAATTACGCAATTATTAATAGACAAAAATGTTATATCCTCGCATACCAAATACGCTCTATCAATATATTTTAATTTTTCTTCCAAATTCAACTCACTATGTTCGCTAATACCTAAATTAAAATACGCTATTATTAAGCTAGTTTCATCTCTATATATAACTTTAAAATAGGATTCAAATGAATCTAATTCTTCAATTTTCTCACGTACTATCATAGTTAATTTCTTTCCAAAATAATTTCATTGATTTGACCTGTCACAGGCTTCCCATCTGTTCTTGTATATCCTTTATTTTCAACGTTAATAGTTTTACTTTTTACATTGTAACCGTTAAGTCCATCAGCTTTTCCATTAAAAATTTTATTAAAAAATTTATTGGACATAGTACCTCTAACAATAATTTTTCCTCCTGACTGCATAGAATTTGTAACTTCTTTCAGAAAAGACGCTTGTGGATTATTTACAACTATTTCAGAGACAGTACCTTTCCCAAAGTGTTTTCCAAAGTTTGCTACATCATCAACTATACCTGTCTCCGCTACTTTATCAAAATTAGTATAACCTTTTGTACCATTTTTACCTCCCATTAAATCTACTTTACTCCCAGTACTTGTCGTAGATAATTTGGATTTACCAACTTGTCTAGTCATAACCAAAGCAGTTACTATAACTGCTGTTTTACCAATAGCTTTGGGATCACCATCCGCAGCTGCTTTAACAGTTTCAACAGCAGACTTCGCTCCACTTGTTTCATATACTTGATTCACATACTCCTTTGCCGCTGCTCCAGCTCCTCCGCTTTCATATGCGCTTATTACTTTTTTAATTGATTTTTTAGCATTTTTAACACTTTGGAAACTACTTGTAAATACCCCCGATATCATATTTGTGCCAGCTTCCCATGCTCCTTTGCGATATTCATTAGCCCAATTAATAAGCTTTTCACAACACATTTCTACCTGATTACCATCTGGATCTACGAACAAGATTGGGTTATTAAGAGTATAATTATAAACAGATTGATTATAATATTTCTCAGCTAAAGCGTCAGGTGTAAACAATTTACCCAAGGTAGGATCATACATCCTAGCTCCATAATCATACATGTTCAACCCTAAACTTTGGTCAAATTCCTTACCATTATACTTCCACTTCTGCGCAACACTATTCCCTAGAGAGTTTGTTACACTATTATACCCTTTATGCTTTAAACCAAAGGGATAGTAATTAAATTACCTCACCGTTCTTAACTTATTTTGGTATTCGGTGAATCGCCTTCGTCGATTTCTTCCACAATCTCGGTAGAGGCACTTACAATACCATCGTTATTAGCATCGGTATATGATACTCTTTGCCAACCCGCCAGCTGGCTCGTTCGCTAAAAAGGTATACCATACCTTTTATTAACGCTCCGCCCTCAAAATGATCTTTATATTGGTATACATAGTCAAAGGTACCATTGCTTGTTTTTACATAAGCCTCTGGGTCGTTAAAGAACGCTAAGCTTACCGAAACTCCACGACCCGAAACCTTGTTGTAAATATAGTTCCCGGCGTATTCCGTAGTTACCGGACTCGATACACTTCCAGTTACTGTCTTGGCTAACTTCACCCCAGTAGTATCCTAGCAGTATGTATAAGAACGTGTTTAGCCATACTTGACCTATATTCAAACCTAGTAAAATTACAGTAAACACACAATAAACTAAAGTCCTAAACAACAAAAAGATGAACCTAAGTCCATCTTCTTGCCACTTTTAATTATTAATTTGTTGCTATTACTCAATCCTACTCAATTAAACGATACAATCATACGGGAACGGGGGATTCACCTTAGATCATAGAAAAAACCACAACAAATTTGTTATGAATTTCCTAATTATTTTTTACATAAAACTCCGTTTATTTTTTCATTATCGGGAGCGCCTTTTATCTTTGATGTGTAATTAAAACAATTATTGTCAACATTTACCACTTGTACTACGACACCTCCCTTTTTATTAACCTCTTTTTGAAATTCGGTTAATTCCATTTTGGAATCATCATACCTTAAAATATATGTACAATCATTAAGCCATTCTATTTTAGAATATCTCTTTACACCTTCACTATCTATTTCTATCTGAGAATTGTGATCCCTAATAATTGTATAAGGTTTTGTGTTTTCTGAGTCGCTTGGAACTATAAAATGTCCTTTTTTGAAATCATTACACTTTAAGCTACTACATGAGCTCAGGAAACTTAAAAATAAAAAGCTATACTTAATCATTATCCTTAGTGACAATTTTAATTTTAGTTCCATCAGGCACATTATATACTTGTTTTGCTATTGAAGAATTATAAGTTATATTTTTTTTAAAATCTTTAAGATATAAATTATTTAACTTATATTCTCCTCCAATTATAAAAGGTTGTTTAGCCGAAAGTCTTTTTCCCTTTGTAAGTGATTTATTATCATTTTGACTTAATTCAGCAGCAAGTGTAACCCCTGTTAAATAATCTAAATCCTCGTATAACAACTTAATAAAGTCTTTAAAATTTTCAGCTAAACATTCAATCTCTGCCGTTTCAATAGTAAATAAATAAACCTTATTATTTAAGAAGGCAAATGGATTCCCAAAAACATCTTCAGCAAAAAACTTCATCCCTTTAACTATTTCTTGATAACTTTCATGGAAAAAATTATCCATAAATCTCAGGTCATGAAAATCAAATTTTTCAGAAATACCGTAAATATGAAAAGAATTATTATAAAAATAACCTCCGTTTACTATTTCTAAAAAATCTAAGAAATATTTATCTTGGATGTCTAATTTATGGAAATCCGTACTTTTTTCTAAAGCATTAAACTCTAAATTTCTATTTTTTAACAATTGGTCATAAACCATATTATTTATTTATTTATTTCAGGTTTGTTTTTTGTTACTATTCTAACTTTTGTACCATCAGGAACTTTTCTAAGCTGATGCCCTATAACTGAACCCGCTCCTCTATTATCAGAACTAGTAACGTGTTTTACACTAGCTTTTTCTCCAGTATTAATAACAGCAGGAGGTGCCTCATCTCTATCCTTTCCTTTTTTTTTCTCTACTCCTTTAAGGTTTTCTCTTCTTCTTTTAGACTTTCCAGCTCTATCAACCAACCCTTCCATTTTTTTTCCCGATTCCGCAGCTTCATCAATATGCAATGCTGATTCAGGGTGCTTTTTATGGTCAACAGCTATTTCCAAAACATCATCAACCTTTTTTGAGCTTTTTCCAAATAACTTCGTTACCCACCTAACAATAACACCGCCTACCTTTGTAGCTAAAAACCCAGCTAAAACAACATCTTCTGGACCAGGTAGAACTAATGAAAGTCCTGCTAAAGCACCTTGCGCTTCTGCGTTGCTCTCCGCCATAAACTGCTCTTTAGTCATTTTTCCTTTAAGAACAGCTTTTTCTCTTCTTGTTTGCCTTAAGTCAAAACTTGTTATTTCAAGACCTTCTAATTCTATACCTAAACCAAGTTTGTTTTCTGCAAAAGCATATGTAGAATTATAAACATAATCTTCAGCTAGTGGGTCTATTTGCCAAAACCTTCCAATTGCAGGATCACCTATACGATATCTCCATTCATGAACATCCAACCCTAAATCACCTGTAAACTCTTGATCCTGAAAGGTTTCTATATTATACTTTCTTCCAATTACATTACTATTATAACCTTTATGCTCTAATCCAAAAGGATAGAAATTTCTTTCTTGTAGAATTTCAGAATTTGGTGTAATTATTCCATCATTATTCTTATCAGAATAAGATACTCTTACATTATTCCATATATCTGTATGTTGGTATATATATTCAAAACCACCATTACCGTTTGGCTCTAAGTAACCTTCTGTATGATTAAACGACTGTAAAACTCCGTTCTTATAAATGTAATCATTACTGTAATCTGTTATAGTAACCGAACCATTATCATTGGTAAATTTTCTCAGTTTTGTACCATCTGCCGTATATGTATAATTTATCTTTCTAGTATTGGAGTTATTAAACTTAATCTCCGTAGGCATGTTCAGATGATTATATTTGACTCTGGATATCTGCTTGTTAGCATCCGACAGTAAGTTACCATTGGCATCGTATCCAAAATCATCATTTGAATGAGAACCATCCTTAAATCCATAATGAGTATTTCCGCTATCCGACACTTTTTTGAGCTTATTTCCACTATCGTAGGTATAAACTAGGTTGTCCATCACACCAAAGCTCGTAGCATTGGTATTTAAATGTCCTCGTCTGATAAGATTTAAAATATTACCATTTTTATCATACTGAATACCTGATAGGTTGTAATTCGAGGTGTTGCCCCCGGTAGCGCTTAACAGTCTGTTCAAGGCGTCATAGCTGTATGTATAAGAACGTGTTTGGCCATCATTAGCCGTTTGCCAGCTCGTTTGTGCTATGTTTCCGTTGTACAAACGCTTGCTCACATCACTGTGCTCGTTATAGGCTATTCCAAAGTTAAATAAATCATTGTCAACAGCCGCATCTTGATTGATATTTTTTAACCATCCGCGAATGTTGTAGTTATAGTCTACCTTTTGTAATCCTTGGTTGTTGTTTACGATGATAACATCCCGGATTGCAGCACCTACCGTATACATCGCTACATCTCCAAAGAGCTTCCCTATAGATGGACGAACCGAGGTGTAAAAAACTTCGTTGTTTTTTTTGTAGTACACCACTGAACCTACTCGCTCCACACGGATCACATCACCCTTTTTAAAGGATCCAAAACCTCCTACATAATGTCCTCCTTCGTAGATAAACAGTCCTTTATTCCACGACAAATAAGCCGCATACTGAATAGACGTATAGTCAACATTAGAGTTCAGGTTACTCAGCCCCACCATCAACGGATGATTCGTAGTTTCCGCCTGAAATTCTACATAACCGTCACCTTGAATACTTCCTTTGGTTAACAAAGCACTGTTCCAACCCGTGGTTGTATTGGTTTTGGTGAGCAATTCTGTACCCGATATGCCCGAACTAAATTGATAACCTTCCGCAGTACCGTTTCCTGTAAGTTTACTAGCTAATTGCCCCAATGCATCGTAGTGATTACGAACAATTCGTTCTGGATATTGGTTGTTTATTTTTTGAGTCTGACTCACCAATCGGTCTGCGTGGTCGTATTCAAATCGATCGATTGTAACAATGGCACTTTGCCCCGTTTTTCGATGCGTGGTTTTAGTTTCCAATACCTTTCCCGTAAAGTCATCCAGCTTGCTCTCCACCACATCGGTAGTTCCTAAATAGTCATTCTTGCTGTAAACGTATATAGGACGTGCCTTGTAATCGTAGTAGGTTACCGTTGTAGTCCAATGATTAGTCCCCAGCACGCGTACCTTACTTACGGTTGCTAAACCACGTGTTGTGCTAGTGGATACTACCCCATAGCTCGTAGTAATGCTCGTGCTCAAACCTACTGGTAAATCTACATAGGTATCGTAATAATTTATCGTTAACAAGCCACTTAAATCATTGGTAGGAAGTCCATTCTTTGTATAATAAATTTTTGTTCCTCCAAAAGTAAAATACGAAGTGGTTCTTTGCTCTGTATCAGCATATGCTGCACTACTTGCATAACCTTGCATGGCTTCTCGACTTTGAAAATTTTCACCAAGTCCGGTATATACTACTCTTCCTAAATCATCGTATTTGGTATATAGCCACGTATCATTCTTTCCTCCTGCATGTTCCTTACGACTGTTGGCATCCAGGGTCATTACAGGTAAATCTCTTTTGTTGTATACGATGTACTCCCATCCTTTTCCCGGTATTTTCTTTTCTACCAGTCGGTTTCTTTGATCGTACTTGTATTGATAGCCCAAAGCATCTAGTTTACTAATAATCGTTGCTATCGTAGCTGTGCTAGCCTCCATTTTTGGAGCCAAAACATAGGTCAAATTTCCAAAATCATCGTATACGTAATAAGTGTCGTGAGCTAGTTGGTTGTTATAGGTTCTTTTTAATAGTACTTGCCCCTGCTTGTTTTTAAACTCCTCAGTAGTATGATTTACCCCATCTGACGGTTTCCAGTTTTCATCTTTGGTTAGCGTTTTGTACAACTGCTTAGCCAAATAGTTTCCGTTGTTCGCCGTAGCTCGGTGTAAAGTCGGCGTATAGGTGTTGTTTGCCATACTCAAACTCACGTAATACTGAGCCACTTCACTGCCATGATTGGTGTCGTATTCAAACTTGATAGTATGACTGTTGTTCGTATAGCCCTTTGCTGAGTAGCTAGTCCCCTTTTTCCAGTCTTTTCCAGGTGCTGCCTGTTCGTATACACGTCCTAAAGGTGAGGCTTCTACCACTTTTTCACTGTAGGCATTGACCTCTGGTAATTCTACTCCTGAAAAATCAGTAGGGTATTTTGCTTGGTAATAGCTATTGATCTCCGTAGCCATAGCTCCCGTTTGAAGCTGCCCAGCAGTTTCCTTGGCCAAGGGTAAGTATTCTTTTAATTGTCGTCCATAAACATCGTATTCACTGTGGGTTACAATATCTTTAGGAGTTACTTTTCCTTTTATCAAGGTTTTCTGACGTACCAACTCGTCCAAACGCAATTCGCTACCGTCAACTACCTGAAACATCGGGTTCCAAAAGTATTGGCGCGTATTGATATCCGTGCAGTAGTAAAGGTAACTGCGAACCCTTGTTTGACTCGCTGTTCCCCATTTGTATTCCACACCATTGGCCACCTTTTTACCTTCCATATCGTAGAGTCCACTTATTCCGGTGTCGCTTCCGGTATAACCTTCAGGATGCACCAAACCAACTATCAAATACCAGGTATCTATTTTAGGAAGTTTAGAAGCCCAGAAATACGGATTTACATTGGCCGTACCGTCCAAATTGTTCACATTTTGGATGCCGTGATACGAAGATCCATTGTTTAATTGCCCCGTTTTTTTTATCCAAATCGTATAACGGTAACTTTTGCTTCGGTCAATTTCAAAATATCGACTGTTCCACCCTCCATCGGCTCCCGAAGTAGCGTCGGGCTTACATTGCCAGAGTAAATCTGATCCTCCAAAAGGGGTGGTTCCGTAAACAATACTATTTTCTGAAGACTCTCCATTTTGATAGTAAAATTCAGTAGAACCAACATTGTTCACTTTCCAGTCCATAGGCAAGGCGTTGTACACGCGTTCTTCTCCCCCAGCAAACATGGCTATTTGCTGCGTTGGTCGTCCTAATCCATCAATGTACTGTACCGTTGTACTTACGCGTTCTCGGTCAGTTCCTGAAACAGCACTAGTTGTCGGTTTTTTATAGGTTTTGCTCAGAATGTAATTCTCTGAGGTGGTCTGAGCCTGTGTAGTACTGCTACACAAGGCCAATAGCGCAGCACCAGCACTCGCTAGTTTTGTTAAAATACGTTTCATAGCGGCTTAGTTATTTTTATAGTGATAGCTGTTTTCTTTTAAGATGTTTCCATGCATGTCCTTGACAAACTTTAAGCGGTTAAAGGCATCATAATCATAGTACACGGTTTGACCGCGGTTGTCACTAATACTTGTTACCCCCACAGAAGGATCATAGGTATAAAATGTCATCGTAGCCTTTTGAAGTGCTGGTAGGTTGCGCAAATTTTGAAAACTTTGACGTAACAATCCTTCTTTTCCATTGAATGCTGTGACTACTCCTTGCGCATTGCGAGTATCCATGGTGCGATCAAAATCGGCATCCGCAGCCTGCTGGATGGCCGTGATATAATTCGCTGGAATAGCACTTAATCGCACATTTTCTATTTTCGCTACCGGAAATTTTTGCTGGTATCCCCAAATATATACTACGTGAGTCCCGTTCGTTTTACTCACTTCTGTAGGATTTCCTTTACTGTCATAGTGATGGTATTCTATGCGGTTTTCCGTAGTTTGAGTACCTTTAGATGCCTTGATAATTTTAGGTAAAATTATCCCACTAGTAGTAAATATAGTTTCTTGTTCACTGAGCTTTTGACCGTCTTGATAACTCACCGTTTTGATTGGGATAATTCGGTTTTGCCCCCCTAAAGGACTGCTCTTTTCTGGATAGGTCATTTCCGTTTTTAATATATTCCCTTTGCTATTGGTTACCTCAGTACGTTTTACTTGATAATTTTTAGCGTAGTCGTAAAAATAATTTGAGGTATTCGCTAGGTAATTTGTACTTCCCAAATCAGGGACTTCTCCAAAGTAGTTATATTCGGTAGTATACTTTAGGTGTAAGGTTCCGCCTGTAAGGTAGTAAATTCGATAACCGTTAACAGAAGTCGCCGGATTTACCACACTTCCTCCTGTGCGCCCTTGACGCATAAATAACGGTAGCTTGTATAAGGTAGTACTGTGCACTTTTTGAACAGTCGCATCGTTTTGCTCCCAACGATAAAACTTTTCTCGAGGATGATGTACAAACGGGTCTATATCAACCGTTGTAAAGCCAGGTAAATTGTAATCACGAGTATAGGTTTGATCACTGTAGGCGTATTTGTTATACACTCGTTTTACCAGATTATAACTGTCGTCTGCTTTGCGTTGGTACATACGAGTTTCAATATTTTTCCCGCGTAACCACTCATTATCCGTTGGTGGATGGTAGGGAAATTGATGATTGCGCTCTGCACCATCTGGGGTCACCGTAAAATCGTATTCCGTTTTACCTAGGTTATCAGCTTTGGTTCCTTGATACTCCGTTACGCGCGCGTAACCAATAGCATTGGACTGAAACATTCCATAACTACTATTTGAACTAAAATAATGAGTTAATACACGAGCTCCTCCCAATTCACTTGCTTCGGAATTCACAAAACTAGGGAGGGCATTAATCACTCCACTGGTGGCATTGGCACCAAATTCATAGCTAAATTCTTTGTGTATTTGCGTAGCTCCGTCCACTTTTGTGATACGCTTAATACGTTTTCCTCCAGCGTACATGGCCGTTGGCACCATATATTCGTACCACAATTCAATTTGAAAATCATAAGCATCGCTACGATGTAAGTTGGCATCAACTCCCGATATAACTTTAGGATGTACCGTTAAAGTAGCTGTTCGACTTCCGCCAGTATTAAAAAATTGCTCACTACCAACAGCCACCGTTGCTCCATTTACCGTAAAGTTAAACATACAATCGGGGATGTTGGTTACCCCTGGTTGCTGAAAATGCTTACAAAAAATTCGATAATACACTTTGGTATTGTCCGGTAAGGGCACTGTTAAGGGTGCATAGCCCGAAGCCGTAGTATAACTAAAATCTTTTTTGGTATAACTGCGCTTGGTTTGATCTTGACTCAGTGGATTTACCGCCGGAATCACAACTTCACTATTGCGCAAATATTCGGGAGGCAACCCTATGTTGTCTTCATAGGTCAACAATGTTTTTCCTCCGGTAGGCTGCTTAATTTCTTTCAGCAGTCCGGCTTCTGATTTCAACGGGTCTACCCGCCTATTAGGTTTATAGGTACCGTAGTCAAACATGCGTAAAAAAGGACCATTGTTGGCACCGTTAAAATATCCCCAGTAGTCTTGAGAAGTTGAGTACCTACTCGGCAGTACCAGTGGGTTGTACGTAAACTCGTACCCCGGTAGCTTTTGCCCTATACTATTGAACTCTTCCACCTTGCTTAAAAACATGCGCTTATAGGACTTCCCAAACATCGCTTGATTTGTAAAATACGGCAGTATATTACTCGTTGCACTGCTCGTGGTATAGTAGTGCGTAAGTTTATAGGTTTTTACCAAGGTATTGTCATTGATATTATTTGGATCTTTGATACGGTGAATTTCTATGGCATCCAACGCATAACCGTTATAATCGTCACGAGCTTGAGCACTACGTTTAAATACAACCTTTCCTTGTGAGTGCCTTATTTCTGTGAGGCGGTACTCGTGTGAAGCAACCGCTGAAAATTTAGTATAAATACCATCAATAGTATTCATTCCGGCAGCGCCATTGCTTACGCCATTTGTCGTATGAGCATCATAGGCTTTACGGTACCTGTTAAAACTATCCTTTTCGTAATAAAAACTTACAGTTTCACCGTATATTGTCGTTATATCCATCAGCTTCCAACTGCTGTAATTAATTTCGCTACCCGACGGCGGATCGTTTACAGTTCGGTTTAAATAAATCGACTTTCCGCTAGCGTACTCGTAATCATTACCTGTGCGCAAACCGTCTTTTGATTTTCCAAAATAATACGTATTTCCAGCAGTATCTACGATGCGAAACCCTACAATTTTAGAATTTTCGTAGACCGTTTCTACTTTTACATCTCCAAAACTCTGAATCACGGGTTTTCCTGTATTGTAGTCCAATACAAACTTACCACTCACCGATCCTGCGTTGAATGTAAACTGATCGGGATAAAAATCGTAACCCGCATCTAACTCTTCTGCAGAACTTTGCTGCGCTCTGATGGTTTGACTATGGGCATAGCCCGCAAAATGCGCTTTGTTTTTTAAATAGGTATTCCCTGCTGCAGAATCGTCGGCTTTTCCACGAATTTGTCGTGATACGATACCTCCGTAATTCAATGACCATCCAGTACCTACACTCGATGCCACTTCGGCAACCTTTACACCACGAGCGTGATAACTCAACGAAATAGGAATCTGTACTCCCTTTTCCTGTACCGTGTAAATAGGGACAGAAACATTGGGCAAGCCCGTATAATGCGAAACGGGAACTTCAATAAATTTTGATAAACCAGCAGCCTCAGGAGCTGGAGGAACTACATTGGGTAATGATAATTGACTGGAACTCGATCCCGATCCGGAACCGCTACCCAATCCACCATCTACCCCTGTCAATTGACCTAAGGTCATTTGTGAGCACAGCAAAGCCGCTACGCTCAAAAGTAAATTTTTCATAAGTGCAGTAGATTAATTTAGCAATTAATTAATAAACAATTTTAATGTTCTAATCCACCATAAAGGTAATTGGTATTTTTTTATTTCAAAGCTTTTTTTAAGTTATTCATAGCAGATATCCAGCAATCCCTCATCATTACTGACAATTCCTTAAAATCCCCAACACACGAATAACTGCGCTGTAGTTATCAATTGCCAACCTTGTAACAACACAAAATAAGAAACGGCCACCCTTCTTAGTTATCTGAAAAAACTATCTAGTGGGAGGAGCTCACGTTTCACAACTTTGAATAGCAATAAGGAAATCTTGAACCAAAGCTTCTCAGAAATTCCATTTATCGCCTTACACGTATTGGAAGACATTAGAACAGACAGGGATAAAAAAACCTCCGTTTTATACGGAGGTTTTTTTACTTTTTCATTTTCTTTTCCCACTTGCATAAGGTCCGTCCATATTTCTTGGCCTTAGCTAAAGAAGTCTTTTTCACCGTAGCTTTGCATCGTACAAGTCCTCGGCAAGACTTTTTTAAATGATACTTTTTACTCGAGGTACTTGTACAAACATATACCTCTTCAGCTTCTTCACCTGTAAATGCGCTCAGTAAAAAGACCATTGAACTTATGAATACTATATTTTTCATCTATTTTTCCCTTAATTAATTTTTACGCGATACAATTTAGATCGCTCCCCTACTTTGTTGCTAGCGTTACATCCAATTGCCTAGCTCTCCGTGCTTGGTTTGCCTCGGTTCAGTCAATACTAATTTGGCATAACTGCTGTGATTTCTTTTAACTGACAGGAACTTCCTTCCCTTCTTCATAGTACGCAACTGTTTTCAGTATTTCAGTATCGTAATCGTAGATTGCCTCTAAATTTTCCAGAACGTATTTGGTCTCTTTCTTAGAAGCATCAAATACTCCTAAATACTTCTTCTTCCCGTTAAAATGCAATCGACAAATGGGCTTTCTATTATTATCATCGAGCAATACCCCAAAATAAGACTGGGTATCTCGATACGCAATTCTCGAAACTGGAATTCTTTTTCGCAAGATGGCAACCAATATGCGAAACCCTTCCAACTCTTCTTCTGTAGTCACAATTTTAGACTCGCTAATTTCTTCTTTAACACTGGCTTCTTCCCTGCTATTCTCCTCGCTATTCAAAGCGTTTTGCAAACGTTCATTCACACGATCACTAATAAACTGATGCAATGATTTCGTTACCAACGAACGAAACTGTTCTAGCACCTTCTCTGTTTGCCTACCCGAATACACTCGTGAAGTAAAAAAGCGAATAAAATCATTTTCAGGATTCGCTAACTGCTGATCAAAAACTTTTCTAATCTCCTTAACATACTTTAGAGAGCTGGCATTGGTAACAATTTTATCGATGTCAAAAGTCGTTTTATGGAATTTTTGAATTTCTGCGATTACAGCGTCTTTCAAATTTGTGATGCTAAATTCGAGAAATGGCTTCTCGTCCATTTTGTTAGATGCGTCGAGATCTGTGTAAAACTTATACTCTATACCATTAGTTAAAAGGGCAAATTTTGATTTCGAGACATGAAAATATCGAAACAATTGTGAATTGTGTGTTGTCAAATCTTCTCTCCAGTGTTTGCATTCAATAATAAGTATGGGTTGCTTATCTTTAATAATGGCATAATCTACTTTCTCTCCCTTTTTTAATCCCAAATCAGCTGTATACTCTGGAATTACTTCAGTAGGATTAAAAATATCGTATCCCAAGGCATTGAT
Organism: Tenacibaculum sp. AWR4_210; assembly: GCF_056160945.1. Taxonomy (NCBI): domain Bacteria; kingdom Pseudomonadati; phylum Bacteroidota; class Flavobacteriia; order Flavobacteriales; family Flavobacteriaceae; genus Tenacibaculum; species Tenacibaculum sp. AWR4_210. The sequence goes on from NZ_JBSWYF010000001.1 coordinate 338,499, forward strand.
AAAAGGCAGTACAAAGGCAGTCTTGGTAGCCTCTTCCGTCTCTATCTGATCTTTTAAACTTTTAATTTTACTCGCTAGTTCTTTTAGTTGGTTAGTTAATTCCACTTTTTCCTATTTTTGTTAATACAACCCCAAAACTAATAGAACTGAAAAGCAATCATTTACGGATATCCATAATTTAAAAATTAATTCGAAAGATATACTGAAGAATGATGAATAAAACCCGTGTTATTAGATGATTCAACCAGCACTTTTATCCACTCACCATGCGTAGCGAGCAATCTCAACGTAGCACCTTGGGGTACCGTTTCAGTCTTTTTGGCATCAAATGCCGGATTGAGAAAAATTCCAGCAGACAATTTTCGAACAATTAATACTTTTAGGTAATCAGGTTCCTCCAGTAGTTTGCTATCGTGAGCAGGAGCGATACTCAGTTGTGCAGAAGATGTATTATCAAGCCTGGCAGCCTTAGAACTGCGAGAATATCTCTGGGTATAGGTAGTTTGCTTGTTATTTCTATTTCGCTCACAAACCCCACAAGCTCCTCCATTGTTACAATACTTGCAATACCTACAATTTTTACAAGCCTTGCAATTTACGGCCCCAACACAGCGAGCTCTTTTTTGATCTAAACATCCATAGACTACAGGATAATCTTTTGCCTCCTCATCACTTGACAGGTGCATTGCCAGCAGCAACGGGATGACACAACATAAAAGGAAAAAATACGGGTACTTCATTGTTTTTAGACAAACTTACTTTGAAATCTGAGTAAAAAACTACGGAAATCCGTAGTACTTTGGAATAATTAAATCAATCCAAAGTCTTTAGTCACCGCAACCAACTGCGTTGGATTATTCGCATTAAAATATTCTTTTAATAATTTTAATCGTTTTTCGATAGAACTGCGACTGCTTGGCTTTACTCCCTTTTTTCTCAAGGCATCGCTAATTTCTTGTTGGTCCATACCGCCCGCCAGTCCTTTTAATAAAAACACGTCGTACTCCGTAATTTCTAAAGATTCTTTTTCTTTTAAAACCCCATTTAATTTAGGTGAAATAAAAAAATGACCGGCATACACCTCACTAATAGCCTTTCTGAGTTCTTTTTGACCATGTATAGACTTCCATACATAGGCATTAACCGATAATTGCTTGCACAAATGTCGTAATCTATAGGGTTTGTCTTCTATAGAAAACACAATAACCTTCAACGATGGTTGCAGTGCTCGCAAGGCTGCTATCAATTCTTCACCTTCACTTATTTTTTGTGGGTTTGGATTTTCAATAAACGACAAATCACTAATTAACAAATCAAAAGGCTCCTTGTCCAATAATGCTTTTTTAAATTTCAAAAAAGCTTCATCACAGTATTGAGCGTACTCAACTACTTGAATTTGCAATCCCTCCAAAGCCATTCGGATTCCACTTGACATATAATCGGTGTCTTCTGCTATCAGTACTTTACGAAACATAACTAATTATTTAAATGAAACATTGCAGTAAAACCTTTGTTTACCTCTGTATCAAATTTAATGGAACCTCCGATTGCTTTAATACGGGAATCCATATTTTCAAGACCATTTTTCAATTTTAACGCTGATCGCCCTATACCATTGTCTTTGTACCTGACCGCTAACTGCTGATTTTTTGATTCAAAAGCAAACACCACCAAACTCGCTTCACTGTGTTTTTTCATATTGACTAAAAGCTCCTGGCATATTCGGTAGAGAACAATCTGTTTTTCGGTGCTTAATTTTCCAATCCCTATCCCTGAAAGGCCCTTGTAAATCACACGGCAATCTTCGTTTGAAAAATCCTTAAACAAGTCTATTAAATAGACTTCAAATTGTTCTCCCGTCACTACCGGATTGTACTCGTGAGAAATATTTCTCGTCTGTGAATAAATATTTTCTAGGTCTCTTATTAGAATCTCTTGTGAAGCTTGACCGCTAACCACACGTGTTAAAGCTCTGTATACGTCGTTGGCCAATTCATCGTGGATTTTTTTCGCTAAGCGGGTTTCTGTCTTATATACTTCAATAATTTTCTCCTTTTTGGTTTTGGCGCGTTCATAAAAATAATAGAAACTAAAGCACAGCAGTGTAAACAGCCCGAAGAATGCCCATACTTGCTTTTCTGAATTTTCTCGCTCAATTATCAGCGCTTGCTCGGCATTCGCCGATTTCTGACGTGCTAATTTAGATTCTGACACCAATCGTTTCTTTTTTTCCCTATCCGCGTCATAGGTTTTACTCAAAACCCATGATTGCTGTTGTTTTAATCTACTGGTCATTTGCTTGCGCAACGTTTCACGCTTCTCGTACAAGGTTTTTAGTCGATATGGCGAATCTTCGGCGAGAATTAACCAATGATAAGCGTCAATTTCATACATCTCGTTATTGATTTTAGAGGCCAGGACCTCCATTTTGAGGGCGTATTTTTTAAGTTTTCTTTTGTCATTCTTCAGGTAGTAGGCACACATTTTCGCGTAGTTCGATATCAGTGCCTTATTCCTATTTTCTCTTTCAAACACCTGCGCTGCCTGCTCTAGTTCGGGAATAATATTTTTACCTGTTAATGTAAAGGTCACAAACGCCGAGTTTTGCAAAATCCTCGCTCTTAAACTGTTGGTTATTTTACGATCTTTTGATAGGTTTTTCACTAATTTAAAAATACTGTCTGCCCTCTTCAAATGATCACTATCAAATTCATTGACCGCCATGTTATTAAGGTAACGGCACTTTTTTTCCAAATCATTCGTTCCTTTAAAAGCATTAGCATACCAGTTAATAGCATCGCTTACCCTTCCTCGTTCATTCAAATTAATTGCCACGGTATTTCTTAACTGAACCACATAATTTTGAAATCCGTTATCTTCCGCAATCGCGAGTCCTTTTATGGCAAGCGTATCGCTTAATTGATAGAGTCCGAGGTCCGAATTGATCACTGCTCTATTTCGCAAAGCACGGACTTGCTTTTTGTACAACCCGTATTTTTCTGCCAGCTCAGTTGCTATTGTATAATAATGATAGGCACTGTCCTTTTTATTCAGAAGATTATTGTAAATATACCCTATCCGATAATAGTCTACTTCGGTACTACTAGGATTGAAAGGCTCTATGGTTACTAGCTTTTTTGCCAAGCGCAACGATTTCGTCAAGGCACCAGTTTTTCTATAAAACAGTACTTCGTTCTTTACGGAAGCTCTCAAGGTATCCACTACAAATTTTTGGGGGTCTAACATCGTTTGGGCACGAGTCGACAGTACCATCATCAATGTTAAACACAAAAAAAAGGAGGATGAATTTCTTTTTTCTTTCATCCTCCTAATATATTACAATTGACAAGTAATTGTACGATACTTTATTACCTATTTACCTACCTCAATCGCTTCACTATCTGGATCTTCATCCGGATCGTGATCATTATCCCCTCCGGTATTGGTTGTTGTTGGTTTTTTAGGTGTAACACCTTCCTCATCTGGATCTTCATCGGGGTCGTGATCATTATCTCCTCCCGTATCTTCACTAGTCGTTGTAGTTGACAGTCCACGACTTTCATCTGGATCTTCATCTGGGTCATGGTCGTTATCTCCTCCCGTATCTTCAGCAGTTGTTGTTGCTGATTGCCCACGACCTTCATCTGGATCTTCATCTGGGTCATGGTCATTATCTCCTCCGGTGTCTTCGGCTGTGGATTCTATGGTGTTTTCCTCTGTTTTTAAATTTTCTGACAAGTCGCTACAAGCGATAAAAGAATGATTGGCAACTACTAATATGAATATTATAAAAAAACGTTTCATAATAAAATTCTATTTAAAAATTGATACTAATTATCCTGTCCGAGTACTTTACTCAGAGACAGCTCATACCTGATTTGGCATGCAATTTTTAAAAGAGGCGCGCTTCTCTTTTTTAGGGAAGTGAGTATTTTTAACTCTAAAAAGGACTACTTCCCAGTTTCCAATTCATTGTTAAAAACACTGTAAAAAATTTAATTTGAGTAAGCTGTTATTTTTGAATACTCATTAAATTCTGAGGCAAATATTGAAAGGTTTTTCCGTTGACACCCAAGAAAATATTGGAAAATAAATGGAAAAGATTTTTTCCATTTTACGGATATCCATCACGGCATTTTCCATGCATTTTCTACTTTTGAAAACCCTAATAATCAACAACTAAAGATGAAAAAAGAAGAAATAAGGAAATTACTAGTCAAAGTGTTCAATACCCTTGAAAAAGACTCAGGTATGGAATCGATAAACAGTCGGGCAACTTATTTTAATGAGGAAGTTATGACTTCTGAAAAATACCGTGAATACAAGAACGCCAAAATGTCTTCTCGAACGCTTATTAACTACTATAATAAGTACGTAAAAGACAAGAATAACAATGCTGGAATTCCTAGTAATGAGCTTCTCGAAATTATGAAAGATTATTCCGGGTATGTTCCAACCCGTACGAATAAACCCCTCGTGATTTCCGCATTAGGGGTAGCAGTAGCAGGAATTATCGTCCTAATATTGGAATTCTACCCGTTCAGTTCGCCCTGCGTAGTTTGGGATACGGATCGGTTCGTATATGTGAATTGCTCCCATGAAGGAGCCTTAAATATCGAAGTTAATCACATAATAGTTGATAATTTTAGAAAGGTTACGCTGACTCCCGATTCCGAATTTTTTATACAGGGTAAAGCACAATACTGGTATGGTAAAAACGCTTCCGGTGAAATTGAGTTTTTTACTGAAATGGGCGTACATCCTGAGACTCTAAAAAAGTTGAAGCCTATTACCAAATATGTAATAAATGAACAAAAACTCTTTAAATGGGATTAAATCACCTCCCTAATGACATGGAGGTGATTTTCAAAACTAAAACAAAAATTATGATAAGCTGAAAGGTCAGCTAAATAGATTTTGCTTGTTCTTTTTCTCTTCTATTCACGGTAACCTTTCCCCTGAGTCAAAAATCATATTCTTTTTCGGATGTTGAGAACGACAATTGCTAAAATGGAGTTTTGAATTGCTGAATCCCGGTTAAAATTTCTAAGCAACTCTTGTTTCCGCTAAGTTAATTTTTAACAATGTAAACCAAAACTGTTAGGATTCTCAATTCCGTACTACCATACTAGTTTTTTTACCTACCTTAGTATTCGAATAAGATAAATATCATGAATGACTTTTTGATCGGCATTGGAAAAAGAATCAAAGAAATTCGAAAAAAACAACAAATAACGATAAGTAAACTCGCCAGTGACGCCGGTGTAAGTAATGGGTTAATTTCCCGTATTGAAAACGGTAGAACCATTCCTTCTCTCCCCGTATTTTTAGAGCTTATTTCCGCTTTAGAAATCGATGCAAGTACTTTTTTTGAAGGCGTAGAAAAAAAGACAGGTAGCAAGTACCTATTGATTCGCCGTGAAGAGCAACAGGTTCTAGAAAAAGAAATGGAAGCCAAGGGCTTTACCTATTACCAAATTTTTGGAAAGAGTTTAAATGCAGTTGGGTTTGAGGCCGTGCTCTTAAACGTAGCCCCCAATTCCAAACGAGAAAAAGTTATTACAGACGCCTGGGAGTTTAAATACGTACTAAAAGGGAGCTGTACCTATATTATAGAGGACACCCGTGTTGAAGTTAACGAAGGGGATTCTTTGTATTTTAACGGCCGTCTGCCTCACGTACCTGTCAATCAAGGATCCAAAGACTGCCTGATGCTCGTGTTGTATTTTTACGCTGATACCAATGCATAAAAAAAGCTACCCGAAGGTAGCTCCATTGAAATTATAGTCCTGGCCAAGTACTTCCATTCACAGGTAATGGATACCCGCTTACCGCCTTGTCAGTAATTTTATTGTATTTGATATAGGTTTTATCATTTAAGAAGAAATAACAATACGTAGTATTCCAATCCACAGCTGCTGAAATTTTCTGAGCATAAGCTCCTAAACCAGGCCAAGAACTGTTTGTAATGGGTTTGGGATACCCCGTATCTACGCGATCACTACTAATGCTATAGCGTAGGTAGCTCCCGTCATTTAAAAAGAAATAGGCTTTCGAGTTATTCCAATTAATCGCTGCAATTATTTTGTCTTTATAAGCTGCTAAACCGGGCCAATTACCATTCGTAATTGCTACAGGATAACCTGAATCTACCTTGTCAGCATTCATATCGTAACGCAAGTACCTCCCGTCATTTAAAAAGAAATATGCCTTGTGATTATGCCATTTAAACGCTGCAGATAGGTTGTTTGCATAAGCTCCTAAGCCCGGCCAAGCACTGTTGTTCGTCGGCTTCGGGTATCCGCTATCCGCTTTGTCAGCTAATTTGTTATAACGAACATAAGACGCGTCGTCTTTAAAAAAGTACGCCCTGTTATTTAGGGTGTCATTCCAATCTAAACAAGCTATGATATTGGCATTATTAGTGCTCACTGAGGCAGTTTGTCCGTTGTAAACAACAGTGTAGTTGTTAACTCCTTTCGGTTGTGTAGTATCGGTATACTCTTGGGCTGAGGCAGCCGTAGTAGCTAAGAACTGTCCATTTCTATAAATACTAACACTTCCTCCTCCATTGGCATTCCAGTACAGGGTATTTGCATTCTTCATCATCAATGCCAACACTCCTGCATTTCCCACCAAAGAACTCGATGTTAATTGCCAATCTTTACGGATAGGAACACCTAAATACGTGAGTGCTGTAGGTATCAATGCCGTTTGTGGAATAGCCCCGTAAACACCGCCGAATCCTTGGTTTGGAACAGTATTTACGAAAGTTGTAAAGGCTGCGTTACCCGCCTGATTCATACCGATAAAAATGACTTTCTCCGAGGTGGTTTGACTTCCGTGATTGTAGCCACTCGACTCTCTTCCGTGATCTGTCGTAACCAATACCAACCAATCTTCATTTTTGGTATTCATACGCTGTTCCACAGCGGTCATAATAGTACCAAAACGACTATCAGCCCTGCGGATAGCTGCATCATAGCTGGCACCAAAACCACTGGAATGTCCAACGACATCTACCTCGTCTAAGTGAACAAAGAGAAAGTCAGGATTGTGATTGGTCAATTCACTGACGGCACGTTGTACGGCAGTATCGTCATTTCCACCTTTGTACGGATAGTCGATATCAGACAAATCAATTCTTAAAAAGTCATGAATTGGCGCCCAAGTGGCAACACTTGCTGTTTCGAGATTTCGATTGTGCTGTTTGATGTATTTGAACACACTAGGTACTTTAGACGTATGAGAGGTACTGTTATCAGGCACTCCGTGCTGATCTATCCACACACCTGTTAGAATGGTTGTCCACCCAGGACCACTCTTTGTTTTTTGTTCCGAACGCGTTCCGGAAATACCTCCAGAAAAGCCTTTTTTAATGTTTAGCTTGTCCAAATTTGGCGTTGCTGTACCATTGATTTTTTCAAACTGCAGTCCGTCTATACCTACCAATAACACTTTCTTTTTTTTATCTGATTTCCCCGCTGTTTTACGCTGAGATTTCGGATTAGTATCGTCGGAGTCAAAATCGTTTTGACAACTTAGAAGCGCCATTAAAAAGAGGCATACGAACATGGGAATAAAGGGTCGTTTTTTCATAATATAATTTACTATAAGTTAATTTATTAATCAAAAATATACTAATAGTAAAAACAAATAGCACTAAATCACATTGTTAAAACAAGCTTAAACTCCCTAACATTAAATAGATACTACGGACACCTATTTTTTACAATTAATTAAAAAACAACAAATTGCTCCTTACACAAGCAACCAAAATAGCTTATTAAACTCTCCTATTCCTTGCTTAGAAGTGACTATAAACAGTTATACATTGGCTTATTGAACTATTCTTTAACAAAAGTGTCTTAGCGACGAGAGATTGGATGATACACAAAGGATTCTTTTCAAAATTGTGCGGACAATCTCAACACTTCTCCTGCCAATTCGTTGGTTGTTACAATTGGCAGCTCATGAAATTTCCGGAGTGCATTGGGAAGTTTAAAGAATACATCGGTTCCGAGCAGTGACAATTTAGACAGGCTATTCAAGCAACGCTGCACTGCAAGGTCCCGATGTGGATTTTCAATGAAGAATTTGGAGCTTAAGAAGCAAAAAGCGCTGGTAAATCGATTAGTGAATCAATGATAAAATCAGGAGCTACACTTTCCAATTGGGCTGTTGTTTGGGCGCCCGAAAGCACACCGACAGTCACGCCACAGCGTGCGTTTTTACCTTCTTCAATATCAATAGCCGAATCTCCCGCCTTTAACACTTGTGCTGGGTCTTCTACTAGCAAGGTCTTCATGGCAAGTTCTATCATCTCCGGATGAGGACGGCTTTGAACTACATCGCTGGCAGTCACCAACAAATCGTATTCACGTCCTTGCTCCCATTGTAACTTCTGAAGTAACGATTGAGCGATACTCCCACTGTATCCAGTATTCAGTACCACTTTAATTCCAGCGGCTCTCAGTTTTGGCAATAGTAGATCAACTCCCGTAACAGGCTCCACAGCCAAGGAATTATAGGCCTTGGTTAGGGCACTTTTAAAATATTCAAAAATTACCGCAGCACGGTCTATTTTATCAGGAGCTACTTGTTCCAAGACATCTTTGATGGCTTGCAACTTTTCTTTTCCAGCACCCAGCCTTAACACGGTTGCTAATGCGACATCGATTCCGTGTGCTTCAATTGCCTTGTGCAAGGTTTTATATACTACGTTTTGTTCATTTACTGTTGTTCCCGCCATATCGAAAACAACCATTTTAATAGGTCCTAACATGTGTTAAATTAAATAATTCAGATATATTTTTTTGTGCAAATCCGGCACTTCCTGTCATGCCTTTCCCTCCAATACCGGTTACAATATGTATGTTGTCGTCCACATTGTACTGAAACACATCTTGTGTTTTGCATTGGCTGTAAAACCCTGCCCAACGCTGCTCAATAGCATAGGTAGGTAAATCGAAGATCTTTTTAGCTTCCGCAATCATAAAAGCATCTATTTCTTCCTTTAAATCATAGCCTAACTCGGCACTGTGCTCAGCGCTAGCATACTCGTGTGAATCACCGATAATAACAGATCCGTCTACGGCCTGCTTAAAGAGTATATGAACACCAAATTCACGCTCAAAAGTATCCGTAGGTTCGTTTTGCTTGATTGCCTCCCAAGACGGACACTCTTCAAACGCTTCATATCGGCGAATCGTTAACCCCGTTAGGATAGATCCTTTCAATTCGTAATTAGCCTGAGGCTTGGTTTTCATCATCTGTAATTTAGATACGATTAAGTCACTTTCACGGTACAGTTTTGGAAAGAGTAATTGAAAATCACTACCGTTACAGATAATTACCTTTGCTGCCTTAAAAACAGCTCCTGTCGCTGTCGTAACCACCGTTGATGCTCCCGAACTCTGTACGTCGAGCACCGCCGTATTAAAAAACAGGTCAGCTTGCATTTGAGTTCGCATGTATTCGTGTAAGCGATGAATCATTACAGTAGGTTCAACCGTTACCTCTTGCGGAAAAAACAGTCCTCCTTTTACATACGAAGACTTGAGTCCTGGATATTTCTCCAAGCAGCTCGCTTTTGTCAATAGCTCTGATTCGTAATCATTTGAGCGATTTATTTGATAAAGTTCTTCTAACAAGGTCAGTTCTTCCTCATCAGAGGCCAGGTATACGGTACCATTTTGCCGAATTGATATGTCAAATTCAGCTTGGATGTTTTTGTAAAGTGCCAAACTCTCTCTTCCAAAGTTTTGCCATTTCTGATTCATTCCTGAAGGAACTACCTGTCCAAAATTTCGGACGGTAGCACTTTGAGGTCTGGCATCTTTCTCGATCAAAGCAACTTTTAAGCCGCGTTGCAATGCGTGATAGGCATGAAAAGTACCTAGTACGCCTCCTCCTACTACCAATAAATCATAATTATTGTTCATAAATCAATTGTTTTATATTTTCTGTTTTTTTCTTCTTTCTTCTAAAGGAATACATACAATACACGGTGATTCCGAGACCTGCAAAACCGAGTACGTACAGCGCTTCAACGAAAAAACGCAACCAAGTCAACTCTGCTCTTCCAAAATTTTTGTAAAATAAAATGGCGATGCTTCCCAAGTAACCAAAGGCATCTGCGATATAAATAAGAAACCCTACATTCCCTTTAATTTTAAACGTTGCAATCATTCTGTCAAAAAAGATTCCGTTAAACGGTACGTAAGCGGCGTACAAGCCCAGACCAGAAATAATCATCCAAACCACCGGACTCAGCCAGCCCAACTGAAATAAATAAGTAGAGACTACAATGGCTGCACAGCCCACTAACAGTACAAAATGATAATACATAAAGGCTTGATAGTTTTTCACGACAGTTCCGATATAACCAAAAATAGCCAGGACAACCAAGGCAATCGGAATTTCTGAAATACTGTAAATCGTAGCCTCCTGATAGCCTAAACTATCCCACAATTCGCGGGCAAAATTGTCTCTAAAATCTCGTACTGCCGTCAGTAAGGTATAAAAGCACACAATTAAGATTAGCGGTCCTGCAAATCGTTCAAATAATGAACTACGCTCTTTAGCTGTCATCGGTAAACGAAGTGTTTTTTGATAGGTGTCTTCCGCATCCGGAGCTGGTAGTTTTTCGAGCAACCACGCACAACCGACCAGCGGTAAAATAAAGAGGGCTCCCGTAGTTACAGGCATCCAAAATTCTGACACTCCTAGATGATCCATGGTCCATTTCCCTACCGACTTCACGATGCCCGATGAAATGATAAAGCTTGAGGATAAAATGACTCCCAGTAACTCAGAGGCACGTCGTCCTTCTAAATACGAAAACACGATTCCCCATATCATTCCTAATGGCAAACCGTTTAAAAAGAGGCAGAATATATTGTAAGGAGCCGGAATGACAGCAAATCCTAATAAGGCTGCCTCAGCAAATCCGATAAAACCAACAAGATACCACAAACGCCTGTGTGAAGGCATTTCTGATATGATCTTGATTCCTGCAAATTTTGACAAGGTATATCCCAAAATCTGCGCGATAATCAGCCAAATCTTATAATCTACTCCCCAAAAGTCTAAATCGCTATACGAGGCCACTGCAAAGGGTTTCCTGAATGCGTACATGCAAAAATAGGTCCCAAAAGAGGCCAACGAGGCTCGAAGTATAAATCGTAAATTCATATAATTTTTTAGTGAATTAAGCCCTCTATTGCAGAGGGCTCAACTCGATTAAACAGCATTGAATAGTCAATGAAAAATCTAGTTTATGGAGAACTTAACTCCAATATTTCCTTTAATACCGTAGTACTCTACTTGTTTTGGTCGATCTTGTGTTTTACCGTAATGGTAAATCAATGGATTGTTGAGTATATTATTGATATCTGTATACAAGGTCCAATTTTTTCCTATCTGATACGAAGCGGAAAAGTCGAGAGTATTGTATTTTCCATAATACACATCATCAATATCGCGCTCTCCAAAACCTATGGCATAACTTCCTTTATGATTGAAAGCAATACGAGCATTGATTCCTTCCTTCTCAAAAAATAGCTGCGCATTGAAAAGCGTTCCTGCCTGATACGGTGTCGATACTTTACGCCCACTAGGTTTTGTCATCTCAGAATCCATAAAAGTTGCATTTAATTGGGTACCGAAGTACTGCCAAAACCCTGGTAAAAAGTCAAATCGTTTGTTTACACCCAATTCAATTCCTCCAATCCACGCGTCAGCGCCATTCACTGGAGTACTGAACTCAACACCAGCAATACCATTGTAGGTTCCTTGATAGGTATCGTTAAATACAGGGTCGGTAATTGACTTGTAAAAAACACCCGCATTAACTACACCAACATTCTCAAAATAGTATTCTCCTAAGAGATCGAAATTCCAAGAAAAGGTAGGGTTTAAATTTGGATTACCACCTTTGAATTCATTGTCAAAAGAGATAAAAGTTCCCGACGGCGAGATATCACCAAAATTTGGTCTTGAGAAACTTCTGGTAGCCGCGAAGCGAAGGTTCATGTCTTTTACCGGCGAGTACTTGACGTGCAACATGGGTAAAACTGCCCAGTACGATTTGGTGTTTGCCACATTTTTTAATACGTTATTTTCAACTACATAGCCAGCGACTTTCGTTTCCGTTTTAGTAGTTCTTATCCCTGATAACACCGTCCATTGTGGTGAAGCGACCAAGGTACCCATTGCGTAAAAAGACAAATGGGTTTCATCGACATTAAAATTTCTCCCCAAACCACTATTAAATTGCAATGCAGAAGAGTCACCTGGCAATACCGATAAGTTCCCTTGATTATTTTTCCAAAATTCCTTCATTCCATCAGTTGAAAGTACCGGACCAAATGAGTTTTGGATATTCGATCCCATTTCTTGTAAAAAGTCTGCGCGACCAGGCTGTTCCATAAGTTGAGAACCATAAGCTGCCAAAGTAGGTGCGGCGGTTGCCCCTGACCATCCGTAATACAAATCTTCAAAAGTAGCTCTCCTATCTTTATCTCTAAACTTAGTCCCTACTTTTAGTTTAAAAGCATCGTTTACTCGGTATTCGTAATTTAGGGCAGCGACAATATTATCGCGTTCTTTAATTGATATTTTGTACAACTCAAGATCTGCAAAGGTCATATTAGCCGCCGACATTTTGAACGATGGATTGCTGAAAAATCCAAACAAAGCATCCGTATTACTGTAATCTAACAAACCTCCGTCAGCCTTCCAATAAGCTCTATCATCACCAGCTCCACCCGCCGATTTTGGTCTGTTATCTAAATAGTTTGGATTAATCCCCACGTTGTTTTGGTTGAACTTGAGTACGTAGTAACTCTTATTGTTAGCATCGGGGATATCACCATAGCGAAACTCGTTGTGGTAAGTAGCCATGCTCCAATCAATTTGGCCATGCTTCATTTTATGCACCCCTCCTAACTCACCTCCGATCATCTCAGTGATTAACTCGTTATAAATATTCTGAAGCTCTACACGTGCTGTATTGGTGGCACTGCTGAACTTATCAAAACGAACGCGGTGCTTGTAATGTGTTTCTGTATCAGATAGGGTTCCGTACACTCCTCGAAAATACATTTTGTGTTCCGTTGTAAAATTATACTCCATCGCTGCATTCAATCCAGTAGTGATACGCACTCCGTTATAATCTCTGAGCTCCATTCTAAAAACTCCTTCATCTCCTTTTCTTCTGGCTTCAAAATTGTCGGTTCCCCAATTTCTGTTCCAGTACGAACCGTTGAGGATAAAACCAAATTTACCATCTGCACTTTTATCTCCGTAGGTAAGCGAGGCATTATACACGGGTTTTCCTGATTTATCATTATATCCGCCACCTATATTTACGTTGAACAGTTGCTTGGTAGGTGACGTTTGCGTGATAAAATTCACCCCTCCACCAATACCGTCTGCCTCCATGTCAGGAGTATACGCTTTTGCTGCTTGTACATAGGAAATCAGTTCTGAAGGAAAAAAATCAAAGGCCGTAGCACGTGAGGTAGTTTCCTCTTCAGCGGTTGGAATACGGTTTCCGTTGATGGTCGTTGATGACCAAAATGGCGGCAATCCACGTACCGAAACAAATCGTCCTTCTCCCTGATCTCTTTCAATAGACACCCCTTGAATTCTCTGAACGGTTTCTGCAGCATTTCTGTCTGGTAATTTCCCAATTCCATCCGCCGCAATAACGTTTAATATACTCATAGATTTCTTTTGAATACTCAGCGCTCTCGCCTCGCTGTTTTTACGAGAACTGGACACTAAGACCTCATCTAACTTTTGTGAAGCTTGTTCTAAAAGTAACAACCCTAAGTTATTTTTTCCTTCCTTAACAATCACCTCTACTGTCTTGGTTTTAAAACCGATGTAAGATATTTGTACGCTTATTTTACCTTTGGTCACATTCGTAATTGTGAAGTTTCCGTCGAAATCAGTGGTTGTACCTAATGTTGAATTCGTAATCATTACGGTTGCTTCTGGTAACGGAAAGCTTCCGTCGCTAACCACTCCTGAAATGGAGGACTGTCCATAAAAACACCAACACAAAAGATTGGTTAGTAGTAGCAGTAAAAGTTTTTTGGTAGTCATTTTGTTTCTTTTTTACAATAGTTAAAATTCTCTTCACAAATCAATACATTTTTTACTATTTGTAAATATTTTTCAAGTTAAGAAAACTTTTAGACTAAGCTACTTTTTTGTAACCTGAATGTTAACAAGATGAATTTGACGTAAACAAACCCCAAAAACACGCTATTAAACACCAAACAGCATGAGATTCCCTATTTTCATACCATTAGCCATCTTGTGCTTTAGCAGACCTACAAAGTATAAAGCCGATTATTTGTTTACTAATAGTAAAAAAACCTATTCCTATCCCGTGGGAATAGTTGTGAAAATAAAGTCGCGTTTTTCTTTCTTATTTAGACTTATTAAATTTAATTTTGTAGAGTCGTTATACCAAACAATGCAAAACAACAACCCTACCCTTCAATCGCTGTTTGACGAAGCAAGTTCTTCTTTAAACTGTGGCTTAGTATCAAAAAAGCACGCCTTAAAATCGGCTTTAGGCACTGGCTATTTAGTCAGTCATTCTTTTGATGGTCTGCACTTAGAATATTTTCAAGGAAGTTTTAATGAAAACACCCGAGTGGCCAAGAGCAGTAATATCAATGCACTGGAAATATCCTTTTTGGTTCAGGGCGAAAAAATTGTGCAGTGTACCAAAAAAGAGATGGTACAATCGGAACAAGAAGGAATTTTGTACTTCTCAAATAACTTAAAAGGAACCATACAGTATTACAAGGACCTGCCCTATCGAGAATTAACAGTGCGTTTCTATTACGAGTTTATTAAGAAGCATCAACTTATTACGCTATTTCCGAAATTGAAAAAGTACACAGCTGCCAATGATAATTGCATTAACTTCAGTACCTCTTTCTGCCCGAGAACACAGGAAATACTGACAGATTTATTTACCAATGAATACGAAGGACTCTTAAAACGCCTGTTTTTAGAATCGCGTGTTTTGGAATTGGTCAGCTTACAATTGCAGCAAAATCCGAACAAACAGGCTCCGCAATCGTTAGTAAAAAAGATGTATACCGTAAAAAACCTCATCGCCAAAAGTTTGGGAGAACAGTTATCCGTAAAAGAACTGTCAAAGCGGGTCTTATTGAATGATACCGTGTTGAAAAAGGAATTTAAACGTGTATTTGAAGTTACCATTTCGGAATACTCCCAAAACTTGCGTATGGAAAAGGCCAAAGAATTACTATTGCATACCACCAAACCCATATATGAGGTATCTGATTTGGTTGGCTATAAAAATCCAACCCATTTTTCGGCCGCCTTTAAGCGTTTTGAACATTTGACTCCAAAACAGTTTAGAAGTACCTATTGCAAGGTATAAGCTGGCAGCTTCCCCCAAGGGTTGCCTAGTGTTCCAATACTTCTCCTTAACAATGATTTCTATAGACGCCTCGCTCTATAGCACTTTTCTGCTATGGCATACAGTTAGCAAAAATTAGTATGGAAACCGCAAATTCCTTATCTTTTCACCTTGAAAATTGCTTAACTCATCATGACATGAAAAAATATTATACACTCGCGATAACCTTCGTATTCCTATTTGGAATTGGCTACCTGTTTCTATTTGACAGTAAGATCAATTCAAGTCTTTATAACGCATTCATTTGTACTGCGGCTGCGCATTTAGGAACTCTGATAAAAAAGTACTACCAAGGTAGGTATCAAGAAAATTAGGCCCTGCTATTTTTTTTTCAAAGAAATTTTTAGTTGAGTCATAAGTGTATATTAGTGCTTTTATAAATTCGTATAACACAATCATATTCTCTTGTCCTCTATCCGAAGCAATTGACTCCTATAACTTGTGACAGCGCAATCCCCTTAAAAGCGTTTATTTTTGATTTAATTCTCAGATCTGAATACATCTCGTTTCTCTGCAACGAAACCCAGTCTGGTGTTTTTTATAAATCGCCATGCTCTTCAATGTAAGTTAATCCTAGTGCGTAAAATGGAACTATTACCTTTTCGAACTTGTTTTTGCTTGCCTCATTTAAACTCCCAGAGAGTATAGAAAAGATCGAGTTTACATAGGCGAACATGAGTACTTTTAATGTATCGGATCTTTCCTTATGAATCTTATTTATTATAAAATTTATGAATTTGGCCCTGCTAGTTTTGAATGCTTTAAGGTATTTGTCATGTCCAAGTAAATCCTGATAGCATTCTGATGATATTCTCAAGGAGTTTATATAATATAACTTGATTAATACCTCCCACTTTTCTTTTTTGGAACACGTCACTTCAAAAGCAGCTATTGAATCAAAATATAAACCATCAAAAAAATTATGAATGCAAACAAGGATCAATTGATCCTTGCTTGTAAATTCATTATAAATTGTTTTTTTGGACATGCGGGCTATTCTCGAGAGATCTTCCATTCGAACCCTAACTATACCTTTAGCCAAAAACTCTTTTGTAGCGATTGGAATTAATCGGATTTGATTCGGACTAAACTCATCGCTCTTTACGTGTTTAAGAACTTCTGTTTTAGTTATCATTTAACTCAGGAATAACAATTTGACCAGTATTATATAGGTACAATATTTCCGAATTTTCATACGTCGCAAAGGCGCTTATCAATTCCATATGAGACCGTATATGTATACGCTGAGCATCTAAGAGTTCGGTGAGGCCAGCTAGTCCACTCTCATATCTATCCCTAGTAGATTTAAGATTCACCTTAGCGAGCTTCAATGTCTCCTTAGCAATCATTATTCTTTTACGACTGTCTGTAAGCTCGTACCAGCTATTCATAATACCTATTTTTAACTGATCGCTAACTTTTCCCAACGTATTGGTAGCAATTTCTTCATTGAGCTCTCGTTGTTTAGTTTTGTGCTTTTCAGATCCCCACCAAGCAGAAATCGGAATCTTTACTGTTGCAAATGCAAAAGGGACAAAATTGCTTTTTATAGTTCCGTCAAAACTTCCATACTGTAAAGCATTCACCCCTAGAGCTATGGTTGGTAACTGATTGGATTTTTCCATTCGTGTTAATAATTTGGAAGCATCAACAGATTTTTGCAACAGTTGATAATTCCTATTTTTAGCTAATGCAGAATGGGGCCTGGGAAACTCAAACTTCGGAACTTTTGTCAAATCAAATGTATCGTTAGCCACCATTGTAGAATCATAACTTATCCCTGTATACAGGGCAAAATCTAGTAGGGCAACTTTTCGTAAATTACGTAACCTACTCTTTTGTAATTTTAATTGACTCGACTCTACCTTTACGGTAAACAATTCATTTTTGGCTATTAAACCAGAGCTAAGCATATCCTCCTGCTGTTTTAGCAAACCGTTGAGATACTTTTCATTAGCCTCCAGAACTTTGTGCTGCTCTTGAATTTGAATTAATTGCCAAAACTTTTGTGTTGTTATTAGCACTACAGAGTCTTTAGCTTGTCGGTATCTAATTTTGCTTACCTCGAGTTGAATATCCGCTAACAATTTACCTGTCTTTCGTTTTCCACCTGTATACAATGCTTCCGTAAGTGAAACTCCTGCAGTATATAAATTATCAACACGCAAGTTGCCTGTAAAGCTACTCGGAATGAGTTCATCAAAGCCAAACACACCTGTTCCTGTAGCTTCAATTTTGGGTAAATACGATGCCAAAAGCTCCTTCTTAGCACTTAAGGCTTGTTTTTCACGAAGTTTACCATTTTTAATATCATAACTGTATTGAAGTGCAGCAATTTTACTCGCTTCTAAATTTATTTTGGTTTCTTGTCCTTGCAGTTTATACCCGCCAGTTATCACAAGCAGTATAAACAAATATCTATTTACATTAATTTGCATGGTGTTCATATTTTTTGATTCTCATAGGTCACACTCGAAGTATTGTCTTCTTTTCTAAAAAACAACCAATAGAGTACGGGGAGTACGTATAAGGTTAATATCATAGACATCATTAAGCCAAATGCAATTACAGTTCCTAAAGGCCCCCAAAGACTGGACCTACTAAGTATCATCGGAATGACTCCGACTGCTGCAGCCGAGGAAGTTAAAAATATAGGACGCATTCTTCTTTCTGCCGCCAGAATAGCGGCCTCTTTGTAACTTAAATTTTGTTCGACTCGTATTTCGTTAGCAAAATCAATGAGGATAATTCCATTTCTTACAACAATGCCGCAAAGTGCTAATATTCCCAAAAAAGATGTGAAACCAAATGGATAATCTAATAACCACAGTCCAAGAGAGGCTCCGAAAATACTCAAAGGCATTGTTGAAAAGCTTAAAAGAGCTGGTTTAAATTCTTTGAAATGCCATAGTAAAATCAGGAATATACTTATGATACTGGTAAATAATGATAATCCCATAGGAATCAAATTTTCTCCCTGTAGTTCAAATTCCCCTCCATAACCAATTTGTAACGACTCTGGAATTTCTAAGGTCTCGATTTTTGTCTTTAACTTTCCAAGTACATTGTTTGCAATGGCTCCTTTTTCAATATCCACGAGTACTGTTAAACACCGAACACCATTACGTCTTACAATTTGTCCCTCATTCCATGCTTGCTTTATGTCCACTAATTGTCTTAAAGGGATTGCCCTACCTTGAATAGGTGACAACAGCATTAACTCATTTAAATCAGAAATACTCGCAGTTTTTGTACTTGGAGTTTTAATTTTAATGTTTATCGGATAGTCACCGTCCCATAATTGCGTAGTATTAATACCTTCCATATTCATAGCAATCATATTGGAAATATCGGAACGACTTAATCCTAACCTCGCAGCAACCTCAGCTCTAATATCTAACTGAATAGTACTCTGCATATCATTGTAGTCGGTGCGACACCATGTAGCCTCTGGAGTCGTTCTTGCAAGGTCAATAATTTCCGCTCCTAATTTTTTTAATTTGGCGATATCCGAACCAAAAATTCGAACTTCCACAGGTGCTGGTTTTGCAACCATATCCAGTTGCTTAATTCTTACATAGGCATTAGGGTCTATATCGGTATATTTTTTATCATACTCCTGTAAAATTTCCTCTGTCGCTTTATCTGAACTCGTATTTACAAGAATTTGAGCATAATTTGTAGCTGGCAAATTCGGAGCATAAACTGTATGAAACCTCGGTGAACTTTCACCGATAAAACTGGTGTAATTAACAATACGATTATCTTTTTTTAACAGCTCCTCCACACGCTTAACCACAGCCTCCGTCTTGTTTAGGTTGCTCCCCTGTGCCAATGATATTTCTATGGCAAACTGATTGCGATCTACTTTTGGAAATAGCTCTTGTGGTACATAAACTCCCATTATAATGACTCCTAATACCACAGAGATCAATCCTGAAACTATAGTAATTTTGTAGTGTTTAACTGCTATGTTGACCGTACGGTTAAAAAAGTCCTGAATGCTATCTAAAAATGTTTTCTTCGTATTTTGATGTTCTGTGCTATGTATTCCCTTCTTTATGAAAACAGTATTGATATAAGGTATTATTAGTACTGAAATAATGAGAGATAAAAACAGCGCAATAGTAATGGTCCATGGAAAGGCACTAATAAAATCGGACGACATGCCTCGAAGGAAGAAAATTAACGGTATAAAGGTTGCTGATATAGCTAGTGTTGCGGTAAACACTGAAGGAAAGAGCTCTATCGCACTATTTTTAGCCGCTTCCCAAACCGTTTGACCGTGATCGAGCTTTTCCACATGATTGTCAATAACCACAATGGGATCGTCAACAACAATACCTAAAACTACGATTAACGCCGCCAGAGTAACAGTATTCAACTCCAAACCAAACATGTACATCAGTGCTAATGTTGAAAGCATGGTAATAGGAATAGTAGCACCAGCAACCGACGCAATTCTGAAAGGGAGTAATAACACGGTTACCAAAATTACACCTATTAAAGCATAGCCAAATTCTTTGAGAAAATGTCCTATGGAATGAGCTACAACTTTCGGTTGGTCCGCGAGTTTTGTTAGTCTAATATCGGCAGGTAATTCCGCTGCTATTTTCTGTAAATAGCTATCTATCGTTGCTCCAAATTGTACTATATTATTACCTGCCATCATTTCCATGGTAATAATCATACATTTTGATCCATTGGTTGTTATGAATGAGTTAGGTGTTGCGTACTCACGTTTTATGCTAGCAATATCTTTAAGATATACAGCTTGACCCTTTGCCCCCACTTTTATGATTTGTTTGGCAAGATCACTCTCATTTGTAAAGTATGAACTAAGATGAATGGGTCTATCAATAATCTTACCGTCTAACGTTCCGGAAAATCCTGTAGCGCCGTGCTGTTGTAGGCTTTGCATGATCATGGCAGGAGAAATACCATACTGAATAAGTTTATTGTTGTCTACATAAATGCCTATTTGTTCAGCCAAACCTCCTGCATGACTTATTTTTGCCATTTCTGGTATCGTACGTAGTTTATCTTCTATATCTTTTACATGTTCCTCTAAATCTTTATAGGACCTACTATCTGACTCAACGGTAAGAATCATCGCCGCCGTATTACCAAAATCACTATTGACAATAAACCCCTGCACCTCTTTTGGCAAATTCATCTGCTGAAAAATAGGGAGTTCATTCTTAAATTTACTCCAGAATTGTTTCGTTGCATTCAATCCGATGTGTTCCGAAATCTCTACAAACAGAAACATTACACCGTCCCTTGAATAGGAGTATGTTTTTGATTTGTCAATTTCGTTATAGTTAAAAAGAAACTCTTCAACTTTAGATGTTAATTGCGTTTCTACCTGTTCGGAGTTAGCTCCCGGGTAAAACCCAACAACTACACCTTGCCTAATGGTAAACTCAGGGAATTCATTACGAGGCATATTAAAGAACCCTAAGATTCCGATGAGTACAAGTATAAAAACTAAGGCCAATGGAAATGCCTTGTTTTTCATTGCCCATTCTATTACTGAATTATTGGTTTTCATTAATCTATAATTTGTATAGGTGTCTGATTTGTTAATTTGTGATAACCCGAAGTAATTAGTTGGTCTCCTGCATTCAGACCCGAAAGAACTTCAATTCCATGGTCAGAAAGCCTCCCTACTTGAACTTGAATTTTCATAGCTCTAGTTCTTGCTTTATTGGAAACATATACGAACGTGCGGCCCTTTTCATCAGGAATAACAGTTTCTACCGGAATGATGAAGTTCTTAGTTTCACTAGCTTTACTTCCTTGTAAGGAAACCCTACATATCATACCGGGTTTTATCGCTAGAGCTTCATTGTCTATCTTTACTTTTACCTTGTACGCTGGCATACCAGTATTTGATTGTACCGAAATTTCATCAATGTTCCCCAAAAATTGTCTATTCGCTAATGCTTTTATAGAAACGAATGCCGAATCTCCTATTTTATAATTATTTACCTCAACATCTGGTAATGGCGTCACAGCCTTCACTTTGTCTATTTTTAATAAACTGACTACAGGTACTCCAGGGCTTGCCAAATCGCCAGCTTCAAGCATTTTTTTTCCAATATATCCACTTATCGGGGCATATATCTTTGTATGCTTTAGATTCTGGTAGATGGCTGCTGCGGCAGCTTTTGCTTGGTCGTATCGCGAACGGGCTTCAATCAACCGAATTTCTGCAATACTTCCTTTATCATATACTGCTTTAATACGTTGGTAATTCTCCTTGGCCAAAACAGCTTGCGCCTTTTGTACCTCATATTGTCGTAAGTACACCGTCTGATCTATTTCGGCTATAAGCGCTCCTTTTTTCACATAGGTACCCATATCGTATTTGATACTTTTCAATGTACCACTCACCTGAAAACTTAAATTGATACTTTTCTCCGGTGTAATAACACCACTATAGCTAATTTGGTCTGCTACAGAAGATCGTCGTTTTAGCGAAGTTGTTTTAACTTTTATTGGTTTTACCTCCTTGGTCTGCGCCTTATTCACACAACTAATAGCTGTGAACAGAGATAAGCCTACAATAAAAAAGCTACTTTTAATTGATTTACATTTACACATAATACATTTTTTGTGTTTTTGTCGATATTTATCTAAAAAAATATTCTAGTTATTCTTACAATAGGTTTACACTACTATTAAAAAATTCTACTAGAATCTATCCATCACTAAAAAGAGTAATCCTCGACTTAAACCACTATTTCCAGTAACAATAATTTTTGATTACCGCATACTTTATTTCTTTAGTTAGAAACTGCTACTACCCTGAAACATCAGCAATGCTATGTTCCAAATTGGCCTCTATATCACTTCCAAAATTTAAACACAATACATTTTTTGTGTTTTTGTCGATAATTGACTCAAAAAAAATAACTGAGAAGTTATCTTTTATGAAAATGAGTACGCAACCTATCTAAGCCCCTTAACCATTAGATTTATAAGCCAATCTAATCGTTTATCTAAATTTGATATATTGCCAAAAAAAAGCATTTCTCTACTTATACTACTCATTCCAGTCACAATTGTTAATGATAGTAATTTCATATCATTCGCATCAATTGGAGCTATCTCCTCCTTGTCAATTGCCCATTCTAGCATTTTCTTTGTGTGCTTAGTTTCCAGATCTAGTAAATGACGGTCTACTTTTAACATCAACGCTTGGTCATTTCTGATGTCTTCGTAGAGGTGAATGTACTCCTTAGAGACCAATATCATTTCCTTGATTTTTGACCTGTGAAAGCTCGTTAAATTTTCGGACAAGGACTGATTAGCTCCGATAAATTCTAGACTCACTTCTAATACTCTTAGTGATTCTTGAATGGCTACTTGTTCGAAAACTTCTTGTTTATTTTTGAAATAATGGTACAGTGTACTTCTTCCTTTCTGAGCAACTTTTGAAATATCACTCATCGTCACCTTTTTATATCCGTATTTTTTGAATACAGATTTAGACGACTCTATGATGTGCTGAATTATTTCTTCTTCCTTCAATATTAAAAACATTTTCGACAAAAATACAAAAAATGTCTAAACATAAAAATACTATCTCTTTTTTGTTTAAAATAGTTGAATTGACAGCAAGTAACGTATTCATTTTCGCATCCATAACAGCTCGAATATAAGAATTAACTCAAGCTAACTCGTTACATACGTAAAACTCTATCCCTAACTTGTATTTTTCTATTTATTTATCAAGACTATAGAGTCCTCTTTAAATGTATCAGCAATTCGACAGTGTGCTGCTTTTACTTTGAATACCACGAGTCAACCTATGACTTCTAGGACTCCAGAAGCTGAATCAGTTAAGTTCTCTTTTCTATAGTTGTCCCTAACTGTTCTCTGGTTATTTCAATAAGCTCTTGTCGAATACCGTGTAAACAAGCCTCACTATTTAGAGTTACTTTTATGAAATGCTGCTATTGAAAGTACGGTAAGGCTGCATAAAGAAAGGAATGCAGCTCACTATCTTGTGAAGATTGAGGGGGGCCGCTAAAAAAAGTTCAAGTTTGTTTTTACACCCCATCAAATCCAGTAATGAAGGGTGGATTTGATGGCGTATAAAAACGCAACAGATTTAAAGAGTTCAGCTTCAGCTGAAGTCATTTAAAACTAGTAACGTAAGGCTCTTATTGCAGCGTATAGCCTTTTATCCCCATGCGACGTTGCTGGGCGTTGATAATGAGTTCCATTCTACGCAAATCGGCCTGTTCCATTTGCATGCAGCTATCCACCCAGATATTGGTAATGTCTAACAGTTCACTCTTCTGCAAAGGAAATACGCGTTTAATACTTTTGTAATGTGCCGATTGAAAGTTGAAGTTACTGCGGTTTTCTTCGATGTATTGTACTACTGAAGACAAGGTGTTTTCCGAAGCAATCACCCGATCAATTAAGCCTTTTTTACCGAGTTCTTCAGCCCCATACACACTTCCGCTGTACAGAATTTCCATCGCTGCATTGATGTTTAATTTACGGCATAGAAAACTGTAGGCCCCCATACCGGGAAACAGATTAAACTTATTTTCAGGCAGGCAAAACTGTGCTTGTGCATCTGCGATGATAACATCGTGAGCCATAACACACTCAAAACCTCCACCATAGGCCTTTCCTTCAACAGTTGCGATGGTAATTGCCGGCAGGTCAAATGAACAGTACATATTGTAAATCGCATCGATACACAAATGAGCATACTCTTCTAACTTTGCCCTATCTCTGTTTAAGATACTGCCATAAAAATAGGGTAAATCTCCTCCTAGATTATAAATTCCATCACAGTCCGAACCGGAAACAATGTATTTTAATGGGTAATTTTCATCTGCGAACATCACTTTTAAGTCTTCCGAAAAACGTTTGAATTCTCGCAATTTATCAATGGAGAAATTCGGAATTCCTTCTGACTTTATTTTCCAGAGCACCAATTCGTGCTCTGGAAAATAGTTCACATCAAAATTTTTATACGGTTTTAGCATTTTATTATAGTTGTTGTTTATTTTTTTTCGGGGGATTGCTCCAGGAAGCAACAAATTTGCGCTACAGCGGCTCGTGCTTCTGGAGTCTCTTTTAAAGGGTTCAAGACAATAAAATCATGAATGACACCACTGTATCGCGTGGCTACTACAGGAACGCCCGCCTTTCGCAAATGTTTGGCATACGCCTCGCCTTCATCGCGTAGCACGTCAAATTCAGCGGTAATAACCAGAGCTCTTGGCAAGCCTTTAAGGGTCGGCAAATCTGCCTTTAAAGGACACACCGTCGGTAAACTTCTCGTCGCTTTGTCTGGAGCGTATTGCTCCCAAAACCACTGCATGGTAGCACGAGATAAATAATGTCCTTTGGAATACAATTGATATGATTGTGTCTGCAAATTATCACTGGTTACGGGATATAAAAGTAACTGTCCTTGTAATGTCAGTTCAGGATCTTTTTTCACGGTAATAGCCACCGCCGTTGCCATGTTTCCTCCAGCGCTATCGCCCCCTACGAATACGCGTTTCTTATCCAACCCGTAGGAACGTCCTTTTTGATAAATCCATCGAAGGACAGTAACACCTTCCTCATTCGCTTTTGGGTAACTTGCTTCAGGTGCTCTTGAATAATCAACGAATACCACCGCAACTTTTGCTTTCCTTGCAATAGTACTCAGCAATCGCTTATGGGTTTTAAAACTGTTAAACACCCATCCTCCACCGTGAAAATAAACCAACACAGGAAGTTTTTTTCGGCGTAGCTTTTTGGGTTTAATCACAACTATCTTTGCGGAGTCTTTTTGATAAACCGCAGTAGTATGCTCATAATGGAGTTCGTGTTCGTAGGCCGTATTTTCCTCAAACTGCATATCTTCCATCGCCTTGCGACCAATAGCTAAGGGCAATTCGTGAATCGGAGGCCCTTGATACGCGTGGATTGCTTCAAGAAAAGCCTGATAATCTGGACTCACTCCATAGCTTCCGGCTAATTTCGACTGTGACCAACTAACTGTTACTTGTGTACATACCGTTACACAAAGTAGTAATAGTCTCAATTTCCTCATGCTTATGCCGTTGCTCTTTTTAACGATTTCCTTTCCGCTCGCTTTTGTTTCCATTGGGCAACAAGTGCATTACGTACCCATAAAACTCCAAAACTAAGCACGGTATACGCTACCATAGTTACGAGTAACTGTACTTGGCTATCAACTAATGAATATCCGAAAATCAAAACACCCCAATAGATGATGACCCACTGAATGAAATAGAAATTAGTTACATTTCTACTAGCATAGGCAATGATATTGTACAATTTTTGAGGTACGAATTTTACTATCTTGTGCCCAGCCCAAATGAGGAGTAAATTAATTCCCATTAAAATGATGGATCCTCCTGGCCCTAAATGGTAATAATCACCAAAATGGTAAGGTTTATCGTAGATACAAAGTCCCAGACCCAAGGCGATAAATGCAATTCCAAAAGGCAACATTTTTCCGATCATAAAACGTACATCGTTCCCTTTTTCACGGTACCACATACCGAAGAACAATCCGATTAAAATAAAGGACATCCACGGGAAAACTGGGAAATACACGTTGTAGTTTTTCCCCCATAACAAATCACAGAGGTAATCTACCACTGGAATTCCCGGACGGAATCCAGCGATTTCCTTCGCTAGTAGTACTATTAGAAAAGTAAATACTAAAGCTGCGTATTTGTTTTTTATAAATTTTATAATGAGCCCCATGATGATGAGTGAAATTCCTGCCAATTGTAGAATATCACCGAGTAATCCGTAAAAAACGTAGTTTTCAGAGGCTCCTGGAGTCAGACCGTTGGCCTGAACAAAACTATCCGGAAATCCTCCAAAAAATGCCATGGGAACTACAAACCTCATCAAATTAAGTGAGTAACCCGTTATCAATACTCGAAGACCACGAAGAAAAATTGTCGACATGGTCATTTTACCTGAGAAAACAAAAGACATTCCCATTACTACCAAGAACATCGGTGTTCCCTTTTCGAGTATTTGAATGACTTTTCCTAGTGGTGTAGCCTCCCAGGTGGCTACTGTTGAGTACACGATCATAACGTGCACAGGTATCATTAACAATACACTGATTCCTCTTACGAAATCGATTGTTTTAATGCGTTTAGATTTTGTTTTAGTTGTTTTTTGTATCGCTTCCATTTTTTGTTATCGTTTATGTCTACTTAACTTTTTACTTAATGGTTTTCTTTTTCTATTCACAGTAGGTAGTTTCTCTTTTAGATGTCCTAAATAAAAGAGTCCAAGACATTTTTCATTTTCGCTTAGTGACAGAGCTTCCTTCAAATACGCTAAGGTCGCTGCCCCCGTATCCCAGTAGCCTCCTAAGCCCAAGGCCGTGGTGGTTAACCACATATTTTGTACCGCGCACGATACCGCTGCTACCTCTTCCCATTCCGGCAATTGCGCACGCTTACCTGGTTCCATAATAATGGCGATCAGCGTTCCTTTTAAAGGATAGGTTTTCGTTTCTTCATACCGCTCAGTTGGATATTCTTCCTCGCTGTAAATCTTTCGGTAGTATTCCGCCATATAGCTCCCTAATTCCGCAGCATGTGCTCCTTCGAGTAACACAAATTTCCAAGGCTGAGTCATTTTGTGGGTCGGCGCCCAAAGACCACTGCTCACCACTTGATAGACCAAGGTCTCCGCTACTGGTTGCTCTGTAAAGTCAAAGGCGTAATGAGTACGCCTTTGCTTTATGATTGTTTCTAATTGTGCTGCTATCATACGGTAGTTGTTTCTAGCTGAGTTTTCAACGATTCCTTATTCGAAAAACCAGCTATAGGGTTCTGCAATACACCGTCGAGTTTCAAACTTTCAATTGGGTCTGCCAGGTTCAGCATTTGCTTGGTATTCGCTAATTGCAGTTTGTTTAAACAACAGCGATCAAAGGTCGGAACAAACATGTCGTAACGATCAAATTTCGCTTGTAGTTCTGGATAACTCGCTTGGTAATCGTGTATACATTCCGCCACCAACTTCCAAAAGTCACGCTCTTCAAAATCAATGCGCGTCGCTAAAATTGGAGGAATAAATCGGAAAATACAGTCAAATACATCCGTGAATATCGAGAGTAATTTCATACGGTCAGAAGTCTTGGTAAACAAACGGTCGGCATGCTCTGGCAGGTGCATTTCTTCGTTAAATACAATTACTTCCTCTGTGATATCCTTCATTAATACATACTGAGGAATAGCGTTCTCTAAGACCAATAATAAGTTCTCTCCATGCGGCATAAACACCAATTCATAGTGATAAAAACAGTGGATTAACGGACTCAAATACGCTTTTAGGTATTGTTGTATCCAAGCTTTAGCTCCTATCCCAGATTGTTTTATATACTCCACTAAAAGCGAATTTCCGGCAGCGTCTAAGTGCAATAAAGAAGCCATGGTAACGGGCGTTTGTCCGGTACCAATTTTCATATAAGGACTTTCCCTCCACAAAGCCGACAGCATTTTATTATGTGGATTTGTTTTTCCTAAGGCTTCGTAATACCTGTTTTGAAATCCGATGGTTGCCACCTCTCCCAACATGGTAAACCCGTTGTTTTGTAGGTACGAATCGTTTCCGAGCAATCCGTCTATCCAAGTGGTAATATGCGGGGTACTTTGCATATAATAAGGTGAAAGTCCACGAACAAAGCCCATGTTTAATATCGATAGCGCCGTTTTGGTATAGAGCTTTTCGGGATGTGTTTTATTGTACAGCGTACGGATAGACTGCTGCGCAGAAAACTCGTCGTTGCTCTTCCCTAAAAACACCAAGTGTCGCCCAGCAATATCCTCAGCAAAAACATGCACTAATTTATTGTTCCATTGCCATGGATGCACTGGCATAAACAGATAGTCTTGTACATCTAGCTCAAGATCGATTAGTACTTTTTCAAATTCCGTCACTTTTTCTGAGCCCAATTCGCTGCGCATCAACTCGGCGTAATCGTAGCCTTCCATGGCGGTATAAGTGGCGGCTGACTTATGCCCTGCTACCCAATAAATTTGAAAAGGAGTATCTGCCTCTGGTGCGTATTTGTGATAATCGTCTAGGGTGAACCCGATACGCCCATTATTGGCAACAAAACAAGGATGTCCTTCCGCCATCGCATGTTCTACCTCCTGGAAAGTAGCGGTACTCAAAGCTTTGGCATCTAAGGTCTCATTGGTTAACTTAAACGCTGTACTCATTAAAGTACTGGTAATTTCCTCTAAATAAGTCGCTAGAAATCTGTCAGGAATACCTAAGGTCTCCTGGAATTCTACAATGAACTCCAAGGCCTTCATGGCAACTTCCTTCCCTTCCGCTAATTTTATCAAACTCAATTCATCGATATGCCAATGCTCCAAACCAAAGAGTATCGCTTTGAATTGGTAGGTGTATTTTCCGTCTGCTGTAGTCAGCTCGTATCGATTCCAGCCCTCGTCTAGGGTTTCTACCACTGTAGGTTTTAAAATACATTCGTGTGCAAATTCGCTGCAGGCTTTTTTAATCAACAATCGATTGGCACGCTTCCATACAGTTGGATTTAAATGTGCTATTAATGCTTTCATAAGGTCGATCGGTTTTCTGAGGCTAAACGGTAGTTTTCACGGGTACAAATTGCCAAAGCCGCTACTTTGTTCGACAATTGGATTTCTCCTTGATATACAAACCCCGCTTTTTTATTTAGCACGTGAATTTTTTCGTTGTTTACATCGGGTTCAACTACCACGCGTTCTACGTAAGGCAAACTAAAAAAGTAATCCATGATGGTCGCAAAAATGTGCCAAGTAAACTGAGGAATCCTCTTCTGGGCAGGTGCTACCAAAATGTGCATCCCGTAATCATTGAGCTGTGCCGCGTAATGGGCAGCAATGATATCTTCTGAAGCTTTGTAGCGTTCCATCAAAAATACGGGTTCGTCATTGAGTGTACCAATATAGGTGTGATGATGAGGATTGTTCTCAATTTCTTCGTACGAAGCCAAAAACTCTTCTCTCGTCGACTCTAACATTCCCCAATATTTAGCATACGGCTGTGTTACCCAACCGTGAACCGTTGCCACATCCCTTTTCAAATCAATTGGACGCAACTTTAGTTCACCAACACCAGGAATGTCTTTTTTATATAATAAATGTTCAATAGATGTTTCCATTAAGCCTCTTGTAAATTTGGTTCTTGTTTGAATACTGCTAGTGGATTTTTAAGCTCTCCTGCGAATTGTAGTAATGCAACAGGGTCGTCTAAATCGATCATTTGCTTGTGGTTATTGAGTTGTAACCTGTTAAGACACGACAGTTTAAACGTTTCTGCAAACAGATCGTAGCGCTCAAACTTATCAGCTAATTCCGGATAACGCTGTTGGTATTCCTGAATATTTTCGGCTACCAATTTCCAGAATTCAGCTTCTCCAAATTCCATTTGACCTTCCAAAATCGGGGTCATGTATCGGAAGAAACCATCAAACATATCAGTAAATATTGAAAGTAATTTCACATCTTCAGGAACCGGAGCATACATGCGCTCTAGCTCTTTCGGCAATGCTACATCAGGATTTAAAATCACCGCTTCTTCAGTAATATCTTTGAGAAGTGCATACACTGGAACATTCTCTTCAAGAACTAAGATGATGTTTTCTCCATGCGGCATGAATACGAGATCGTATTTGTAAAAACAATGTACCAATGGGCTTAAATAAGCCTTTAAATAGGCACGCAACCAATTCTCAGTACTCATTCCTGAACTTTTAATATAGGCCGGTAACAAGGCATTGCCTTCGTGATCAATGTGCAATAAAGCCGCCATGGTAATTGGCTTTTGCCCTTCTTTTACTGCGGCATAAGGACTCTCCCTCCACAGTGATGCCAACATTTTGTTGTAATCGTTGTGAGGTCCAAACTCTTTGAAATACGGATTTACATAACTCACTGAACCTATTTCACTGAGCATTCTAAATCCATTTTCCTGAATATAGGCGTCGTTATAAAGTAAATTTTCCAGCCATACTGCCATTTTAGGCGCAGTTCCGAGATAATACAACGGCAAGCCTCTCATGAATCCCATGTTGAGAATTGACAAAGCTGATTTTGTATAAAATTTACTTGGATTGGTGATATTGAATAAAGTTCTAATCGACTGTTGTGCCAAATATTGATCTGGTCCATAGCCTAAGCACACCAAATCACCTTGTGCGATTTCCGGTGCGAATACCATGGCCAATTTATTAAACCATTGCCAAGGATGAATAGGTAAAAACAAATAGTCTTCTGGTTGATGACCTTTGTCTTTAAGTACTTGATTGAATTGCGCAATTGTCGCATCGTCGAGCTCCTGACGAATCAAGGTTTCATAAGGTAAACTCTCTATGGCTGCATAAACGGCCTTCGACTTATGACCGGCGAGCCACATTAACGAAAATGAGTTTCCTGCTTCCGGGGCATATGATCTGTAATCACTACTGTCAAAACCGATGCGTCCGTTGTTGGCTACAAAACCAGGATGTCCTTCCGTCATCGACTGCTCTACGGTTTGAAAATCTGCCTCTGCTAAATCTTTCGCTATCGGATTTCCTTTGAGCATTTTAAATGCACTTCCGTAAAGTGTACTGATAATCTCTTCTAAATACACGGGCATTTTAGCGGTATCAATTCCTAAAATCCCTCTAAATTCTTTTATAAACTCTACGGCATCTACGGTCTTATCTTCACCATTTACAGTCTTTTTTAAGCTGCTCTCCGCTATCATTAATTGATTTAACGACAGGTGTTTTGCCTTAAAAGCATATACTATGTCATGCTGATCAGCAGTCAGTTGATACGATTTCCATCCGCCCTCTAATTCTTCTGTAATAGCGGGTGTGATGATTCGTTCATGTGCAAATTCTGTGATGGCTTTTTTCACCAATAATAAATTTGCTTGCTTCCACGCTTCAGGCGTTAAATGTTGTATGGATTGTTGTGGTGATACCACATTGTCTAAAGTATTCATGGCACTTCGTTTTGAGGGTGTAAATAGTTGAATGTGTTTCTGATATTCACTGCGTGTTAAAAACGCTAATTGGGCTGTTTTATGTGGTAATTCTACTACCTTATCCAAGCCAAAACCTATGCGTTGACACAGGGCAAACATCTTTTTATTGCGTATATCTGGTTCTACCAGTATGCGCTGAATAGCAGTATTGGAAAAAACAAAATCCATAATACTCCTAAACATATACCAAGTAAAATGGGGAATTTTAGGGGACGCTGGTGGTGCTACGATAATATGCACTCCTCCATCGGTAGGCAGTGCATCGTAATAATCTGCGATGAGGTCGGTGGTCGGAACATAGCGTTCTAAAACAAATGCAATAGTTCCCTTATACTCGCCTACAAACACATCGTAATCTTCGGGTTCCATCAGTTTTGTGTATTCCTTAACCACGTCGTCTAAGCTGCTTTGCTGCATGCCCCAAAACACTGCATAATCGCGATTCACCCAATCGTGTAAGACTTTACTGTCCGACGCTATACTAAAGGGACGAATGACGATTTCTCCAAAATCTTGATACCTCGTTTTAAAAACTTGCTGTTCTGTACTCATATTAATTGGATTTCGCTAGTTTCTTAGTAAAAGGATTCCACTTAAAGAGGATTGCGTAGAGTACTATAGTCAATACGAATCCGATTAGGGCTATGTAAAATGGAACTATAAGCCCCCATTGATCTACAATGATTCCAACGTTCAATGAGGCTATCAGTACTCCTAAATTTTGGAAGAAGTGCACTTTACTGTAATCTACCGAATAAGATTCTGGCGTGCTCATTTCAAAGAGTAAAATATCAAACTTGACAACTCCTTGGAAAATCGCCCATCCGTAAATAATTCGACCGGCAACTACGGCTACTTCATTAGGAATTCCCTGCAGACTCAGTCCGATGAGCCCTATAAGTAAGGCATTGATGATACCCTGGTACCCTTCTGATTTTATTTTTGTATTGATGTATAAGGCGATCAAAGCTACGAAGCCTGGAATGGCATAAATAGTTCCGGAAATGAACTTAGAATCGAAGACCGAAATACTCTCCCAATACCTTGAAAAAAACGGGCGAATTAAAAAATCGCTGAAATATAAAATAAAGGTCAAAAGCCCAATTTTCAGAATAAAACTATTGGAAGACAAGGGTCTTTTTTCCGCAGTTTCATCTGAAGTAATCAATGCTGTTTCGTACTTTTTACTTTTCAACAAATAGGCACTCATTCCCATCTGAATAAAATCGCCTAGCGCCATAATTAAAAAGATGCTACTCGGCTTGATAAAATCAACGGTCAATCCGCCTAAAACTGCCCCTAGTATACCGCCTAAATGAACGACAACCGATAGAATACCAATGGTGGTTGCGTGTTCTTCTTTCTTAATAATCTTAAGAATATAGGGGTATACTAGTAAATAGCTCCCTTTAAACAATACCATTACTAAAGAGACAATCCAGAATGAAATATAAGAGCTAGTTTGAAAGCAGTACAATGCCAAAATACCTGCAATGGCCTGAGTATAAATCAGTATCTTTAACTCAGCAACCTTTTTTGACACGTAGGCCCAAAAAGGAAAGGCTATCATCACCATAAAGCAAATGGCAGCAAAATAATAGCCAACGAGTTTCGGATTTGTTACCCCAAACCGCAGCTCAAAGAACTGCGGATAGAATGGATGCAACAAATAATCACTTACAACCGCGATAAAGGTCATAAGAATTAGAAATGATTTTAACTTCATTATATCAAGGCTTTTGCAGGCTGGGTAATTTCTTCTTCTGAGTTTACTTGAAATTGTTGAAAAGCGATGCGTTTTTCTACCTTGTAATACTCTTTCCCTGTTAATTCTTTGATGATGTAGGAATTTCTATAGCAAGCCATTCCTAAGTCAGGACTCACAAAACCATGAGTGTACAATTCCACATTTTGAACAAAAATGTCTGCGTGGTCAGCATCAATGGTATAGTTTCTACCTACGTCGTACCTTCCTTTTTCATCCCAAACAATGCGGTTTTTAATTCCTTCGATAAAGGCAGGCATCTTGTAGTGATACCCCGTAGACAACACCAATCCTTCTGTTGCCTTTTGGTAATATTTATCTTCTTCTACCTGATGTAATTTTAACTGAATTTCATCGCCTTCTACCACCGATTCGATCAATTCCGAATTGGTACGTAACGACACCTTTAATGGTTCCTCAGCAAAGGAACGCTTCATGTACAATACATCGTGAATTTCATTAATCAAATCTTGGTTAATCCCTTTGTACAAGTGCTTTTGATTGGCTATTAAATCATCTCTTTTTTCTGCTGGTAACTCGTAAAAGTAGTCAACGTACTCAGGAGAGGTCATTTCTAAGGTCAGTTTAGAATACTCTAATGGGAAAAACCTAGGAGAGCGTGTAATCCAGTTGAGTTCGTAGCCTTTGCTGTCGATATCTAACAATAAATCGTGGAAGATTTCGGCCGCACTTTGTCCACTACCCAATACGGTAATCGATTTGTTCTTTTGAAGTTCTTCCTTGTGATTTAAGTAGGCAGACGAGTGAATAGCTCTTCCTTTTAAGTTCTTTGCTGCTGCAGGCACATAAGGCTGGGTTCCTGTACCTAATACTAATTTTTTAGTCTGATACTCCTTTGTTTCTCCTGATTTTGTATGTACTGTAAATACGGTGTAAATTCCTGATTGCTCGTCAAATTCAACATTTACTACTTCGGTTTGGAAATGTACATTGGAAAGTTTGTTAATAGCCCATTGACAATACTTATTATACTCGTTTCTCAACAACAAGAAGTTCTCACGGATGTAAAATGAATACAATAAACCTTGTTCTTTGCTGTAGTTTAAAAAGCTAAATGGATTGGTCGGATCCGCCAACGTTACCAAGTCTGCCATAAATGGGATTTGTAAAGTGGTATGCTGTAACATCATCCCCGGATGCCAGTCAAACGAATCCGCTTTATCCAAAAATTCTCCATTTAATTCCTCTATAGGTGCCGTTAAACAGGCCAATCCTAAATTAAAAGGTCCTACTCCAATGGCTATAAAATCCGCTATTTGATTTTTCATTTCTAATATTATATTACGTGTTCTGATTATTTGTTGCTAATACGCACGCACTGAATTACAGTGTTGCATCCGTAAGCGTATTCGCGAAATTGTTTTTTGTATATGCAGTTCCAGCCGCTTCTATTAAGTCCAGAATTTCCACTAAGTTCTCCAAGGTGTTTTTCGGATTCAGCAAGGTGAATTTTAAATAAATTTCTCCGTTAAACTTAGTACTAGCAACAGAAGCCAAACCTCCTCTATACAAAGTATTCTTGATGTGCATATTGAGGTTATCTAATTCGTTAGCGCCGTCGATTCCTTGAGGTTTATAACGGAATACTACCGTGCTCAACGCAGGTTCGTGGATAGTTTCAAATACTTCTTTTTTCTGTTGGAGGTATTGGTACACCTCATTGGCCATAAAGTGCACTTTTTCCAAGTAGCCTGCAATGGTTTTTGCTCCTAAGGTTTTTAGGGTTACCCATACTTTTAAGGCGTCAAAACGTCGTGTCGTTTGAATGGATTTTTCTATCAAATTCGGACGTTCAGTATCTTTATCTTCAAAAGCGTTCAGGTAATCTGCGTAGTAGGATACGTATTGAAAGTGCTGTTTATTACTCACCAAAAAGGCACTACAACTCACTGGCTGGAAAAATGATTTATGGAAATCAATAGTGATAGAATCTACGTAAGTACAAGCTTCAAAATACTTTTTGTGCGTTTCTGTCAATACGTAACACCCTCCATAAGCACCGTCCATATGTACCCATATATCGTGTTCTTTAGCAATAATAGCGATGGTTTCTAATGGATCGAAACTACCAAAGTCTGTGGTACCTAAGGTAGCAACCACCGCTATTGGAATATTGCCTTGTTGTTTCTCTTTTTCGATGGCCAAAACGAGCTCTTTGGCATCCATGCGCATTTCTTTGTCCGTCTTTACTGGCACTACTGAGTCGTAGCCCATTCCTAATAAAGCTGCGTTCTTTTTTACGCTAAAATGTGCTTTATCAGAACAAAAAATACGGAAACGACTCACCTCATCAGACCAACCGTTTTGTTTTAGGTTGAGTCCGAAATGCTGATAGGCATAATTATCTCTAGCCATGAGTAAAGCCATAAAATTCGACTGAGTTCCACCACTAGTGAACACACCATCGGCACGTGATGGCAAGCGGAATTCCTTGCAAATCCACTGAATTACCTCTTGCTCAATAAAAGTAGCTGATGTGCTCTGGTCCCAAGTTTCCACGGCCGTGTTGATCGCAGTCGCAATACTCTCTGCTGCAATGGCAGGAATTGCTACAGGACAGTTTAAATGGGCCACGTATCTCGGATGGTGAAAGCCTATGGTATTTTTAATGTATAAGTCATTTAAAAACCCTAATACTTCCGTAAAGGAAGCTGGCTCTGAATTCTCGAGAGATGCTTGTAGTTTGTGAGAACGAATCTCCTCAATATCATCTCCTTTGTAAAAGCTGTCTTTTGAAAAGAACGCTTGTAGTACTTTGTGTATTTCCGCAGTGTACGCTTCTAATTTTTGGTACGATTCATCATGCAATAACTGATCTTCCAATGATGGATCAACGAGTGCGGGGATTTCGTCTAATATCATTTATTTTTATTTAGTCTTAATAATATGACTACAAAATTAATCCCCACAGTCAGGAATAAATGACGAAATCGTGCTAAAAAAAGACGCGCAGAATTACTGCACGTCTTTATAGGTTTTTAAGGCTCGTTCCCGAGCAAATTTATGGTCTACTATTGGCTGAGGATAGGTCAATTCCTCCACATCAGGGACCCATTTTTTAATATAAGCCCGTTGCTTATCAAACTTTTTTACTTGTTCTGTCGGATTAAATATTCG
Source organism: Tenacibaculum sp. AWR4_210 (assembly GCF_056160945.1). NCBI lineage: Bacteria > Pseudomonadati > Bacteroidota > Flavobacteriia > Flavobacteriales > Flavobacteriaceae > Tenacibaculum > Tenacibaculum sp. AWR4_210. The sequence goes on from NZ_JBSWYF010000001.1 coordinate 374,948, forward strand.
GAAGTACGGAACCGCATCACAACCTGTGCTCGCCGCCCATTGCCAGTTACCATTATTGGCTGACAGGTCGTAATCGAGTAGTTTACTGGCAAAGTAGGCTTCGCCCCAACGCCAATCTATAAGTAAGTGTTTACAGAGAAAACTCGCTGTGATCATGCGCACCCGATTGTGCATGTATCCGGTTGCATTCAATTCACGCATACCAGCATCTACAATAGGATATCCGGTGGTACCGTTACACCAGTGCTCGAATTCCTCTTCGTTATTACGCCAAGCAACGCGTTCGTACTTCGATTTAAAACAGCGTTTTTCTACTTGCGGAAAATTAAAGAGAATCTGCATAAAAAACTCTCTCCATATCAATTCACTCAAATAGGTCGCATTCGTTTTCAAAGCCAATGAAACCATGGCTCTTACACTAATGGTTCCAAATCGCAAATGCGGGGATACATAGGATGTTTTATCCATCCACGGAAAATCACGTATCGCATCGTAGTCTTCTAAATGATTAAATGCGACAGGTTTTACCGCAATACTGCTTCTGACAAAGCCTAGATGGGCCATTGGAGGAAACTCAACGTTACAAGGTAGTAGAGCATCCAGCAATTCTTTGGAAGGCCGGACCTTAAGCGCTTCTTGTGGGCTAAACTGTTTGAGCCATTGGTTTTTAAACGGCGTAAAAACGGTGTAGGGTGTTCCATCTTTTTTCACGACCTCTTTTTTTTCAAAAATCACTTGGTCTTTGAAAGTGTGAAAGGGTATCTTTTTGGTGGCTAATAGCGTTGCTACCGCATCGTCGCGTTCTGTTGCATAAGGTTCGTAGTCACGGTTGGTATACACCTGGGCGACATCGTACTCCGCTAACAATTGCTGCCAAACATCCAGAGGATTTCCCTGGTATATTTTAAGTCCACCTCCCGTCGTTTGAAATTCCTCGTGTATCGCCTTTAGGCTATCGTAAATAAAAGAAATTCTAGCATCGTCTGTAGGGAGCTTCTCAGTGATCTGAGTATCAAAAATAAAAATAGGTACAACCTTGTTCCCTGATTTTAAAGCGGCATGCAAGCCTGTATTGTCGTGAACTCTAAGATCTCTTCTAAACCAAAAAACGGAGCATTTGTTATTTTCCATTAAACATTTTTTCTAGGGTTGCATAGCGATATGAAAATATCGTTTTCAATTGTTTTTTTATAAAGAGTTTCTGTGCCAACTTCCCCAAGATTCCCATGGGAATTTTGTAGGATATTTTGTCTTTCATCAAGGTGGTTCCATCCGCTAACTCGTAAAACCAATGTTCATGATGCCACATGCTATACGGGCCAAATCGCTGCTCATCAATAAAAAACTCTTCGTCTTGTACCTGAGTAATTTCAGTAACCCAATTTTGCTTAATTCCTGGTAATATTCCTACTTTGTAGGTGATGATTTGACCGGCATACGCCGATTTATCAACTGATGAGGTTATTTGAAACCCCATGTGTTCGGGGGTAATTTTTTGTAAGTTTTGTGGGACGCTAAAAAAACTCCACGCTTCTTTTAATGAAATATTCAATACCTGCTCTGTATACAGTGTGTAAATTCCAGAATGTGCTTTAAATTCAATCATTTTCTATCTATTTTTTTCCAAATTTTATCACTGTTTAGCTGAAAGCTCCCGACGAAGGTAAACGTACACTCCTCGGGGGCTAGCAACGATAAAAAATACGTTTCCTGCTTGCTGTACAAATGGTAAACATGTCCAACTATCGGCTCAAAATTAAATTTAGCGTTGTAAATGAGTTGGTTGTACTGGTACTCCTGCATTAAAGCTTGGTACTGTTCCTTAATCTCATCGAAAGTTGCCTTGAACTGACTGTTGGCACTGTGAATATTGGTTTTTTTCCAATTTACAGTATCCGGCTGTTCAATTACAGGTGCTGCTAAATTAGAAGCATACGGCTTTACAAAAGCATCGTAACGCTGCTCCTCTTCATTGTATACAACGTAATCCGGTTTTTTACTCACTGTCTAAAATTTTGGTAATCTTTGAACTCATCGGTTTGGTCATTGAGTAAAAGTAATTCACAAACCTTCCGTTTTCATCGACTATGTATTTTTGGAAATTCCATTTCACCGTTGAGTTTGAGGCACCGTTTAACGATTTTTTGGTGAGCCATTGATACAAAGGATGTTGCTCCTCGCCTTTGACAGCTACTTTCTCGGTCATCAAAAAGTTAACTCCGTAATTCATCTCGCAAAACGACTGAATCTCAGAAGAAGTACCTGGCTCTTGTCCGCCAAACTGATTGCAAGGAACACCGATTACCATCAGCTGATCTTTGTACTTGTCAAACAATGCTTGAAGTCCTTTGTACTGTCCGGTAAAACCACATTTAGAGGCTACGTTCACAAAAAGCATTTTTTTGCCTTTAAACTGAGCTAAGTCAATGGGTTTTCCGTTAATATCATTAATTTTCACATCGTAGATAGACGATTTTGGTTCTAAAACTTGCGCCTTTACGGCACTGCTAAAAAGAGTCATAAGTAAAAGTATGTTTAAAACTTTCATAGGGTTATTCTAAAGTAATTTTATGTACTAGCAAGGTAAAGCTTTCATTTTTTTTATTGCCTATTAACAAGGCTAATTCTGTTAGTTTAGTAGCATCAAAATTTCCTGAGTTCAGGCGGTATCCCCTCCACGATGGATAAAAATCCTTCAATGGCAGTTCTATTTTTTCAATTTCTCCTGAGGTGGTAAACTTTTGCACATACCAAAAACGTTGTCTTTTAGAGGCTTTTAGTCTAAATTGATACGGTTTACCATCGCCTTGCACCTGCAGTACAATTTTTGAATACGGCTGGTCAAAATTGATGGATACTGGTAAGCGAGTCATCGCAAAACCACCGTTATTTTCAGTGGATACCCTTCCAGAGAATTCAGCAACACCTGCTTCGTTCACTTTCATCGTCGAAGACGATATGCCTCCCATCACATCATCGTTGGTTTGAAACCAACGCAGTTTCTTATTTGGCTTACTGGCATCAAACACCACTAAGGTAGGTAACGTCATCACTAGCATACCCATCATCCATAACCATCTCATAATTTACGTTTTTAAAGTTGTAATTCCTGCATCTATCGGAAAGACTTGCCCGCTGATAGCCCGAGCATGATCTGACAACAGGTATTTGGCAAATTGCGCTACTTCCGCAGCTTCCAAATACGTTTTCAACGGATGCCTTTGACGCATGGCCTCCTGCTGTTTGTCATTGCGTAACAAACGAGCTGCCAATGCTGTATTCGTCACCGTCGGTGCGATGACGTTGAAACGAATCTTCGCAGCATACTCCGCTGCCAGTGATTTAGCCAGTCCTTCTACCCCCGCCTTGCTCACAGCAATGCTGGCGTGAAATGGCATTCCCAGCTGTGTTGCAACGGTACTAAAGAGCACAACACTACCTCCAGCGGTTAAGAGCGCTTTTTCAAAGTGCTGTATTACTCGAATTGCGCCGAGTACATTAATGTTAAAATCCTCTTGAAAATCATCAATTTTCAATCGGTTTAAGGGTTTAAGATTGATACTACCCGGGCAGTAAACCAATCCGTCTAAACGAGGTGTGTCAGGCAAGGCATCCTTCAAAACATCTAATTGAAAGTGCTTTATATGTTCGTTTGTCTGGATTTCAGTTCTGCTAAATACCAACAGTTCGCAGCTGTCTTTCAACAGTTCTACTAAGGCAGCACCAATCCCCTTACTTCCTCCAACAATTGCTATTGTTTTCATAGGTCAGATCTATAGTTGTTGTTTGTTAAATTCTTCCTTTTAAACGCTTCTCTATCTTGCGTTTAATTTCGGTTATGCGCTTCATCGTTTCCATAAGAGACTTGTCTTTCGTACTCTTGTAAACAGCGTTGAGTGACAACACGAGTTCCTTAGCTCTTCGCGAGGCAATGATTTTATCATTTCTCGTTCTGAATTTCTTGTGATTTTTTTCAAAATCATAGGCTTCTTGTATAAGTTCTACTGTGCTCATTTTAAATAATTTTGAAGTTCTACAATCTTTTCCTGGCGCTCAAAAGCTCCTCCGTAAAAACAAGTTACGGTCGCAGAAGAGTCGTCTTTTACACCGCGTGAAGAAACACACAAGTGTTTTGCTTCGATAATCACAGCGACATCTTCTGTTTGCAATATTTCTTGTAAATCTGTACCTATTTGATTGGTCAAACGTTCCTGTACCTGCGGACGTTTGGCATAGTACTGTACAATTCTATTTAGTTTGGACAGTCCTATTACCTTTCCTGACGAGATATAGGCAACGTGCGCCTTCCCAATAATCGGCACAAAGTGATGCTCGCAGTTTGAGTAAAATAAGATATCCTTTTCCACTAACATTTGCTGATAGCGATACGAATTGTCAAACAGTGCTATTTTCGGTTTGTTCGCTGGATTTAATCCTGAGAAAATCTCATCGATGTACATCTTAGCTACGCGTTTTGGAGTACCTCGCAATGAATCGTCGGTTAGGTCTAAGCCCATCACCTCCATAATTTGGCCAAAAAGGGCTGCTATTTGTTCTTTTTTCTCCGTGTCAGATAACGCAAAGGCGTCTTTGCGCATCGGTGTTTGAAGTCCTGTATATAAATGATCATCACCAATTTCTTCAATGGTTAACCCATTTAAGTACGTTTCGTTATTTAACAGGGTATTCGACAAAGTTTCTGGGTGTTTCATAAAGTTTAATTTTTACCTCTAAAGGCGCTTTTATTTCTGCTGCTATTAATTCATAAATCACTACGGCAATATTTTCAACAGTAGGATTTAGTGTTTTAAACTGTGCTACCTCCAAGTTCAAGTTTTTATGATCAAATGGATTGAGCACTTTCTCTTTGATAATATCGGACAGTATCTTAGTATCAATCACATAGCCCGTATCCGGATCTATCGGTCCTATCACAGACACTTCCAATTCGTAATTGTGACCGTGGTAATGCGGATTGTTACATTTACCAAATACCTCCTTATTTTTCGCATCGCTCCAATGTGCATTGTGTAATCTGTGTGCGGCATTAAAGTGTTCTCTTCTCGTTATCGCTAATTTATGAGCATTCATTATCTCTTTGCTATCTTATTGTTAGAAATGGTAGTTTGTCTTGAGCACTTGAAGCGTCCTTTGACAAATACGCGTTTTTTACTGTGTTTGGTGGCCCTGCCTTGTACTCTTTTCCTCCATAGTTTAAAACTGGACGATTTTAATTCCCTTCGCATCAAAGCGATGACTTCTGGCTCCCGAAGTCCGAATTGAAATTGGATGGCTTCGAAAGGCGTACGATCTTCCCATGCCATTTCAATGATGCGATCAACTTCCTTCATAGAAAAGGAATTCATAGTCTTCATGTGCATTAATTTTTAGGTTCATCATTTTGCGCAAGAATTTCTTGTTTATCGCATGCTGTTTATTTTTTGCTACACGAATGAAATTTCCATCGGCGTGTATGCTGAAATGACTCGTGTTAAATACGACCAATTTGTAGTAAGGAATAGCCCATGCAAATCGCTTTAAACGCTGTGTTAAGTGGACAATTACTCCTTTCGGACGCAGTTCAATATTGATGTAATTAATATCGGAAACCTGATTTAGCAGTGATTTAAAATGTTCGCTCACCTGTAAAATCATCAAGCGTGAACTCCCTACGCCTCCCATTTTTATCCGCTTCATGAGCGAAAAAGGTTCACCTACTAACGCATTCATCGCTCGAATGTCTTCTCGTTCTGTATATGTTGTATTGAAAACCATGTTTGTTATCGTGTTACGTGTTTATTTACTATTCTCAAACTCTCTCTAATCACTTCTTCATCTTTTCGCAATTTCCAGATTTCATCCGATGCGCGCTTCCTAGTTTTCGCAATGTCAACAATGGGTGCTGGATAGTCTTTCCCTAACGTAAAATGGTATAGCTTCTGTTCCAACATCGTCAACTTATAAGGCTCATGACGAAAAGCTATGGGTAGTTTTTGTAGCTCTGGTACCCACTGCCCTATAAAAACCGCATTGGGATCGTGTTCCAGACCATTTTTAATGGGATTGTAAATGCGCAACGTATTGATACCGGTTTCTCCCGCTTGCATTTGCAATTGAGGAAAGTGAATACCGGGCTCAAAGTCCAAGAAAACTTGTGACAGATATCTCGAAGCCTCTTGCCAAGGCTGCCATAAATTGTGGGTAAAAAACGATACTACCATCGCTCTCATTCTAAAATTTAAATAACCGGTGCTCTGTAAACAGCGCATGCAAGCGTCGATAATTGGAATTCCCGTTTGCCCCTGTTTCCAAGCTTCTTGGTACTGAAGCGAAATATCCTTTTTAAGTTTGTGGTATCCTTTGTTAATACTAGCCTTCTCCATAATACACTCCATTTCAAACTTTTGAATAAAGTGCGCCTGCCATCGCAAGCGAGACGTAAAGGCATCAATGGCTCTTTTGTTCATCGCGGTTCTTCGAATGCTCTTTGCCTCCTGATATACCTCGCGCACTGATAAATTACCCCAAGCTAAATAAGGCGATAAACGACTACAGCTTTCTCTTGCCTGCATGGGTTTCGAGATAAATTTGGCATAATTCACATAGCGTTCCTTAAAAAAACTCTGTAAATAGCGCTTTGCAGTCGCTCTCCCTCCTCGTTGAAAGTTCGCTGACGCTGCTAGCGTGTTCACCGCTGTAGTTTTGATATCTTTTTCGAGTTCCCTCAACTCATCACTGCCAATAAACTGTTGAGGACCGTAAGGTTCAAATGGCAGGAGCTCTGACTTCATATAACCTTCCCAATCTTCCTTCCAATGTTCCCTATCGGTTCTACCTCGAAATACACCATTATTAATATTCTCTTCCCAGCTTATCGAGTTATTACGGCAAAAGCGCTTGAAATTCTTATCTCTTTTAAAAGTCTTTAACAAACCTGTTTCAATATGAGAAAACACTTCCGACACATCGAATCTCGATAGTAGATATTTGAAAAATTGCATCACTTCGGCTTCGACAACAAATACGTGGGTTCCCAATTTTTCCAATGATTCATTCATATCAGCAATGGATTGCTTGATAAAATTCCAATGACGTTCCGAATAGTGAGGGTCCTGCAGCAAGCTAGGTTCAAAGATGTACACAAATAGTACTTTTCTACCTGTTGCCAATGCGTTTACTACCGCCTCGTTGTCTTCCAAACGCAAATCTCTCTTAAACCAAACTACCGAAATTTTCTCTCTATCTTGAATCATATCGTTTGAATATTATTTTGTTTACCTTTTTCTCAAATCAGTTAAACAAACTGAAAAAAGTCAAAAAAATATTGAAATTTGTTCTCTCTAAATTTCAATGTTACTCAAAGATACAAATTTTGTTTAACAATACAAAGATATGATTAAACAAAATATTCAGAGCTAAATTTCTGCTGTATGAGCGCGAAGGTAGCTCGCTCTTGCACTGATCTTTTGCCGTTGCTCAGAATCCATTTTATCGAGTAAACGGTACATCATACTCATTCTCCTATTTACTCTTAGTTTTTTGTCATGCGTTATGAGAAAATCCCAATACAAGCTGTTCAAAGGACAGGAGTTTTCCTCGATTTTAGTTTTTTTATCATACGAGCATCCCTGACAGTAATTACTCATCTTATCGACGTAATTGGCGCTACTTATATAGGGTTTGGTAGCAATATTTCCTCCATCAGCGAACTGACTCATCCCTCGTGTATTGGGCAATTGCACCCATTGTACTGCATCGATATAGATACCTAAAAACCAATCGTCGACTTCTTGTGGTGCTACTTGTAACAGCAATGCAATATTTCCTAAAACCATTAATCGCTGTATGTGATGTGCATAAGCCGTGTCTAACGAATTGTTAACACAGTGTTTTAGGCAGTTCATTCGGGTTTTTCCGGTCCAGTAAGCCGTAGGAAGCGAATTCCTGTGTTCGAAATAATTACTACTTTCCATCGCAGGCATTTGAAGCCAATACATTCCTCTCATATATTCTCGCCATCCCAATATTTGACGTATAAAGCCCTCAGCTTGTTCAATACTTACCGCATCATTCTCTCGGTAGGCTCGTTCCACCTCTTGTAATACCTCTAGCGGATCTATTAGTTTTATATTCAATGCAAAGGAAATTTTAGAATGATACAACACCAATTCTTGGTCGTGCATTGCATCTTGATAATCTCCAAAGAACACCAGCAAATGGTCTATAAAATAATGCAGCTGTGCCATAGCATCCGATCTATTTACTGGGTAGGTAAAACGATTTGGGTCTACCTTTCCAAAAAATAAAGCTCCTGACTGTTCTAACTCTTCCAATAAAGCACTTACATCTGTTACAGCCTCGAATTGGATCGGAATAAGGGTTTGCTGCTTCCATTTTTTACGATTGTTTTTATCGTAATTCCACTTGCCTCCTTCCGGTTGCTTTCCAGTCATCAAAATACTGTGCTTCTTGCGCATGTATCGGTAAAAGTTCTCCATCAAAAACTGCTTTTTTCCCTCAAAGAAATGAGACAATTCACTTCTGGTGGTCAAAAAGTGTTCAGTACCCACTGCCTTAACCTCCATGTTGAGGTCAGCACTCCACTCTTGTAGATACTGCTCAACACGCCATTCATCTGGTTCTTGATATTCAAACCTATCAAAACTTTCGGTATCGATGAGCTGTTGAAGATTCATCGTAATCGACTGCTTGTTTCTAAGATCACCAATGCGATAATACACCACGCGATGTCCTTCGGCTTCCAGACAAGCTGCGAATGCTCGCATAGCTGCAAAAAAGCCAACAACTTTTTGTATGTGGTGTTTCGTATACGTGAGTTCTTCTTGCACTTCAAACATGGCAAAGGTTACTTCTTTGTCCACGCACTTATACCAAGAGTGCTTCTTGTTAAGTTGATCACCCAAGATCAATCGTAATGTATTCATGAAATAATATCTGTTTAACTCCAGCGAGCTCTGAACTCGCCGTTTTTATCGTAGTAGGACGCTTGCTGTTGAACGTCAAAATGTTTGGGTTTACCATCAATTCCAATTCCAGCTATGTACTGCCAATTTCCGTAATTTGAATGCACATCGTAGTCTATGAGTTGCATTTCAAAATACGCTGCTCCCCAGCGCCAATCTCCCTGTAAATCGTGTATCCAATACGACGCTACATTTTGTCGCCCTCGATTGCTCATCCATCCCGTAGAACGCAATTCGTTCATGTTTGCATTGACAAATTCGTCCTCCGTCTTACCTTCTATCCACAGTTGGAAAATTTCTTTAGAAGCCTTTGGGAATGACTGTTTAGATGTTCGAAACCCGTATTTTTGAAAAAATGTCGTTCCATTTTTCTCTGCAAGCACTTTAAAATACTCACGCCAAAGCAATTCGAAATACACCCAATAGGTAGAATCGTTTGCTCCGTATTCACGTTCGTATTTTTTCAGAGTCTCCACAATAGTTGCTGCGGAAATATTACCGAATGCCAACCAAGGAGAAAATTTCGTACTGTATTCAGTTCCAAGTAACCCGTTTCTCGTTTGCTTATAGGTTTTCACATGGTGATTTTCAAAGAAATATCCATGCAGTCTGTCAAGGGCACTAAGCTCTCCTCCGCGGAACGGAAAAGCCGTGTCATCAGGAATAGTACTCGTAGTTTCTAGGAACTCTTCTTCCCTTAATACACCGTTTAAGCCTTCCAGATTCAGAGGCTCTTGCACTGTCAATGAATAATGATCTGTAGCTCTAACTACCAGGTATTTCTCTACTTTTTTCCGAAAGGCACTGAATGAAAATTCTTGTTTTTTTATGAGCCTATCACAATCCGCCTTCAAGAATAAACCTTTTCTTGACAAGGGCCATATTTTGGTCTCATTAGTCCAAAAGCTCAATACTTGTTGTGCTTCTTGCGCTTCTTCAAAGGTCGTGTCCTCATGGTACCAAAGGTTTTCGACCTCGTATTTGGCTGCCAAAGTACTGCTCAAATCCTCTGGAGCATCCGTCACGAGTAACGGAATATTGTAGGTTTCTAATTGCGTTCGTAAACAGGCCAGCGATTCTGCTAAAAAACGTTTTCGGTGACCGCCCATTTTTGACAGCCCTAACGTATTGGTTTCTAACCAATGCGAAGGCCAATAAAACACGGCAACACAGGGTAACTTCTTTTGCATTGCTGCTTGTAGCAAATCATTATCACCCAAACGCAAGTCTTTACGGAACCAAATTATTTGAATTCTTTTTTTGTCGTTTTGCATCTTTTACTGCAGTATTTAACGGCGTCCCAATCGCGCTCCCATTTTTTTCTCCAGGTGAATTCCAATCCACAGGACTCACAAACTTTTTTGGGAAGATGTTGTTTTTTCACCCCTCTCATAGCTTACCTATCTTTTGTTGCCAACGCCTTTATCATACCACTAAATACAAAACCATGAAAAGGCAGCACACTAAACCAATAGAGTCGTCCCCAAACCCCTTTGGGCCTAAATACCGCTCGTTGGTATAAATTTCCTTTTACAATTTTAAATTCTAGCCAGGCTTCACCGGGCAATTTCATTTCTGCAAACAGCAACATGCGCTTTTCTTCTTTATTAGCATAGAGTACTCGCCAAAAATCAAGAGCGTCACCTGCCTCTATTTCCGTAGCATGCCTGCGCCCACGACGCAACCCTACTCCTCCAACCAGCTTGTCTATATAACCGCGAATTCTCCACAGGCCATTAAATCGATACCAACCATTGGCACCACCGAGTTTCCAAATTTTGTTTAGCGTTCCTTCTTCGTCTGAAATCGGAAGTTTACGGACGTCTTTAAAGCAACCGTAATGTGGTACATCGATATGTTCAGACAGTGGTGTGGCTAATACCCCACTACTCAAAGCGTCTTTCCAGCTAGAAATGATGGAATTTTGTCTGATTTTCACAAAGGCTTTTTCCACCGCCTCGCGATAAGAAATGGGAGTAATTGGTATGTGTTCATTCAAATCAGAAGACTTTCCTATTACTTCTACCTTCATACTGTCGACCAAAGAAATTGCCAATTTATACGAGGTAGAGGTTACGAAATACAGCCAATACGACGATAACTTAGGTGTTAACACCGGCAAGGTTAGGATGTATCTTTTAAGCCCACGGACGCTTGCAAACTGCAATAACATCTGTTTGTAGGTCATAATTTCCGGGCCGTAAATATCATAAGATTTTCCGTAAAGTGCAGTATTTCCTAAGGCTTGTGACAAATAACTCAACACATCTCTGATCGCGATGGGTTGTGTTCGGGTATTTAACCATCTTGGCGCTACCATTACCGGAAGCTTTTCCACGAGATCTCGAATAATTTCAAAGGAAGCACTTCCACTACCTACTATAATTCCCGCGCGAAATACCGTGAGTTGATACTCTTTTGAAGCTAAATTGTGCTCCACTCCCAAACGGGATTTTAAATGCTTTGACAGGCTCGTATCATTTACAATACCACTCAAGTAAATTACCTGTTTACAGTTAGTCGGCTCTAACAGTTTTTTAAAATTCACGGCACAGGTTTGTTCCATCTGTTCAAAATCAACCGCACTCGATGCCATGGAATGAATCAAATAGTACGCTGCATCAATATCCGCAGGAAACTGCACTTCTTCGATAGCTAAAAAATCCACTTTTAAAAACTCAATTCCCGCTTTATCGACAAGATCTTCTGGAATTCTCGAAAAATCCCGCACACAGCACCACAGCTCATGACCTTCACGTAATAATTTTGGTATTAAACGTTTTGCGATATAACCTGTGGTACCTGTGATTAGAACTTTCATATCCTCATTTTTACTGTTGTATTTCTTTTTTAGGACGTTGGTAAGAAAATCTCGTCGGGCTCGTAGGTACTAGATAGGAATCCAAGCCGTTGATCACGGCTGTTTCTCCTTTAGCTAAATCTACAAAACCATCCTGACCTACCAATGCGTCTTTGATGTGCAAATCCAATATTTCTCCTAAAACCAAGATGGTTCCATTGGCTTTAATTTCGTATTCCTCTAAATATTTCATTCCGATTTGGACCGGTGATCCTTTTACAAAAGGAGCGTAAAAATCATTTAAATACTCCTCTTCTAACGATGTTTGGTCGAACTCTGAAATATCGGCCGGATACTTCGCCGATGTATGATGGGCATCTTCCAAAACTTGGTTATAAATGTGATTGATGGTAAAATATCCGGTTGCCTTGATATTGTCATAGGTATTTCGTCTTACCGTTGTTGGACGTAGCACAAACCCGAGTATCGGCGGTGCTGAACCATAATGCACTACAGAACTGAAGACTGCTACATTACTAAGTCCTTCCCGATTTTTAGTCCCAATTAAATTGGCTGCTTTATACCCAGAAACACTATTGATTAAATTTATCTTATACAAGTGCTCCAACTGGTCTATTTCCGTTCTTGTAATATACATTTACAAATTCTTAAAATTATTAATCTTGACTCCTTTTGCCTTTAAATCGTGCATGAGGTTGTACAAGCCAAAGAAAGTTCTGTTGATATAGATAAAATGCTTTGAACCTCTGTTTCCATTCATCTTTTTCAACTCCGTACTCTGGGCATATTTCTGACCTAAATCGGCAATTCTCCCAAAGAAATCCGCATCGGAAAAATCGAATTCTTCCACGTGAAATGGCTGTGTAAACAGCGAAAGCATTTCATGAAATAAGGCTTTAAAAAATACTTTTTCCTCTGGAGTATCCTCCGGTCTTAAAATTTCCAACTCGTAGAGTTTACTCTCAAAGAATTCCGGATCCTCGATATTTTTCTTTTCTGCAAGTTCAAAATACGGCACGTAAAAAGATTCAGGAACCTCTTTCATACAACCGAAATCAATGACGGTGAGCTCGTGGTTTGAAGAGACTAGAAAGTTCCCAGGATGCGGGTCGGCATGAACCTTTTTCAATATGTGCATTTGATACATGTAAAAATCCCACAATGCCTGCCCTACTTTATTCAAATCTTCTTGCTTATTATCGCGGGTGATATACTCTGACAAATGTTCTCCTTCCATCCAGTCCATCGTTAAAATGCGCTCAGACGAAAATTCAGAATAATAACTCGGGAATTTTATGTTCGGGATAGCGGCACAACGCTCGGCAATTTCAACACTTTGCTTTAACTCCAACTCGTAATTGGTTTCTTCCAAAAGCTTATCTTCTACTTCTTTGAAATAGGCATCACTTCCTTCACCACGAATGTTAAACATTTTCATAGCAATGGGCTTCACCATGGCTAAATCTGTTGAAATACTCTCAGCTACTCCTGGATACTGAATTTTTACGGCTAGTTTTTTACCGTCTTTCTCCGCCTTGTGTACTTGACCGATACTTGCTGCATTCACAGATTCCGCTGTAAACGTATCGAAAACTTCTTGCGGTGATTTTTTGAAATACTTCTTAAACGACTTTACGACTAAAGGTGCCGATAATGGCGGTACAGAAAATTGCGATAATGAAAACTTCTCCACGTAGGCTCTCGGCAAAATATTTTTCTCCATACTCAGCATTTGAGCAACTTTTAAAGCCGAACCTTTCAGTGTTTTCAAACCGTCGTAAATATCCGTAGCATTTGCTTGATTCAGATTCTCTTTCGCCTCCTCCTCTGATTTGACGATTTTTTCTCCGTAGTACTTCGCATAATTCACTCCGACTTTAATTCCTGTCGTTATCAATTTGGAAGCACGCTCTATTTTTGACGTTGGGATATTATCTATACTTTTCATGAGCTCGGTACTTTTTCTTTCCACAAAAATTTTGCAAAGTCAAATACGCTTTCCAGCGGAGTCGTATCGCGAATATCAAAGCTGGCTTTTACTGATTTTTCGATAAAAAGATCCGTTTTTTCAAAATTAGGAGAGCTATCTTCTAACCAAAACTTCAAGGTAAAGAGCAAATGCAGCCAAGCGGCCTCTTCCACGCCTTTATCGCGCAACTTGTTCGCGGTTTTGTTCTTAAAATCAAACCCCTCAGTATACACTTCTGTTTTTACATAGGTAGTAAACTCCTCTTTAAGCTTCGTCAACAAACTCAAAGACGCCAGCATATTCGAATTTTCCTTTAAACTGTGATATACATACGAACGATTTGCTGTTAGCAATTCGAAAAACGTATAATAAAAACTCAATAATTTACCTTTAGCATCGTACGACACATAGGCATCATTCTTCATCAAAAGCGATACTGTTTTTGAACAAAACACTGCGAATATCGCTTTTTCCAATCCATCAAAACTGTTGAAGTAACTATAAAACTCTTGTTCTTCAAAGTTGTATTTTTTACTAAAGGCATATACGGTTTTTGAACGCTCATCACTGAGTACTTCATCCATGTACCAGCCTATTAATTTATCTGCATTTACTTGTTTTTTTGCAGCCATAACACCTTTTTTAATTGTTAAACACTATATATGCATTCAAACTCGTTGCCAACACCATCCATATTGCATAGGGAAGTATCATCAATGAATTCCATGCCATTTTTTTTCGATATCCAAACATCATCATCAAAATCAGCAAGCAAAGTGAAACGATCACTACCAATCCAAGTTTTGTTTGATGTTGATTAAAGAAAAACCAATTCCATCCTACATTTAGCAACCATTGTAGCGCATAAATTCCAAGCACACTGCGCATTGCCTCCGATGTATTCTTTACTAAGCGCGTCATATAAAACGCGAACAACAGCATTATTGACGACCAGGCTACCCCGAACATCCAATTCGGAGGTGACCACGGTGCTTTATTTAAAGCAGCGTACCAAGCGGTTCTCGGACCGTCGTTCATCAACTGTACGCCGACGTAAAGGGCTAAAAAATTACAGCTCAGGAAGACGAGAAAATTACGCACTGATTTTTTGGCTATTGCCATTTCGTTGATTTTTAAAATAATTAAACAATAACTGTACTGAGAACAACATATTAAAGGCGTAAAAAACGTCCTCTACAGGAATCGTAAACAAACGCACACCTAAATTTTCACTGTTGTTGTACCAAACAACGGGCTCTTCTATAAAACTACCTGTCAAAATCCCGTTAATCAAAAAGAAGGGTAACAAAATCACCGCAAAACTTATAAAATAACGTCTTAAAAGCTCCAATTCCTTTCGTAAGCCATACGAAAGTAAAAGAATAAAAAAGACGAAATTTACCGAAGTATACCACTTGCCTATGGAGAAAACCAATAACAAGGCGATAATCAATAACAACAATACCCCTAGTAAAAGAGTAAAGGTACGTTCTAATTGAAGCTTTGGCAGGTAAAACTGTAATACCTCATGGGTAAATAAACAGGCATAAGGAATACAAATGAAAAACAACCATTCTTCAACCGGCATACCGATAAACTTGATCGGTAAGTGATAGGTAGCATTAAAACCCCAAACGCCCATAAGCGTAAAAGCAGCATCCCAAATCAGAAACGGAGCAGCCACTAATAAAATGCTAAACACGATTGGCTTTAGGTATTTGATAAAGTGAAAGTCTTTTTCAAAAATACTGTAAAGCAAAGGTATGCTCAGGCTTCCGAGGTCTAATATGAGGTACAAATAATGACTCATTTCCAGGTTGGTTTTTTAAAATATTTTAAAGGTACCACTAGCATCCCAAAACACTCTCCATCGTGTTTCCCTAAATGTTTATGATGAATTTTATGGGCTTTTCTCAAGCCGCGTAAATACCTGTTTTGGGTATTTTTAAACCAATTAAATCGCCTGTGTATTAACACATCATGAATCAAAAAGTAAGCGATTCCGTACATCAAAATACCGAGTCCAATAAAAAACAGGTAATTCAGTTCCGGGCGAATTCCAAAGTAGAACAAGGTCATACTAGGAACAGCGAAAACCACAAAAAAGGCATCGTTTTTTTCAAATACGTGCGGGTAGCCCGGCTGATGGTGATCTTCGTGCAGGTACCAACCAAAACCGTGCATGACGTATTTGTGGGTGCACCATGTAATTCCTTCCATTAGTATAAAAGTGCCGAGAGCAACGGCGGTAAATAATATCATAATGAGGTATTCTTTTTAATATAATAATCTAGATAATCACTGCTATCTTTTTCCTCTAATTTACGCAATAAAAAAGATTTATCTGCAGAAATTTTGTCTTTGTAATTTAAGATAGCAGGCGTCTGTTCTTGTATGACCAAACGTATGTATCTGAGGTGTACATTTTCAGGATTTTTTGCAATCAACGACTCTAATTTCCTTTTGGCTTTCTTGAAAACAGCTAGTTTGGACCAAGGAAAAAATTTGTACTTCGCCTGTTTCATTTCCAAGGAATACACATACCCTAGAACCGTTGGACTTTTTGAATTTCTATACTGTTTGATAAAAGTGGTTTCCATCTTTCGATCAACCGCTTCGTGGAACGCTTTTACAACGCTTTTTTCACCAGTTTGAACCTGTAAAAACAGCAGTAAGGCCAAGAATATTTTCATTAAAGTAAATTCAATTTATAACGAGCATAACCACGCATGAGTAAACTGATTTTTAGCCCATTCGAAATTCGTATTCTAGTATCCATAATCTCTTCAGAAGGAACCGAGTTTAACTTTTTAAGTAAGCGCTTGTAGTATCGGTAAGCGATATATACCCCAAATTTGGCTTCCACAGGTAATTTAAGTACCCCGTGGTGGTATGCATAGTCAAAATCCTCTTCTATTTCTTTAATGATGAGTGCTTTGGAGCGGTTGTCTAAAGCGCGCAGGTTAACATTCGGGAAGTACGAACGGTTTAACTGCTCCACATCTTCTTTTAAATCTCTTAAAAAATTCACCTTTTGAAAGGCCGAACCCAAACGCATGGCAGCTCCTTTTAACTCTTCAAATTTGGCTTGGTTACCGTTTACAAACACCTTTAAACACATTAATCCAACAACATCTGCAGATCCGTATATATACTCTTTATACTCCTCCTGAGTGGTATAATCCGTTTTGTACAAATCAGCTTTCATACTTTTGAGAAACGCCTGAATCATAGAATCGTCAATATTGTATTTTTCAACAGTATCGATGAAAGCATTTAAGATGGGATTCAAACTAATTCCTTGATGTTTTCCGAGGTAGTAGTTCTTTTCAAATTGTTCCATGAGTGCTTCCTTGTCATAGTCGTGAAACGAATCTACAATCTCGTCTGCAAAACGCACAAATCCGTAAATATTATAGATGGCTACGCGAATTTCCGGTGCAAGCATTCTGGTTGCTAAAGAAAACGAAGTGCTGTACTTCTTGGTCACGAGTTTACTACACTGAAACGATACTTGATCAAATAATTCTTTCATAATTAAGCGTTTTTGAGGATTAAATCAGATACTACTTTTCCAGATATTAACGAGGGCGGTACTCCTGGTCCTGGCACGGTTAGCTGTCCAGTGAAGTACAGGTTCTCCACCTTTTTACTCTTTAATTTAGGTCTTAAAAAAGCAGTTTGGGTCAATATATTCGCCAATCCGTACGCATTTCCTTTGTACGAATTGTAATCTCTTACAAAATCATTTACACAAAAGCTCTCTTTGAAAATCACGGACGACATCACCTCTTGTTCCGTGAGGTCTTCTAGCCTCTTCATGATCAATTTGAAATAGTGTTCACGCAGTTCAGGTGTATCTTCAATTCCCGGTGCTAAAGGAATCAAAAACGTTCCAGCTTCTTTTCCATCCGGTGCAAAAGAGGCATCCGTAATCGAAGGAAAACTAGCGTAAAATAAAGGTTCTTTTGGCCAACTTGGCACATCGTATATGGTTTTTGCATGGGTATCAAAATCCGTATCGAAGAAAAGCGTATGATGCTTTACATTCTTTAGTTTCTTATCAAACCCCACATAAAACAACAAGGAACTCGGCGCAAAGGTTCTGTTCGACCAATATTTCTCTGAATACTGACGCAGTTTATTTGGCAGTAGGGTTTCTGTGTGATGATAATCAGCGCCACTAAGTACCAAATCAGCCTCAATGTGTTTTCCGTTGATCTTAACACCTCCTACCGTCGCTTTATCCGACAATACCAGTTCTTCCACAGCAGCGTTCGTCACAAAATTCACTCCCTGTGATTCCGCCAGAGCCACCATGGCTTTTACCACCTCGTACATACCACCTTTCGGATGCCAGGTGCCTAACTCAAAATCTGCATAATTCATAAAATTATAAAAACTCGGAGTATTGCTTGGCTTAGCTCCTAAAAATAGCACTGGAAATTCAAGAATTTTTATCAGCTTGTGGTTGCGAATTTTTTTGCGCACCTGCTTGCGTATGGTTGAAAAAAACTGATTGACACGAACCACGGTTTCGCTACTCACCAACTCTAACGGAGAAACGCCTGGCTTGTACACCATTTTATTTACGGCAATTTCGTAGTTGTCTCTTGCCGAATTCATAAACTTCATCAACGGCTTTGAACTTCCAGGCTCAACAGTTTCAAAAACTTCACAAATTTCCTTGAAATTGTCCGGTATAACGATGCTGTCTCCTTTACCGAAATACACCTCGTAAGCAGGCGACAACTTTTCCAACTGGTAGTAATCACTTGGTTTCTTTCCGAAATCGGCAAAAAACTTCTCAAAAACATCTGGCATCCAGTACCAAGTGGGACCAATGTCAAAAGTAAAACCGTCTTTTACGTACTGTCGAGCACGTCCTCCTAGGGTTGCATTCTTCTCATATACCGTCACCTCGTATCCAGCTTTGGCCAGATAACTAGCAGCTGACAGCGATGAAAATCCTGACCCTATAATTGCTATTGATTTATTTTGTTTAATCATACTACAACAAAGTTAAACAAAAAATGTGATGATACGATGAATCATGTATATAATTTTGTTAAAATTTTATTATAAAACTCTAAACAAAATAAATCAATTAAATTTCTTCTAAGAATTTAATAACGGATGGATATACAGCAATATCCGATTCGAAGCTCTTGTTATTCATGGTAATGGCTTTCACCCCTACTCCAATAAATTTATGATTTGTTTCTTTTAAAACCAAATCTATTTCCTTAAAATAATCATCAATCTTGTCATCATAAGGTTTTACCGTCATTGAGGCAACAAAAGTGATACTGCGCTGACTGTCAAAAAAGTAATTTAGGTTATCTAAAGGCAAACTCTGTCCGAGGTATACCGTGTGAAACCCTCTCAGTGCTAATTCATAATTTAAATACAGCAGACCTATTTCGTGAATTTCACCATCGGGTAAAAACAATACGTAGGTCTGATCAGAATCACCAGTAGTATATTCTAACTTCTCCGTATTCAATTGAATTTTCTGGATGATGAGATTGGAAATAAAATGCTCATGAGCAGGAAGCAAGGTATCCGTTTGCCAGAGCAGCCCTATGTGCTCTAAAAAAGGAATAAACACCTCTTTAAAAATCTGTCGAAACGTCTTTTTGTGCAGTAGTTTATTGTAGGTATTATTAAACAGCACTTTATCGAACTGAAACATCGATACTTTAAAAGCATTGATGGCTTCATCCTCGACAGCTAATTTAAAAGACAATTCACGTGCAGTCACCTTAATTTGGTCCTCCGACATGTCTGCTATCTTTGAAATTTTGTGGTTATGCTTGTTTAAAAGCGCTACGTTTAAGAGCTTTAGCAAGCTCTCTGAAGAATAATACCTTATATTAGTAGCGGTTCTTTTGGGCTCAAAAAGTTTGTAGCGCTTTTCCCATATCCGTATGGTGTGCGCCTTGATCCCAGAAATGTTCTCCAGGTCCTTAATGGTAAAAACCGTCTTAATATTGTTCAACTTTTTTTAATTTTATTTAAACAAATATACGGAATATTTTTAAACAACGCTATTTTATGAAGATCCTCAGTACGAGATTGGGAGTAAATCCTAAGGATAGATTGTCAATTCGCTGTTCTACATAATTTCCATTTAGAATAACAGAACTGTACTTTCTACTTAAAATATTCGTTTTATTGTACACATTAAGCAGCGACAGACCTATTTTTCCTTGCCAGCGTTTATTGCTGTCAAAATTGAACGAATAACTCGTTGAAAAATCTAATTTGTGGTAGCGCGGCAAACGCTGTGAGTTGATTTCACCCAAAAACAATGTACCGTCTTTTCCGATACCTACTAAAGGCGTATAAGGCGTTCCTGTTCTGAGCATCCATGCCAGTGAAAAACTGAAATCTCCTAGTTGTAAGTTATGCGCCCATAAAAAACTATTGGTAACATCGAAATTACTAGGAAAAGCATTCCCGCGGTTAAAATTATCAAATAATTGTCGCGATTTACTATAGCTGTAGTTCATCCAAGAGCTGTAGTTCCCAAAGGTTTGCTTTAACAACACGTCTACGCCGTCTACAGATCCGGTTCCTATTAGGTTAATAGTATTTCCTGGAGGTCCGATGGTCGAAGCAATCCCTTTACTGTCTTTTCTGAAAAAATCGATATCAAAGATGGTTCCTTTGTTTTTGTAAATCAGCCCCAAAGTGTATTGACTATTCCTCAATACCGGAAGTTCTTTACCATTCACCAACAACCAAACCTGGTCTTCCAATCCGAAATCAGAGGTGTGATTTTCAATGAGCTGACCGATGTTTTGTTGCTTGTATTCGTAGGATGTTTTTAAGGACAAATTTGGCAACACCTCTTGTTGCAAATACAATCGTGGAGCAAAATACATCTTGTCAACAAATGAAAAGTAATTCGCTCTCATTCCTACATTCAATATCGTTTTTGCATTTCTATTAAACCCATAGTTAAAAAACAAAGCATGGGTATTATTAATGTTTCGATCTTGAATGGTGTATTTAAAACTATTGGCACTATTTTCTCTGCTTATCAAGTAACGAACATCATTATTTACAAACTCATACCCCGTTAAAATAGAATTGTACTTCCCAAAATCGTGTTCGATAGCTGTTTTAAAGCCAATATCGTCAATCACATTGGTTTTGGTTGCTGCTTGGGTAAATGCCTGACTGTAGTTAAAACGGCCGTTGTATTTGTAAGAGAAATCGTAGTTTGAGGAATACAGACTCGTTTTTTGACGTGTGCGCTCACTCCAATTGCGCTCCCACTGCAATCTAAAACCGGAATTTTCGATTTTCAAATCGTCTTTAGTCATATACCTATCGGTTGTTTTGGTTTGAAACAAATACCCTAATTTATTTCTGACCAAAAGATGATTAAAGACCAAGAGATCTTTGGGGCTCGCCTGGAGCGTTAGTTTTGAGTTAATATCGGCAAAGTAGAAATTATTTTTATTTTCAAAATCATCCAATGCCGCTTCTTCATTACGCGAGATAATAGTATTCTGAAATACCTTTTTTGACAACCTTGAAAAGGTCGAGGTTTTAAACACGTCGGTAAACGAACGTCTTCCTGAAATCGCCAATCCTACTTTTTTGCTTATTGGTATATTTAAAAAAGCGTCGAAATGTGTCATATTAACCCCAAAACCTCCTTGCACCCGAGTGGGGATATCTTTAGAGGTTTCAATATCGATAACTCCCGAGGTGTGATTTCCGTATTCCGAACTCGTACCACTTTTGTATATTTTGACTTTGTTAATGATGTAAGGATTGAATGCTGAAAGCATTCCAAAGAAATGTGACGAGTTGTACATTTTTATCCCGTCGAATAAAATGAGGTTTTGCTCTGGAGTCCCTCCTCGAATATACAAGCCCGATGCTGTTTCATTCGGACTACTGATTCCAGGAAGTAATTGAGCACTTTGCAAAACATCTGGCTCTGTTAGTCCGGCAACGGTCCCTAATCTTTTGGGAGAAATCACAATAGCGCCATCCGATTTTTTATCAATTCCCCCGACCATATAGTCCGTTATCAAGACTTCGTCTAGTAAGGTATTTTGAGGCCTGAGCTCAATTTCTAAACAACCCTCCTTGAGTGCACTTAGCTGGATTAACTTTGATTCATATCCTACAAAACTAACCTCTAAATGCGATTCGTTTTCCATATTTGACAATCTGAAAAATCCGTTAGAACGCGTACTTACACCAGTATTTTTGGTAAACGGAAAAACATTCGCTCCTTGCACTGGTGCTTTGGTAAGCGCATCGTACACAAAGCCACACACCTCACCTACTATTTTTGGTTTTTCAGATACAATAATATAGCGTGCATCTAATACTTCAAATAATAGGTTCGACTCTAAGCTGAGTTTTTTAAGAGTACTCGCTAATTCTTGTTGCTGGTAATTCCCTGCACAAAACTTTTGATTTACGAGTACGTCACTATAAGAGAACTTCACGTCGTGCTTTAACTCCAAAGCCGACAACAACTCTCTTAAGGGGATTATTTCCTGGTTTTGAGTGTTTTTCTGAGCAAACAGACACTGAACACAAATTAAACCGGTAATTAGTAATAAAACACGTACTCTTCTATTCATTTATTGCTTCACCAAGGTAACTGTCTTAGAATTGGTAAATATAACTCCAATTTTCATAGGTTCAAAGACAGTTTTTAAAGCAATCTTTAAATTTGCGTGCGTAAAGCTTCCTGTAAACTTTTGTTTCAGGTCTACCCCACCCACATCAATTTTAATATCGTACTGATTTTCAATGGCTAACACCACGTATTTTAGAGAAATACTTCTAAATGTAGTCTCTCCTTTTTTCCACTTAGGTTCTTGGTCAATCACGTCCCAAAACTCGGCTTCGGCTCCTGGAAATACCCTCAATGCCTTTCCTCGAGTAAGAATATTCTCCTCATTCTGAGTTTTTACACTTACTTTTCCTTCAAAACACTGAACCTCAATATAATCGTTATAAGAACGAACGTTAAATTGTGTTCCGAGTACTTGAACTTTTCCAAGCTTGGTTTCAACGGTGAACGTAGCTCCTTTTTCTACCTTAAAATAGGCTTCACCACGCAACTTTAACAAGCGTTTTTCTGCCCAGCTATCCTCGTCAAATGACAAACTTGAATTGGCATTTAACACAACTTCAGACTGGTCAGGAAGCTGTAGCGCTAACTGCTCTCCTACCTTAGTTTCAATACCTTCTGATCCGCTATTCATATAGAATACGCTCAATAATAACAATACGGCAGCCACGGCTCCATATACCCAGTTCAATGCTATTACCTTCGATTTCTTGGAAGGCTTAGCGGCCTGTGCAGACTTTTGTTCAACTTCTGATTCTATATTTTCATATACCTTTTCTTTAGCAAAATCAGGTTCTTCAAATCCTGAAGAGACCTCCATGATTTTCGTATACAAAAAATAATCAGAAGTCTGCTTAAAGTCCTCTAGCTCATTTTCTGTTAGTTCATCTTTTAACCATCGCGTTAAAAAATTTTCATCTATATTTTTATTCATTTCCTGCTTTTCTAATTGTATAACAAATAAACTTCTGTGTACCCTACTTAAAATTACTACCAATTTTCGCCCGAAGCGACTTTAGCGCCAAAGACATCCTCTTTTCGACAGCTTTTACTGAAATCCCTAGCATTTCTGCGATTTCCTTATATTTCTTTTTGTCTATTCTATTCAACAAAAAGACCTCTCGTTGTTTGTCAGGTAAGTCCGCAATCGCGCCTTTTAATTTTTTTAAAAATTCCTGTTCTTCAATGAGGTACTCAGGGGTTTCGTGAGTGTAGTTTTTTTGACCTTCTGAAGCGTGCTTAAGTACTATCTTTTTATGCGCCACGTGATTTAAGAACATATTATTCGCCACCGTGAACAGAAAAGACTTCGCTTTCGAAAAAAACACCTTCGCACAGTTCTCCCATAGCTTGACAAATGATTCTTGGACCATGTCTTCTGCTAAATCGCGATCACCGCATTTGTAGTACATAAAATTATACAAGGATTTGGAATGTTCCTCGTAAACTTCATTGAATACTTTTGGTTTGCAAATAGTTTTTTTTGTTTCCATCGCAACAAACATAACATTTTTTAAAAAAAATGGTAGGGTTATTTAGATTTTAATTGTTTAATAGTAAAATTAATTAAAACGGTGCTATTAGTTCTCCACTCACCCTTCTTACTTCTAATAGCACCTTCTTCTTTAACGTACATTAGCGTCTTTTAACAAGGTGCTTTCTTAAAGATATTGTATTTTTGCGAGATGCAAAAATCTTCGAACACTTCACATATAGAATTCATTACTTTAATGGCTTCTTTAATGTCACTTGTCGCGCTCTCTATTGACGCATTGCTACCCGCTCTTAGCCCTATTGGCACAAGCATACACGTAACTGATAACCAAGACTTACAACTATTGATTACCATGATTTTTCTGGGTCTCGGTGTCGGTCAATTAATTTCAGGTCCCATCTCTGATAGTGTCGGCCGGAAACCTGTAATTTACGTAGGATTTATCGTTTTCGTCTTGGCCAGTATCCTCTGTGTGTACTCAGAGTCTTTGGAGTGGATGATTGTAGGACGCATTTTTCAAGGTGTTGGTTTATCAGCTCCGCGAACCTTGAGTATCGCCATGGTTCGAGATACATTTAGCGGGAATTACATGGCTAAAATTATGTCGTTTGTCGTTGTGATTTTCATTTTGGTTCCGGTGGTGGCACCCTCAATCGGGAAACTTTTGTTAGATCAGTACGGCTGGCAAGCTATTTTTTACAGTCAACTTTTTTTTGGAGCCTTCGTTATCCTATGGTTAGCAAAACGACAACCAGAAACGCTCAAGGAGGAATATAAAACCCCTTTGCGCCTACAACTCTTCACCAATGGTTTACGAGAGTTTTTCAAACAACGTCAGGCTTGGGTGTTCACCTTAGTGTCCGGATTAATCACCGGTGCTTTTATGGTATACCTAAGTGCCTCACAACAAATTTTTGAGAACCAATATCAATTGAAAGAGGAGTTTCCGTTTATTTTTGCTGGACTCGCGATTTCGGTTGGATTAGCCACCTTTTTAAATGGTACATTGGTTATGAAATACGGAATGTATCGATTGGTGCGATTTTTTGCAATCCTATTTATCGCTGTGTCTGGAGCCTATATCGCATTGTTTTATCAAACTCCAAACCCGTCAATTTATGTGCTCGTAACCTTTTTTGTCCTTCAATTTTTTGCCATCGGTTTCCTATTTGGGAACTTGCGATCTCTTGCAATGCAACCTATTGGACATATTGCCGGTGTGGGAGCTGCCTACAACGGCTTTATCTCAACCATTATGGCCGTGCCAATTGCTACCTTTATCGGAGGCTTTGTCAAGGAAACCAGCCTACCGCTATTCATCGGCTTCTTTTGCTGTGGTATCCTGGCCTTAGGACTCATTTTATACGGAAAAACGAACGATACAAATAAAAATTAATCAGTTGGATTTACATATCTTATACGAAGACGCGTACATCGTATGCGTTGCGAAACCAAACAACCTAGTGGTCCACCATGCCCATCACTCACGTAATGTCACCGACGAAACCTCGTTAGTGCAATTGGTAAACGAACACTTTGAAAGCAAGTGTCATCCTATTCATCGCTTGGACCGAAAGACCTCAGGAGTGGTCGTTTTTGCCAAGAGTAATGAATACGTCGCTCCTTTTCAACAGCTGTTTACCTCTCATGCTATTCAAAAAATTTACTACGGTATTGTACGCGGTCATGCCCCGGCTAAAAAAACCATTGACAGTCCCGTAAAAGGTAGAGATGCTAAAGTGTACAAAGACGCCGAGACGCAACTAGAATTGCTCAATACCACCGTGTTGGACATTCCTGTAAAACCCTATCCAAGCTCGCGTTATAGCCTAGTGAAATTACTTCCTAAAACAGGCCGCTTACATCAATTGCGCATACATTGTAATAAAATAAGCTATCCACTTATAGGGGATCCTAAATACGGCGATAACAATCACAACCAAATGTTCGAAACTCAATTTCAGTGCAGCAAGTTGTTTTTACACGCCTATCAATTGCATTTCCAACACCCATTTACCGACGAAAAAATCGCGATCACTGCGCCATTTCCTGACGATTGGTTACGCATAGGTAAGCATTTTGATTGGAGTGAATTGCAATCTTAACAAACCTACTTATACGGGATCGTTTGGTCAGGGCTATTAGGAAAACACCTGCTTGAAAAAGACGCATTTGCAATAGCTTTACTTAACTTCCCACTACTTTAACCTGTAGCTAAGAAGCAAAAAAGGGCCGTAAATTTAATTTACGGCCCTTTATCATATTATTAAAAATAAGGTGTTATATCTCCTTAAAAATAGCGTGCATTAAACGCTTTTTATCGTTGATGCTTTCTTCCAAAGAAATCATTGTTTCCGTACGATTTACACCGTGGATATCATCAATTCTATAGATAATGTCTTTTGCATCATTCGTACTTCTCGCTCTTACTTTACAGAAAATGTTGTATTTCCCTGCTGTAACATAAGCTACAGTAACATTCGGAATTAATCTTAGATTGTCCAATACGTGCTGAGTCATGGAAGTCTTCTCTAAAAACACTCCGACATGAGCGATAAAAGAATATCCCATTTTCTCATAGTTTAACGTAAGCGTAGACCCTTCAATAATTCCTTCATCTTCCATTTTTTTAACACGTACGTGGATAGTTCCAGCCGAAACCAAAAGTTTCTTGGCGATATCGGTAAACGGCGTACGAGCGTTCTCAATTAAAATGTCTAAGATTTGATGATCAATCTCATCGAGTACAAATTTTTTCATTTTGTGTTTATTCAAGTAATATTGCTAAAATATGATTTTTTTTCAATTTTAAAACTCCAATATTAAAGAAAATCCAAAAATTAGTCAATTACTTTAAATTCTTTATGACCCAAATAAGTTGATAAATTTCCTTCTTTCTCTTTAATCAAAGTAAGTGCAAATTTATTACTTTCAATTCTTTCTACATACTGATACGCTATATCTTTTTCATTATTTTTTGATCGATAAATCACGTCGTAGAAGTTCTTGATATTGTTAGGAATAGAAAAATACGGTTCGTAATTTTCAAAGGTTTTTTGTGTACTAATGTGAAAAATTCCTTGAAGAATGGCGTAAAAATTGAATTTTCGCACCATTTCACGCTCGTAATCTTCCGGGTAATGCCCTGCTTCAATCAAAATGGTGTTGTGCCCTAGCTTTTGAAAATTATCTCCTGTAGCAGTCGGATAAAACTCATCTGTATACCGTCCGATTCCATTTGGAATCAGTTTTTGCAGCAAGCTATTCATCGCGACAATGACATCCATCGTTTCTTTGCGCCCTTGTGTGAGTTTACGAGAAACTTCTTCAGAGGGTGCTAAAAAAGAAATCGTCGCAGGATTGTCTGTTCCTTCCACTCCAAAAATCGTGCGCTGATCGTGTAAATTAAAACAGAATTGTGGATTGAACGCATCGAGTTCGGCACGCAGCAATTGGCTTTCAATAGCCGATTGGTCAACAGCGTCCCTATTGAGGTCCACCTCCTTGCTATTTACTCGGGTATAAGCTAAAGCACCGTCAGGATTTAACATGGGTATAATTTGCAAATCCACCTCCTTCAATATACTTTGCACAACTTCAGTATCTGCGAAGTGTACACAGTAATTGATAAAATCAAAAACTGCTTTGGTACCTGTACTTTCATTACCGTGCATTTGACTCCACATCAGGATTCTTTTACTTCCAGTACCCATACGAAGCTTAAAAATTGGGCGACCTTCCTCTGAGGCGCCCAATTTTTCAACTCGTATAAAAGCCGGTAATTTTTCAATTAGTGGTTGGATATCTTCCAAATGGATCCACCTTCCTGAAATCGATGATTCTTTTATCGTTGCATATTGCTTTTCCAGCTGTAATTCGCTTAACAATTTCATAGTTTATACGGCAAACCAAGAAGCGACCAATCCTTTTTCAGGGGCCTCTACTTCTAAGTGTTCATAATCGTTTTTAATTGGGTTGTATCGATATTCCTTACTCCATACTTCAATATTAGCTGCTAAGGCCTCTAAAGACTCGCAGATAAACTGAACTTCGGCATCGGTGATGGTAGGATGCACAGACAAACGTACCCAACCCGGTTTTTCTGTACTACAACCTTCCTGAATTTGATCTTTTATCTTGTGTGATGTCATTTGATCAACATTGAGTAAAAAGTGTCCGTAGGTACCTGCACAAGAACAGCCTCCTCTCGTTTGAATTCCAAATCGATCGTTGAGTAATTTCACCACTAAATTAAAGTGGTATCTCTCAAAATAAAACGAAAAGATACTCAATCTATCTTTGTGCTGTGGCGCTAAAATTCGCACTCCTTCCAGCCCTTCTAAACAATCGAAAAAGACCTTGTTTATCTCGTCTTCTCGACGTTTCATTAGCTCGGTTCCCATTTGATCTTTCACCTGCATGGCTAAGGCTATTCGAATGGTTTGCAAAAATGCGGGCGTCCCACCATCTTCACGGGTTTCCACATCGTCTATATAATCGTGTTCTCCCCATGGGTTGGTATAAGTAACGGTACCGCCTCCTGGGTTATCAGGAATCGTATTTTTATACAGTTTCTTATTAAACAACAGCACTCCAGAACTTCCTGGTCCTCCTAAAAACTTGTGTGGTGAAAAGAAAATTGCATCCAAATAGGCGTCTTCCTGTGCCGGATGCATATCGATATCAACATAAGGTGCTGAACAGGCAAAATCAACAAAACACAGCCCGTTGTACTTGTGTATTAACGAAGCGATTTTATGATAATCTGTCTTGATTCCTGTCACATTCGACCCAGCAATAACTGAGGCTATTTTTATAGGACGATCCTGGTATTTCTTAATGGTTTCCTCAAAGGCATCCAAACAAACCAATCCTGCGGCATTACAAGGCACCACCTCTACATCAGCGATGGTTTCGTACCACGATGTTTGATTGGAGTGATGTTCCATATGACTCACAAAAACTATAGGACGTTTTTCCTGCGGAATTTCGGTGTGTTCTTTTAAGTTTTCTGATACCTTAAGCCCTAAAATTCGTTGAAATTTATTGACCACTCCGGTCATTCCCGAACCCTCTGTGATCAAAACATCATCCGCATTAGCATTTACATGTTCCTTGATTATCGTACGCGCCTTGTGATATGCCAAAGTCATAGCCGCTCCTGTAGTCGAAGTTTCCGTATGGGTATTCGCTACAAAAGGTCCAAATTCGCGAAGCATCTTTTGTTCCAATGGCTCGTATAAACGTCCACTTGCAGTCCAATCTGCATAAATCAAATTCTTTTCACCATAAGGGGTTGTAAACGTCTGATCAATTCCGATGATTTGATCTCTAAATTTTCTAAAGTGCGATTCTAAACTCATCACTAGTATTTTTAAGGTAATTAAGAAATAACTTTTAAGTAGTCTGTATACTTGAGGAAGGGTATGGGTTTTATAAGATAGTCACGTCGGCACCATACCGACGGACTATTAAGTTATGCGGTTCAGTAATACGCTTGTTTACGCAATTACCGCTTGGATCTCGTCGATAAAACGAACCGCAAGAGCATCAGCTGCTTCTTGAGATTCCGCTTCGGTATAAATTCTGATAATAGGCTCAGTATTTGACTTGCGCAAGTGCACCCACTCGTTCGCAAAATCGATCTTTACACCATCCACTGTATTTACTTCTTCGTTTTCATACGTAGCTGCCATGGTTGCCAATACTTCATCTACGTTGATTTGAGGAGTCAATTGAATTTTATTTTTACTCATAAAATAACTCGGGTAGCTATCGCGAAGTTCTTTACAACTCATTTTTACATTCGCCAAATGAGATAAGAACAAGGCCACTCCTACCAATGAATCTCTACCGTAGTGCGATGCAGGGTAAATAATACCTCCGTTTCCTTCACCACCGATTACTGTATCGGTTGCTTTCATCATTTTCACCACGTTAACTTCTCCTACAGCACTTGCTGTATAGGTACCTCCGTGCTTTTCTGTAATATCGCGCAAAGCTCTTGACGAAGAGAGATTTGAAACGGTATTTCCTCCGTTGCTCTTTCCGAGAACGTAATCTGCACAGGCAACTAAGGTGTACTCTTCTCCAAACATAGAACCGTCTTCTGAGATAAGTGCTAAACGGTCCACATCAGGATCTACCACGATTCCCAAATCAGCCTTCTTCTTTACCACCAACTCAGAAATATCCGTTAAGTGTTCTTTTAAAGGCTCTGGATTGTGCGGAAATTCTCCGTTAGGCTCACAGTACAATTCTACACACTTTACTCCTAGTTCTTTTAAGAGCATTGGAATTGCAATTCCTCCTGTAGAGTTCACACCATCAACCACGACTTTGAACTTGGCTTTTTTAATCGCCTTAGTATCTACCAAATCAAGCTTTAAAACTTGTTTGATGTGCTTTTTAATGTAATTTTTCTTCTTTTTATACGATCCTAGCTCATCCACATCAGCAAAAGTCATTGCTGAACCTTCAGCAATTTCCAACACTTCTGCACCATCGGCTCCATCGATAAACTCTCCTTTTTCGTTGAGAAGTTTCAAGGCATTCCATTGTTTTGGGTTATGCGAAGCGGTTAAAATAATTCCTCCTTGTGCTTTTTCTATAGGAACCGCTACTTCAACCGTTGGCGTTGTAGACAAACCTAAATCGAGCACGTTAATTCCTAATCCCACCAAGGTATTGGCCACTAAATTACTGATCATCTTACCTGAAATACGAGCATCTCGACCGATAACCACAGTAATCTTTTCTTTATCTCTATTCTTATTCTTAATAAAAGTTCCATATGCTGCAGCAAATTTAACTGCGTCAATAGGTGTTAAATTATCACCAACTCCTCCTCCTATCGTTCCTCTAATTCCTGATATCGATTTTATTAAAGTCATATCCTATTTTTAATTTTAAACAAATATAGCGGTATTTCACAAATACTCACTATGAGAGCAATCCTTTCCGTGTAACTTTTGTTACATATAACAGATATAAAAAAACCGTTAAATCTGCATTTAACGGTTCTTCATTTACTTATTTTGTTTAAAACAGAGTTCGGATTCCCGCTGTCCATTTTTGTAGGTGATGGTTATTCTATTATATCCAGTTGGCAGCTCTTGTAAATAGCGTTGTGACGCGACATCTAGTGCATTTAGTTTCTTAACTTTATACATGCCATTTAGCAATACCCCGTAACTTATCACTTCCCCACCTTGAAAACTATCAGTCGGCGCTGTTCTGCAATTCATCGTAATCGTAGCTGAAACCTGCAGAATCTTTACCGCTGTATTATACGGATGCCCCACTGGAGTTTCCTCTTTTCCAAATCGCTGTTTCACTGCCGAGTTATCCGAGCACGAAACAAACTCATAATCAAACCCTTTTTGAAATTTAATAGTCTCAGTAGCCTCAGCGGTATAGTTTCCTGTATATGGCTGGTACAAGGATGCTAGTGTAGTTTTAACGGGCTCAAAAACATCAGGATACGCTTCGATGGCCGTATGCATGCGATTTGCTTGTCCTTCCGTAAATACGGCATGCGCTAAATCGCGACAGGGTAGGTTATACGAACTCATAAAGTTCGATGCAGGAATGTCTCTGATGGCTATTCCGCATTGATCATTCGACAAGTTACCCAAATACGAATGACAATCTCCAGCAATATCTGTTGTATTGAAGGGTACAGACGGAGGGGTATCTTCTACTCCATCATTATAATGTGCCAATTCGCAATTTCCACTGTTCCAATTAGCATGGGTATGATGCAAAAAGAAATTGTGTCCTACCTCATGAGTCAAGGTCGAAGATAGCAGGTATTTATCATTCACTACCACATTGACTCCTGGCTTGTTAGCAAGGCCCGCAATTTCTCGGGTATCGTACTGGCTCATGCGAATGGTTGCGGCGATAAAGATATTCAAGCTGTTTTCCTGGTACAGTCCTTCCGTTTTCGCATAGGTGACCAATTCATCAAAGGTTCTTGTACCTCCCAAATAAACTACGGATCGATAGGTGTCATTAATTTCCCCATATCCTCGGTACTTAAAAAAGATATTATAGGCATTAAAAGCCCCATTTAAATTGGCTACTGCACTCAAAATATCCGCTTCGTCAATTGGGACAGTTCGCTGTCCATTATTTTCGTTGAGCACGTGAAAGTACACGTTAAAAACCCGTTGTACGTCGCGATAATGCACAGTTGGATTCGTTAATTTTTGAGAGACCTCAGTCGTCCACTCTTCGTGGCAGTCAAGTGGTTGCATTTCGCGTTCTTTAAGGTAGTGTTCCACCTGATGAAGTTGCACTTGTTTTTCTTGTAGTAGATAGGTCAATTCTCGTTGTGCACAGCATACAGTAGTGCACAGAGCCAATGTTATAAACAGGCTCTCTTTTGTCGTATTGATCATAGACAAAGACTTAGAATTATGATATGATTTCCGGGGGGACCATTTCTAGGTGAACGGAAAGAGATTCAACTAGAAAATATTTTGAAAAGTAACCTACATCCTTTTCACATCTCATCTAATAAGATGACTATCAGTTCTATATAAATTTAATCAATTTTAGAACGAAAAACAATACTACTCATCGAAAAGTGCGGAAAGCAAAAAAAAAACCGTTGCCTAAGGCAACGGTTTTCAAGAATTTATAGTGGTTGAGAATTATTTCCCTTCCATTTTCTTCTTTAATTCAGCTAATCCACCGATATCTCCTAAAGTAGTTTTTTCTACTTCTTGAGCTTTCTTAGCAGCAGCTTTTACGTTCTTTTGCTCTTCTTCTCTAAAGATAGAAGTGTGAGAAACAACGATTCTACGGTATTCTTTACTAAACTCAGTAACTTGGAACTTTACAGTGTCACCTTTACCTAATTTTCCTCCTTCTTCTTTCTCTAAGAAACGAGTTGGAGCAAATGCTTCTACACCGTCAGCGAATGCTACAGTAGCACCTTTATCGTTTTTATCCTTGATAGTTCCTTCGTGGATAGATCCGATAGCGTAAGTAGCTTCATGAGCATCCCAAGGGTTCTCTAAAGTTTGCTTGTGACCTAAGTTTAACTTGCGGTTTTCTACGTCTAACTCTAATACTTGAACTTCTAATTTATCACCTACTGTTACGAAATCAGATGGGTGCTTAATTTTCTTAGTCCATGATAAGTCAGAGATGTATACTAATCCGTCGATTCCTTCTTCTAACTCTACGAATACACCGAAGTTAGTGTAGTTACGTACAGTTCCAGTGTGCTTAGAACCTACTGGGTATTTAGAAGTGATATCAGTCCAAGGATCTGGGTGTAATTGCTTCATACCTAAAGACATCTTACGCTCTTCGCGGTCTAATGTTAAGATTTGAGCCTCTACTTCGTCACCAACAGTTACGAAATCCTGAGCCGAACGCAAGTGCGTAGACCAAGACATTTCAGAAACGTGGATTAATCCTTCAACACCATCTTCTACCTCTACGAAAGCACCGTAGTCAGCTAATACTACTACTTTACCTTTTACAGTATCTCCAACTTTTAAATCAGAGTTTAATGCTTCCCATGGGTGAGCAGATAATTGCTTTAATCCTAATTGGATTCTAGACTTGTTATCATCGAAATCTAAGATAACAACATTTAAACGTTGATCTAACTCAACAACCTCATTTGGATGGTTGATACGAGACCAAGATAAATCAGTAATGTGGATTAATCCGTCAACACCTCCTAAGTCAACAAATACACCGTAAGAAGTTACGTTTTTAACAACTCCTTCTAATACTTGTCCTTTTTCTAATTGACCGATGATTTCACGTTTTTGATCTTCTAAGTCAGCTTCGATTAACGCTTTGTGAGATACTACTACGTTCTTAAATTCGTGGTTGATTTTAACAACTTTGAATTCCATAGTTTTCTCTACGTATTGATCGTAATCACGGATAGGCTTCACATCGATTTGAGAACCTGGTAAGAATGCCTCGATTCCAAATACGTCAACGATCATACCTCCACGTGTTCTACACTTAACAAAACCGTTAACGATTTCTCCAGTTTCGTGAGCGTTGTTAACACGATCCCATGCTTTGATTACACGAGCTTTCTTGTGAGATAATACTAATTGTCCAGAAGAGTCTTCTCTCTTGTCAACTAATACTTCTACTCTATCTCCAACAGCTAAATTTGGGTTGTAACGGAATTCGTTTAACGAAATTACACCTTCTGACTTAGAGTTGATATCGATGATAGCATCACGCTCAGTAATACGTACTACTAAACCTTCAATTACATCACGCTCATTTACGAACCCTACAGTTCCCTCTAAAGCAGTTTCAAATTCTTTTAATTTAGCCTCGTCTACAGCCTCAATACCTTCTTCGTATTTGTGCCAATCAAAGTTTGCTAAAAATTCTGCTGGATTTACAGCTTCCGCTGCGTTTTTTGTTTCTTCAGACATGTCTGAAATAAATTTTGTATCTTTTTGTCAACCAGGCTTTTATCGAAATTAACGCCAAGAGATATTAAACTTAAATAAATAATTTTGTACCTTTTCCAAACCTGTACTCGTAAAAAGGAGTGCAAAGATACAAAAAAATATTTAGTTATCCTAGTTGATAGCGTTTTGTAAGTGAGTATTTTAGCTTAAAATTGTACTTCCCAATTTATTTCCCCTTTTTTAATCTGTTCTCCATAAGTCAAAAAGTGGTTGAGTTCCAAGCGCTGTCCATTGATGTCTTCTAGTTCTATTTTGACGTAAAACAACCCCCAAGTCCACAGTACCAATTTACAGTAAGGATTTTGAGGACGGCGTTCAATAACACGAACTCTGTTATTAAAAGACTGGTGTAACGTATAGGTCGCTTTCTTTATAAACGGAACATCATTCCCTTCCAAGTACAAATATACCTTGTATAGGTTTCTACCACTTTTTCCTTTTCGGTAATGGGCTTTACGTACCTTAAGTTGATCTCGATCCTCTGGATTGAATAGTGAATCGCTTATTTTGACGTCATATGTTTTGAGTCTTTTTTTCATCGCACTATTCTTTTAGGTCAATTCCCGGATCTGGAGCCGGCTGCATGGTCGTGTAAACATCTTCTTGAATACTTTCTTTTCCTTCGAGAGGATCCGATTGTTGAGCTGCCTCCCCATTACCTGTAATCGCTGAGTTCGTACGTGCCGCAGATTCTCCAAAGTAATACCCTATAACCGTTCCCATAATTCCTCCTAAAGAAGCAATGACCAGTTTAAGCGCTTCCATTTTTTGGTAAAATAAATCCGTAGCTGCCATGGAAAAGATAATCAACCCCGCAAAAATCAATACAATTACTAAGGCCAAAAAATGCTTAAAGTCGTTGATGAGATTGGCAAAAAACTGGGTAACCATATAAATCAGATTTCCGTAGCCTTTACTCTTAACTTCGGGTTGCTTGTAACGTCCCCAACTGAACAATTTAGCAAGCCAATTGATAAATGACATCAGTGCAAATACGCACAGGATGAACATTAAAATACCTTTTGACTGCTTTGAAAGCATGGTTAAGAATTCTTCAATTACAAGCATGGTTCGTTTTTTTGAGCTAAGGTACGTATTTTTCCTAGTTACACTTCCAATTCTTTGATGGTAACTTTAAAAAGGTTATCAAAAATTTCCTTAATAATGGGGGCTTCTTTTTTGCGAATGGCAATTTCGTATTTACAATCCATTTCTAAAGTTTGTCCCACAATCCGAATATTTCGTTCTTTAATGATGCGCTGCACTTTGTTCATCATATCGTACCCGAATTGAAGCTCAAAGTGCACGTCAATGGTTCGCTCTTCAATATTTGCTGCCTCCAACGCCAGTTTTGCAGAATTTTTATAGGCATTAATTAAACCTCCTACTCCTAATTTCGTTCCACCAAAATACCGCACAGAAACCACCAATACGTCAGTTAGGTCAAATGCTTGAATTTGCCCGTAAATAGGTTGTCCGGCTGAATTGCTCGGTTCGCCGTCATCATTGGCTCTGAATTGCACTCGTTCTTTCCCCAGCTGCCATGCATAACAGTGGTGACGTGCCGTGTGGTGCAGTTTTCGCAACTGCTCGAGACAGTGTTTGATATCCTCCTCCGATTGCACGGGAAAAGCATAACCAAAAAATTTACTATTTCTGTCTTTAAACAGCGTTTCCTCAGAAGGAGCAGTCAAGGTTTTATAGGTGTCTTTCATAATTAACCATTGGCATTTGCTACGAGTACGATTCCGATAATGGCAAGCGCTACTCCGATGAGATTCTTTTTACTCAAGCGTTCTTTAAACAAAACAACACCGACCACTGTCGACAAAATCACAACCCCCACATTATTAAAGGTAAACAATTCTGAACTTTCAAAATTTTTGTTTTGCAATGCTTTGATAAGAAAGAATATAGAATAGTAATTTGGTATTCCTAAAACAATTCCTGCCATGAGGTTTTTCCAATGAAATTTAGGGCGTTTCACTAACAGTTGCCCAAAAAGCACTAGGATTCCAAACAAGGCTGCAAACCCGAACAAACAGCCTGAGAAAAAGTCTACATCGTGCTGTGACACAAAGTTCGTTTCTACGTATTTTAAGGTGGTATCGATAACTCCTGAGCCGAGGAATAATAAAATAGGAAAGATCAAATTACCGCCTTTTCCAGACTTGCCTTCCTTTACCGAGGACAAGTAAACTGCGATTAAGGCAATGATTATCCCAATTAATTTTAAGACTCCTGCGCTTTCGTTATACAGCACAATACCAAACAATATGGGGACTACGAGCGACATTTTCCCTGCTATCGAAGCGACTCCCACCCCGTTTCGCTGAGCTGTTAGCGCCATCACAAAAAAGATGCTGACAAATAACAACCCTAGAAAAATTGCCCCGAGCAACCACGGCTGCTCCGGAACTGTACCTAACTTTCCAAACGCGTTGGCAGAGGCCATCCCCAATACAAATGCGACCACGTAGTTGACTACTATCGCTTGTAAAGTATCGATTTTAAAACGATCAAAATATTTAAATATCACAAACAGCGATGTGGAAAAACACACGCTCAAAACTAAATTCATCATACTCCCTAAATTCCTAATTTTTCAGCTAAATTAACTACGTCTTCTTTTTCTGGATCTATATTCCAACTTCTAATACCTAACTGTTCGGCAGCTTCCGTGTTTTCAAGCGTATCATCGATAAAAAACGTTTCTTCCGCCAACAAGTTGTTTTCTGCTAATACAAATTGGTAAATATCACTGTTGGGTTTTCGAAAATGGATCTCATGAGATAAGTAGAACTGCTCAAAACAACTCTTAAACTCTTCGTATAGTTCCATTCCCCAATCATTTTTAATCCAATCGATATGCAATTCATTGGTGTTGCTCAGTAAAAACAAACGATACTCAGCACCTGCTGAGAGTTCCTTTAAAAACTGAAGTCGATGCTTAGGAAAATCCAGTAAGATGGCATTCCAAGCTCGTACGAGATCTTCTTTACTAAAGCCATAGGTCTTGTGAAAATGCCCTACAAACGCTTCTGTAGTAATCTTACCTGTTTCATAAGCGTAATACTGTTCTAGCATAGATTCGTCTACTTCGTGTAGTCCCAATTTAGCTAATTCTCTATAGGTTGCTTGCTTGTCGAGATTGATAAACACATCTCCAAAGTCAAAAATGATATTCTTAATCATTGGTTATAATTCGTAAATAGTCGTTTTTAATGAGTTCTTGTCGGTATCCCTTACCACTAATTTCAGGAGCTGGAATTCCGGTACCTAAGGCTACCGATCCTGTAAAGATGCGGGCTTCATCCCAAAGACCTTCTTTTATAAAGGTCGTCAGTGTTTGACGCCCACCTTCGATAATGACAGATTGAATTTTATGTCGTTGCAATACCTTGCAAATTTCCATAGCCAAAGAAGATTCGAACGAGATAGGCTCTACAAATACACGTCCATCTTGATAGTTTTCTTTTACGATATTTCGATCGACAAGCACTATGGTTTTTACAGTTTGATCAAACAGTTTTGAGTCCTTAGCGATACGTTGGGTACGGTCAATAACAACGCGAACGGGATGTTGCCCGGACCACGATCTTACATTTAAGGCGGGGTTGTCATCCACAGCAGTATTCGTACCTACTAAAATGGCATGCTCTTCCGAACGCCATTTGTGTACCAATTGTTGCGAATGCTTATTTGAAATCCATACTGGTGCTCGGTGCTCTTTTTTCAAAGGTGCGATAATCCCGTCAGAAGATGCCGCCCACTTCAAAATCACATAAGGACGTTGCTCATTTTGTACCTTAAAAAATCGTCGATGATGGTAAAAGCACGCTTGTTCGAGTACGCCTACAAGTACCTCACAACCCGCCTTTTTTAAGCGTTCAATTCCTTTCCCTGCCACCAAACTGTTGGTGTCTAGGCAGCCAATAACTACACGAGGTATCCCCTCCTTGACTATTAAATCTGCACAGGGAGGTGTTTTTCCGTGGTGTGAACATGGCTCCAGAGTCACGTATAAAGTAGCCTCTCTCAACAGTGATTTATCTTTGACTGAACCAATGGCATACACTTCTGCATGTGCACCTCCGTAGGCCGCTGTAAATCCTTCTCCTATAATCTTTTCATTGTGAACAACCACAGCTCCTACCGAAGGGTTGGGTCTTGTTGTTCCAATACCTAAGCCTGCCAATTGCAGACAGCGTTTCATATATTTTTCGTGATTTATCGGCTTCATAATAACTCACTCAAAAGAGATTTTTTTTGATTGATCATTTTGGTAAATTGCAAATGCAAAAATACTATATTCCTATGACAACGTCTGATTTTATTATAAGAGAAGTTAAACCTCAAGACAACAAAGCATTAGCTACAGTAATCCGAACCGTACTTGAAGAGTTCGGAGTTCCAAAAGTAGGAACAGCCTACGAAGATCAGGCAACAGATGAAATGTTTGAGACCTACCAATCACCACGTGCTAAGTATTTTGTTATTGAACATCAAGGCAGCGTTGTTGGAGGAGCCGGAATTGCCCCACTAGAAGACCATCAAGACGATGTTTGTGAGTTACAAAAGATGTATTTCCTCCCCATTACCAGAGGCAAAGGACTAGGAACAAAACTCATTCAACACTGTTTGCAATTGGCCAAAGAAATCGGATTTACCGCCTGTTATTTAGAAACCATGCCTTATATGGATGCCGCTCGTAAGCTGTACGCCAAAAATGGTTTTCAAAATCTAGATAGCCCTATGGGAAATACAGGGCACTATTCTTGTAATGTTTGGATGCTGAAGTCACTTGATTAGTACGGCTGTATAAATTTGCGCAATAAGCCATAAGAAAACTGCTATAATTGGGCAATTTTACAGAACTTTGCCGATTTAAGGGAATTCATGAGTACACCTATGCAAACGATTAAAGAATATCAGGCCTATTTTAAAGAAGAATTAACGGAACTGTTTCCTGCTACGGAAATACAGTGTTTTTTTCAGTATCTGCTAGAACACTATACCCCACTTCGCCCTATCGATTTGGTCATGAATCCAACAAGTGTCTTTACTCCTGAGCAATTAAAGCACATGCAACAAGCTTTGGAACGATTAAAAAAACAAGAGCCGGTACAACATATTATAGGGAGTACCGAATTTTATGGACGTTCTTTTAAAGTGACCCCAGCGACCCTTATCCCGAGACCTGAAACAGAAGAATTGATAACCTGGATTATCGAAAGTGTTCCCGCGGCCACGGAAGCGAGTATTTTAGACATCGGTACCGGAACAGGATGCATCCCAATTACCCTAAAAAAGGAGCTTCCCAATACAACTGTGAGTACCATTGACATTTCGGAACAAGCACTTCAAATTGCGAAAGAAAATGCCGAAAAACACGCCGTTGACATCAACTTTATCCAGAAGGATATTCTGAACAGCTCAACCGTTGAAATGGCAGACATCATTGTTTCGAATCCACCCTATGTACGCATGTTGGAAAAAAAAGAAATTAACGATAACGTGCTTCATTTTGAACCCCATACCGCTTTGTTTGTCAGTGATGAAGATCCGCTGATTTTCTACCGTAAAATATGTGAACTAGCCAGTCAGCACCTGCGACCTGGTGGTTATTTATTTTTTGAAATCAACCAGTACTTGGGAGCTGAAACACTGAAACTAGTAACGGATTTCGGATTTTCAAATGCCCTACTAAAAAAGGATATCTTTGAAAACGATCGTATGATTAGGGCACAATGGCTTTAATAACGAAGGAAGGCTTTTTCTAAACGACTGACCAAAACCTTAAGTTCCTCCTCATTATGTCGGGCAAAGCCCATTCGAATACCGTTGTGTTGGGTTTTTGCCATGTCGTAGCGCTCCCAATTACCCAACAACACCCCTTCTTCAACGGCTAGTTTGGCCACGCGTTCCCATGAGTACTCTTTTTTTAAACGCACCCATACAGCCATACCTCCTTTGGGGATGTCAAATTCCAGATACGGACTCAAAGCGTCCTGTAATAGACTACAGAACAGATCTCTTCGTCGCTCGTAGTGACGCATAACCTTGCGAATATGCCTATCCATATCACCCGTTCGTATAAACTCAGAAAAGGTAAGCTCCAATAAGGCGTCCCCTTGTCGGTCTACAAATCTGCGGATTCGAGCCGCTTCATCAACAAAAGATTTTGACGCAATCAAATACCCCACTCTAAAAACAGGTGCCACGGCCTTGCATACAGAACCTATATAAATTACCGACTGCCCCTGGTCATGACTAGCCAAAGGTAAAATAGGCGCGTGATTGTAATTAAAATCATAATCGTAATCATCCTCGATTACCGCAAACTTATACTGACTAGCCATATTTAACAAACGCAAACGCCTTTCGGCAGACAGCGTAACCGTAGACGGATGATGGTGATGACTCGTAACATAGACCGCTTTGATAACTTGCTTTTCTAGGATAGTCTGCAAACGCTCGGTACACAAACCGTCCTCATCAACAGGAACTCGAAGCAACGTCGCCCCACTCTGAAGAAAGGTCAAGTCTGCAGAAGGATAATTTGTTTCTCCTACCACAATACAATCTCCTTCCTTTAAAAGCAACTGGCTACTCAACCAAATCCCCATTTGACTTCCTCTAGTAATAAGTAAATTATCAATGGTAATAGACAATCCTCTCGTTTCATTTAAATAGGCAACCAGCACTTCACGCAAACGCAAATTACCATAAGTAGATCCATAACTCATCTCTTCCTGAGTACTCCGCTTTCCGGCGAGTTTTCTGTAAATACGGGCCACATCTACGGTCGGAGCTAAACGAGTATCGCTAATACCGTCATCAATACTTATCATTCCCGGTGATGCTTCTGAAGTTTCATAATTCCGATGTGAATCTCGATAAAACTGAAAACCAACCGTATCGATCGCTTTCGTTTTGTTTGCAGAGGAAGGATTGGACTGAAAGCTTGAAATTGGAAGTGTAGCCTTTACATAAGTGCCTTTTTTAGGTATGGTTTCAACCCAACCTTGTAATTCCAATTCCTCATAGCAAGCCACGATTGTTTTTCTGTGCACGTTCAAAAGCTCTGCTAGGCTGCGAGTCCCAATTAATTTGGTAGTACTCGGTAAGTGCCCTTTTTTGATATAATGGATAAATTGATGGGATAATTGCAGATAAAGTGCACTTCCTGATTTGCGATCTAAGAAAAAGCTTGTTTTGTATGGAAACATCTGGACTACTCAGTATTTAAATTCTGGACTCATTAAATAGTCCATAAATATACTATTTTTGAATAAAAACAATACTATATGCTTATTAACACCTTAGAGACCAAGGAATACAACTCGTATTACCAACTGTACTTAGACCAAATTCCGGCCAATACCTCGCTGCTCGAAGGTTACCAAAGAGATTTTGAGGAAACGAGCAATTTTTTCTTGTCCTTACCCGAAAACAAACTGTTATTTCGATACGCTGAAAACAAATGGAGTTGCCAAGAAATATTACAGCACCTCATTGACACAGAGCGCATTTTTATTCACAGGTGCTTTCGAATTGCACGTGGAGAAACACAAAACATAACGGGATTCAATCAAGACGACTACCTCCCTCCTGCCGGAGCCGACAGCAAAAGTTTAACACAGCTCCTCGAGGAATTCAGTACCACCAGAAACTACAGCAACAACCTACTACAAAGCCTTAATGACGATGCATTGCGCACCATCGGTACTGCGAACCAAAGTGCCATGTCAGCCAGAGCTGCTGCCTTTGTAGTACTTGGACATAACCAGTGGCACAAGCAAATCATTAAAACCCGGTATTTATCATGTTAAGTCTAAAACCCAACTGCGAGCACTGCGGTACTTTACTAGCTTACAATGCCACAAATGCGTACATCTGCAGTTTTGAATGCACCTATTGTGAACATTGTGCTTTAACAGTATTTGAAAATGTTTGCCCTTCTTGCACAGGCAACTTTAGCAAACGTCCAATTCGCCCAGTAAAATGGTTGGAGAAATACCCAGCGGACACTCGCATCCTACACCAACCCAAAAATATAACTGATACCTTTAAAATTCAACAAACGCTGAAAAACACGGCTCCAGAAAATCGATAAGCTATGATGACCACCGACGTATTACAAATTAGACCCGCTACCCAACAACAAGCAGAAGTTCTCGCCCTTCTAGGAAGGATAACCTACGAGCAATCACACGGTCATTTTATAGAAGACAAGCAGGAACTAAGCAACTATTACGAGCAGGCATTTGACCCATCGAACCTAGCGAAGGACTTGGCCAATAAAAATAACAGGTTCCATTTAGTGTACTACAAAAACTTCCCTGTCGGCTACACCAAACTCGTATTAAACCAGCCTTTTGAAGGCAATGCATTCGCTGATAGTTGCAGGCTCGAACGCATTTATATTCTGCAAGAATTTTTGCATTTAAAATTAGGCAATGAAGTTTTAGATTTCCTGATCAACAAAGCGAAAACCTTACACTTCAAGAATATGTGGCTTACCGTATACATTAAAAATGAACGCGCATTACACTTTTACACTAAAAACAACTTTACAAAAATTGGCAGCTATGACTTTAATGTGGGTAGCCTGACCTATGAAAATACTGTATTAAACAAAACCATATAATAACACTTAGCATGACAGCGTACACAAAAACAGAATTGAACCGCGTGAAACGTGGGGCCAACAGAGCCTCTTATGATCAGGCCAAAGTATATGAAATTCTCGACAGTGGATTTGTCGGTTATTTGAGCTACGTCTTTGAAGGAACAAGTATTTGCCTACCCATGGCCTATGGACGTGAAGGAAAGCGTATTTTTTTACACGGATCGCAGGCCAACAGAATGCTTTTAAGCTTATTGGAACAAGACTCTGTAAGCATGACAGTAATGCACTTAGATGCGCTGGTTCTAGCTCGATCAGGACTGCATCATTCTGTCAACTATCGATCAGCAACAATTTTTGGTAGTGTTACCAAAGTGGAAGACGACGACGAGAAAGACTTCGCACTCAAAACAGTTATGGACCATATGATTCCCGGACGCTGGGAAACATTGCGCAGCATGACCAACGAAGAAAGAGACAGAACACTGGTATTGACCTTGACCATTGAAAGTGCCTCTGCTAAAATTCGAGATGTAGGCGTTAATGACGAACCCGCTGATGAGCAACTTCCCATTTGGGCCGGACTTATCCCCGTTGAACAAAGCATCGGCGCTCCTATTAGCGATCCGAAACTCGCAAAGGACGTTGCCATTCCTGAACACATCCTTCAATACGTCAAAACAGACGCGTTGTAAAATTTGAGAAGTACCTCAATTCAAGCCACCCGTTCAACAGAATGGGTGGCTCTTAATTCCTGTCTAATCAGTCTTGGTTTTAGTT
Organism: Tenacibaculum sp. AWR4_210; assembly: GCF_056160945.1. NCBI lineage: Bacteria > Pseudomonadati > Bacteroidota > Flavobacteriia > Flavobacteriales > Flavobacteriaceae > Tenacibaculum > Tenacibaculum sp. AWR4_210. Next base: position 418,712 of record NZ_JBSWYF010000001.1, read on the forward strand.
TAGGACTAATATCATCAACTAATAGAAAAGGGCGTTTCCTTAATTGCTGTTAACTATTAAGTATGCGCTGTTTTTCTCGCTCAAACTCTTCTTGTGTTAATACCCCCATTTCTTTGAGGTCTGCCAGCTTTTTCAATTCATCCATTCGCGAGCCTGAATTCGTAGAAATTACGGTACGGCTTGAAGATTTAGCTCTTGTCATTTTCCTCATGATTAGCTCGTAAATCTCCTGCATTTCTTCCGATTTCTTTTTAAAGAATGTGGCATCTACCACAACAGTATAGGGGTCTGATGTCATCTCTTGATTTGCTCCCATAATAACACCGATTTCTGCCTCTGGATTCTCAGCCGTATAGGGCATGTTAACTCTAAAATATCCATCTCCCCAAATACTCGGCTTTCTAAAATCAATGTGCGAAATATCGCGGTAATAATAATGCTTAACTCTATCCTTTTGCTTAAATCCGGAAAATAGTCCACTAAAATTATTTCGTTCAATAATTAAGCAATCTTCACAAACTATGAGGTCCCCATTGGAACCATTAACTTCTGCTATCTTTTTCATTTGGTGTATAACTGGTTTTTGTTCAATTTTATTAAGTTCTGTAAAGATACACTATCCATAGTTTGTTTACGGAGTTATCCGCAGGTATTCTCAGCTACTATTTTCAACGCAATACAACTTAACTTTCGAAAAAGATGGCGCTTACAACACAGCTTCCTACACCATCACTTTGTAGCACCGATAAGTCCCTAAATTGTTGTACAATAGCTATTCGTTTTAAGGATACCCCAAAAAGTGCGATAAATAAAGTACTTTAGTGCTTTAAACCATACCCATGAAAAAAACAGTAAAAATCATTGGAATCCTTCTTCTAGTCCTATTGGGAATTTGTGCTTTTTTATACTGGAATTCAGATGAAAATCTACCAACAGGCCAAAGCGGTCCTGCCGCCGATGCCTTAGCAAAAAAAATGTTAACTGCCCTAAACCACCAAGCCTATGACAGCACTAGATATGTGGAATGGAGTTTTCGAGGAAAACATTTTTACAAATGGGACAAACATAAAAACACAGTTGACGTTTCATGGAACGGCAATCGCATATCTCTAAATACGCTGACACCGACAAAAAGTAATATCCTAGCGAACAGCACTACAAAAAGCGACCAAGAACTAATTGACTACGCTGAAAAAATCTTCAACAACGATAGTTTTTGGTTAGTTGCTCCTTATAAGGTTTTTGAACCTGGCATAGAGCGACGTCTAGTTACTTACGAAGGACAAGAAGCCCTATTAGTCACTTATACTACTGGAGGAAGTACACCGGGCGACTCATATCTTTGGTTATTAGATGCTACTGGTAAACCCTATGCTTACAAAATGTGGGTTTCGATTATTCCTGTAGGAGGAATGACCGCTACTTGGGATTCATGGATTACCACCCAATCAGGAGCTATTTTACCTACCGAGCACAAGCTCCCCGTTGGGACTCTCGACATGGGAACTGTAAAAGCCTATAACTAGTGGGCTTTCGGTTAAAAAAATGCTGATTGTACAGCGCGAAGGTAACAGAAGCTGTATTAGATACGCTTTTCGAGCCTAAATTTGTATTTAAAATCCATAACACCGCGTTCTACAATCATAACAATTTTCTTTTTTGGCTTCGAATGAAATATTTCCATTATTTCTTCCAAGGTGAACTCGTGTGCTAATTTCCCGTTAATCTTTTTAATTAAATCACCTTGTTGTATCCCTGCCAATGCTGCTGGTGATCCCGGAGCTACTCGATCTACTTTAAAAGAGGGTTTAAATCGGTAGTTATAACTCGTCACGAACGAAATTGTTTTATTACTACTGCCGGCTGCCTCTCCAAAATCATTCTGCACTCTTGCCAAATTCGTCGACTTTTCCTTGACCAATTCCAACCCATTATAAACGACGTGCAAGCCACTCATATTATAAAAGAAGCCGCGTTTTAAGGAAGCGTTCTTTTTCAGAATCAGCTTGTTATTCGGATAATCTATCCACACCTTAAATCGCTTTAGCACTTCCCCTCCAATACTTCCATTGCGCTCTCTATACCTTCTGGCATTTAGGGTTGAAAGCGTATCCAAAAAAGAAGCTGTCGGCTCTGGCATTTCGTATTTTCCAATGGCGAGTGAACGAATTCTACTGCGTTTTCCATATATGGTTCCGCTTAACCCCTCGCCTAATATATCGATAAAAAACTTCGATGGAGTTTTAATATTTTTTCCAGTTCCTTCAAATAACCAAAGCGCATCACTCCCACCTGAATCTACTAGCATCTTGACCGTAATCGGAATGTTACTGCGATCTAGTTTTACACTTGCATTAATATAAGGTTTATTTTTATCAAAGGTAATGGGGAGCTTTTCACAAGATCTGCACCTAGGTTCTTTATAGGTGATAGGTTTGTAAAAGGTAAGTCGTTCTGAACTGTAATTCACCCTCACAACCACGTCTTTAAGCAAATCAAAACCAATGATTCCATGGATGGTCGTTCCCATTTTAGAGGATAACTGAAAAGCGTCGTCCGTTATCACATACAGCTCTTGCTCATATCCGTTAATCTCTGCTATTTTAAAATGGTTATTTCTAGATCGCAAAGCCTCTAGAGGTTCACCGGCCCCCAATCCATGAATGAATACTTTTTGGGTACTTTTCAGCTTTAAGCTATCGTTATTTGCACTGAATAAGATCGTTTTATTGACCCCAGTATCGAGTATAAACGACAATTTTTGTCCATTTATCTCTAAGGGAAATACAATTAAATTGTTTATCAACTTAAAACTAACATCCTGCTTTTTAAGCTTTTGATGAAAAACGAAACGTGATTGCGCAGTTAGTTCCAGCGCAAACAATACTGTAAGAGCGAGTAGTGATTTTTTCAATGGCTATTATTTTAGGGATTCTTAAGATACGACGCTCTTATTGATATAACTAAATTTTAGGAAATTTTTAACCTAATATTTTCCTGATAAACAGTTGATGATTCTCGAAATAATTTCGCAAATTTGCCCAGAAAACAACTAATTTTATTTAAAATGCCATCAATTTCTTTAAAGGGAAATGCGATGCCTCAATCACCAATTAGGAAATTAGTTCCTTTTGCAGAGGCCGCAAAAAAAAATGGAACCAAAGTTTTTCATTTAAATATCGGACAACCGGATATTAAAACTCCTCAAGTTGCCTTAGACGCTGTGAAAAACAATGCTATCGAGGTACTTTCCTATGCCCGTTCAGAAGGATCAGAAGTATACCGAGAAAAATTAGCTGCGTATTACAATCAGCACGACATCGCCGTAGGAGCGAATAATATTATTGCAACAACAGGAGGGTCAGAAGCCCTGTTGTTTACTATTGGAAGTATTACCGACCCAGGAGATGAAATTATCATTCCTGAGCCTTTCTACGCTAATTACAACGGATTTTCAACGGCTTCGGGAGTTAAGGTAGTACCTGTTATCTCTAAGATTGAAGATAATTTTGCGCTTCCTGCCATTGAGGAATTCGAAAAATTAATTACTCCAAAAACAAAAGCAATTCTTATTTGTAACCCTGGAAATCCAACAGGATACCTTTACAGCCAAGAAGAAATTGAAAAATTAAAACAAATTGTTTTAAAACACGATTTATTTTTAATTGCTGATGAAGTATACAGAGAGTTTGCCTATGATGGTGAAAAACACAATTCTGTTATGGCGCTTGAAGGTTTAGAAAACCACGCTATCATGATTGACTCTGTATCTAAACGCTACAGCATGTGTGGTGCGCGAATTGGTTGTATCGTTTCTAAAAACAACGAATTTATCAATACTGCCATCAAATTTGCACAAGCCCGATTGAGCCCACCTACCTATGCCTTGTTAGCGAGTGAAGCTGCATTGGATACTCCTCAATCGTATTTTGATGAAGTTATTGAAGAATATCAAGACCGTAGAAATACCTTGATTGAAGAGCTCAACAAAATAGAAGGAGTGCGCGTGGCTAATCCGAAGGGAGCTTTTTACTGTATTGCTGAACTTCCAGTGGAAGATGCGGAAGATTTTGCTCAGTGGATTTTAGAAAAATTCAACGATCGCAATGAAACTGTGATGGTGGCTCCGGCAGGAGGGTTCTACTCTACTCCTGGAGAAGGAAAAAATCAAGTACGTATTGCTTATGTATTAAATAAACAAGACTTGATCCGCTGTGTTGAAATATTAAAAAATGCCTTGACTGCATACAAACAATAGTCATTTGAAAATAGCACAAAACATATCTTTAAAACCTTATAATACGTTTGGCATTGATTGTAATGCCAAACGTTTTATTCAGGTAACTTCGTTATTTGAATTGCAAGAGCTGCTCAAAACAGAAAAAAACTTATTTCTTTTAAGTGGAGGCAGCAATATGTTGTTAACGAAAGACATCGAACAAGAATTAGTAGTACAGCTCAATATCAAAGGGATCTCTATTGATCGAGAAAATGAGCAAAATGTACACTTAACAGTGAATGCTGGTGAAAACTGGCACGATTTTGTGCTCTGGTGCATTGAACAAAATTACGGTGGCCTTGAGAACCTATCTCTTATTCCCGGTTTTGTAGGCACCTGCCCTATACAAAATATCGGCGCTTATGGCGTGGAAGTAAAAGACAGGATAACCCGAGTTGAAACCGTGGAAATTGCCAGTGGTAAGCGCGTGTATTTTTCAAATGAGGAATGTGAATTCGGTTATAGAAATTCAGTCTTTAAAAATGCTTTAAAGGGACGCTACATCATTACAGCAGTAACTTTTGAGCTCAGTAAAAACAAACACCAACTCCACACCAAATACGGGGCTATTAACGAGGAGTTGAAACGAAAGAATATCGAAGTTCCAACAATCAAAGATATTTCTGATGCAGTTATTGCCATTCGTCAATCAAAATTACCCGATCCTTCGGAAATTGGCAACAGTGGTAGTTTCTTTAAAAATCCTGTAATTTCAACAACTCACTTTCAAGAACTTCAAAATGAGTTTCCTGAAATACCGAGCTACCCGATATCTGACAGGGAGGTAAAAGTACCTGCTGGTTGGCTTATTGAGCAAGCCGGATTTAAAGGGAAACGCTTTGGAGCATGCGGTGTGCACCACAAACAAGCGTTGGTACTTGTAAATTACGGAAATGCTACTGGGAAAGAAGTATTTGCGCTCGCACAGGAAATAAAAAAAGCTATCAAAAACAAGTTTTCAATAGCTTTAGAAATTGAAGTTAATATTATCTAAACCTCTTCTTGTTTTCTACGCGAATGGGCTGATAAATAACTTTTGATGGGGTTAAAATTTCCTGAATCAGGTTAATTAAGCTTGTTAAAAATTTCATGTAATTAATTTTAAGGGATCTGTTAATTTGACACAAAATGTGCATTTAGGTCACAAGATACTAACTATTTTTCTTTTTTCAAGGTTTTAATATGCCTAATTAAACGACGTGTATCCATTTCAAGTGTCCCGTTATACACACCTCGTATTCGCCCTTTTTTATCGATTAATACAAAATTTTCGGTATGTACAAAAGCCGAAGTATCTTTGGTAACTGCAAACTCACGATCTGCGTAATACCCCTTACGAGCTAAATTGTACACTACTTCCTTGTCTCCTGTTAACAGTTGCCATTTATTTCCTAAAACACCGTTATCAGCAGCGTAGCGCTTTAATACAGGAACGGAATCTCTTTCTGGCATTACCGTATGTGACACGAGCAGTATATCATGATCTCCTTCAAATTCTTCTTGCAATTTTTTCATATTATTTGTCAACATTGGACAAATTCCTGGACAGGTTGCAAAAAAGAAGTCAGCTACGTAGATCTTGTCTTTAAAGAATTCTCTTGTAATGGTAGCTCCCTCTTGATTTACCAACGAAAACTCAGGTATTTTGTGAATTGTATTGTATTCAGGACTTTCCGGAGCTATCCATTCTGGGGTTAGTTCCGCAGTATTAAAAAATGGTAATCTATCGCCATTTCCCGACTTTTCGGGCTTACAGCCCACCGAAACTAGGAGTACTAAACAGGTGATTGCTGTAAGTATGATTTTACTTAATAGTTTCATTCGCTGTATTTACTGTATAACATTTTTTTAATCCGATTAGGCCGTAACGTTCTCCATCAACTGTAGTAAAATTGGCACGTAAGGTACCATCACCCTGCCACATTTGTTGACGCCCTGCTTCCCGACCGTGTATAAAATGAAATTTTTTATAACACTGTCCCGACGGATACCACTCTGTAACGCTGCCGTGATACGCTCCACTGGTATCAAAATGATACTCAAATTTATGCTTACCACTAGGCCACCACGCCTTGTGAACGCCCACTTTAATACCTGCATCGTACCAGCGTTCCTCTGCTTGTCCTCCCGAGAGGTAGTTTTTTTTCTCTTTACCGTGTTTGAAGCCATCTTTGTAATGACTGCTGTTTTTCGTTTTATTAACTGCGTCAACAGATAATAGCCAACCGGTAAAGGGGACTCCGTTATAGCGGAGCTCCCCTTTTACCTCAGTAAATGATTCTGAATTATACTGCACTCGCTGCTCTTGATCTTCCCGAGCACAACTGAAAAGCACAGCAATTCCGATGATCCCATTTAGCAATAAGGTCCGCATAGGCTAATTTGTTATGTTTCCTGGTGTCCCATAATATCCATTACCATTTAAATACGGTGCATCGGCAGTAATGTGGTAATGATAAATACCATCCGGAAAATCTGTAGTTGCCCCAACATGTCCGTGATATACATCGAGATCAGCACTCGTCACGGTTTGTCCATTTTCTTCCGGTCCATATACCGGAAATCCATCTGCTAACAAACCTAAGAATGCAGATTTCCCAAAATTAGCCGTTAAATAGGTCGGCTCTATATGATAGTGGTACTGACCGCTGTTTTGCGGATGTCCTAAATACTGATCAAAAGAATTTATCTCATTAGTTAAAGGCTGGTTGTTTGGCCCTGCATACTGATTGTAAAACGGTACCCCATTCAAGGAGATTCCGATGGCCCCCAGGCTTGTTTCTTGCTTGTTAGTAGCTTCCGAAGGTTTTAATGGAATTCGAAGCGTTAAGGTTTGAGACGATATCGAATTGGGATTCAAATTCCAATTGGGATTCGTACCGTTGTAGGCCTCATACATGGCGTGCCCCTGCCCCCAATACGGACTTTTATGATCTGGTAAACCATCACTTGTAAAAACGACAACGTTTCCATCTATGCGATACGAAAGTCCCGCTACATTATCAAATTTTGACAAAATTCCGCTAATATCATAGGTCGCAGTATTTACCGGATCTGAATTTCCATCACTAGGTTCAGTATCATCTGAACTACAAGCAAACAGTAACATACTACATAAGGCGGCTCCAAAAATAAATTTCATCGTGTTCATACGGCTATTGTTTTAAGTTATTTAATGTCGATTTTAACCAGTTTAACTGCTGCTGGTCATCAGTACTCAAACTCGAATCGAGTAGATTTGTATTTTCAAAAGGATCGGTGCTCAACTTGTACAAGGCTTCTGTCCCATCAGCAAACAGGATGTACTTATGGGTTTCATTTCTGATGGTATTATCGTCTTCCGACCCTGTGGTTTTACCAATTTCTGTATAACTGAACGTCCTTGGGTTCTCTGAATTAGCAGAGCTCAACAAGCCTGAAAAATTATGACTATCGTTTACCACCGTAGTATTCACTCCTGTCAAACTCGCAATAGTAGCAAATAAGTCTGTGGTATTTAACAAGGCGGTTTCCACTTCATTTACTCGGGTTACATTTTTTCCAGAAATCACCATCGACACATTCACACCTCCTTGGTATACTGTACCTTTAACTCGACGAGCTCGATAGTCTTGAGCCACTTGATTTGGCGTTCCGTTATCACCGATAAAAATGATGACTGTATTGGCGCGCTCTTCAGCACTCATACTGTCTAACAGGCGACCTATTTCATAGTCCATGGCCTCTATCATTGCCATGTAATACGGAAGCGGATTGGCATCAATACTCGCTGTATCTGTTGGCAAACTTCCCTGTGAATGCATATGTGCCTCCGGCAAGTGAAAAGGAGTATGTGGGGCATTGTAGGCCAACCATAAAAACCAAGGTTTCTGTTGTTGCTGTACCCAATTGATAGCCAAGTCAGTGAATTTAGTTGTCGTATAGGTTTGTTCGCTATTCGTGCTTCCGTTTTGAGTAAATCGCCAATCGGTATACGACGAGACCCCTCCTGTAAGCAAGCCGGCGTAGTACTCCACTCCCATTTGCGTAGGATGAGTAGGGTCTGTTGACAAGTGCCATTTACCGATAACTGCACTACTGTAGTTCGCTCCCCCTTGATTGATATATTTTTGCAACGATGTTTCTGTGGTGGGCAAAGCATCATCGACCTTTTTCACACCAGTTCTAAACCCGTATTTCCCGGTTAAGATACTCGACCTAGTAGGCGTACAGGTTGGATAAGCCCAGAGATTGGTAAAACGCACTCCTGAGTTCATCATCTCTTGGATATGTGGAATCGTCGGTTTGGTACTTCCAATAGCATACCCGGGAGTGGCGTCTAATCCCATGTCATCCGCTATAATTAACAATATATTGGTAGCGGTGTTACTACTCGGTGTATCGCCATCATCTGGTGGCGTCGTAGCAACATCAGAACTACATCCAAAACTATTCAATAAAACAATGACTACTAAAAATAAGCGGAACTTCATAAAGATTGATTTTAAAATTAGACCTCCAGTGTTTCAAAAAGTTTTAAAAAATTTTAAAAAAAACTTTTAGTTACTTAATTTACAAAAGATTAAAACATCATCCTAAAGTATTTAGCTCCTAATTCTATAAGTTCTAATTTCTTTAGTATCTTTGTACTTTAAACTTTTTACAAAATGAAACTTGTACTTGTAACCATAGGAATGTTAGCAGTTGCTTTCGCGGGAATAGCTATTAAAATTTGGGCAAAGAAAGACGGTGAATTTGCCGGAACTTGCGCAAGTCAGAACCCTATGTTAAATCAAAGTGGAGAGGCTTGTGGTTTTTGTGGTAAAACCCCTGATCAATTCGATACGTGTAACGACCCTCAGCACGGATAATACACAATGCTGAGCATGTTACTTACTGTACTCTTGTACAGTGTTCTCGTACTGGTATTCATACAAGTTATTTATTTATTTGCCTTTTCTTCTATTGGATTTCGCAAAAACAAGGTACAAGCTGGTAGTCGCAAGCTACCTGTATCTGTTGTTATCTATGTAAAAAACAAAGCGTTTTTACTGGAAGAGCACATTCCGATATTCTTAGAGCAGAACTACCCTAATTTTGAATTGGTACTCGTCAACCACGCTTCTTCTGATCATAGTTTGGAAGTAATAGAAGGATTGATGGAGCGCTACCCCAACATTAAACTCGTGAATGTTGAGAATAAGGAACGTTTTTGGGCAAATAAGAAGTACGCACTCACCTTGGCTGTTAAAGCTAGTAGTCACGATTGTATACTCTATACCGAACTCGACAGTCTCCCTATGACGAACCAATGGATTCAGAGTACCGTAGATCAATTTGTCGGCGATAAATCTATTGTGATGGCGCCTATTCAGTACACTACCAAAAATCCTTTTTTACGATACATCGATTCAATACATCAATTACAATCGTTTTCTTTTGCGAACTTAGGAAATCCTTTTCGCGCCTCTAAGGCAAACTTTGCCTTTAGTAAAGATGAGTTTTTTAGAGTTAAAGGATATATCAGTCACCTAGACATCCCCGTAGGTATCACTACGCTTTTTCTGAAGGATGCAGGTAACAAAAAAAACACAGCCGTAGCACTTAACCACGATAACTTTGTTTGTGCTAAACAGAAAGTTACCTGGGCTACTTTTTGGGACCGACAACTACGAGAAGCACAATTATTTCAATACTACAATTTCAAAAACAAATTTTTGTTGAGCGTATTCAACCTATCCAAATTGGCTTTGTATCTAACCCTACCGATAGGTTTGTTTGTAAATTGGCAAGTGTACGGTGGTATACTGCTCAGCTATTACCTATTGTATTACTTGAGCTGTAGTAAATCGTTAATAAAGTTAAAAGAGCAAAAGTTACTGTATATTTTACCTATATTAGACTTGTATTACGCTATACACCTGATGCTATTATTCTTAGCTAGTAAATTTATAAGGCCGAAAACTTGGATTTAGATAACGTAAAAATTTCTGAACACATCGCTGGAGCAAAAGCAGGAAATCAAATGTCCTTTAATTTTCTGTTAGATCAATTCTGGCCACTCGTCTATTATTTCCAACTGGAAAAAACGGCCAATGACAACGATGCTGAAGACATTGCTATTCAAACGTTCTCAAAAGCTTTTGATAAAATTGAAAGTTACGATGATCAATACGCCTTTACCACTTGGCTCCTAACGATTTCTAAAAATGTCTTTATCGACTTTTTACGCAAAAAACAATCGTCCATTCAAATCAACAATTCAATAGAGCGGGAAGAAGCCTATGGTATTATCGATGACTCTCCGAGTCCTGAAGATACTATTATTCGTGAACAGAACTTAGCGAAGCTACTGCGTGATATCAAACAGCTAAAACCCCACTACCAAAAGGTAATACACCTCAGGTATTTTGAAGAACTGAGTTATAAGGAGATTGCCATTCGAATGGACGAGCCAATGAATAACATAAAAGTTAAACTACTCAGAGCTAAAAAACTCTTAGCAGCTATCATAAAAAAGTCGTAAATCTCTAATATTGACATACAAAACTTAGGGATTTCATATTTTTTAGCTACATTTAGTCCGTTTTTACAACCCCCTTACACTAAATGAAAAAAGCATTTACATCTTTAGGACCTGGATTACTGTTTGCCGGAGCCGCTGTGGGTGTATCACACTTGGTACAATCAACACGAGCAGGAGCGGAATTCGGATTCGGTTTACTCTGGGCTTTAGTACTTGTTCACCTGTTTAAGTACCCTTTTTTCCAATATGGACCGCGTTATGCTGCCGCTACCGGTGAAACCCTTCTTGACGGATACAAAAAGTTGGGTAAAGGCGTACTTTGGTGCTATTACATCTTGAATTTTGCAACGATGTTTACCATACAGGCGGCGGTTACCATCGTTACAGCAGGATTAGCTGCCCACCTATTCGGCCTATCTAATGATCTCGTTTTATGGTCTGCTCTCTTGTTGGCAGTAAGTTTTGGTATCCTGTTATTGGGGAAGTACAATTTACTAGACAAGTTGATGAAATATATTATTATCACGCTAACCATCAGTACTATTATCGCTGTTTTGGTGGCGATGGTTACCTCTAAAAAAGGGCACTCATTTACTCAGATCATACCATCAGGAAGTGCCGAATTAACTTTTCTAATCGCCTTTTTAGGTTGGATGCCCGCCCCCTTAGACGTATCTATCTGGCATTCTTTGTGGACCGTAGAAAAAGACAAGACAACCTTTCAGCACATTAAACCACGCCAAGCCATATTCGATTTTAACGTCGGGTATATCGGCACCTTATTTTTAGGAGTTTGCTTTTTAATTTTGGGAGCCATGGTCATGTTTCAATCTGGGCAATCATTTTCCTCTAAGGGTTCTGTATTTGCCTCACAACTCATTAATTTATACACGAAAAACCTCGGTGAATACGCCCATATATTTATCGGTATAGCGGCATTTACAACCATGTTTAGCACCACACTAACCACCTTTGACGCCTCACCGCGAGCTATGGGAAAGGCTAGCGAATTGCTCCACCGAAAAGTAAAAGTATCCTATTGGTTTTGGAGTGTCGTCCTCGCTGTTGGCACCTATATTATCCTCCGCTATTTCATGGCTGATATGGGCCTATTAGTTCGAATAGCTACGGTACTATCTTTTTTGACAGCTCCCTTTTACGCCATTTTAAATTTTCTATTAATCAGCGGTAAACATACGCCAGAAAAATACCGACCATCCAAAGAACTCAAACTATTGAGCATTGCAGGAATAGTATTCCTCCTCGGTTTTAGCGTGTGGTTTATTTGTAATCTATAAGGATAACGGGAAACTTAATTCCGATACAATAAATACCAGCTTTTCTTTGTAAATTTGCAACTCAATTTAATGTGAAACCAATGACAAAGGAATCTGTAGCATTACCAGAAAGAACAAAAAAACCGAAGTGGTTACGCGTAAAACTTCCGGTAGGTAAAAAATATACCGAGTTACGTGGCCTCGTTGATAAATACAAACTCAATACCATTTGTACCAGTGGTAGTTGCCCTAATATGGGGGAATGTTGGGGTGAAGGAACCGCGACATTTATGATTCTCGGAAATACTTGTACCCGCTCTTGTGGCTTCTGTGGTGTAAAAACAGGACGTCCGGACACTGTAGAATGGGATGAACCAGAAAAGGTAGCTCGCTCTATTAAGTTAATGAATATCAAACACGCCGTAATTACCTCTGTTGATAGAGATGATTTGAAAGACGGTGGATCTATTATTTGGGCGGAAACTGTCGATGCGATTCGACGTGCCAACCCCAACACTACTCTTGAAACCTTGATTCCAGACTTTCAAGGAAATGAAAAACTCATTGACCGCATCATCGAAGTACATCCAGAAGTGGTTTCTCATAATATGGAAACCGTTAAGCGACTCACTCGTGAAGTGCGTATACAAGCGAAATACGATCGTAGTCTCGGTGTTTTAAAGTACTTAAAGGACAACGGTATGCGTACCAAATCCGGAATCATGTTAGGTCTTGGAGAAACAGAAGAAGAAGTGATTCAAACCATGAAGGATTTACGAGGTGTTGGACTCGATATTATTACCATCGGACAATACTTACAACCTACTAAAAAGCACCTACCGGTGAAGCAATTTATCACTCCGGATCAGTTTAAGAAATACGAGCAGCTCGGTTTAGAAATGGGCTTTATGTACGTAGAAAGTGGAGCCTTGGTTCGTTCATCGTACAAAGCACACAAACACGCTAGCTAATTTTAGGAATTTATTAACCTTTTAACAAAATAACGTTAATAAATTACAAAAAATATAAAATTCAAAGCAATTACACTTCAATATCGCTCATTTTGGCATAGAAATTGAAAACTATAGAATTGTAAACAAACAGTAAGTTTAGTTTTCATAGTGTAAAATATTTGAATTAGTTGATTAACAAAGCCCACTCAAACGAGTGGGCTTTGCTTTTACTACTATATTCTACATTCCAGTATCTACAGTTCTCAGCCCCTCAACAGTCTTATGCGGTATCCAAAGAACTTGGCAAGCGTAGCGCTACTAGTTTATCTCCATCGGACTACTGCTTTGATGGCGCTTGGCTTTTATGCCAATGACCATCTCCAATCGCCTAGAAATTTTGAATTATTAGCAATTCATTAACACAATAATGTTAATATTTTACAAAAAACACATTAATAACGAATTTTAAATTTAAATAATATTAATTTTGGCACAGAAATTGAAAACAATAGTACTGTAAACAAACAGCAAGTTTAGTTTTCATTGTGTAAATTATTTGAATTAGTTGATTAACAAAGCCCACTCAAACGAGTGGGCTTTGCTTTTACTACTATATTTTGCATTCTCGAATCTTACGTTCTAAGCCGCTCAACAGTCTTATGCTGTATCCATAGAACATACTAAGATGAACGCTAACAGTTTACTTCCATCTAACTACTGCTTTGATGGCGCTTAACTTTTAAGCATACACCCAATTACAAACGCCACAATTATTAAATTATTAGCAATTCGTTAACACAATAATGTTAATATTTTACAAAAACCACATTAAAAATGGATTTTATAATTAAACACCACTAATTTTGGCACAGAAATTGAAAACAATACTACTGTAAACAAACAGTAAGTTTAGTTTTCATTGTGTAAATTATTTGAATTAGTTGATTAACAAAGCCCACTCAAACGAGTGGGCTTTGCTATACGTTATATGTTACGGTATAATTAGTGACCGCAAATTGTCTTTTATCAAAAAAGCACGAATGCCGTGGATACCACAAAAACGGATACCAGAAACAGACTAGCGTAATACAGCACCTTTAACTTACGACCTCCTTCCGAAATGTGTTTTCTATAATAATTTGATAATTTTACTACTTGGTGTAAAACCATTACGCATATCAATACAGGTAAGCTTAGAAAAATCATAAACATTAAGAACACATCGCCTAAACTCGAGGGACTACCGCAAAAGTACTTTGTAATCAACATACTTATATCGCGTTAATGATGTCGTACTTAGTAATGATATGGTGTTTTCCGTTTTCTAAGGCCACCAATACAGCCTGACTGTCCTTATTAATTAGTTTTGATACGGTTTCAATACTATCTGATGATTTAACTACTGGATAAGCAGCTCCCATAACCTCTTTAATCGGTGTATCGGCAACATTCTTATCGGCAATAAACCCACGTAGCAATGCAGCCTCGTCTACCGAACCTACAAATCCATTAGCGTCTCTTACTGGGATTTGAGAGATTTTGAAATCGCGCATGCGCTCAATGGCATGTGACACTAACTCTTCGGTTTGCACTGTTACTAGTGGCTTGTCGATATGTGATTTAATCAAATCTTCAGCGGTAGTTACCTCTGCATCTAAGAACCCTCTATCGCGCATCCAATCGTCATTAAACATCTTTCCTACATACCTACTTCCGTGATCGTGGAACAACACAACAACTACATCGTCCTTTTTAAATTCATCCTTTAACTGTAACAATCCCTTGATCGCTGCTCCTGCTGAATTTCCAACAAAAATTCCTTCTTCTTTTGCGATCATTCTCGTGTATACTGCAGCATCCTTATCGGTTACCTTTGTAAATCCGTCAATAAGACTAAAATCTACATTTTTAGGTAAAATATCTTCACCGATACCTTCCGTGATGTACGGATAAATTTCGTTCTCATCGAAAACCCCTGTTTCGTGGTATTTCTTAAATACTGAACCATAGGTATCTACTCCCCAAATTTTAATATTTGGATTTTTCTCTTTTAAATACTTTGCAGTCCCTGAAATCGTTCCTCCTGTTCCTACACCCACAACAAAATGTGTGATCTTACCTTCTGTTTGTTCCCAAATTTCCGGTCCAGTTTGCTCGTAATGTGCTGTCGCATTCGAAGGATTGTCGTATTGATTAACATACCAAGAATTTGGGGTCTCTTCACCTAAACGCTTTGATACTGAATAATACGATCTTGGATCTTCGGGTTCAACATTAGTAGGACATACTACTACCTCTGCACCTACTGCACGAAGGATGTCCATTTTTTCTTTGGATTGCTTATCTGAAATTACAAAAATACACTTGTATCCCTTCACTATTGCCGCCAATGCTAATCCCATACCAGTATTTCCTGAAGTTCCTTCAATGATGGTTCCTCCGGGTTGTAAGCGACCATCAGCTTCGGCATCCTCTATCATTTTTAACGCCATACGATCTTTTACAGAGTTTCCTGGGTTAAAGGTTTCCACCTTAGCCAATACATGAGCTTCCACTTCACTAGTTACTGAATTCAACTGAACCAAAGGAGTATTTCCGATGGTTTCCAATATATTTTTTGCGTATTTCATTATCGTTATTTTATATTACAAAGAAACAAAACTTATTTCAACTTAAGCAAACTTAATCGACTTCGAAGGATGGATTTTCGTGATGATGTACGAAGGAATTACTAACATCAACATACACAGCAGCAAGGTTCCTAAATTCAACAGTACTATTGCTGAAACATCGAGATTCAACGGAACCGTTGTCACGTAGTAATTTTGAGGGTTTAACGTAATTACACCCGTGTACTTTTGTATACCAACAATGACAAAAGCGATGATATTTCCGTAGAGTAAACCTTTTAAAATCAAATAGCTCGCATTGTACAAAAACACCTTTCGAATACTCCAATTTGGACTCCCCAAAGCCTTCAATATTCCTACGAGTTGTACTTGTTCTAAAATGAGGACTAACAAGGCCGTTATCATATTAATTCCGGCTACGAAAATCATAATTCCTATAATCACCCATACATTGTTGTCAAGGATGTCTAACCAATTCAATATTAAAGCGTAATTATCAACCAAGGTAGTACTATTAAGGGTTACCCCTACATTGCGATACACCTCGTTACCGATCGTTGTCAACTGGTTAAAATCGTCTATTACAACCTCAAAACCACCTACCATTTCATCTGACCACTTGTTTAACCTTCTCACCTCTCGAATATCTCCCAACACCATGTTTTTATCAAACTGCTGAAATCCTGTATCGTAAATTCCGACCACCACTGGCTTTCGTCTCTTAAAAGGTGTTTTACTTTTTGTCGCATTAAAAATCATCTCAATCGTGTCGTTTAATTGTATATTGAGATTATTAGCAATTGTACTGGAAATGATAATTTCTTTGTTTCGTTCTTGTGCAAAGTTTGGCAAACGGCCATCTACTAGGTATTCTTTAAAAAACGTAAAATCGTAATCGGTACTCACCCCTTTTAAGACCACGCCTTCAAAACTCTCCGGAGTTCTGATCACCCCAAATTTATTCGCAAATACCTGAACGTTTTTTATCCCATCAATACCCTTAAATTTCGGGTAGAAATCCTGATTCATACTAATGGGAACCGTAGATATGTCGGAATTGTTATTGTCGTAATTTACAATTTGAATATGTCCTTTAAATCCGGCCATTTTATCACGTATTTTCTTCTGAAAACCCGCTCCGATGGCCACAGATACCAACATTACAGAAATTCCAAGCGTAATGGCTATAGTCGCAATTTTTATAATTGGGGATGATATACTATTTTTATACTTTTTTCCAGCGATTATCCGCTTGGCAATAAATAACTCGAAATTCAAAGGTTATGATTTTTAAGTACACCAAAAGTACATATTTATTGTGGTTTTTTTGCATCTCAGTACAACTAGTTTCATGTGCACAGCAAAGTAATACCACTTCAACGAAAGAAAAACACAGGCCCAATAGCATCGTATGCGGTGCCGATAATACTGAGGCCTACCTCTCTTACTTAGGAGGAAAGAAAATTGCTATTGTCGCCAATCAGACATCCGTTGTGAACTCTGAAAACGCCCCTGCCAAACACTTGGTCGATTTCTTGATGGCACAGCCGACTGTTAGTGTACAAAAAGTTTTTGCCCCTGAACACGGATTTAGAGGAAAAGCAGATGCTGGAGAAACTGTTAAAGACGGGATAGATACCAAAACTGGACTCCCAATCATTTCATTGTACGGTAAAAATAAAAAGCCCTATCCATCTCAACTAAAAGGTCTTGATTTGGTTGTTTTTGACATTCAAGATGTGGGCGCTCGATTTTACACTTATATCTCAACGCTACACTACGTAATGGAAGCTTGTGCTGAAGCGAATATCCCACTACTCTTACTCGATCGTCCCAATCCAAACGCTCATTATGTAGATGGGCCGGTATTAGAAGAAAGCTGTAAAAGCTTTGTAGGGATGCATCCAGTTCCTACGGTCTATGGAATGACCATAGGAGAATACGGTCGTATGATTAACGGTGAACACTGGTTGGCAGAAGGAGTGCGTTGCGAGCTGAAAGTCATTAAATTGAAAAACTACACCCACAGAACTCCATATATCCTACCTATCAAACCCTCACCGAATTTACCCAATGCAACGGCCATCAATTTATACCCAAGTCTCTGCTTTTTTGAAGGGACCCCAAAAGTATCCGTGGGACGTGGAACTTCACAACAGTTTCAAGTAGTAGGAACGCCCGACTACCAGGTTCCTGCAGCGAGTTTTAGTTTTGTTCCTCAACCCAACGAAGGAGCCAAATACCCAAAAAACCAAGGAAAAAAATGTATAGGCTTTGATTTAAGCACGCATAACAGACTCAACAGCATTGAATTGAAATGGCTTATCACATTTTATAAGGCCCACCAAAAGAACCGAGAAAAGGTGGCTTTTTTTAATGCATTTTTCAAGAAACTAGCAGGTACTCCGCTCTTGCAAAAACAACTAGAACAAGGGCTCACAGAAGCGGCTATCAAAAAAAGTTGGCAGCCCGGATTAAACACCTTTAAAAAAACGAGAAAAAAATATCTCTTATATCCATAAACAAAAAGATCGATGGCCATCACCATCGATCTTTTTGCTTTACCTAAATAGGTATTCTTCTTGAGCAACACTCGATACACTAAAATAGCCCAACGGATATTTTGACGGGTCTGTTGTATTTATCACATTTCCCTTGACAAGTACTGGAACGGCTTTAAAAGGACTGCCTCCCTGCCCATTGTCGTATTGACTCAACAAAAGGTTCATAAATTGATAGTGACTCTTAGAAATCCCAATTAACTGTATCCCTATACTATCTCCCTTCTGAAACTCTTCATTCACTGCCGTATCTTCGTCGTCTTCTTTTTCCCAAACTTCTTTCATCAAATTTCCATTGGAAAATTCGTCTTTTTGGGTTTCGTAATACGGTAATACATCTCGATTGCTTTTAAATCGAATCAAATAATAATTTTCTGCACTGACATCGTCTCGGTACCAAAACGAAATTTCCGGTACTTCTGGATCTCCCCCTTCTACCACAGATTGCTTCACTTCCGTTATGGCTGCTGTAGCTGTCATTACTTCTTCCGCCTCATACGTATTACCTTGATGCGCTACAAGCAAACGATACCGCTGCTGCAACACTGGTTTAAAATTCGTACAACGATACCTACCCTCAGTAGTATGAACAAATTCAAACTCCTCTAAACTACTTGAATTAATCACCTTTACACGTGCATCGGATACAGGTAGTAACTCCTTATTACGATAGTATTTTTGAGTCAGACTAAGTCGTATTTCCTGCTCAACCCCAGTGGAACCTTGCTTCCAATGCAAGGCTGCATCGACTACCAATCGCTGCTGCCCTTCGGCTAGGTCTACCTGTACCACATCAGTACAAGCACAAAATACTACTGCAAACATCCCTAAAAGGGTATAAAAAAATCTTCTATTCATGGTCTTAAAATTTAAAATTGTAGGCTAAGGATGGTACGATTCCGAATATCGAGGTTCGAATTGCTTCGTTCTGCCCTGTATTTCTGCGTTGTCCAAAAGTAATATCCTGAGCATTGCGCCTGTTATACAGGTTATAGATCCCAAAGCTCCAAGTACCCTTCCATTTTTTGTCGGTATCCGCACGAGGCGTATAGTTTAATGAAACATCTAGGCGATGATAACTCGGTAAACGGCTAGAATTGCGCTCAGCATAGGTGGCAATAGCAATCCCTTGATAATTATAACTACCATTCGGATAGGTTACAGGACGCCCAGTTTGTAACACAAAATTACCTCCTAGACTCCATTTTTTATTCCATTGATAACTGCATGACAGGGAAATATCATGAGTTCTATCAAAATTTGCAGGGTACCAATTACCATTATTAATACCAGTTCCTCCAAAAACGCCCCCCGAAGTACGTTGTTCTGCTCTTGACCAAGTATACCCGACATAGCCTCGCAATTTGCCTCGGTTTTTGCGCAGTAAGAACTCGGCTCCATAGGATCTCATGTCTCCTTGGAGTATCTCTGTTTCGATATGATTGTTTCCTATCAAATCTGAACCATCGATATAATCAATTCGATTAACAACGTGTTTATAATACCCTTCAACTTCTAAACTATAGCGACCTTTAGCCCAGTTTTTAAAATAGCCCATACTGTATTGATGTCCTCTTTGCGGCTTTAAATAGGTACCACTTGGCGCCCAGACATCGACAGGATTCACAGTTGTAGTATTCGAAAGTAAATGAATGTACTGCGCCGTTCTCGTGTAACTCCCTTTAATTGAGTTTTTTGCGTTAAACGCATAGGAAAGCCCAACCCTAGGCTCCAAAGTAACATAGCTCTTATTTCCGCGCAGGGTTCCCGTTACCACCCCTTCTTCATAGCGGTTGGTTATTGGATTGTACTGTAAGGGTTTTCCGTCCTTGTAGGCTCTCAAATCCTCAGTAAAAAGCCGTTTAAAAAACGATGTTCTCAGTCCGTACATCAGTTGAAGTTTTGACGACAGTTTGAGTTCGGCTCCTAGATAAAGCGCCGATTCTAAAGCTCTTTTCTGAGCCAGCTGCAACGGATTTATGGAAGAACCTTTTTTTGAAGGCTTGATAGCTCCTGGGTTAAAATCATAGCCAATAGTAGCGGCGCCAATTTGCAATTTCCATTTTTCCGTAGCATAGTAATCCAAATCGTATTTAAAATGAACATTGGCAATAGAAGCTTTCCAATCCAAATCCATGAATCCCAGTAAAATACGATAATCGTATTTACTGTAAACCAAAGATGTATTACTGAATAACTTATCAGAAAACACGTGATTCCATCGCAAATTGGCAGTGATGTTCCCATAATCAGATTGGAAGTTATTGGTTGCTAAATAGTCACGTCCAAGATAGGATGACAGGTATATGGTATTTCTTTTATTAAGAGCGAGATGCGTTTTTAAATTTACGTCGTAAAACGAGGCGCTATTGGTTCCGCTAATAAACAAGTGCGCATAAGATGCACGCCCAGCTAACATCAGTGCTCCTCGCTGCCCTAAGAGCGGCGTTTCTACGCTTAACTTACTCGAAATTGCTCCTATACCTCCCGATAGCGTGAATCGTTTTTTATTACCATCTTTCTGACGCACATCGAGCACTGAGGCAATTCTACCTCCGTATTTTGCTGGCATGCTTCCTTTGTACAGTCGTACGTCTTTGATCGCATCGGAATTGAACACAGAAAAAAAGCCCAACAAATGGGAAGTATTGTAGACCACAGCCTCGTCTAAGAGCACTAGGTTTTGATCAGCTCCACCACCTCGAATGTGAAAACCCGCTGCTCCTTCTCCATTTTTAGTAACTCCTGGTAAGCTTTGTACCGATTTAATGATATCGGGTTCACCGAAAACGACGGGACTCTTTTGAAGGTCTTTCACCTTTAACTGTGAAACCCCCATCATTGGAGAACGCACATTAGCTTTCTGTCCTTGAGTACTCTGAATAACTACTTCATCTAATTCAGTAGCTTCCGGCTGCAATTCTATGCGTAACTGCTGCGTTTTCCCTTTGGAAATATCCAATACATAGTTCGCAAATCCCATAGCACTGATTACTACCATAGTGTTGGGCTTTCGAATTTCTAAGGAAAAAAAACCGTATTCGTTGGTCATCGTTCCGATTGCTGTGCCTTCTATATAAACATCAGCTCCAACTATGAGTTCTCCAGAGCTGCCATCTTTTACGACACCACTAACTGTTGAACGTTGTGCCCAATGACTCCAAGGAATCAGCAGCACACAAATTAAAATGAATTGCTTCATGTAAGTGAATTTTTAAAGTTTTGAATTTCAAAAATCCACGAATACTACTTGAGAATCGACTCAGCATATAGGCTGATGTATATTTGAAGTACGACCGTGTAGGCACACACGCTTATCCCTTATGAAACCAAGGATTCCTGCATTAAAATAGCTCTTGGAGTTTTCCCTGTAATCTCTTTAAAATGTTTATTGAAAGTCGATTTAGACTTAAATCCACACTCCATGGCCATGGCAAGAATGGTATACGAACGATATTCAGGACGTTTACAAATAACCAAAAACTCTTCTACCCGCAACGCATTGACATATTGATAAAAGCTCTTTGATTCGTATTCATTAATTATTTGCGAAACGTAATTAGGAGTGGTTTCTAAACGGGCGGCTAATTCACCTAGTGTCAATTCTGGTTCCAGATACAATTTATCTGTGTGCATCAAGTCTTTTAACCTGGCATAGATCACCGCAGCTACTTCTCGTTTCAGCCCGGACTTTTTGTATTGCTTCTCGGTAACATCGTCTTTGATTGAACTCGATAGCTCATTCTCTAATTCTGTAGCTGATGAAAATATAGTGGTTTGGTTAATCCCGTAAAACCCGAGGTACAATACAAACACCACTACTCCTGAAAAAATGAACACGGGATTGTCAGAAAACAGTACTACCAACCATATCCCAATTAAGCCCAAAGTTAAATTGCGCAACCAATTAAGCGTTTTGTTTTCTGTATTTGAAAAGCTGTTTTCGATGCGTTTCTTATGCTTTTTTACTAAAAATAAAACCGCTAGACTATACGAAAACCCACTTACTAACATGCTGATATCTTGCAACCAATCAAACCACTCATAAGCGTGGTCTTCTCCCCTCATAACAATCGCTATTTTCGTGTCGGCACTCAACGCATAAAATGGAATCCCCACTAAAATTAGGAGTAAAGAAGGCAGTAGGTGTAGTGCTATTTCCCGTATTCGTAGCGATGGTCCCGTCAAGCTTCTCGCATAGAAGTACAAAAATACTCCTTGCACTAATGGCAGGGAAAAATCCATCCCCAACAGCCATGGAAAATCGACTATTTTACCGGAGTCAACTGCGTAAAAATATCCTAGGTGTACCCCAATGACTGCCAACCACAATCCTAAAACGCGATCGGCTTGTGAGGTATTCTTTTTCAAAATAAGCAAGACTATCAGCGTGATAGCCATAAAAATTCCTATGATAAAAAACATGCCTTCAGTTTATTTAACAAACGAATTGATTTACAAAGTAGTATTAAGGTAAGCGACGGATTTCTATACGTTCCAAAATAATCTCTGATACCTTTTCGAGCGCACCTGCTTCAAAAGCCTCCGCCAACATCTCAAAGCGCTGTTCCTTATTCATCGGCTTGTAATTGTCGTAATTAGCCAACTGTATCCCTTCGGTATCAGTAACTGATTTTACGGCTCTAAAACGCATTCCTCCTCCATTTGTATGGTAGGCATACGCAAGGTACTTCAATTGGTAGCTTTCAGTATCGAACCAGTACAAAAATTGATCATCAAAATCATCTCCTCCACCTTCTTCACTAAAACTAACTGCTACTTTATAGTAAGAAGTTCCTTTTATTTCTTCTTCTCCCAACAGCTTCTTATGAACAGCGGCATCGTTTAAGCCTAAAGGTAATACCGAAAAATAGTGCACTGAATTTACTGCATTTGCTAGACTGTTGCTTTTTTTCTCGGTCAGGGTCACCAAACTGTCATTGACAGTACGTACAAACCCCTCGTTACTCAGACGGTCGAGTATCGTGTTACCTGAATTTTGTGAGGTACGCTGTAAGTTAAACGCTCCGTTTTTGCGAATGGCTTTGAATTGATTTCCTCGGAATTCAAAAGAGAGTTCCGCTGACTTTAACTGTTCAATTCCAGATTTTTTCAGGGATTCATCAATAATTTCTTGAGCCGTTTTTTGAGGACTGCAGGCCCCTAAAAGTACTACGGCAATTGCAAGGATAGATTTGCGCATAATGATTTGTTTGTTTTGGTCGGTAGACAGTTCCAAAATTACAGAAAGCCCTCAAGAACATCCTTAAAATTCTGTTAAGAATCCCGTGACTGGTCACCTACTATTGCTTAGTCGAGATATTTCTTGGCCTTAGTATCTCAGCACAACTATCTAACCCCAAAAAAAGGCTCCTCTCGGAGCCCTTGAAATTTAGATTGTATTTGATAAAACTACTTATGCTTCAAAATCTTAGTTTTACTACCTGTTACATCTTCAATCACATACATTCCATTCGGTAGCGAACGCAGGGTCGCTTTTTCTTGTTCTACTGAATTGACAATTCGATCAGAAGTTCTGTTTAAACTGCGAATTCGAATTGGATATGTCTTCGTTCCAAAACTTTGACGGTACCTCAATCGGAATGCCAAGGTATTATTCGCCTCATTCTGCTCATCTACAGCATTGTCTGCATCGGCTTTCAGTATCAAATAATAGTATCCAAATCCAGTAGTGTACGGAATATTATGTCCGAATATAGTGAATCCAAAAGTGGCGTTGTTATTAGGAGCTATGCCATTAACCGTCGTATTCGCATTTATATTGATAGGAATATCATTTGTACTCCAACTCGCGTCATAAGATAGGTAGGCTTTAATTTTACTCGTTCCTGAACTAACTGTTCCCGCATTGACAACATGTCCAGTTACCGTTAATGAACCTCCTTCTTTTGACAAAATATGGATTCCCGACCCTAGATTAGAATAACTCGAACTACAACTAGTACACTCACTTTGAATGACAAGGCTATTTTCATAAATTTTAAGGTCTGCTTTCCCTAGATTAGGGTAGGTATAACTCAATACTTTGGTCAAACCTGCATACTTTACCACCAAAAAGAACTTTGCATTGGAAGTGGTAGCGTAATTTTTTAATGCTGTGTTCCACCATGGCTTGTACTTATAGGTACTAAAGAGTAGATCGTGATCATCTTCTCTATTCCAATAACTTCTTCCAAGTTCGTTAGCTGCTGAAATCGATTCCTTATACACAATAAGGTCAATTTGATGATGACCGTGGGTACTGTACCTATAATCCCCTTTGATTTTGAACTCAAAGTCAAATTTAGTTCCTGCATTAAAGTGCTGCCCTGCGGGTTCATTAACCTTAAAATCGATTACATCGATAGTTTGTGCATAAGACCAATATGTGGCCATAAATAAAACGATAAACGTAAAATTTTTCATAATTTTTAGTATTTTTTCTATTCACAAGGTAGTAGAATACCCTAAACAAAATTTTGATTTTCAAGTCTTTAATAATTTAATAATATGTACTAAAACCGAACACTACACCTCGTCTAACAACGGCGTAACTGAACCTCAATAGCTCTTGATGACTTTGATTGTTTAACTGCTAGTTTATTACGGAATGTAACAACTCATAAAAAGAAGGACTTAGCACTAAAAAACAAACTCCAAAGACCGCATTTCGATGTATGCAGTGCAGTCCCACCCACCCACCCTCTCGTAGACTTCACCACTGAAAAACAGCATTTAAAACCTGTACTATTTTAACTTCATGTTATATTTTTTTAATTAAATAGTTTACAACCCACAAAAAAACAACTCCTCAAATCTTAATTTTTTAAACTAAACCTAAATATTAACATAAAAAAATGCGAATTACACAAAAATATTAAAAATAAAGCATAAAAAAACACTCCGTATAACCTTCGTTACATTGGAGTGTTTTCAATGAAAAAAATATCTAAACAGCTTAATACGAATCCGTCAAACTATTCATAAATGCGACTAACTGTTGTATTTCTTTATCAGAAAGATCTAAATTATCAAACGGCAAGGTTTGATGTGGCAGCTTAAACCCTAAGCCTACACCGCCTCCTTTGTTATAAAATTCAACCACTTCTTCAAGAGACTCGTAAACTCCATTATGCATATAAGGTCCTGTTTTGGATACATTTCGGACCGTAGGTGTTTTAAAAAAGTGTTTGCGTTCCGGTGTTTTGAACAACTCATAGCGTCCTAAATCGTCACTTAAGGCTGTTTGCGTCAGATTTGGAGTTCCGAGAGCCTCCAATTCGGTATCGTTGTAATTGGGAGGTACAGTTCCGTTAAACACGGGTGCAAAATGACAGGTTGCACACAGCGCTTTCCCCATGAACAGATTGAACCCCTGTTTTTCGTCTTCGGAAAGTGTGGTGAGTACGCCGTTAATATTTTTATCAAACTTAGAATCAAAGCGATTTAAGGTTCTGACATAACTGGCTAATGCGTGTTGTACAGTATGCGCTTTGCGTTTTCCTCCTGATAGTTTACTCAGTGTTTTAGCATACCTAGGATGCTGCTCAACACGTGCAACAATGCTATCCATACTCGTGTTAAACTCATTGTGATTTTTAACAACTCCTACTACTTGTCCTTCCAAACTTCCAGCACGAGCATCCATAAAAAAACCTCTTTGATACGCTGCATAGGTCACTGTTGGTGTATTTCTTTGCTGCTTGGCATCGAACACGCGTTTCCCATCAGTAAAAGCCAGACTTTTATCGTGGCAGCTCGCACAAGACATAGTCTTGTTTTTAGACAGCGAGGCATCTTCAAAAAGTGCTTTCCCGAATGCGATGCGCTCCTTATAATGGGTAGTATCACTCTGATAATCGGTAAAATAATGAAGATTCAGGCTCGATGCTGAAAACAAGCTGGTCATGGTATTGGAAAGTGCCATTTCGAAAGGAAATTCTACCTTCCAATCTCTTTGTACCGCCACCAGTGTTTTCAATTGAGGATGGATGTGATTTTTGATAAAGGCATAACGATCAAAAGACTCAAAATCTCCTTTCAGGACCGCAATGGCAGCGAGTACCTGTTCTTCCATTTGCTGATACAAGGCTTGTGAACTAAAATTGGGCTTGGTCATTTTTAATACCTCTAATAAAGTGGCATAGGTCCATGCAGACTCTTGCAGCGAAGCACTTAGCACTGGCGAATCGAAACCAGTGATTCCCGTAGTAGCTATGCGAACTATCTGTTCTCTCAGCAACCAAATAAGATGGTAATCACGTAGTTGCAAATCCGTATTATGAGCAATTAGCTTGAGTCTACTACTCGTGGTTTGAACGGTTGTTATCAACTCAAGTGAATCGGGTTTCTCTTCAAAAACAATTTCTTCAATCACCTGAAAACCTATGGGTTGTAGTACTTTTGTATCATTGCTCTCCTCGCCTTTTACCTGTATGATATTCGGAGCATTTAGCGATTTATAATTATTTTTATCGGTATACGCGAGTACTGGCTCTGCTAGCTTAAAATACTTACGAGCCTCACGGTACAAAGATTGTTGTACTTGTGGGCTTTTACCTGTCATACTATCCAATGCTGCGATGCTTTTTTGCAAATGCGCCATATACAATTCTGTAAGCCCTTCATTTACTGCCTTTTTATCGGTATAAGCTCCTTGTTTATGACCACAAGCATACAAGCACAGAAAAAGACATACACAGAGGTATGCCTTTTTTAAAATTTCTATAATTCTCATATTCATTAACGCTCTAAACCGGTAACGATGTGTAATACAGAACCTTCTTTTCTCGACATGTTTGAATTTGCCTTAGGATCGGTAAATGACGTTCCATCTGCTGGTTCCCAACCGTGATTTTGCGTGATTACCATAAAAGTATTCTTTCCGTTATTAACGATATCGGTAACATCGATCATACCAGTAATTTCCCAGGCCTTATCGGTTTTACCATAGCCCTTAGCTGCAGCGTTGGTCTGATCACACTCTAACACCATTTTTAAAGTTCCCGTAGTCAGATTGTACTGATACAAACGAGCGAAGTGATTTTTTTCAGCTACGTCAAAGTATCCATTAGGATCTTCTTGGATGTAGGCATAGTTTTCAGTCACTAAGATATTATCAGGACTGTGAAAATTCTTTGCCTTTCCCGTTAGCTTATCCGCATCTAATACACAGGTAATTTTTGCTGCTTTGGTAGGGTCTGTATCATTCAACACTACTTTATAGATACGTCCGTAATACGTTCCTTTATCCTTTAAACCATCTTTTCTTCTCCCCGTAACACAGAAGTAAATTTCACGGTTGTTCTTTGCGCTTCCTCTTCTCCAATCAATGTCTTCCAAGCGTGAAAAGCCCATAACTCCTTTGGTCTTACACTCGGCATCTAAGGCGTTGATTTCACGTTCTTTCAACTCTACGAATTCTGCATCATACGCAGTTCCTTCGTTCATATCGGCTTCGTAATTTACTCCTGCCGTCGTAACTTTTAAACCGTATAATTTTCCGTTTTTAAGGTCACCAGTAGCTCCAACATACATTCCTAACTGTCCTGAAGGGATATTATTATCACTGTGGTCATCACCGATGAATACTACTGTTTTTCCTGGATAAGCAGCTTTTCCAATTGCCACGGCATTTTCTGTAGACCACTGACCTAAAGCGGTCAACATTTCAGCGGTTCCTGCTGCTGATGCATTTTTAGTAGGATCTGTAGCGAACACCCCTTTAGAGGCTCCACCCCATTCACCACCTGATAAATACAAAGGTCCAAATCCGTGTTCTTGAGGCGTAATCATAGAACCTGAACACTGAGCAGTATTGGCAGTAGCCGATGCATTTAAGATATACTCTCCTTGCGTAGGACGTAAATTCTTATTGAGCTTTATACGTGCAATGGCGTAATCAGCTTCAATATTATTAATTAAAGTATAGCTACCATCTGCTTCGGCAAGTAAGCCAGCACCATCTGCCATAGATCCATACACGAAATCCGGGCTATTTGGAATCTGATCTTCAGACGACAAGATTGGGGTAATTTTCAAATGAGAGAACTCACCGGCTACTTTCAAAAAATTAGGGGTTTTAGAAGCGGTTAAATACACAGAAGCATCCGAACCGTTCTGTCCGTTAGTTCCATTAGCACCATCTTTTCCATCTTTTCCATTAATTCCATCTGCACCATCCTGACATGATACAAATCCAGCAAAAGCGGTCATTAAGGATACTACCGCCAATTTGCTTGCGTTAACTTTTTTCATTGTTTTCTATTTGTTTAGTTTTTGAACACCACAAAACAACGCTAGCTAAATTATCAAACTCTTAAAACAATATTAAATTCCCTTCAGCAAAAGGTTAAGAAGATTATCAAATTATAAACAAAAAAGGACTTTTGTTAGCATACTGCAAACACAAAACTGCACTAAGTCATTACATATCAGTGATAACAAAAAAGCAATACTACAGTGCAAGGATAATACAAACTTAACAACAGGGCTATAAAAAGAAAAAAACGTCACTGCAATGACGTTTTAAACCCTTTCATATTCTATAAATATGACCGCTGTAAAGAATCGAAACTAATACCTTGGTAGTTTATGGAACTACAACCAAAATAAACAATGAGAACATTCGACTCTTTACAAAACTTTTTCATATAATTTTCCCCGACGACTCCTAGTATTAATTTTGTACCCTTGTCTATTTATTTCATTAAGTATTTCTGAACTTCGAACACTACAAAGATATAAGGGCTCATTTTAAAAGTGGTAAGTCAGTGGCTTACTTTTAGTAAGTCACTGACTTACTTTTTTAAAGCCTACTTGATTATTAAGCACTTAGGAAACGAAAATTTTGAAAATGTGAAAAAAACTTTATCTTCGCGGTCGAAAAAATTGTATGTATATGAAAAACATAATTATGAATCCATCACACTTTTGGCTCAATTTTTGCATTGTATTCAACTACATACAGACGTATATTCATTTTATTTATGAAAATTGTTAAAACACAATAAATTATAAAAACAAGTTGCATCCTCAATAAAGGGACGCTTTTTTTTTGAAACAACTTATGATAAACAAAATATAACATAACTCAGATTGCGCTGTAATGCTAAATCACTTCACCACCTGATTTTCAAACAGGTACCTTAACTGGACACTTCCGGTCAGTTCCCCTATTCCCTAAAAACAACTTAACTCTTTGATTAACAGCAAATTAAATCATTTTTTCCTTGTGGATTTTAAAATAATACTGCATCTTTGTACCTGTAAATAAACAAGTACAAACATTTATACTATATATATGAACACTAAGGAACTTTCACACTTAACAGATCGCAGGGCTGCTATGAATGCGTACTGTATAGCGATTTTTCCGAAACAACTTTACGAGATGTATTAATTGTATACCTGATACTCCTATTAAATAGGATTAGAATACAAGAGGCGTCTCCCCGAAGGAGGCGCCTCTTATTATTTAAACATATTAAGGCATATTCATAAATTTGATACACATATAAAACCATAAATGTTAAAATGACTTAAAAATTTGCATATATCGTAAAAAAAAGCTATATTTAACATAAGAAAGAAAAACACTATGAATCATTTAAAATTGCACATACTAATCGAAAAAGAACGTTTACTCATTCATTGGGGACGCTTACTAAAATTATATACTTCATAACCGAGGAACTAACTAATTTAGTCATATAATCAACTAGCGTTCTTATCAAAATTGCAAACGCTTCTATTTACTGGAAATGTAGAATACACCTGAAGTCTGTTGTACTCAATAGGCCTTAGCAGTATTAAGTCTTCACGCCTTTGACCTAACGTCAAACACATTCTACAAACCCTCAAATTCTTGAGGTGTATGAATATGCCCAAAATCGAAGGATTTCAGCATACTCCGTCGAATACATTTCGATGTTCATTCTAGCTGCATATGCGGCCTGGGATACCTATATCAACTATTTAAAAGAAAACTAAAATTGAAATTATGAAAACTTTAAAAACTATTATTGCTATGATCGCCTTGTTTACACTAACTACTGCTTGTACGGATATGAGTGAAGACCTTACCCTACAAGATAAAATAAAGAATGAGCTCCCTGCAACCCCACCTCCTGCAGACGATACTACCACACCTCCAACTCCTGGGTTTATGACCGGAGAGGATGGTAGCACAGACAATGGAGGAAAAGGATAATTTTCGAACTAAAAAGCCTTTGAAAACCAAAGGCTTTTTTTAGTAGATTTGTGAAAATTACATGACATTGAAATTCAAACTTTATATTCTTTTTTCTTTTATATCTTTTAATATTCATGCTTTCCAAAAAGACAGCATCGATATCTGGATAAACCAAAGTAAAACCAAAAACTTAACTAAAACCTACAAAAAAAATCAGTTAACTAAGGCGTACCTGTATATCAGAAGCAATAAATTACTAAAACCCTTAAAACTCAGCACCATTGCCTATCAATTTTATAAATTAAAAGATACTTCGAGTTTTTTTGAAGTCAATTCTGCGGCCATGGAGTTAGCGACTAAAACCAACCAAGCTTATGCCATAGGCGATAGTCATTGGAATTTAGCTACTTACTATATTGAAGGAGAAATTTATGACCAGGCTTACTACCATTTTAATAAAGCTTTACCCTTTTTTCTGAACAATAACTTTAAAAAGGAAGCATCAAAGATATTGATAGGTATGGCTAATATTAGAGGTAAGTACAAAGATTATATAGGAAGTGAAAATTTGGTTGTAAAATCCATGGAATTAAGTAAAGAGACCCACAATATTCCTAATATTATTAGTTGTTATAATTTTATAGGGCTCTTACAATATGATTTAAAAGAATATGATGAAGCTTTCAATTACTACCAGAAAGCATTAAATCATTATAAAGAGCTCAATACGAAAGATCAGGCTAAATTAAATTTTTCCATCTTCAATAATTTGGGAATGTGTTTAACAAAACTAAAAAAATACGATGAAGCCATTGCTTTCTTCAACAAAGAATTGAAAAAAGATATTCATATTTTGGATTTTGCTCGCATTTTAGACAATAGAGCTTTATGTAAATTAAAAATGGGAGATACTCTTGGGATAAGAAAACAACTTTTCAAGGCTCTTAAAATTCGTGATAGTCTAAAAAGTACAGCAGGAATAATTATCTCCAAAATTGGATTGTCTAACTACTTCAAAACTATTCATCAATACGATAAAGCCCTACAATACGCAAGAGAAGCTAATAAATTGGCAAAAAAAATCAAAAATGGAGATAATTATCTAACTTCTTTAAAACAACTCGCCGCTTTAGATCATAAAAATTCTCAAAAACACTTAGGACGTTATATTGAGTTTAATGATAGCCTGATGAAAGTTGAACGCCGTATGCGTAATAAGTTTGCTCGAATACAATTTGAAACTAACGAGTACATCGAAGAAACCGAGCGCTTATCGGAACAGCGCATTTGGATTTTAATTAGTAGCATTGGTGGCTTGCTAATTTTAAGTCTGCTCTATTTTGTGCGTGTACAACGCGTACAAAACGAAAAACTGAGCATCGAAGCAGAGCATCAAAAAGCCAATGAGGAAGTGTATGTACTCACTCTACAACAACAGGCAAAACTGGAAGAAGAACGCATTAAGGAACGCAATAGAATCTCAGAAGAACTCCACGACGGTATCCTCGGGAAATTGTTCGGTACGCGCTTTGGGCTCGGCTTTCTGCCCCTACAAGGTACCGACGAAACACTAGAAAAACACCAAAGCCTACTCAACGAACTACAAGACATTGAAAAGGAAATCCGCGATGTATCGCATAAGTTAAGCGACAACTTTAACAGTACGGATATAAATTTTACCAGTATTATCAAACAACTCTTAGAAGATAAAAGTATTATTGGTAACTTTACACACAGCATTGAATTTGACCCTGAAATTGCTTGGAAAGACGTAAATGAGGTTACCAAGGCCAATATTTACCGAATTATACAGGAAGCCCTGCAAAATATTATCAAACACGCAAAAGCTAAGCATGTTTCGTTAAAATTTGGCTTGTCAGGCAACTCGCTAAGTATTAGCATCCAGGATGACGGTGTAGGGTTCAATGTGAAAAAAGGCAAAAAAGGGATAGGAATAAAAAACATTAACTCACGTTTAGAAAAACTAAAAGGAAAAATTACAATTAAATCAGAATTAGGTGTAGGGACTACCCTACTCATAAACACCCCCCACATCACTATAGATGGAAAATAACAAACTAACCGCTTTAATTATTGATGACCATCCGTTGATCTCTGAGGCTTATAAGAGTGCCTTTCAATATGTGCAAAGTACCGATGCATCGTATGTATTTGACATACATGTAAAGCACAATTGCGACGATGCCCACGCTATTATTCAAGAGTTTGCAACGGAAAAGAAAAACATTGATGTCATCTTTTTAGACATGCGATTGCCCGCATCCAAGGATGGTAAAATACTCTCAGGAGAAGATTTAGGACTTCGTATTAATGAATTGCTCCCAGAAAGTAAAATCATCGTATCCACTACCTTTAACGACAATTACCGCGTTCACAGCATCCTGCGAAGTTTAAATCCGGAAGGGTTTTTGGTCAAAAATGACATCACACCGCAAGAATTGGTGACGGCGATAAAAGAAGTACTAGAGGCTCCGCCCTACTACAGTAAAACGGTCATGAAAATGGTCCGCAACGAAATTTCAAACGAATTTATTTTGGACGACATCGATCGTAAAATTCTCTACGAGCTCTCCATAGGTAACCGCATGAAAAAATTACCCGATGTGATTCCCTTGTCCTTTGCTGGGATACAAAAGCGCAAGCGTCATTTGGCAAAGATATTTGAAGTAGACAGTAATGATGACCGAGAATTGATACTCGTTGCGAGAGAAAAAGGATTTTTATAAAAAAACAAAACAACAACAATAAAAAAAGGAGCTATAGTTAAACTATAGCTCCTTTTTTATTCTAAGTCTTTTATAGCTTATAAAGAGAAAGAATACGTTCCTCCAATACCTACAGTAGAAGCAGAACCACCATCAAGAACAACGCTTGAATAGTTTGCTTGAACAGTAATAGCGTTAGTTACTTTGTAACCAACCATTGGACGGTAGTAAAATCCTGACGTTTGACCGTCTTGGAAAACTCCAATTCCGTATCCTAAATCAGCTCCTAAAACTACTTTGTCAGTAACACTGTAACGAGCAGCAGCAGCTAAAGGTAAATACCCTAAGTCTGGTCCTTCTCCGTTAAAGTGTAAGTAAGATACAGATGGTCCTACTTTGAATCCTTCAGCTACGTTGAATAAGTAGTTAGCTTCGATTGATCCAGTTACATCGTGAGTGTTTGATAAATCACCTACTGGTAAACCGATAGTACCTCCTACGTTTAATTCACCTTCTTGTGCATTAGCGGCTAATCCGAAAGCCATCATTGCAACAACTAAGAATTTTTTCATAATTTTTTAAATTAGATGTTTTGAAGGGACAAATGTAGTACTAAATTGAAGAATTATTTCTTGATTTTTGTTAAAAAAAACGAAGATTTTGAAAATGAATTTAACATTAAATTAACATTAAAAATATAGGGTTTTCCCCTGCTATTACTGACTCTAAAGCCGTTTTACCGGTAACTTATTAAGTATAAGTTTTTAAGATTTAATTCACTTTCTACAATATTAAATTTAGGCCATATTTTTGTAAAATAGTCTTTTATTTTTAGGACAAAAAAAGCACCCAAAAAGATTTGGATGCTTGGTACTTCAGAAATTTTTTGAGGTTTAGAATCTAAAACCAATCCCTACATTGAGGTAATCAAACTTTGAGGACGCAATAGGATTGTCTATTCGGTTCGATAATCCTAGGGAATAACGTGCTGTTGCAAATACCTTATCCGAAAAATCGTAGCCCAATCCGGCCGCAACACCAAAACCGAACTTATTTAATCCATTCGACTCATCTAAGACATAGTCTAAGGTTGGACCTGCATGAATTGAAAATTGATCTGCTACATAATACTTAGCCAGAATGGGTAAGTTTAAAGTGTTCGTAGAGTTTCCATCCTTATAGGCCGTACTGTACAATAATTCCGGTTGAATATGGAACTTCTCACTCACTTCGAAATCAGCAAAAACTCCTGCGTAAAACCCAGTTGCACTATTACTAGCACTCGCTGTATTGCCTAAAACATTCACAGAGTTTCTGATAACCATAGTGTTTAATCCTGCAGTCAAACCAAATGATGTTTCTTGAGCTTGTACTTGTGAAAGACCTAATGCGATAGCCGCCATTACCAATAGTTTTTTCATAATTAAATTTTTATACTTTTTAGTTATTATTTATTCGTTCTTGGTAAGGCAAGTTTGATGCCAAAAACCTCATCTTTCCTCCATTTTCAAAACAACCGCAACACAATAATCATACAACACATTGACAGATAGTAATTTATACACCATGGGTTTTTGTAAGGTTTTTACTACTTATGTGTACTCACTGTAGTATACATAGATACGCGCGGTTTTGCAATCACTTTATATAATAGGAAACCCAAGAAGCTTAAGATGCTTTCTTCTAACGAAAAAAGAGTTGCCGTTTACCTTCTATATAATCAACAAAAAACACCTGAGTATCCTCAGGTGTTTCATATAAAATATACAATGTATGAACTTAGAAACGGAATCCAAATCCAACATTTAAATAGTCAAATTTAGAAGTCGCGATATCCGAATCAACTCTGTTAGACAATCCAAAAGAATAACGTGCATTTACAAATACTTTCTCAGAGATATCATAGCCCAAACCGGCAGCCAAACCAACGCCAAACTTGTTAACAAGTGGTGAAGCATCATCTACGACTAAATCTAACATCGGACCTGCTTGTACAGAAAAGTTGTCTTTCACATAATACTTCGCCATAATAGGCATTGCAATAGTATTCGCTGATGTTCCATTATCATATGAGGATGTAAACAACAGTTCTGGTTGAACGTGAAATTTATCGCTAACAGTAAAGTCAGCAAAAAATCCAGCATAATACCCCGTCCCTGTGGTAGATCTGTTTACTGATGGAGTAGTATCAGTAGATAGCTTCACCGTTAACAAGTTTAAACCTCCCGTTACACCAAACGAAGTTTCCTGAGCATTAACCGATGATAATCCTAAAGCTATGGCAGCTACAACTAGTAATTTTTTCATAATTAAATTTTATACTTTTTAGTTATTATTTATTCGGCGTTTAAATGACAAGAATGGTGCCAAAATTGAAATCAAAATCGCCAATACTCAAAACAAAAAACCTAAAACACTCATAAAAAACTACTTACACACCAAAAAAAACCACAATATGGATCATTAGTAAGTATGAATTTCAATAATTGCTTAAACAAACCTCAGTACATACTCATCAAAACAACAAAAGGAGCACTGTAGTGCTCCTTTTTATACTATTGGGTGGTTTGGTACTTTAGAAATACAACGCAAATCCAATCAATCCTTGGAATGCTCCTTTTTGACCTTCTTCCAAACCAAAATTATATCGTAAAGTAGGCTTCAAACTTACATGCTCACTTAAAAACACGGCGTATCCTCCTTGTAAACCGATAAAGTCCGTACTTCCGCCATCAAATGAATTCCCGGTATAATCAATACCTACAGGGATTTTACTTAGAATATAGTATTCCAACCCTATTTTATAACTGATTACATCTCTACCAACATCGCTATAACCAAAACCTGTTTTAATAGCCAAATCGTTTGCAGCGAAATACCCACAATCCAAGCCCATAGACCAA
The DNA here is from genome assembly GCF_056160945.1 of Tenacibaculum sp. AWR4_210. Classification (NCBI taxonomy): domain Bacteria; kingdom Pseudomonadati; phylum Bacteroidota; class Flavobacteriia; order Flavobacteriales; family Flavobacteriaceae; genus Tenacibaculum; species Tenacibaculum sp. AWR4_210. The sequence continues at coordinate 454,739 of NZ_JBSWYF010000001.1, forward strand.
ACTGTATTTCCATCAATACTCGTCAACGAGAAACCGGTATTTCCTGTAGAAAAAGCCCCCGTATTTGCCTCAATCACCAAATTTCCTAAGGCTGTTTGTCCGTCATTCTTTTGTGCATTTACTGACAAGCCTAAAGCCATCATCATTACTGCTACTAATTTTTTCATAATTCCTTCTAATAATTTTTATTTTGCGGCGGCAAAAGTACACTTATTTACATTTTATCATAGCGTATTTTTAATTAAAAAAAACACAGCAAACTGACCATTGATTTCCAAACCCTAACAATCAACCAAAACTAATCACATAACTCAAGCTCCTATTTTGATGCAAATTCTCTATTCACTCCCCTAAAAAAATGCCTGTATTGTCCGGACTCCAACAAAAAAGAGACTGCTTAATAAACAGTCTCCTCTTAATCGTATTTCTTTCGTTTACCTACCAAGCGTATCCTATAGACACTCCTAAACGAGGTAAAAACCCTTGGATGTTAACTGAAGTACTTTCTGTAGCAGATACAGACATATACTGAGCTCCGAAGTTTAAATCTAACGCAAATCCAGAGTCTCCACCTCCAAATACCCATTGGTATCCAGCTAAGGCACCTCCAGAAAACGTTGAAAATCCGATGTCAGCTCCAGCAGAGTTGTTAGCAGAAGAAACAGCATAGCTTACAAAAGGAGCTGCATACCAACCTCTTGGCGCCATATTTTCTGACGAGAAATAAAATTTATACTTCCCTTCTCCCCCAATAGCTCTCGAACTTACTACCTCACTTCCAGAAGTTACTTTAGCCGATGCAAAAGACAAACCGATTTCGAAAGCTTGATTGTCGGCTACCACTCTTTCATAAGAGAAATCTCCAACACCAATTGCCAAACCTAACGGATTAGCTTTAATCACATTTTTTTGTGCATTTACCGAGGATACCCCGAAAACTACTGCTGCGATAAGTAATAATTTTTTCATAATTCAATATCTATTTAGTTATAATTTATTTGACATGATCGTAAACAAGGATGATGCCAAAACGCCACCCTTAAATACACCACTCACAAAAAAAACAATATAAAAAACTGCAAAACAGCAATTTAAAATCACAAAAAAATTAAAAACTCCTTTAATCCCTAGTGATTAGAACAGCGAATCCAAGAGTTGGTTCAAATTTAATGGTTGTTTTAGTCTTAAATTTTTAACGTTTTTAGCCATCCAATAGAAATGAAATTAGATCTTAGGCTTAGAACCCTCAAAACAATAAACCTTAAAATCAAGCTGGATTGAACCAGTATTGAGCCTAAGAGCGCCATCGAAAAGTGGTATTGATATATACTTTTAAGTTTAACTATAGTCGAACCAAAATTATACCCCACGCAAACATCTATTGGCAGAAAACAGGTGAAAGACTTCCTTTACTTGAGGATAATGAAGGGCAAACGTTATTTGAGCAAGAAAAAACCACAGACACAATCAAAATAGAAAACCTAGAAGTAAACGTCGATGAATTTGTTTTGGCCACAGCTCAAAACATGAATTTATTAAAGAAAACGCCTGTATGCTGCAACACTTTCGTAATAGAGGCGATCAAATTGATTAAAGAAGCGGAAAAAGGAGATGGAACTATTGACGTTTCCAAACTTGCAGGTATCAGTTAGATCGAGTGTGGCTAACCTTTTTATTGAATAAGCCTCCAGAAATTGTTATTTTTTTGAAAAAACATAACCCTTTTACTACAAAAAAAAAGACCTACGTAATCGTATAATTAGTTTAACTTTTGTTTTCTTACATCTTGGACATAAAAAAACACCTTAATTAAGGTGTCTTGTGGTAAGTTTATAATATTTTACTTTATCTAATTTTCAAATAAATCGCAATACTCATCTATAACTTCATCCTCAACACCCCAATTTTTACCTTTCGTCTCAAATAAGACGATTAAACCTAACAATTCTAAAGCACTATATGCTAAAAATATAAGACCATCTTTTTTAGCCACTAAAGAATTATCTCTCCTTTCAACGTTATACCCTTTATCTATAATTAACTTATAAGCTGGAGGCTCAGTATTCCCTGCTGATGCAAGAGTTATTAATTCAGTCATTTTGATAAATATTTAATCCAAAAATATTAAAATATATTTTTAGAAATATTAATTGCTCCTACTTGGCAGGACTTACTTCTAGTACTTCGCTAAATGGTATCCCATATACCTCACAGTTTACTTCCTCACCACATTTCGGTTTTTGAATTTTTAAAGGATCAATACAGATGTCTTTAACAATTGTCTTAACTTTTTAAAAAAATGATTACCATCTTCCCACTGATCAAGATAAATTATTATGAACTGACATACTTTCATATATATAGGTTTTTTGTTGTTTTAATTTTTATATTTTTGTTTAAAATAATTGTTATGATCCCATTCATTGCTGGTCTTATTTTAGTTGCTGTTTACTATATAATTGAATACCTGGCTTATTATCTTTATTTTTCTAAAAAACCAAAAAGAAAACTTTGGCACTCAAAAAATCAAGGGGTGTTTTCTCTATTGTTTCTTTTATCACTTCATTATTTATTCACCTTAATTGAATGGGTATTAAGTTTTTTTTAACTACTGTTTTATTAATTCATAGGGATTTACTTTCTTATTAAATTCTGATCACTTATAGGTATACCTTTTTCCAAAGAATAAAAAGCTAAATTCAATACTATATAGATTCTTATTTCAGTTTCCATATGTCTCTTACAAGAGACAAATCTTCGATCATTATGGATAATATGTGTATAGAATATGTGATCGCCCCAACCACATAGGTCACAAAAAATCATTTCTTTAATTTTATCTAACTTTAGGTAATCATTAACAATAAAAACAAACTTATATTAGATAATAATTCAATATATATATGCATGTACCTTAAAAGGAAGTAACGAGACAATTCATGTTAGAATTATTTTAAAAAAAGTCAGAGTTTTCTTCTAAAAAAATAGCAGCTTTGCTGGATTTGATTTTTTTGTTAAAAAATTAGAACAAACAGGAGCCCCATTAAAAGATGATATTTTTTGCTTTAAATCTGAACTTAACTCGTGGTGTTAACTTACTATTATTTTGTTTTTATTAATTTTGATGTATGCGTATATTAAAACTATGGTATTGGCGATTATTGTTAAGTCTTGTTGTAGGTCAAGTTGTCGTTCAACTATTTGAAGGATTTAATGACTATATTTTTTTTGGAACAATCACAATATGTTTTATCATTCTTTCCGCTATGGCTAAAAAGCTTTAACTACACTTTTACCTTATTCTGTTTTTACTAATTTTGTTTTATGAAAAGAATACAATTCATTGGTTTTACTTGGTTTGGTATTATGATTTTACACCCTTTTGTGTATTTGTTTTTGTCAAAACTAACAGTTGTTTTTCCTCTATCTCTTGTATTAACTTCAATATCTCTATTTATCGTTTTTGTTATCATTCTTTCCTTTTGCTTCAAAGTATATGAAGAATGATTAACCTACAATTAGTTTAATACTTGCTTACTTAATTTTAGGAAATAAAAAAACACCTTAACTAAGGTGTTTGTAGTAAATAATAGTTAACGATATCGTATAACCGTCAGTTACGGCTTAATATCTGTTAATTTTTGGATTATCCCTGACTTTAGCAATTAGCGAGTAGATTCGGACGTAGTCGAATCCGCCGTAATTGCGATTATTCATTGTTGTACGTTCGTATTTTTTCATTCCAATGTCATTTGCAATATCAATTGCATTCGTCCACTTTTTCCGTCACTATTACGTTCCCAGTAATAAAAATCATAGCGTTTACTTTTGTTTTTTTGTCCGAATTCAATTAAATCCAAAAGTCCGAAAGATAACTTACCCCAATACTTGTCAGATTCAGTAATTCTCAATTTCCGTTTTCTTTCGTCACGAACAAATAGAATGTATTTGCAATTCAAACATCGTGTATCTTTTCCATAACGAATTGAAATTGTGTCGATTTTTTTGATTTCTGATTTGTTTATTTTGATATTTAAGTCTTTAGAAACAGAATTAAATTTCGCTATTATTTTGTCATTAATATAAACGTGCCAATAGTCCAAAGTATCTAATTCATTACTGAATCCTTTGAAAGATAAAGTCAGAAATAGTATGATAATTATTTTTCTCTGCATCGTTTTTCTCTTAAGAGGTGCAACGGTTTTGTATGTAAAAAGTATCAGAATAAAGAGCTCTACTTTTCAGTATAGAAACAAAGATAGCAGAAAACCATAAACTTTACAGTTTAAACTTAACTACTATTTTATATACCGTGTTGTGCAACGTTACTTTCTATTCTGATAAAATACAACACCTCCGATGAGAAGTATTACAACAGATGAAATGATAAATGATTTTATCACTTTAAAATTTCTAAAATCAAATAATTCTTGATTTTCTCCATATAGCAATAGCCAATGCATTAAAAAAATCAGAATTATTGTTATAATTATTAAAACAATCCTTTTCATTAGAATACAGCTGAAGCAAATGCACTACCTACGACAACTCCTATAAATGATGCCCCTGTCAAAGTAAAACCAACAGGTCCAAATAAAACACCCCAACTACCATATGCAGCGATACCAATCATACCTGCAGATATAGCTTTTGCATCTGTTTCTGCTACATTTCTCATTGTTCTCATAGATCTGTTTTTACCTCTCTTTTCCATAATTTTATATCCAATACCACTTCCGCCTTTTTCTGTAGACCACCAATAATAAGCTGATTCCTTTAATGTTTCTGCATAAAGTTTCAAAGGAGTCTTAAAAAAATCTCTTGAATCGTTGTCAATTTCAGATATTATTAAATCTAAATTATCTTTTAATTCTTGATGATTACTTGATGAATTTAGAGTTGATGTTATACTTCGAACATATTCTTTTTCAAATTCATTTTCTAGTAAATCTTCTAGATTTGCGTTTCTTACATTATCAAAAAACTCGCAATATGCTATAATTTCATTAGATTCAGCAAACCCCGCTATTAATTGTATTTTCATTTCTTCAAATTGCTCATTACCAGTTTTTTTTGACTTAAAATCATACATCTTACTGTATATTTTCCCCAGATGAACGTTATGGTCTAAAGCCATATTTTTAATCTCAGAATTTGAAAGCTCCATTTTACGCCAAAGTTCTTTACTTTGACCAACTTCTTCATGCGTATTATCAGCATTACACGAAAGTAATGTGCTAATAATTATAGTTAGACTTAAAGTAATTATATTAACTTTTATCAATGATTTTTTAGTATTCATAGTTATCAATTTTGTCGATTATTTTTTTATGACTGTTAAATTTATTTATTGAATTTTAGACGTTTAAATCAGCTTACTCTATTTTTAAAGTGAATTTTCTACTTTCACATACTTTACATAATTGGATGATCAGTCCTTTTATACCGCTTTGCTTTTAAATGTTGTACAACTTGTTTACAAACGCATTAAATAGGTCGTTATACTCACAAATTAGGGAAATAAATATTTACCACAATAATGTCAAAGAACGTTTACCTGTTTTCATGTAGCGGAGAACCTACTGTTAGTTTAATACTTGCTTACTTAAATTTTGGACATAAAAAAAACACCTTAACTAAGGTGTTTGTAGAAAATATTATTGAACGTCTCTTGTATGGTGTGTTTGCATCCCGAAGGGTGTATATGCATTATACAAATTGTTAACTTCTATTTTTCTGTTCTTCAAACCATTTGAGTTGTGATTTGATCCGTTCGATTATCACACTATCTTGGTTTTTATATATGTCTCTATTTGATAATTTTCCTTTTCAGGGTGTTTTTCATTTACAAATTGATTTATCCCAAAATTGAAAATAGATTTGTCCAAATCTTTGGTTATAAAGATTCGCCAAATAATCAGAAATTAAATCAAGAATCTCTTGATGTTCCTTTTTTAGTTTGACTTTTTCCATTCATTTTCAAATTCAGCTTTCTCAATTTCAAACTCCTTGAATTCATCCATATCCAGGGCTTGATCACCTAGACCTCCATAATCATCAAAAGTCTTTTCGGAATGATATTTTAATCGGTTACCATTCTCGTAAAGTTCAATTTGTTTAATTGGATATCCATCTGTACCTACTTCAAAGTACCAAGTTGATTTTCCCCAAAAGTCAAATTCATCCCCTCTAGTTTCATCCCAATTTCTCTTGAAGTATCTGCTCATATTAAGTATTTTAAAAATTCTACTCCTCCGATTTTATTTCCTTTTAGTACGTCAATAACAATCGTTCCGTTCTTTTTATCTTCAAGAGTTATGTTTTCTTGAAATTGCCATTCAGAATTAGGCCCATTAGGGTTATCTCCATTTGCGAAATAAATGTAAGCTTTACTTTCTGATTTAGGCTTTAAACACTTTGACAAAGCTGTAATTATCTCCGTTTTGTCAGGAATCTGTTCTTTTGCTATGTCAACAATCCATTGAGGATTCTATGTTTCCCATTTCTTATTCATAATGTAAGATAACGTTTTGCGTATTGTTATTTGCGCTTTTTTGTTTGTAAAGTTAAATAAAAGTGGTGAACTTTTGGTTTTCCGAGATTTGCCCGAAGGAAAAATCCGCAAGCAATTAATTATACAGGTATTAGCTAGGCGTTTTATTTAATTTCGTATACTTCCCAATCTTCTCCATAATCTTGGTAAACCAAAACAGTGACTCTTTTATAAGCCTTATCTCCTTTAACTACAAGGTTAATATTGGCATTCCTTGTCTTTCCTTTCGAGTCAGTTTTAACTGAAATCCCTCCCGTTGGAATAAGTCCGAATTCATTAATGTTTCCGAGACTCAACTTTAGATCTTCATTATTTTTGATGAATTCTTATTAGTTACAGCTTAATATCTGTTAATTTTTGGATTATCCCTCACTTTAGCAATTCCGAGTGGATTCGGACGAAATCGAATCCGCCGTAATTGCGGTTATACATTGTTGCCCACAGTATTTTTTCAAAGTTCAATTCCGTATTTTCTAAAAGTCGTATTGAACCAACCTTTGTGGTCTTTCCAGACTTCATTTGTTCTTAATTTATTTATTGCAATCTTTTTAAATTCCTCGTTCTTGCTTTCCAATAGTGTTTCTATAAATGAGTGCAAATAGAAAACTTCATTTTCGGTTTGAAATTTGGCTTTAGGAAAGTCATTTCTTAAATAGTTTTCTAATTTTTTTGAGTATTCTGATTTATAGTATTTTTCTAAATACTCAAAAGCATATGAATTGTTTTTGTTAAAAGCTAATTCCTCAATTCTTGGCAAATAATTATCCTTATGTTTTCTATTTTCAAAGGCTCTGTTATAAAGCAACCAATAAACTTCTTTGTCAGAATAGATAATTATGCTATCTAACTTTTCCATTACAACGTCAGTTGCAAGATTTTTATTAATTGCTAAATCTTGCTCGTAATTATTCCCTTTAATTTTTGAGGAAGCCTCAATTCTTATTTTGTTCTAGTATTCGTGATAAATTACTGAAGAAACAGGGTCCATTTCAATTATACAGCCCTCAAAGGTTTCAACCAGTTCATTATTTTGTAATTCGGATGATAGTAACTCTGGAACGTTTCCTTTGCCAGATTGAATGAGTTCAATTGAAGCGTAAGTCCGAATTGTTGGATTTTTGTGTTTTGACAATTCAGTCAGTTCTTTGTCGGATAGTTTTTTCTTTAATTCTTGAAATCTTGTGTATTGCGGACTTACCCTACAGCCAATTCCAACACAATCAGATTCCACTCTGTTTACTTTAATAATTGAATCAATCAGTTGTTCTTTTGTTTGTGAAAAACAAAGACTAATTATTAAACTAAATATTATCGTGAGCAATTTTTTCATATTATGGGTAACGGTTTTGTATAAGCTTTGTTGTGTGTTTCTAGAAACTAAATTAATAAATATAAACCGAATAGAAAATCTACTAGGATTTTCGTAAGTAGGCGAGTACTAGCAATGAATTATACACGGTGTTAGCAATAGTTATTTATGGAAAGTATTTACTGTCCTCAAAATTCAAGACTTTAACTCTTAAATCTCTTTCATTATCTATAATTCTGCTTACAGAAAAAATCAACTTATTAAATTCTTCCTTTAAATTTATTAAGTCCTGATTTAAATCTTTTCTTTTATAGAGATGTATTCTTTGACATTTTGCATTATCTAAAATTTCTTTAAGTAATGTCTTATCTGTCTGTCCTAATGAATGACCTATAATTGATACGTCATAATCATTAAACTTCTCCAATGCTTGATTATATATTTCAGAGTATTGTTTGTTATTTAAATACTCAAATGTTTTAAAAAACCTCAAATATTCATCTATTTCAGATTCTTTAAGTTGATTGTATTTGGGATGTTGGTCATTGCCATAACCAAAAATTATATTTTCAGACTCAATATCTCCGTGTATGTAATTGATTTTAATTTTCTCATTTTGGTCAATATAGTTTTCAATTGTATTCGTATAATTGAAGTTTATTATGTAAACATTTTCCAATGAATTAAATTCTTTAGAAGTAAAGAATTTTTTGATAAATCTATCGTCAACTGTTCTAATAGATTTTAAGTACTCAAAAAGAATTTTTTTTATTTCTATTAAGTTAGCATTAAGTGTCTTTATCCGTTGCTCTTTCGGAACTTGTCTAACTATTTTTTCCTCAATTGAAATTAACTCTGTGAAATATGCATTTTCTATATCAAACCAATTGGTATATTGATTGTCAAATAGTTTACCTAAAAACTCATTCGTTATTATGTGTTTTATATAAGACGGGGTTTCCTTGAGTGTTTTCGCTATTCCAGAATTATCTTTTATAATTTGATAAAAATGAATTCGCTGAATGGTATTCCCATATTGATTATTAACCATATTATTATTTAATTGATCTATAAAATTTTCAGTAATTAAAGAACCATTATAATCGGCAATATTATAGTTCATTAATGTTGGCGAAAGGATGTCTTCAATTATGTGATTTGCAAAATCATTATATGACGTTTTATATTTATGCGCCAAATCAAATCCATTTCCGATAATTAGGATTAAATTTTTCGATTTATAGCTCATAGTTTCTTGGTTTGGTTAATTATTGCTAACGGTTTGTATATGAAACGTAGCGTGTTAAAAAACACTATCATTTCAGATTATACACGAGCCGAATTTTTATTTTTTCTATTTATCTTTTAAATTCTAAATATACAGAAATAAAAATTTGGTGGTCTTAATAAATAAGCGAAAACCTCTCGGAAAGCCTGTGATAGCTATGTTTTATATACATTGTTGTGCATAGTGCTTTCACGTTCTGCTTGGTTTTCCGATGTTTCTTATTTAATTCGGAAGTGAGCGTTGGCGAGACATACTCTTTTGCAATTTTTGGTGTAGCGTTGGCTGGTGCGAATTGCGAATGTGTATGGCTTTTAGCGCTGGCTTTTTAAACTGGCGAGTATGTAAAACCTGCTTTTTTGATGTACATATTCAAATATTGTCCTTTCGAACCTGCTGATAGCAGACCTTCATATAATTCCGCTGGTACTCCATAATAGTCGTAACTACCTCCTTTGAGAAAGTCAACTCTTAAAGTTGCCGATTCATAATCATATCCTATTGCAGATAAATTAGTTGAGTCTACTGGTATCATTTCCATATTTTAATCTTTAGTTTTTTGTTTTCTCCAATTACTTACTGCTCTAGCAAAATCTGGATTTTCAATATCTTCTTTTTTCCATTCTAATGATGGAACAGCATCATTACTATCTGGTCTTGGTTTCATTAAAGGAATAAGTACTCGGCTTGGAATTTTTATGGCTTCTCCAATTACTATCGCTTCTCCTGTCCGTAAAGAGGGAAGAGAATCGGCAAGTCCACTAGAATTATCAGGTATAGAAGAACGAATGATTGATTGGTCATCGGAACTTGATAATCTTAAAGTAATAAAAGTTCCGCATTGGGATAATATTGAAGAATCCAAATCTGATGGACGTTGACTAATAATTAAAGCTCCAATGCCGTATTTACGTCCTTCTTTGCAAATCCGTCTAACTGCTGAACTCGAATAACCTTGAACAAATTGGTTACTGCCTCCTTTTGGTAAATATGAATGAGCTTCTTCATAAACCATTAATAATGGTCTTTGTCTTCCGATTCCATCTAAAAATCTACCCCAAAACATAGTTTCATACGAAAGTCTTGAGATTAATCCAACTGCTAAATCCATTACATCAAAAGGTATTCCTCCCAAATCAAGAATAGTAATTGGTTTATCGTGATTAATCCACTCACTTAAAAGGTCATCTAAATCCTTTTTCACACCATCATATTCTGATGTATCGAAAATAAAGTCAATTCTGTTATCTAAAAGTTTACCACGTAACTTGTTTAGATACGATGATAATAGTTTATTTGGTGTTAAGATAAATGGTGGGCTACCTCCATTACCAGGTGATTCGAATTTTGGTAATTCTAATGTGTCCTTATTACCCTTTAGTTCATTGCCATCCGCATCTTTTTGAAAAGCGATAGTTGATAAGTCTCCTTTAGTATTAACTGTAGCAAAAGTTTCTATATATAATTCATACCAGATTTTCTTAAGGTCAAAAGGAATTGGCGAATTAACAGTTATTTGGTTTTCTGCTATTGCACCAGATTTAAGTTTAGATGATAATTCTATTTTTTGTTTTAAAATCTCTTGTTGAAATCTTAAATCTTGTGGCATATCGGTTGCCTGTTTCTTGTCGAATAAAATTAAAGCTAATTCGTTATAAGATAAACACCAGTATGGTATTTTTAATGGATTATCTCCATCAATCGAATAGACTTTACTGTATTCTTTTAAAGCTGTATGGTACTCCGAATGTGGGTCAATTAATATGATTTTTGCTTTTGGATAAGCTCCAGAATTAATTGCTTTTAATAAAGAAGTAACAGTATTTGATTTACCAGAACCAGTAGAACCTACAATTGCACTATGTCTAGTAACAAGTTTATCAACATCCAATAGTGCTGGAATAGATTCAGAACTAGCAATGTTGCCAATTTTAATATAATTTACATCTGAAACCTTTCCATAAATTTTAGACAAATCCTTTTCGGACACTAAATGTGCTTCATCTCCAATTGTTGGGTATTGGCTAATACCACGTTGAAAACTCCCTTTTGTAGTGCCTTCTCCGACCAAATGAACAGTCATCCATCTATTTCCATAAGGTTGTTGGTCAACTAGATTTTCAGGAACTGAACTAGCACCTACTTGAGATATTATACCATATAGTAAAGTAAAACCTATTGGAATTTTTACAAATGTTCCAATTTGTCCAATTCTATACCCTTGACCATCAATATAAGTTAAACCTGATAATGACTCATTTGATAAAAGGACTCTCACGCTAGAACCTTTAACATCCTCAATGGTTCCTAAAAATGTAGCTTTATTTTTCATTAGTTATCTTCATTTTCGCTACCAACCAATTCTTGTAGATAATCTCCGAGTTTAGCAAAATCGCCTAATTTTAGATTCCAAGAAATAATTTTATTTTCTTCATCCTCTGGGTCAACAGTTTCAATCCTTTGAACTACTTCTGCAATATTATCCTCTTCTTCAAAATTATCAATAGGTTCCCATTTCCCTTTTTTCGTACCTATAATTGCTTTATCAAAAGCCCAAAGGCTAATATTAGGTCTCCGTTTTGCAATTTCTTCTGCTCTCGGATAATCTGAAAGTTTACCAAATAATAATGCAATTACAATTGAAGTGGGATTTGCTTTTAATGCATTAAGTATAGCATCATTTATGTGTTCATCATTGAACGAATATCCAGAAGTTATTTGTATTGCAGGTTCTGATTTAATAGAGTTTGTCAAATGGTCTATTAACGCCAAATATGGCATTTTTCTACTTTGGTCGTATTTTAGATGAGATGGATATATTAAATGTGATTCTTGCTCTTGAATATTACTACCTGTACTTCTATGAACTGCATTTTTAGATTGATACCAATTTAATGAACCGTGAATTTTCCATAATCTTGTCCAATGTTTAGGAATGGAATTACTTTCTATGGCACGAAGGTCAAAGAATGAATTACGAGCTCCAACAAAACCATCAAAATACGGAACATAAGTTTCTTCTAGGGCTTGTTCAATTAAAAGGTCATAGTTTGTAGTAAAAATTTCTATTGGTTTATCTCTATCTATAGATGCTATCCAAGATGCAAATTTATGATAAGGTGTTATGTCTTTTGGGAGTTCGACATTTATCAATTTAGCAATGTATGAGCAAATCTCTTTCTCTATTTCAATTAATTCTTTATTTGTAAATCCTCTTGCTTCTCCACCAAGAGAAACATCTTTTAAAGAACGTGCAAAACTTAATACCAATTCTATATTTTCGTGGTCTTTTAAGTCTTTTTTTATTTCTTCAAGGAATTCAGCATAACGTAAACCCGCTTTTTCTTCTTTTACTAATTCAGCGTTTACTTTCTGACTTAATTCTTTTATTGCTGGAATTAAAGGCCATTCGCCATCAGGCATAGTCACTCCCAAAGGACAACCAGCAGAAATGAAAAACGATAATGGTTTTTTATCATTTGATAATGATTGACTTAAAAATTTTATTTGCTTAATTGGATCGTGCGTGTTTGACATTCTCTTTTTATTTTTTTAGCATTGGATTATGTATTCGTTATAATTCAATTTGGCTAATTTATTTCATTTCCAGTTAATTTGATTACGGATTTCCTCAATCTCATTTGAGAGTTGGAAAGAAACAGCTCTTTTATTTTTTTCAGCGTTGGATTTTCGCATTGGCAAAAAAATAAATGTGCTATTTGCACGTTGGCTTTTTTAGCACTAATTTCAATGGTTTGCACGATTTTCCGCATTATGCACAACGGTAAATTGTATTAGTAGTGGCGGAGTGCGTGGTACTTCCCTGTCAAACCGCTACGCAGTTTGTGCGTGTTACAAACCTTGAAATTTACCACAACCCTTGCCATTACTTATACAAAATGTTATACATAGTTATTTTGACCTTTCTTTTAATTTTTCAAACAATGATTTAATAATTCCTACTGAAAGCCGATTCGAATGAAATTTTAGGATATCTGATTTGAAATCTTTGTTAACTTCAATAGTTTCATTGCCTGTTGGAGACTTATAAACTGATATCACACTCTCTTTATTCAGAACCTTAATCATTGTATCAAGGTTTATAATATTTCGTTGATAACTACTAGTAATTTTTGGTAGTATGCGTCTTTCAAGTTTTCCATTTTTGCAAAAAAATGAGAAAAAATGATGCAAATCTAGAATAATTTTATGGTCTTTATTTTCGCTTTTTTGTGATACTTTATTTATAACATTTTTAAAAGAATCGTCAGAACCTTTGATGTTAATAAAATGGCTCGGTTTAACAAGGGGACTCATATTCCGCTCAAGATATAAACTATAAAAGAACGAATCCTTGAATTTCGTTTCTTCATTAAATTTACAATTCCAGAAATAGTCATATGAGCTTATGAATGAATTGTTTATTTCTAAATCTGAAAAATCAAAAATTATTTTGTTGTTATCCTTACATGATAAATCGATAATGAAAAGTTCATTTAGCACATCTTTCTTTGTCTCAAATATCTTCTTTAAAATATTGGTATTAACATCAATATTACTGTTGCTTTGTTTGTGAGCTATTTTAAGCATGATAATAAACAAAGCAGATATCGCTCTTCTACTACTTTTTTGATTTATTGTGGTATCCTTTTTTATTGACTCAATTAATTCAAGAATCCTAAACTCTAATGACTCAATAGAAATATTAATACGTTCACATAAGTCATTAGTGAATGATGAATTATAGGAAATGTAATTGGATAGAATATCAATGTGATGATTATTTAGTGTGCTTTTACCCTCAAGCAACAAATTGAAGTAGATGTTTTTAATATGATTTTTAAAAAAATCATACTTGAAAACAATTTGGTCTTTTTTTAAGTCAATGAGTGGATGTGCAAGAAAAGTTTCAATTTGTCTTTCATTTATTGAATCTTTTAGAACCCTTTCGCAAATGCCTTTCAAATCATTTTTCATTAAGTTGGTTAATGCAACTTCAAAAAACAATTTTATTTGGTTATCAACAGAAACCTGCTCGGTTCTTTGTTCTTCTCTTACACACAGTTTCCCAAGAATAAAATCATTTTTAATTTGTTGATTTAAAATTTCCGAGTTAAAATCAGGATCATAATATTCACCATTCTCAACTGTGTCATCAATGATGAAAGCAACACACTCTAAAACATATGGAATGTATTCATCATTATCCTTTCCTGTAATCGACTCTGCTATGGATATAGCTTTTTGTGGAATTTTGGGAGAGTTGGGATAGCGCCGAGAAAAGAATTCAAGCGCCTTGTCTTTGTCAAAAGGCAGTATCTCAATTGACTGTATTTTGAATTCAGGTGACTTTGATTTATTCCAGAAATAGTTCCTTGATGTAAGTATAACTTTACCATTCCCAATTCCTTGTGAGAAATGCTGAATTGAGTTAAAAAAGGCTTCAACATCGAACCGTTCCCCTAAGCGAGAAATAATCTCATCTAAACCATCAATTATGATTACGAAATTTCCATTATCTACATTGATTCGAAATAGTTCATAATCGATTTTATTGCCTAGTGTATTCTTAGCTAAACTGGCTTCATAAAAGTCATACAAATCAATTGTATCGTCATTCTGAGATAAATGGTGTATTGCACTAGATATTTTTAGTGCATCAATATAGATAGCCTTAGTATTGTCATCTGTATTATTTATCTTATCTGTTAATATCGTAGCTAAAGCACTTTTACCGATTCCGCCTGAACCTGTTATAATTAGTGTTGGAGAGTTATTTTTATATAACCAATTGTCAAAGAAGTTGAAGTTATCAAATTTTTTATCTTGAAAATGGAAGAATGGTTGGACGTAAGTGTTGTCTGTCTCGGGCTTTACTTTTTCAAAATAGTGGGAAGTTAACTTATCCCAAACAAAATTGTCAATATGAATTACTTTTATGTTCTTTCCTGCATATGATTTTATTCTAGTAATTCTTTTCTCTTCATCATATTTTTTACTGCGTTTAATTAACACAAAAGCATCAGCAAGAATGTCGACAGTAGAATTTAAATTACTTATAAACTCAATTGTCTTTTTAAAATTAATATTATCATATAAGTATATACAAAAGATGCTTTTCCCCGTTAGCTGTTCTAGTTCATACAATTCAAAGCCAATTTGATTCTTACTGTTCTCATTAATTTTCTTAAAACCTGAATTGTATATTTTTAAAATTGTTTCTACATCAGAATATTTTTTTAGTAGCTCTTGCTCAACTTCTTTAAGTTCAATAAACTTATCAAAGAAAAAAGTTGGAATTAAATCATCAATATCTTCTCTGCTGAAAACTTTTTGAAACGTATTATGAATTGGCAACTGAGTTTCAATGATTTCATCAAATGCTATTGTAAATATCTGAGCTTTTTTATTGTATGCATTATTTAATAATGTCTCTTTTGAGTAACTATAACTATTGAATCTTTCATAGTTTTTAGTGTACAAGACAATGAGTCCTTCAGTGTCTGGCGTTAATTCTTTATTGTATGTTAAGTTTAATTCTAAAACAAGTTTATGGTTATTAGAAATCACCTCAATACTGTTTTCTTTCAGTTGTTTTACAATACGAGATGCTATGTCATAGTCTTGGTCAACAAAAGAAACAGCAATTTTAACTTTAGGCACTTTAATTTCTTCTCCTTTAAACAAAGTATCTTTAAATTCAAAAACTAGTCTATTTAGAATTAATGTGTGTTGTTCCAAGACATTGATAACATCGTTAAGATTTTCTTTGGAAGCCGCTTTATGTGCGATTTCTTCAAGAGTACTTAGTCTGCTCAAGAGAGCGTCATCTCTTTCTTTCCCTAAAGTATTAGCTTCAATAAAACCACCGATATAAGGAATCAATTTAATTAGTTCTGAAATATTTCTTTTCCTGAACGTTTTATCTTTTTTTAATCTATTAGTAAGTTCTTGAAGTCTACTAAATTCATTCATATTATATTTTGTTAGTTCAGCTTTTTAAATTGGTTAGTGCATCTCTTGGATTTATAATTATGCACAACTTGTTTATAAACGCATAAAATACATCGTTATGCACCTTATCTTAGTTCTTAATCGATTTTATTGTATATCATTATAATTGATACGTTTGTAAATATAAAGATGTAGGAGTTATGACAATTACGGAAAACCATAATCAAAGTAGAAAAAAACTATAATTTTATAAGGATGGAGAATTAGCTACAAAAAAAAAGCACCCTATTAGAGGCGCTAGCTTTCATGAGTTAACAAAAGCTTTGGTCCAATTCAAAATCCGCACTCATGACCTCTACTCTTCCCATTGACAATATTTCACATTTATGAGTATCAATGAGCTTATTTTGTCTCGTTACTTCTTCATGGGGCTTTCTTCTAAATCTTTACTATTTCTTCCTTATTCTTTACTTCACCCGATAAATACCCAGATCGTTTTGTCTTCTCTATACCTACCCCCGCTCCCGCACGATTACATCGTGTGGTATAAGCAGATGTTTTAAAATATTTTGTAAACATAGTTATGAGTAGGAATTATAAATTTCATCATCTGGAAAGATTATGTTTATAGTAGTGCTATAGATTGTGATGGAGGGAAAGGATTGTTAAGATAATATAATTGTATTTAAGCTATTAAGGTAGATATTCCAAATAATGCAATCGTGCGGCAGCAGGGGAATATTTCAGTTTTGCTGAGTGAAAATTATATGCTACCATTTGAAGTATTTTTTAGTAAAACCATCTCTTGGGCCTAAATAGAGAATTAACGCTCCCGTCATTGTTATAAAAAAAGTCCATAAGCCAAAGAATAAACCAATTAAAAAATGAAAGCCAATACCAAGACAAAGTAAATATTTTCTTTTTGGTTCACTTTTTGAAATTGCAATACCCATAAATAATAATATTTCAAGAAGAAGAGTGCCCCAAGTCATCCCTGTAACTAGATAAGGATTTTTTAATAATGGAAACATAATTTTTCTCCAAAAATTAAGAGCACTAAAAAAGCTAAAAAGCAAGATATCGGTTCTGTAGAAATTGATTTCCTAATTTTCTCCATAGTTTTTAAATTTAAATTAAGACCATTATTAATAAATAATGCACTATATGAGTAGAGGCATGAGCAATAAACGATGCTGTTAAATTGTATTTCATGTATAAATAACCGTAAATAAGGCCAAAGAATACGTTAACACTAATTACAAATACCACTGAATTAAAGTTTGGTGTTCCATCTATGAATAAAATCGGCAAATGGCCTAATGCAAACAAAATTGAAGAAATTACTAAAGCGAAAATTTTTGATTTTAGACTAGTAAAGAACTTCTTACAAATGAGGTACAGAAACGATAATAATCCTAACCTCATTATCAATTCTTCATTGAGACCACCGTAAAAAACCTTAGTTATGATACTTATTTTGAATTCTTTTAAAAAGTTTGGTAACAAACTTTCAAAATAGGGAGTAATTAAAAATAAAATAACCCCTAAAGGAAAAGATAAGACTACACTTACAATTATTCCTTTTTGATCTAGTTCTAAAAGTTCTTTCTGGTTTTTAAACTTAAATGGATAAGATGTTTTATTTAAGGAATATGTGCCTAACAGCATTAACAAAACTGATAACATCAATGGTTGAATTAAAATTGCCCATTTTGGAATACTAAACTTGTTTAAAATAGGGAAATCTGAAAATAGTATTGATGTTACACCAATAATGGCAAGAAAAAGTAATGTATTTATATTTTTTGTAGGACAATTCATACCACCAAAACTAAAAAGAGGAAAGGTCAAAAAATGACCTCTTGAGAAATCTCTTTGATTTTTTTATTCTTTACAAGATTAAATTGAATAACCTTGAATAAAGGGCTATTAGTAAATAAGGTTTGCCCCCTTAAGTTTAGGATAATAAATTGTTAATCAGAATAAATCTTTTAACGATTTCAATCTTAACTTTTACATCCCTTGCATAACAGTAATTGAATTCGTTGATTTCAATCTAAATGCGGTGTATAACGACGAATTTATGCGTGTCTACACAAGTTAGGAGCAAGCAAAGAAAAATACTCGTCCAATTTTCGGTTGCCAAATAAAGTTCATCATCGGTTCTTTGCTCAAAAGAATTAAAAGATGAAATTTAAAGATTTACACAACCAAAACAAACCTTTGTTAATTGCCAATGTTTGGGATGTACCAAGTGCAAGAATTGCAGAAGAATTAAACTTTCAAGCAATCGGAACATCGAGTTCGGCAATTGCTTCTCTGCTTGGCTACAAGGACGGTGAAGAAATGACCTTTTCGGAATTAGAATATATGGTAAAACGAATTTCGAAAAATTCTAATTTGCCTTTGTCCGTTGATCTGGAATCAGGCTACAGTCGAAACGTTGAAGAAATTTTTAACAATATTATGAAACTGTCAGATTTTGGCGTTGTTGGAATCAATATTGAAGATAGTATTGTAGATAAAAGAAGAACCTTGCTAGCAGCAGAAAAATTTGCCCAGACAATTTCTGAAGTAATTGAAAATCTTCAGAAAGAAAAAATAGATATCTTCATAAACGTAAGAACGGACACTTTTTTATTAGATGTTCCCAATACAATTGAGGAAACCAAAAAAAGAATCAAATTGTATGAAAACGCTGGAGCAAATGGAATTTTCGTTCCTTGCATTGAGCAGATTTCGGACATTGAAGAAATTGTAAATTACACCCGATTACCAATTAATGTAATGTGTACACCTAGGCTTCCTGATTTTGAAACACTTAAAAACTTGGGAATAAAACGGATTAGTATGGGCAATTTTATATTTGATAAAATGTACGGTCAATTCAAACGTAAAACAGAAGCAATTTTAAACCAAAATTCATTTAAATCGATTTTTTAATGCGAATTACAGAAGCTAAAACAATAGATACTTACTATGAGGCCCTATTGGAACGTAAACAAAACTTTGTAGGCATCTTTTTTGTCGGTGTAAAAACGACTGCTGTATTTTGCATTTCGACTTGTAGAGCAAGAAAACCCAAAAAAGAAAATGTTGAATTTTTCACCACATTTAAAGCGGCTTTAAACAATGGTTACAGACCGTGTAAAGTTTGTAAACCTACTGAAAATGCCAACGAAGCACCGGAACAAGTTCAAACCGCAATTCAACTGATTAAGAAAAACCCTAAATCGAAAATTACAGATGAGCAACTTCGTCAAAAGAATATTAGTCCTGAAATGGTACGAAGGTGGTTTAACAAAAATTACGGTATGACTTTTCAAACCTATCAAAGAATGTATCGTATTAACGTCGCTTTTCAAGAATTAAAAAATGGAAAAAACGCTACAAAAACGGCCTTTGATTCTGGTTACGAATCCTTAAGCGGATTTGGTTATACATTCAAAAAAGTAATTGGGAATTCGCCAACGAATAGCACTACCAAAAACATAATATTAATCAGCCGATTAACAACACCATTAGGTCCCATGTTTGTTTGCGCAACTGAAAACGGAGTCTGTTTAATGGAATTTGTTGATCGCAAAATGCTCGAAACCGAATTTAAAGAGTTACAGAAACATTTGAACGCCAATATTATTGGAGGAGAAAACAAACACATCAAACAAGCTAAAAAAGAAATCGCCGAATATTTTGATGGAACTAGAAAGTCATTTGATGTAAAACTCGAAACACCTGGAACAGATTTTCAGAATTTAGTTTGGGATCATTTACGAAAAATAGCATTCGGAAAAACATCAACATATCAGCAACAAGCCGAAGCCATCAATAATCCTAAAGCAGTGAGAGCTGTTGCCTCTGCGAACGGGTTTAATCGAATTTCAATTATTATTCCTTGTCACAGAGTAATTGGTAAAAACGGAAAACTGACAGGCTACGGAGGAGGATTAGAACGGAAAAAGTGGCTTTTAGAACACGAGCAAAAAAATGCCTGCACATAACAAGGTGTATCAAAATAGCAGTTTAGGTGTTTTTACCATAGTAATTTCTGTAAATTTATCGTCCGTAATAAGCCGAAAAGCTCGTGGCAAAGCTCGCTACCTTTCCTATACTCACCGTTGTGGTACATTAAGAAAATGAAAATAGAAGAACCAAAATTCAGATGTGGAAATGGAAAAGCAATTAAAGAACTGGTTGCTACCTATGCATATCCCTATGCTGATTGGATGCAAGATTGGCCGTATGAAATTGCAGATTCAAAAGAAATAGAAAACTACTTTCAACATTATGACGAGCAGACAGAAGAAGACAAAAAGTTTAGTTTGATGGAAATGCTAATCCAAGCATTGACTGATATAGAAGATAAAAATGACTTTGATAAAAACTGGAAACGCTTAAAATCGAGAATCATAAAGGACTTTGTGGTTCACGAATACACACTATTTTATTGGAGCTGCTTTGGCGAAAATCTTTCCGACTGTTGGAAAGTAACGCCATATATGAGGGAATTGTGGAAAGAAATAAAAAATGGCTAACAAAAAAATAAACATCGAATGGACGAACAATAAAGCAATCGTTCTTTTTGTAGTACTCTCAAGAGTTAACGAGGATGACGACTTATATTGATTTGAAGACCAATCGGAGTAAAGAGTTCTTTGAGATATAGCCTGTATTTAAGAAAAGGAGTTAAGAGAAGCATTTCGAGCAGATTAACAGGAGACTCCTATAAAAACGAGAGAGGCGGTTCGAGATAAAGAATCATAAACGACACCACAACCCAGCGTACAAAACAGAGCTAATTAGTACTTAACCGAAAACTCACTGCACAGCTGAGCAAGTCCGCCGAATTTTTGGCTTGGTTTTTGAAAAAAAAGATAAAAAAACGTAGCTAAGTGTTGATCTAGAAATTGGCTCTGTTAAATACGCTAGGTTCGACACACAAAACGGTTTCATCACAACCTGTAAAACTCAAAAAATTGCTTAACAAAGAATTCAAAATATTTCTTCCAATCCTAACAATACTTATTATCGGAGTTTTATATTTTCTTTCTTGTTCCTACTCCCCAAAATGGAACTTTAACTGGAAAGGTATTAGACCTGAAATAAAAGATTCAATAAAGTCATTGGATGAATATGGAGAAATTACATCCAATGCGGTAGGATATTCTGGAAGAACACCAAACCAATGGCACAGGCAACATTGGATTTTAAAGAATGCAAATAAAGAAGAGTTTTTAAAACTAATAGAATACCCGAGTGGAACTGTTAAAGCTATAGCATATGAGGGACTTTTACGAGATGAAAAATTTGACCATAAGTTTGATTTGATTACTAAATCTCTAAATGACACTTTAACCTTTGTTCATTATTCATTTAGCTATGGTGGAACTGCTTTCATGCTATCTGATTATGTCATTAATTTTATTGGAAATATAAATAATGAATTGCCTCCATCTAATATTAAAGATTACCCAAAATTAAACCTATCAAAAAAACAACTAGCGTCCGTAAATAATACATTCAGAATGAGAAAAGAAAAATTAGACTACTACAAAAAAGAATATTTAAAAACGATAAAATAACTACTTGCCTAACAATAGCTAAAAACAACCTATAAAAAAATCAGGGCTGTTTCCCCGAAAAGTTCGTATCTTTTCACGCACTATGTTGCACAGTCAAACCGTTGGCATTCATTGACGGAACGCACTCAAAATTGAAAAAATATATGACAAAAATAAAACTGACTTTAATTTTTATACTTTTACTCTCTTTAGAATGTTTTAGTCAACAAACAGGAAACGATGGAGTAAAAAACACAGCAATAAGAAATGGTATTGGATTAGGAAGTGTTTTAGCCATCGTAGTTTCTTGGGAAAGGAACAAATCTGTTTTATTGGCCGTTTTACACGGAATCTTTAGCTGGTTATATGTTTTGTATTTTGTTCTCACAAGAAAACCAGAAGAGAGACTTAAAAAATAAGTGGATTTTAAATTGGTTTATAAAAATTGATCTGTTTTGCATGTACTCACTCAAACGGAATTCAAAGAGTAATACGGAACAAAAACGCTGGATGAACTAACAATTTTTCACTCTAAATTGCCTTATTCTTATCTGACCCATCTAGTGAGAGCAGCTCAGTTATGCCGAGCAGACCAGCGCTACTCATACGTCACATTTGCTATTGCGACAGCAGCTATTTCTACTTTTCTATTAAGGCCAACACAGCATTTTTAATTCCGTCATAAAAATTTCCTTTTTTAAATTCAGGAACTATTTTTTCTTCAAATACTTTTTTGCAAATTTCATCCGTCAAAATTAATTCTGTTCCATATCCCGTTGCAATTGCGATTTGTAGGCAAGGTTTACAAACAACTTTGGCCAATCCATTATTTTCCGCAGTTCCAACGCCCTTACGAATTTTTGGATGTCCGTATAGGGCTTTATGCTATCAATGGTAACTACCACAATTTGTCTTGTCGTTTGACTTTTGTAGTCACGTAGAATTTTCAATAATTCAATTCGTTGTGATTCCGTATAAATTCGTCCGAAATCATTTACAATTCCTATTGGTTTTGGAATAGCACTTTTTTGCGTTTTCGCAAAGACAATTTCAGTGGTTGTTATTTAGTTTAGGCTTCTTGAGCACTTCCTTTGACAGAAAAAACTCAAAGTTTAGTGACACTGCAAACTAAATTCGATACGCTCTGATTTTTCATCGTAGAAAACATAGATTAAACCAACATCACCCCACATTAGCCCCGCATTATCTTCAGAATCAATCTGAAACAAGAGTTTCATTGGGTTCCCTTCGCTGTCCTGCGGGGTTGATTCTCCTTGTACCCATTTCGGATAGCCACCAAGTTGACTTTGATACTCCTGTGTCCCAATAAGCTTGGTTACCATTTTATCATAACTGTCCCATGGCTTATCTTCATCTAAGACACACGATAACTTAGATGCCCTATTGTCTATTAAATAAATCCCTTCCCAGTCCGGTAAACTTAGGGTTGGGGTACACAGTATTTCACAATATTTTGATTTTTCTACTTCCGATGGCTTAGCAATAAATTCAACATTTTTAATCTCAGTTTCTTTGTATATTTTTACAAACCAACCACTATCATGAGTTTCCCAAGGAAACTCCTCCCAACTGTAGAAAAACTGTACTAAGGCTATGCTTTTAGGGAGCTCCAACTCAGGAGCATTGAATACCTGGAAAATAAAATCTAAATGTTTTCCGTTGTTATCTTTTGGCCACTCTTCTCCTTTTTCAAAATAAGGATTTCCTCCAAAATGAGATGACAATTGCGAATTTTCTGGAGGTCTTGAAGCAGGTTGAATTTCTAGTTTACTCGTTGGTCTGATTAATTCCTTTACTAAATTTTCTAAATCTGAAATAGAATTTAGATTCAATGCATCTAGCTCTTTTCGATAGGTATCAAAATGTGAAGCCGCTTTAGACTTGTCTTTTTTACCTCTAAATATATTTTTCCAAAAGCTCATTTTTTTAGGTTTCGTTTTAAGGTGAACTCATCATATAGTATACTACATTAGTATCGTCTCAATGAGGCTGTCAATCGACATAAAATCTAGTTTTATACTCTTCGTTACCTGTTGTAAATCTAAAAATTTTGATAAAAACACCATGCAAAAAATCATAAAACAAACTGGCTATGCATCCTGGATTTCATGAAATACATCCTAGCTTCAATACAAACCAGAGATTAATGACTGGAATTCTATGTCACATATTTCTAATGGGTTCGTAGAGATCAATGTACTCAAAAGGCTTTTTTTTGAATTATATAAGCAACAAGTATCGGAATGAAATAAGATCTTAGGAGTTATACAATTAACTTGGAACATAATAACCTTATTACGCTGTTTTGTTTAATTGTATCGATATGCCATTAAATACTAGTAATGATAGTGCATTTATAAAGTAAAAAGAAAAGTCGATGGGTGTTACTCCATTACTAAACACGACCAATCCAATATAAATTAGCAAAACAGATAATACCGAGATCAATACTACGTGATAAACACTCTTTGTTTTGGCTTGTTTTAGATAATTAGTCACTAACAAAGGAAGTGCGAAAACCAAACTCAGCACTATATGAGCCAAATCGAACTGATTAATTACACTAAAAACTGCACTCACCACCATACACAACACCGAAAATTTTGAGATATTTAAAAGGTGTTTTTGTGTGTTTTTTAAAAATTCATGGCTAGTATACCCATTTGCCCTTCTTGAAAAGATTTTCATCACAATCACAGTCATACAAAACACATTCCCAAATACCACAACACTCAGGATCCCTAAATGAGGTACAATTTGATTACTTAACACTTGAAAGCTTACAAACATCAATGCTACAAGTGAAATCAAACCAGATCTATGAGCAATTGTAAGATCTTCAGAGGCTAAAGACGTCTTGAGCCCTGCAAAGGAGATGGTGCTAATCGCATATAGAGAGGTAATTGCCCCAATGACCAACATTATTTGTTTGAGTGACAAAGTATAAGCATCAAATGCTAGATATACAAAAATAGCGATATTGATTACACTTAAAATAACGGCTAAATAGCTAACTTTTTTGTTAGGATAATTATTTTTCAATTGCATTTTTATTCCAAAATTAGAAGATTATACAGAAACATGCAATTTTTTTTTGGTATCCGTCCAATGTCAAATCAAAATGACCAATAGCCTTCCAGCAGTTTTTTTTATGAAACGTAAAATGATTTTTGTTCAGTTCACAAGAAATTAGAGCAAAAAAAAAGAGACCGTTAAACGATCTCTTTTATTTGTTATTTTGTCAATTCTTACCAAGCGTAACCGATAGAAAGACCTAAACGTGGTAAAAATCCTTGGATGTTTACAGAAGTACTTTCAGTAGCAGATACAGACATGTACTGTGCTCCGAAGTTTAAATCTAATGCAAATCCAGAGTCTCCTCCACCAAATACCCATTGGTATCCAGCTAAAGCACCTCCTGAGAAAGTCGAGAATCCGATGTCAGTCCCAGCAGAGTTGTTAGCAGAAGAAACAGCATAGCTTACGAAAGGTGCAGCATACCATCCTCTAGGAGCGTCTTTTGCAGAAGAAAAATAAAACTTATACTTTCCTTCTCCCCCAATAGCACTTGAGCTTACTACTTCACTTCCTGAAGTAACCTTTGCAGAAGCAAAAGATAAACCAATTTCGAAAGCTTGGTTGTCAGATACAACTCTTTCGTAAGAGAAATCACCAACACCGAAAGCTAATCCTAATGGGTTTGCCTTAATTACATTCTTTTGTGCGTTTGCAGTAAATCCTAATGCTAACATAGCAATAACTACTAATACTTTTTTCATAATCTTAAACGTTAATTTTTTATGTTTGAGGTGCAAAAATAGGTTTATTTTTTAAATAACAAATTTTTAACATAAAAAAATATAATAATTTACTATTTTATGAGTTGGCAAAAATCTATTCAAGACTTTAAGAACTTTTTAAGAATTGAAAGAGGCCTCGCAGATAATTCTGTAGAGAGCTATCAGCAGGACCTAAAAAAATTAGTGTTTTTTTTAGAACTACTCTCGGTGCGTCCAAGCCCTCAAAACATCGATGCCGCCACCTTAAAAGGTTTCGTTTATGAGGTAGGAAAAGAATTAAAACCGAGAAGCCAAGCTCGTTTAATATCAAGTTTACGAAGTTTCTTTGATTTTCTCGTATACGATTCCTATCGGGAAGACAATCCTACAGATTTACTCGAAAGCCCACAGATAGGCAGAACCCTACCCGATACTTTATCAAATAGTGAAATTGATGATCTTATCGCGGCCATAGACCTCAGTCATCCGCAAGGAGAACGAAATAAAACCATCATAGAAACCATTTATGGTTGTGGACTCCGTGTGAGTGAATTGATCAATTTACAACTGTCAGACCTTCATTTAGAGCAAGGCTACCTGCGTATTTTAGGAAAGGGTAACAAATACCGCATCGTTCCTATTCATCAAAGTACTATTGACCAGTTACTTTATTATATTGATAGTATTCGCAGTAAAACACAGGCTATCCCAGCTGATGAAGACACTGTTTTCCTGAATCGTCGTGGAAAACGCCTAACCAGACAAATGATTTTTATTATTTTAAAAGATCTCGCTACAAAAATCAATTTAAAAAAGAAGATAGGGCCTCATACCCTACGTCATTCTTTTGCCACTTACCTATTACAAAACGGTGCAGACTTGCGAATTATTCAACAAATTTTAGGTCATGAAAGTATTACAACGACTGAAATTTATGTCCATTTAGACAATAGCTACTTAAAGGAGGTCGTTGCTTCCTATCACCCGCGAAGTGAACGCCAAGATCGTGAACGAACTGAAAAAAACTAGCTAGACTAGGACTTAGAATTTTGTTAATCAATAAGTAAGCTGGTAAAAAAATATCGGATGAAGACGTAACTTTAGCGCATAAAAAAAGGCAAGCTACCTACATCACACTGCTACAACCTAATACCCTTGCTGCGTTCCCGCCCTGGGGGATTCAAAGGGAGCTAGTTGTGTAGGACTTGCCGGGGCAAAGGTACGTTCTTTTTTTAGATTAAAACAAGAAAATTTACAGAAAATTAATGTAACATTTCTAAGTTTTTGAATACTAATAGTTTGTTGACCTATTTTTTTTTGACGAGATTAACAAAACTATAGATGTGCAACAAAAAAGATATATTTGTAACATAAAAACTCATACTAGAACTATGGAAAATCAATCAACCAGCAAAAACTTGATTTTAAAATTTGGATTAATCTTCGCAGGGATTATCATTTTCACCAACCTACTTATTTACGCATTAGGAATGACCTATGATACAACAGGAGGTTTAATAGTATTAGCTGCTGTTGCCGTATCGTTAATTGGTATCCCGATTGTCGGAATTGGTGCCTATAAAAAAGCCAACAATGGCTATTTAACCTGGGGAGAGGGTGTAAAAGCAGGTATCGCGATGGTATTGATAGGAACGGTCATTTCTATTGCCTACACCATCTTATTTACGGAAGTTATTGAACCTACGTATTTTGAAACGGCCAATGAAATGGCTCGTAATCAACTTGTCGAGGCAGGACTTTCAGACGAACAAATAGACGCGCAAATGGAAATGCAAAAGAAATTCCAAGGAACACCTATCGGTCATGCTTTAGGGTTGTTATTCTATACGTTCGTAGGTTTTGTCGTAGCTGCCATTACTGCCGCAGTTAAGAAAAAGACAGAAGAAGACGAGTATTAGAATTACTTTAGCACCAAAAAGTTGTACGGTCATAAAAAGACTAGTATTTTTGACTTTTTAAATCAGAACTTACTTATATGGATATATCGGTAGTTATACCACTTCTTAACGAAGATGAATCTATAAAAGAACTATACGATTGGATTGCACGCGTGATGCAATCCAATCAGTTTTTATACGAAATAATATTTATTGATGATGGCAGTACCGATGCCTCTTGGGATATCATTACGACCCTCCATCAAAACCACCCAGAAGTCAAGGGAATACAATTCCAGCGAAACTATGGAAAATCACAAGCCTTGGATGCTGGTTTCGAACTTGCACAAGGCGCTGTTGTCATTACCATGGATGCGGACTTGCAAGACAGCCCAGATGAAATTCCGGAATTGTACCGTCTTATTACAGAAGAACAGTTCGATTTGATTTCAGGATGGAAAAAGAAACGCTACGACAACGTTGTCACTAAAAACATACCCTCAAAATTATTCAATTGGGCCGCGCGTAAAACTTCAGGACTGTCGTTACACGATTTCAATTGTGGCCTAAAGGCTTATAAAAATGAAGTGGTAAAAACGGTAAAAGTAAGCGGAGAAATGCATCGTTACATACCCGTACTTGCCAAAAACGAAGGTTTCAATGCCATCGGTGAAAAGGTAGTGCAACACCAGGCACGTAAATACGGTGTAACAAAATTTGGTATCGATCGTTTTATTAATGGCTTTTTAGACTTGATTACCATCTCTTTTTTGTCTAAATTCGGTAAACGACCAATGCATTTTTTTGGTTTGTGGGGAACCGCTATGTTTTTATTTGGATTCCTCTCGGCCTTTTATATTGGTGCCATGAAACTATACCGGGTAGCAAACCATATAAAAACCATTTTGATTACTAGTAATCCTTGGTTTTATATCGCGCTTACCGCTATGGTCTTAGGTACCTTATTGTTCTTGGCTGGATTTTTAGGGGAGCTTATTATCAAAAGTAATGGGCATCAGAAACACTACAAAATCAAAAGCCGTTTAACCGAATAAACGTTGTATTTTTTTTAACGACTAAAAATTAATTATGGAAGATATTATCACCAGAGCCGATCAATGGGTGACTGCACCTTTTGATATCCAAACACAAGAAGAAATTAAAGCCTTAATCGCAGCTAAATCAGATGATTTACCTGATCGTTTTTACAAGGACCTAGAATTTGGTACTGGAGGAATGCGAGGCATTGTGGGTGCTGGGACCAATAGAATTAACCGATATACCATCGGGAAAGCAACCCAAGGGTTGTGTAATTACCTCCACAAAACAAAACCGAATAAAGCATTAAAGGTAGCCATCGGTTACGACTGTCGACACGATAGTAAGTGGTTATCACAAGTAGTCGCAGATGTATTGTCAGCAAACGATATCGAAGTATTACTCTTTGAGGACCTCCGTCCTACTCCTGAGTTGTCATTTTCAGTAAATCACTTAGGCTGTGATGTCGGAATCGTACTTACGGCTTCACACAACCCACCTGAATACAACGGTTACAAGGTGTATTGGACGGATGGTGGACAAATTGTTCCTCCACAAGACAAAGGGATTATCGACGAGGTAAACGCCCTCGATTTTGCAGACATCAATTTCGAAAGCAAGCCTGCCTTGATAAAAAAACTAGGTACTGAAGTAGACGAAGCATTTTGGAAGGCCTCTTTAGCAAGTGGAACTTTTGATGTAAAAGGACGTGAAGATCTTAAAATTGTATTTACATCCCTACACGGTACATCTATTAAATTGATCCCTGAAGTGCTCAAACGCGCAGGATATACACAAGTGCACATTGTTGAAGAACAAGCTGAACCAAACGGAAGCTTTCCTACCGTGGCATCTCCTAATCCAGAAGAACCTGAAGCCTTACAAATGGCCGTGGAATTAGCCGAAAAACTCGATGCCGATATCGTTCTTGGAACCGATCCAGATTCTGACAGAATTGGAATCGCCGTTCGCGACAATCACGGTAAAATCAAATTACTCAACGGAAATCAGACGATGAGTTTGATGACGGATTTTTTGATTAACTACTGGAAAAAAGAAGGAAAACTTAACGGAAAACAGTTTATTGGTTCAACCATCGTATCTACCAACCTCGTAAATGAAATTGCAGACAGCTATCAGGTAGAAACCAAAGTCGGACTCACTGGATTTAAGTGGATTGCCAAAATGATCAAAGACCACCCTGAGTTAGAATTCATCGGAGGTGGAGAAGAGAGTTTTGGATATATGGTAGGTGACTTTGTCCGCGATAAAGACGCGGTTACTTCTGCCCTGCTCGCTTGTGAAATTGCCAGTGCTGCAAAAGCCTCAGGAAGCTCTTTTTACGAAGATTTACTGCAATTGTACACGCGCCATAACTTTTACAAGGAACACCTCATCGCGATGGTAAAAAAAGGAATGGACGGAGCGGAGCAAATAAAAAACATGATGCACCAATTGCGCACCAACCCACTTGAAAAAATTGATGGTTCGTCGGTAGTAGTCCTTAAAGACTATCAAGCATCAACGCAAAAAAACCTATTGACGGGTGAAGTGACTCCTTTAGATATCCCGAAATCAAATGTATTGATCTACGAAACGGAAGACGGTAGTAAGGTAGCTGCGCGTCCAAGTGGAACCGAACCTAAAATTAAATTTTATATCAGCGTAAAAACACCGCTTGCATCCGTATCAGAAGCTGATGCAGTAGAAGCCGTGCTAGACGCTAAAATTCAACGAATTATAAATGAGCTATTTTAAGCGATTTTTACAACATGCAAAACCCTATAAAAAATTATGGGTTGCAACTATAATTTTAAATATTTTGTACGCAATCTTTACCACGCTTTCATACGTGGTATTGATGCCTACATTGAATATTTTATTTAAAGACACGGAAAAAGTTTATACAAAACCCGTATATAAAGGCTTTACAGAGTCTGTCAACAAAGAATATTTAAACGATTTACTCAATTACTACGTTACCTACTCCAATGAAAATTTAGGGATTGAATCTACCCTATTTTATGTGATTTCCGTAGTTATCATCATCTTTCTTTTAAAGAATCTTTTTAGCTACCTAGGACAGCTCACCATGGTATTTTTAAAGAACAGCGTTCTTAACGATATGCGTAAGTTGATGTATAATAAAGTGATTGGCATGCACCTTTCATATTATTCAAAAATGAAGAAGGGAGATGTAATGAACAGAGCTACTGGTGACTTAGGAGTGATCAATGAAACCTACCTCAATTTGGTAATCACGTTCATCAGAGAGCCTTTAAACATGATTTTAACGATGACAGTACTGGTTTATACCAACTGGAAACTTTCTATGTTTATGTTCACCTTTTTACCTGTTGCCGGATTGGTTATATCCATAATCAGTAAAAAAATCAAACAGCAATCAGGAGAAATTTACTACAAAAACGGATTGTTATTGGGTCTTATTGAAGAGAGTATTTCGGGATTAAAAATTATCAAAGCCTTTAATGGTGAATTCAGTTTTGGACGCCGTTTTGCAAATTTGAGTAAGGAAGTAAAACACCTCGGAAATAAAATGAGTACCCGTGAGGTACTAGCGAGCCCAATGAGTGAGTTTTTAGGAATCGTTACCATTGCTGCTTTGCTGTGGTATGGAGGTAAAATGGTTTTGATCGAAGAAGTGTTAAACAGAGGAACCTTTATCGCTTTTATAGCAACGGCTTATAATGTATTAACCCCAGCAAAAGCTATTGCCAAAGCCAATAACAATATAAAAATGGGAGATGCCGCAGCAGAACGTGTTTTTACTGTTTTAGATACGGCTAATGAAGTTACCGAAAAGACCAATCCAGTAATCATCAATGACTTTAAAGAAGAAATTGCCTTTACCAATATCTCATTCAAATATGGAGAAAATTACGTTTTAGAAGATTTCTCACTAAATATTCCAAAAGGAAAAACCGTAGCGCTTGTAGGTCAATCAGGTTCGGGTAAGTCTACCCTAGCGAATTTGTTAACGCGTTTTTACGATGTAAACAAAGGAAGTATTTCTGTAGATGGACAGGATATCAAAGACATCAGTAAGGAATCGCTTCGCGGGTTAATGGGAGTTGTTACCCAAAACTCTACCCTGTTTAACGATACAGTTGCCAACAACATTGCCTTGAGTAAACCCGATGCTACTAAGGAAGAAATTGTCCATGCTGCAAAAATTGCCAACGCCTATGAGTTTATTACAGAACTCGATAATGGTTTTGACACCATTATCGGTGATCGTGGAAGCTCTTTGTCTGGAGGACAACAACAGCGAATCGCCATTGCGCGTGCAGTACTCAAAAGCCCTCCTATTATGATTTTGGACGAGGCTACATCGGCCTTAGACACAGAATCTGAGCAACTGGTACAATTGGCCTTGGAGAAAATGCTGGAGAACAGAACGTCATTGATTATTGCCCACAGACTTTCCACCATTCAAAAAGCCGACCTCATCGTGGTCATGCGCAAAGGACGAATTATAGAGCAAGGACGACACGATGAATTACTCCAGAAAAAAGGAGAATACTACAAGTTAGTAACCATGCAAACCTTAGAATAACCATGGGAATGCTTCAAAAAATTAAACGTTCGAAAGTCGTTTTTTATCTCACGCATTTTACCCTGTATAAATTACCTGGTTTTTTATTTAGGCCCAGGTTAAAATTTTGGTTGACCAACAACCATCCCGACGTTCAGAAGCGCTTGCAATACTACGCAAGCCCTTCTGCGACGAAGGTTTCGCCAAACTGGCAAAAGCTCTCCAATTTTCGACGACCAAAACGCGGAAGTATGTATTTTTTTGACTTGGTGAAGTATACCAAGTACTTTCCAAAACACTATCAAATCAATTATAAATTCGGTGATGTAACAGAAAACTTTGAGGAGCCTACTCTCGTAAAAAGTAGACCTATTAATCACAATGGAAATTCTGTATTAATGAAGCTCGACAGCCGTAGACATTTTCATTTTGTAAAAGACCACACCCCGTTTTTAGACAAGGATGACAAAGTGGTTTGGAGAGGTGTGATCCACAAGGA
This sequence comes from Tenacibaculum sp. AWR4_210, assembly GCF_056160945.1. Lineage (NCBI taxonomy): Bacteria > Pseudomonadati > Bacteroidota > Flavobacteriia > Flavobacteriales > Flavobacteriaceae > Tenacibaculum > Tenacibaculum sp. AWR4_210. The sequence goes on from NZ_JBSWYF010000001.1 coordinate 487,192, forward strand.
AAATCGACGACTGCTCGTTGAAAAATTTCACGCACACCCGCACTGTGATATCGGTGACGTGAGTACCCACCACGATTGGGTTCCAGATGCCTGGAAAAAACCATATTTAAGCATAGAAGAACAGTTGCAATCTAAATTTATTCTTTCGATTGAAGGTATTGATGTTGCTACCAACCTCAAATGGATTATGGCCTCTAATTCCCTCTGCTTTATGCCTACTCCTAAGTTTGAAACTTGGTATATGGAAGGTCTGCTTGTACCCGATGTTCATTACGTGCACATAAAAGACGATTATTCAGACTTAATGGAAAAGAGGTCTTACTACCTCAACAATCCAGAAAAAGCACTTAAAATCATTGAAAACGCCCAGGCATGGGTCCGACAATTTTTAAACCCAGAAACTGAAAAAACTTTATCGATCCAAGTATTAAATAGATTTTTTGAAAAAACCCAACAAAAAAGCTCTTGATGTTTCAAGAGCTTTTTTATTAATTATCGATAGGCGTCAATCCTAATTGCTTTCCTTTCTCGAGCATAAACTCATAACTCGCTTGGTATTCATTAGGGATGTTACCTTCTAAAATCGCTTCTTTAATCGCCTCCTTTATCTGTCCAATTTCACGACAAGGCTTTAAGTCAAAGGTCTTCATAATCTCTTCACCCGTTATTGGAGGTTGAAAATTACGAACTCTATCACGTTCTTCAACTTCTTTAATCTTGCTGCGGACAATTTCAAAGTTTTTGTGGTAACGTTTGAACTTTTTAGGGTTCTTTGTCGTGATATCTGCCTCACATAAAGTCATTAAATGATCGACATCATCTCCCGCGTCAAAAACCAATCTCCTAACGGCAGAGTCAGTTACTTCAGTAGCCAACACAATAGGTCGTGAACTTAACAAAACCATTTTTTGCACAAACTTCATTTTTGCATTCAACGGCATGCGCAAACGCTTAAATAATTTGTACACCATTTTAGACCCGACAAATTCATGTGAATGAAAAGTCCATCCATTTTTAGGATGGTATTTCTTGGTCGGTGCTTTCCCGATATCGTGCAACAGTGCTGCCCAGCGCAGCCAGAGATCATCGGTGTATTTACAGATGTTGTCAACCACCTCTAAACTGTGATAAAAATTATCTTTATGTCGTTGCCCTTCTACTTCTTCTACTCCTTTTAAAGCCGTTAATTCGGGTAAAATTCGAGGTAACAAGCCTGTTTTTTCGAGTAGTAAAAATCCTTTTGAAGGAACGGGGGCTGCTAATATTTTATTCAATTCAACAACGATACGTTCTTTGGTTATGATATCAATACGCGCTGCATTTCTAGCAATAGCCTCCAACGAGCCTTTTTCTATAGTAAAATCTAATTGTGTAGCAAAACGGATAGCACGCATCATTCGCAAAGGATCATCAGAATAGGTAATATCCGGGTCTAAAGGAGTCTGAATTAACTTCTCCTCCAAGTGCTGTAATCCATTAAACGGATCCAAGATAGCTCCAAAATTTTCGGAATTCAAACTCAACGCCAAGGCATTGATACTAAAATCGCGCCTGTTTTGATCGTCTTGTAAACTCCCTGTAGCTACTTTCGGGTTTCTGCTGTCCTCTGTATACGATTCCTTGCGTGCCCCCACGAACTCCACCTCTATATCGCGATAGCGCAACATGGCTGTACCGTAGGTTTTAAACACCTGTACTTTGGGTTTCGTCGGAAGCAATTCGGCTACTTTTTCAGCCAATTCAATACCACTTCCTACAGCAACGACATCGATGTCCTTTGCCGTACCTCTTTTCAAAATATAATCTCGAACGAATCCTCCAATTACATAACTCTCCAACTGTAACGCTTCCGTTGCTTTGTTGATATACGTAAAGATATCCGCCGTTAAAGCATCTTTATAACAAAGATTTTCTTGCATAATTTATTCTCTTATCACGAGCACATCCTCGCCTGCCAGTTTTAATATGGTCGACGATTTCTCTGCTACTTCATCGCGGTACAAAGTTACCACATAATCTACATTATTTACAATAGCCGAAGAAATTTCGGCAAAAGACTTGGCTGTTGGCTCCCCACTGATATTTGCCGAGGTAGACACTATTGGGCTACCAAATGCAGCTATCACCTTCTTACAGAACTCATTTTGAACAATACGGATGGCTATAGTACCATCTGCTGCAATGGTATTTGGTGCCAAATTTCTGGCATCTTCGTAGATAATCGTGGTCGGTTTTTCCGATTTTTCCAAAATATCCAGAGCCTTTTCTGGTAACTTCCCTATGTATTCTTTCAACATCGAAATCCCATCTACTAAAATGATAAGGCTTTTCGATTCTTCGCGCTGCTTGAGCTGGTAAATGCGCTTCACTGCTTCGCTATTCTTAGCATCACATCCCAACCCCCAAACAGTGTCTGTTGGATACAGCACCGTTTTTCCTGCCTGGAGGCTTGCTAGCATCTCTGTAACATCTTTATCCATTAGGTCAATTCTTTTTTTGATTTTGCTAATGCAGCTCCTATTACTTGGTGCATGTCGTAATAACGGTACTCTGCTAAACGACCTCCGAAAATAACGTGTTCTTTGGCAATCGCCAATTTTTTATACGCCTGGTAAAGGCTACCATTTTTTTCATCATTGATAGGGTAATACGCTTCCTTATCGCGACTCCATTGTTCGGGATACTCCCGCGTTACTACTGTATGGTTTTGTTTCCCAAATTCAAAGTGCTTGTGTTCTATAATTCTGGTATACGCATATTTTGAATCATTGTAATTCACCACGGCATTACCTTGGAAGTTATCCGTAGCTAAGGTCTCGTGTTCAAATCGCAGTGACCTGTACTCCAATTCTCCCAATTCATAATCAAAATACTCGTCAATTTTACCGGTAAACACAACCTTCTTAGCCAAGCCCTCTAGTTCATCTTTGTTTACAAAAAAATCAATTCCGAGTTTGACATCTACCCCTGCCAACAATCCTTCAATAATCTTATTGTATCCTCCAATAGGAATTCCTTGATATTTATCATTAAAGTAATTGTTATTAAAAGTATAACGCACAGGCAACCTCTTGATGATAAAGGCAGGAAGTTCTGTGGCCTTTCTCCCCCATTGTTTTTCTGTATATTCTTTTATAAGCGTTTCATAAACGTCTTTACCGATTAGAGAAAGCGCTTGTTCTTCGAGGTTCTTCGGCTGCTTTACTCCGTATGTAGCAATTTGCTCATCAATAATTTCCTTCGCCTCAGCAGGTGTCATAACACCCCATAACTGATTAAAAGTATTCATATTAAACGGGAGATTGTACAATTTTCCTTTTGAGATACTCACAGGTGAATTTACATAATTGTTAAATTCAGCAAACTGATTTACATAGTCCCAAATAGTTTTATCATTCGTATGAAAGATATGTGCTCCATATTTGTGCACATTAATTCCATCATTGTTTTCGCAGTATACATTTCCACCTATGTGGTCACGTTTGTCAATTACCAAACAACGCTTCCCTGCTTTGGTTGCTTCGTGAGCAAAAACACTCCCGTAAAGACCGGCCCCTACGATTAAATAATCGTATTCTACTGGATTATTCACTTTTTAATTTTTTAATCAATTCTATATAACTCTTCGCAAAGACATCGTTGTGGAAATAAGTATCAAACAACACTTTATTTGCATTTTGTTCCGGTGTATTTGCAATAATTGCCTTCGTTTGTTTTATTAAATCAGCTACATCATTGGCTTTAAAGTAATGTATTCCGGAAGTTTCTTCCGCTGTCAATTTCTTGAAATACCTATTTCCTCCAGTTTCACTAATCAGACATCGCGTCCCGACAGATAGTACCTCTAATAAAGCCAAATCAAAATACGTTTCTCTATTGGGTAAAATAAACAAATCTGCCGCATTGACTAATGAATGAGGATCCGTTGTCCATCCTACTTCTATCCAGCGTTTGTGTGACAATCCTGCTAAAGGATCCTCCTTTCCTGCTACCAAAAAATAAACCTGTTCAGAAGCTTCTAAAAGCTCCTTCCCTAATTCACGTAACAAGTCGTAGCCCTTGACTTCATTATGTCGTCCAAAATAGGTAATGATAAAAGCATCCTCGGGTATGTTGTACTCCGACAATATCTCTTTTTTAGAACGTTTAAATACAGATGGCTCTGTACAGGTTAAGAATTCTCTCCTCTCGTTTTTAAAAGGCAATGATTTATACGCCTCCCATGAATTGAAATACGGTTCTTGTGCTTCATCGCATGGAAAAATTACGTGATCGGCATTTTCAAACGCAAAGTGATCAATGGCTATAATTGCAGCCAATTGTTCCTCTGTAATAGTGTGCCCGTAAAACCAATCTTCGACAATCTCTTTGTGCACAGCTTTAGGAGCATGCGAGGTTAACAGGATTTCTCCACGGTATTCTTTAAGCAAATTTCTACAAGCGTAATACTCAAATGTAGAATGAAAATGGATGTAAGCATAGGCATTTAAATCTATATGTGCTGGCACACTTTCCTTTGCCACAAATAACATATCTAATACGCCCTGTTTCCATGCAGCATTCGCTTGTTCTTTTTTGAGAGCCTCTTTCTCGTTTTTATTGGTCAACCAACGAAATAAAGTATCGATCTTGGTAAGGTCTTTCAAAAAATATTGAATCCCTGGTTTTACCTTTTCTTTAAAAAATAAACTAAGAGCTGATTTCTGTTTCGGTATTGACACCTCGTAATCGTGAGCGAAATGAATGCGCTCTTGCAATCCATTCAATGCTACTGACTTTTCGAGGTTGTACAAATAGGTCGTTGGTCCACCACTTCTCGCTTTCAGAGGAAAGGTGTTCCAAATCAAAATTTTCTGTGTGTCGTTTTCCATATATTCTGTCTCGGCTGCGCAAATGTACTAACAATTGCACAACGATAATACTATCCTTCCTGTTTAGTTTTTAGCTGCGTCAACTCCTCAGCAAAATCAATCCACGAGGCCTCTATGATGGCTGCACTGTACTGCTCCATTGCTTTTTTAGCATTGTTTCCTAGCGCTGTTCTCAATGCTTCTTTTAACATCATTTCTCGCAATCGTTGCTCAAAAGCAGCATCATCAGCAACTAAAAACCCTGTTTTACCATCTGCTATCAATTCGTTCACTCCTGAACAATAAGCATATCCAATCGTTGGTAAACCAGTAGCCATGGCTTCCGTTAACGCCAATGGGAAGCCCTCATATTTACTTGGAAACACAAAAATATCGGCTGCTCGCATAACTTCCAAAGGTTGATCAGTAAATCCTTTAAAATGGATTTGTTGCTCCAAATTAGCTCGTTTTACCATTTTTTTCAGTTCATCTAAATCCACTCCTGTTCCATAGAAGTGAACTTCCCATTGTGGGAATTCAGGACCTAATTTTTCAAAAATTTCAATAATTTTATGTTGTTGCTTACAACTTGTAAATAAGGTTCCAACATGGGCAATTACGTGTTTTCCCGACTTGCTATTCACCTTAGATTGCTCCGTTTGTTGAGGCACCGGATTGGCAATCACTTTGGCGATCCCTCCAAAGCTTTCAGGTAAAAACTCTTTGTAACTCTCAAACAGCACTTGAATTCCCGCCAAATGCTTATAGGAAGCTTCTAAACAACGCATTTCATAATCGGGACGTGCTCCTAGCACATCCGTATAATCGTAATCAGGACGTCCATTAACCGAATTAACAATCGGAATTCCCAAGGGTCTGTAATAGGTGATCTCCACCAACGAAGCGGTTGACATGGTAACGATAAGATCAGGCTTGCTCGTCGTAATATATTCATGCCAATGTTTTGATCGAACCCCTACATTGTGTAAATACACATTTTCTGGGCCCTTCATTTTACGAAACAGCAGCTTATTATGTAATTTCGCACGCTTTTTTCTCAGTTTATGATACAACCATAATATTGGATTACTTCCTTTGTAATTATAGTACGGCAGCACTGGTCGTTCTCCCAAACCATCGGTGTAAATGTTTTCTACACGCACGTTGGGCTCCAAAAAAAACACGGGCTCCCCAACTACGTCTTCATTGGTCGCAATGGTTACTTCGTGTTTTTGTTTCGCAAAGGTATTTGCAATAAAACAACAAATTTTCTCAGTTCCACCGCATACATTTAAAAAATTGCGATGTTGAACAATCAGTATTTTCATATTCCGTATTTCGTATTTATGTTTTTCCTAAACCTTCGTTTAAAGTACATGATAGGCATCAACTTAGTCAATTTCCAAAGTAATTTCTTTCGTTGCATAGCCTTGAGGTAATAGGTATCAAATTCTTGTGAAGAAGCCGCTTTTAATAACTGCTGAAACGGCAAACTTAACAAGTTGTAGTCTTCTTTTGTAAGATACTGCACGACACGCTCATTCATAAAATTCTGAATTAATGTCAACAGCCTATCTTTTTGTTCGCTATTCAGTGGCATTGAAAGATAGCGTAACTCAAACGGCTCGTGTTGCATAAACAAAGCCAAATGCAAGGCATGTGATTTTTGCAATGAATACTGTTCGTAGAACTCGGTTAAAATTGTAATCCAACGTGGTATCTGATTCAATACTCGTTCACAGTTCGCATTAATTTTTACATGATTTTGCTGATCGTGCTTTCGATAGTGGTACTTCCCCGCTCGATTTACCGCCAAACCATTTGTCAATGCCAACAGTCTATGTGTGAACAGACCGTCTTCACAAGGTTGAATTCCTTCTGGAAAACGAACCCTTGGATACTTCATTAAAAAATCACGTCTAAACATAGCGGCACAGGTAGGCAAAGCCATCACATTGGGTAAACGATGACAATAATCAGTTCCTATAAGTACCATCTCTGCGTTATCTCTTTGCAATGCGGCTACCGATGTTCTTATGTACGATACGTCAATTGTATCGTCGGCATCCATAAAATAAACAAAGGTTCCTCGAGCCAAATCTAGACCTTTATTTCTAGCTACTGACACTCCGGCATTTGCCTGCTCACAATACTGAATTGAGCTGTAGTTAGATGCGTAGGAATCACAAATCTCCCCGCTGTTATCGGTACTTCCATCATTGACTAGTATGAGTTCAATTGAATCGTAATCTTGTGCTAAAATACTCTGAATAGTTTCTTCAATAAAGGGTTCTGTATTGTAGACAGGAACTATTATTGACACTAAAGGGGCTTCCATAAGATCGTATATTGATTATTTACACGGTGTTACTAATAACCGAAAACATTTGTAGCACAATAACCTCTGAACTAATAGAATTTCCATAATTTTGAAGTTCAAATTGTACCTAATGGCAAAGATACTATTTTTTTATCCTAACAATCCGCTCGTCGTTAATCAAGGAAACAATGCTCGAGCTCACGCGTTGTTACACTATTTTAATTCACGTGGTTTTACTGTTGATTTTGTGGGGATTGAATCTAACGAATTCACTGACAAACACCGTGAAGAAATTCAGAATTCTGAACTTGTTAGAGATGCGTATTTGTTACCGAAACGCAAGAATTCAGGATTGAATTATTTAATCCGTACCTCCATTGTCAATAAAATCAACAAATACCCTCGTGAATTTCAGTGGATTTACCACAATCAAGAGGTGTATTTTACAAAAATTTTAGCGAAAAACACCTACGACTATGTGGTCATCTCATACGTACATGCTTTTCCGCTCATCAAGAATAAACAAGCTCTTAAAAACGCAGTTACCATTGTGGACACGCATGATTTTTTTACTAGTCAATACGGTACTGTCGATACCCCACATTTAGGTAATTTGTTCACCACTGAAATGCGTTTGCTCGCAAAATTCGATCATATTTGGGCAATTTCTGTTGAAGAACAGTTTGTTTTCAGTCAGTTTTTACCTAACAAAAGTATCCTTACCATTCCTCACGGAATTCAAGACCGGAGCCAACAACGATTGCCAGAAACTTCTATCGATTTGTTTTACGTCGCTAGTGACAACCCCCATAACGTAGAATCTGCACACTGGTTTTTTAAAGAAGTACACCCTTTATTACCAGAAAACATCAACATTACCGTGGTTGGAAAAATCCAAGAACAAATAGGAAGCTACCCTAATGTTACCAAAATTGCCTATGCAGAAAATTTGGATGACTTTTATCGAAAATCAAAAGTTACTCTTTGTCCAATGCTGAGTGGTACAGGTTTAAAAATAAAGGTCGTAGAATCATTGGCTTTTGGAATCCCTGTTGTTTGTAATGAACGTGGGGTTGACGGGCTCTCCTCTAAGGTTAATAACGGTTGTTTAGTCACCGATGACCCTAAGGAATTTGCGTCTTATATTATTCAGCTTTTGGACAGTGACGAATTTTACAATACACATAAGCGTTATGCACATGAATTTTTTAACGCAACCTTAGAGGCAAGCATTGTCTTTAAGAAACTCGATCAGTTTTTTAATCCATCGTAACCATGGCCAAGATAGCAATAATTATACAGCGGTACGGGCTAGAAATTAACGGCGGAGCCGAATACCACGCCCGTATGCTAGCTGAGCAACTGACCGTTGAACACGACGTTACTGTGCTCACATCAAAAGCCAAAGATTACCACAGTTGGACTGACGCCTATGACCAAGAGGAAGAATTGCTCAATGGCGTTCAAGTAAAACGGTTTTCAGCACTACCGAAAAATCAAAAAAAGTTCAGAAAACTGAGAAGAAAGGTGCTTAGAACCAGGCTTATTGACAAACTGCTAGGTCGAAAAAACACCGTTACTAAAGTCCCCATAGCCACAGGGCATCAATTTGTAAAAGAACAAGGCCCCTACTGCCCAGGCTTATTGCAGTATCTCAAAGAGCAACAATCAGGCTACGACGTCTTTATATTTTTCACGTATTTATACGCCCCAACTGTTTTTGGGTTACCGTTAGTAAAAGACAAAAGTATATTTGTGCCCACTGCCCATGACGAACCCTTACTGTATACAGCTGCATATCGACAGCTTTTCGATACACCGAGGTATATCATGTACAATACGCTGGCAGAACGCGAATTAATAGAAAAAAACTTTCCAAATGCCTGTAAAAAACAGGCAATCGCAGGAATGGGAATTCAACCGTATACGCTACCCACTACACAACCAGTAACGAATCAATGGGTATCTGGTGACTATTTTGTTTATATCGGTCGTATTGATAATGATAAAGGCTGTGGCGAACTCATTGAATATTTCCACCGCTTGTGCCGTGAAAATCTGAGCTTAGTACTCATTGGTAACAATGAAAACTACCAATCCCAAATTACATCAGAAAATATCGTGTTTACCGGATTTATCAGTGAAGCAGAAAAATACGCATTGCTCAACAACGCGAAAGGGCTCATTATACCTTCAAAATACGAAAGCTTATCACTTGTCACATTAGAAAGTATGCTACAAGGGAAATTAGTTATCGCAAATAGTTATTGTAAGGTATTGAAAGATCACATAGAACAAAGTAAAGCCGGCCTCTTGTACGAAAATTACGAAGGTTTTGCAGCAGCTATTGAAAAAGTCATTAGCCTTTCTACATTGGATTACGAACTCTTAGCCGCGAACGGAATTAGCTATGTAGAAAACAATTACAGTTGGCCAAGCATACTTGCAAAATTTAACAAAGCTATAGACCATATTAAAAACTCCTAGCATTATTCCGCTAGGAGTTCCTTGTATATTTCTATGTATTCTTTTGATGCTTTCTCCCATGAGAATTGCGCAGCCCACTGTTTCAATGATTCCGCTCTTTGATTGTCTTCAAAGTCCTTCATGCCTTGATTGAATACAGCATTCAGATGATCTGGATCGAAGTTTTCAAAATAATACGCATGTGCCCCTCCTATTTCAGGCAAACTCGTATGCGTGGATAAAAACACTGGTTTGCCCAAATGCATAGCCTCAATCACTGGGATTCCGAACCCTTCTGCAATAGACGGAAACAAGAAAGCCTTACAATTTTTGAGATACCAATATTTTTCTTCTTCAGAAATAGCACCCAATAATACCAATTGGTCAGCTACTCCGTATTCCGCTGCCAATGACACTATTTTAGCCTTGTAGTTTTCATCCGGTTGAATACCTCCAATGTATAATTTCAGCGTCGGATTAGCTTTTAACATCGGAATTAAAACGTGAAAATTTTTCTTAGGCAATACCGTTCCTATCGTAAACAAATAGTCTCCTTCTGGACGGATTTTAGGCTCATTGAAGTCCGGGTATTCCACCAAATTAACCCCATTGTACACCACCTTTACTTTTTTTCCTTCTAAATTCAGATGCTTTTTTATATCTTCTAATACAAAGGTAGAAATGGTGGTTATATAATCGGCACGGTCAATTCTGTTTTGAATTTGCTTTATTAATTTCTGACGTTTGCTTTCACTTTTATCCTCGTACAAGAAGTTCAAATCGTGAATCGTCAAAACGAACTTAATGGCTTTTTGAGGCACAAATTTTGTTGTTTGATACGTTCCGTGCCATAAGGAAAACTTCTTTGCAGGTTTTAAAAATACCTTATCTATTAATTTCCTATTGATTCTTTTAAACTTGTCGTCAAGGTCAATTTTTTTATGCGTAAAAAAATGATAATCAAACGAAGTATCTTCCACCAAGTAATCTGCCAGATTTTTACAATAATTGTGTAATCCAGTATTGGGATACTTCATTCGTTCAATATCTACGATAATATTCTTTTTAGCTAATTTCTTCATAAAGACGATTTAAATTCTTAGCAATCACAGCATCGTCGAATTTCTGTACAAATTCTCTTCCTTTTGTGATCATCTCCGCTCTATCAGCCGGCGAAGCTACTAATTTTTTTATCATTTTAGCTAATTCTTCGCTATCATATGGGTCTACATAGGCGCTGTGAGGACCTCCAGCCTCCGGAAAAACTCCAGAGTTGCTAGTAATGACAGGGGTTTGAGAATACAAAGCTTCAATAATAGGAATCCCAAAGCCTTCAAAAATACTCGGATATACAAAAACAGTAGCCATTTGATACAAGGTTGCTAGCTCATCCAAACTCAATCCTTCTAAGAACTGCACGCGATCCTCCATTCCCTCTTTGCCAATATAGGCGGCTATTTGCTGATAGTAATCCGTTTTCTTCCCCACGATGACCAAGGGGATATCTTGATTTTTCATGGCCTTGACCACCGACAAAGCATTCTTTCTCTCTTCAATAGTCCCTACATTCAACACAAAGGCTTCTGGCAAGTTGAGTTTCGCTCTCAAAGCTGCTTTTTCAGCTTCATCACGCACCTGCTTAAAGGCCTCATTACAGCCCTGATAAATCACCGTAATCTTTTCTTCAGGAATTTTGAGAAACGCCATAATATCTCTTTTCGTCTGCTCACTAATTGCTATCACTCGATCAGCGGTCCTTGCCGCATACAAAAATTTGGAGTAATGTATTTTTCTATCAAAAAAAGAATACAATTTTGGGTATCTCATAAAAATGAGATCGTGAATGGTAACGACCGTTTTCACTGTTGAATTTTCAAGCCCTCTCGGCAATTCTCCTGACAACCCGTGGTACAGCGCTATTCCATCGCGCTTAATTTGTTTGCTCACAGCACGCTGCCTCCAAAGTGAAGACAACTTTTTCCAAACTATCCCCTCGGGCAATACCTCTTTCATATTATCCCTAAGGCGTAAACGAGTTACTTTTTTGGGTTTGGGATTGTACAACACATACTCATTTTCAGGACTAAACTTACTGAGTATCGATACTAAATCTCTACTGTAGTTCCCCAAGCCTGTAGTATTGTGAAATATTCTTTTGGCGTCAAATCCTACTTTCATTCTTCGTTGCTATTAATTCTTCCAACTCTTTAAAACGCTGTTGCACTCCATAGGCCATTGCGTACGAGAAAACAAAACCTTCTCTGCCATCGAGAAAGCCCAATTTAAGAAAATAATGAATACAAAACCTAGCTAAAGGCTTGATATACAAATGAAAAAAACCTACAACTGGTTTTTTCTGTATCAATTCTTTTGCTCTCAATACCGCGTAGTGTTCAATTTTATCTTTAAACTGAGGAAAGCTTTTATAGGTATAATGATTCAAAACTCCTTTGAGTGCTCCTACGGGTCCATCGGCATGGATTTTTTCGTGCACAAGACCGTGATAAGTACAACGATCCTTTCTAATCAATCGTATAATTTTATTCGTATGCCCTCCAAACTTTAACTTTTTCTTGCGCACAAAATTTCGTCGAATGCACGTATACGCGACCATTTCTGTAGTCTTGCTTAGGGTCGAACGAATCTCCTTTTGCAACCTAGGCGTAACCTCTTCATCGGCATCTACCAACAAAACCCAATCATGGGAAGCTTGTTGAATGGCGAAGTTCTTCTGTGAAGAAAAATCATCAAAAGTCCGTTGAATCAATCGAATATTATTGTTCCGGACAATTTCTACGGTCCGGTCTGCACTGAACGAATCGATAACGATTATCTCATCTGCAAAAAAAACAGAATCCAACGCTCGTTGAATGTTGGATTCCTCATTTAAAGTTGGTATTATTACTGTTAGTTTGGCCAAAGAACGTGATTTTTGGTTTGTATAGTCATTGTACAAACTCAATTTGTTCAATTATATTATACGACTCAAAAGAAAAATTACACAGCTACATCGTACTCGCGCAATGCGTCGTTCAACGATGTTTTCTTGTTGGTACTTTCTTTTCTTTTCCCAATAATCAAGGCACAAGGTACATTGTACTCACCAGCAGGGAACTTTTTAGTATAACTTCCTGGAATCACCACTGATCTTGCCGGAACCACTCCTTTCATCTCCACAGGCTCATCTCCAGTAACGTCGATAATCTTAGTCGATGCAGTTAAAACGACATTCGCTCCTAAAACCGCTTCCGTTTCTACGCGAACTCCTTCAACTACTATACATCTCGACCCGATGAAAGCATTGTCTTCAATAATAACTGGTGCTGCTTGTAAAGGCTCTAAAACTCCTCCAATTCCAACGCCTCCTGAAAGGTGTACATTTTTCCCTATTTGCGCACAAGATCCTACTGTTGCCCAAGTATCAACCATCGTTCCTTCATCAACGTAGGCTCCGATATTTACGTAACTAGGCATTAAAATTGTTCCAGCTGAAATATACGCACCATGACGAGCAACCGCATTCGGTACTACGCGTATTCCTTTTTCTTGGTAATTGCGCTTTAAAGGAATTTTATCGTGGTATTCAAAAATTCCAGCCTCTAAAGTTTCCATTTTCTGAATAGGGAAATACAAAACCACTGCTTTTTTTACCCATTCATTTACTTGCCACCCTGCAGCCGTAGGTTCTGCTACGCGCAAGCTCCCTGCATCTAAAAGGTCTACGACTTCTCGTATGGCCTTAATCGTTGCTTCTTCTTTTAATAATTCTCGGTTGTCCCAAGCTTTTTCTATGATTGATTGTAACGCTGTCATGCTAAAATTTTATTTGCTACAAATATACTTTGCCTCGCTTAATTTCGCACGAAGATACATTTTTTAAACAGAAATGAGTGACTTGTTAAAAATGTTTACTTTTGCACAAAAAGCAATTATGGCGCGTATTTTAGCAATAGACTTTGGAAAAAAAAGAACCGGCATCGCCGTGACAGACGAACTGCAAATTATCGCTTCTGGCCTAACCACGGTGGCCACCGAAGAGTTAATTCCGTTTTTAAAAGACTACTGCTCTAAAGAGCAGGTGGCGCTTATTGTTATTGGGGAACCGAAACAAATGGACAATTCTGCCAGTGAAAGCGAAAAACTGATTGCTCCATTTATCGAGAAATTACAAAAGAATTTACCCGATATCCCTTTGCACCGTGTCGATGAGCGCTTCACTTCCAAAATGGCCTTTCAGACTATGATTGATAGTGGACTCAAAAAGAAACAACGCCAAAACAAAGCATTGGTCGATGAAATCAGTGCGACAATTATATTGCAATCGTATTTATACAACAAATAGTTTTATTCAAACAGTCATTCTTTGTATTTTTGCCGACATTAAAAAAATAAACCAAATGATTTTACCTATAGTAGCTTACGGAGACCCTGTGTTGAGAAAAGTTGGAAAAGAGATTGACGCAGCTTATCCTGAATTGGAAAAGTTAATCGCCGACATGAAAGAAACCATGTACAACGCACAAGGTGTTGGATTAGCTGCTCCTCAAATAGGAAGAGCAATTCGCTTATTCTTAATCGACGCTAGCCCGTTTGCGGATGACGAAGATTTAAACGAAGAAGAGCGCGAAGTTTTAAAAGGGTTTAACAAGGTTTTTATCAATGCCAAAATCGTAAAAGAAGAGGGTGAAGAATGGGCTTTTAATGAAGGTTGTTTGAGTATTCCAGACGTACGTGAAGACGTTTTTCGTCAGGAAAGCGTTACTGTTGAATACCAAGATGAAAACTTTGAGCAACACACGGAAACATTTACTGGGTTAGCAGCACGTGTATTCCAACACGAATACGATCATATTGAAGGTGTATTATTCACCGACAAGTTATCGTCTTTAAAAAAGCGTTTAATTAAGAAGAAATTAGAAAATATCTCCAAGGGAAAAGTGAATTCAGGGTATCGAATGCGTTTCCCGAATGCTAAGAGAAAATAAGAAGAAAGACTTATAAATATTTATTAAGATATATGGAATTTAACAAAATTATAGCCGTAACAGGAAAACCAGGATTATTTGAAATTTTATCACAAACTAAAACAGGTGTGATTGTAAAGTCAATTGTCGATGGTAAGCGTTTTCCTATTACAGCCACTCATAACGTCAGTTTATTAGAAAACATCGCTATTTACACCTACGAAGAGGAAGTACCTTTAGGACAGGTTTTAAAAAACATCGCTGATAAAGAAGGTGGTAAAGAAGGGATTTCACACAAAGAAAGCGCCGCTAAATTGGTAGCGTATTTCAGTGAAGTATTACCTAATTTTGATGAAGAGCGCGTGTACGCTTCAAACATCAAGAAAGTAATGCAGTGGTACAACACTTTAGTGAATGCTAATTTTGATTTTAACAGCTTAGTTCCTGTAGAAGAAGTAAGTCAAGAAGAAGAATAATAGCTGCGTATGACAACTCGTAAAGACCAATTGGCCGCATTTGATAGATTATTGACCATCATGGACGAATTGCGTACGCAATGTCCCTGGGACAAAAAACAAACCTTACAGAGTTTGCGTCCTCTTACCATAGAGGAAATCTATGAATTAGCCGATGCTATTTTGGACAACGATTTAAACGAGGTAAAGAAAGAATTAGGCGATGTGCTTTTGCACATCGTTTTTTATGCTAAAATAGGTAGTGAACAAGGTGCCTTTGACATCGCATCTGTATGTCATGCCATCTGTGATAAACTCGTAGAACGACATCCACATATTTACGGAGATGTCACTGCAAGTACCGAAGAAGAAGTAAAGCAAAACTGGGAAAAAATAAAACTTAAAGAAGGGAAAAACTCTGTTTTGGAAGGAGTCCCTAAAAGTTTACCAGCTCTTGTAAAAGCGAGTAGAATTCAAGAAAAAGTAGCGGGAGTTGGATTTGATTGGGAAGAGCCCCATCAAGTTTGGGAAAAAGTTCAAGAAGAGTTGAACGAACTCAACAGCGAAATTCAAGCGGAACGCCAAGACCATATAGAAAAAGAGTTTGGCGACGTATTGTTCTCAATGATCAATTACGCCCGTTTTATTGGTGTAAACCCAGAAAATGCCTTAGAGAAAACGAATAAGAAGTTTATTAATAGATTCCAGTTTCTCGAAAGAGAAGCCAAAAAACAAGGAAAAAAACTGGAAGACATGACACTCAAAGAAATGGATGTTTTTTGGGAAGCTTCTAAACAATTTTACCAATAAAAAAAGGACTCTAATAAGAGTCCTTTTTTTATTGGGGTTGGCTTTATTGCTTTTGCTTTAGATAGCCTAGCACTGCCTTTCTAATATCGATAGCGAGCTCTGATTCCGTTGGCTTGTACACCTTTAGTACTCCAGGAACGCCTTCTTTTAAAATTGGAATGTCAAAGCCTTTCATAAGGTAGTCTGAAACAACCACACTATAGGTTTTTGACTTGACGATTTCCTTACCGTCAACATACCATTGATCGTTTTTGTAAGCCGCTTTGTAACGCTGTAAATACGCTCCAGTCCCTGCAGCATTTTTTCCGTACTCCAATACTTTTTCAAGCAACTCCCCTGTCATCTCAACCTTAAAAATAGCGCCTCCATAAGGCAAAACTCTAAAGATATCTACTGCCGTAATAGGACCTTGAAGTACATCATCAATACGGATAGAACCTCCATTTACCAAAGCGCAATCAACAGCATCGCCAAAGGCAAAACTCATCGCTTCTGTAATTACGGCCCCCATAGTAGTTTGCACACTTCGTATGGGAGTATCACGAGCATCTAAAGCTTCTTTAGCATCAAACACTACTTCATTCGGATTCGCGACCACCTCTTTAATCTTAGTAGTCAACACTCGTTGCCATTTCGCCACTTCATTCCCTACTAGTGAATCTTCCGCTATGTCCTCGTTAATCTCTTTCAATTCAGACTTAAGGGCTACTTTTTTAGTTACTGGATTGTATTCGAATCGGTGAATGTACACTGTTTTGGCATTAGCATCCGCTTTACTAATGTATACATCTCCAATTTTATCATAGGAATTCGTATGCTCATGTCCTCCCATAATCAAGGGAACACCAGGTAGCATAGCAGCCAATTTTTTATCCTGAGCTATGGTCAAATGTGTCAATCCAATCACGACATCCACTTCTGACACTAACTTCTCATAAGCTTTTTTGCCCCCCTCAAAAACATCTCCATACTGTACGTATGACTTCGGATTAGAAGGTATACAAACACTAAAAAAACCAATCTTAAGTGGCGTTCCATCGGGCTGAGTAAACGTTTTAACAAACGTACCTTCTACGTTTTTTTTACCTGCTGATTTCTCTTGGTAAAAAGGCTGTAATTCTTGTCCTACTTTGTGTTGAATATTCTCACTTATCCAGGTAAAATTACTTTCATTGATACGTTTTTGAAGGTGTGGATAACTCAGGTCAAACTCGTGATTTCCAAAAGCGACGAGGTCAAAATTCATCGCATTCATTACCGAAACCATTTGTTTCCCTCTCAATCGTTCACCATCAACCTTCATCGTCCCCAACAGAGATGGGTTTAAAAAATCACCTGCCAACACGAGCAGCGTGTTTGGATTTTCTTTTAAAAGTTCTTTATGAACGGTGGCTACCCGTGCCATCCCACCATATTTTCCATTTTGGATTGGTGCAATTTCGTAGACGTCGTTCAGCTGTAAAAATGTAAAATAAGTTCTATCCGATTTTCGAGCAAAGTGCTGCTCGTCTTGCTTCGGAGTATCTGACTTTTGTTTTGCAGGGTTACAGGCCATAAAAATGGCCATGACTGCAGTCAATACTATACTTCTCATGAGTTTCGTTATCTTGTATTAAGTTATCGAAATCAAAAGTACGTAAAAGTTAAAGTCTAGTGAAGATAAAAACGCGTGTTATAGCGAATTAATTTTCGGTAAGCTACCAATTCAGGGAATTGATAAAAGAAATTGATTTTCTTTTGAGCAATAGTACGTGGATTTTTAATCTTCTTCTTCAACACGAAATAGGTCCAGCTTTCAACGATGTCTTCCTCTGGGCTTTCCGCGGCATAACCTGTTACGAAATCAGCATAGTTTTCTTTGTAGAGTCCGAAAAGTTTTTCCACACAACTCTCTTCTGTAAAACAGTGTCTCTCCTTAATAACATCCCATTTTTCGAGTAATTTCCCTTTCCAAAACAAGGTTACAAAACGATTGAGGTAACTGTTTTTATAAGCTTCTCCTTCGTGAGTTAAATAAGGTTCTCCCTCCTCTTGAGTCAATTTAGCGGTCGGGCGAATTTGCGTATTATTCAATGTCAATAAATGACCGAATTCGTGTACTAATGTATATACCGATTCACGGAGTCGACGCTTATCTTTTGATCTGAAATTTACATCGATGGTATCAATTACGAGTTGCCATTGATCATTTTTCACACTCAATGCACCTAATGCTCCTGTCTTTTCGTCAAGACCGTCTGAGATTAGCACTAATTTTTTAATGTATTTTTTGGTAATTGTTTTAGGAAAGATATCGTAGAACATTTTCCAGTGATGCGCTGCTAACGCGTCATTTTTAGAGTTATTACTAACAAACTTACCATTCTTAATAGTCCACACCCCTATTCTTTCATCATCTGAAGAAATGTGAAAGAACGAAAATGCAACAAACAACGTAACTACTATAAACTTCATATCTTAAAAAACTTCCAGCGCTTTGTTATAAGCACTTTCAAAACTCATTGGTCTAATATTAGTTTCTACATTCTCAGCGGTAAAATACGACAACATTTTTTCTGTTGGCATATTCCCTGTTAAATCATCTTTAGCCATCGGGCAACCTCCTAATCCTTTAATTGCACCGTCAAACCTTCTACACCCAGCTTTGTAAGCACTGTCTACTTTTTCAAACCAACTGTCCGGTGTGGTATGTAAATGTGCTCCAAATTCTATACTGGGAAATTTAGGTATTAAATTTGAAAACAGGTAGTCAATCACTTCTGGTGTTGAACTACCTATAGTATCCGATAAAGATAGTATTTTAACTCCTAAATTACAAAGTTTTTCTGTCCATTCTCCTACTATATCCACGTTCCAAGGATCGCCATAAGGATTTCCAAAGCCCATAGACAAATAAGCAACTACTTCCTTATTGCTGCGATTGGCAATCGATAAAACTTCCTTTAAGGTTTCTATAGATTGATCAATAGTCTTGTGTGTGTTTCTCATTTGAAAATTCTCAGAGATAGAAAATGGATAGCCCAAGTAATCTATTTCTTCAAAACAAGCCGCATCGTTCGCTCCCCGCACATTGGCAACTATAGCCAATAACTTACTCGTTGTTTGGCTCAGGTCTAATTTGCTTAAAACGTCGGCGGTATCTCTCATTTGAGGAATCGCTTTCGGTGAAACAAAGCTTCCAAAATCAATGGTATCAAAGCCCACTTTTAACAGGGCATTAATGTACTTTGCTTTCGCTTCCGTTGGAATAAAATGACTTTTGATACCCTGCATGGCATCGCGCGGACATTCTATTATCTTAACACTATTGTTCATCGCTCAAATATACGTATTTTCATCAATAAAAAATTTTAGTTTTACATTTTTAAAATAACCTACTGACAACCAGTAAATCACAATTTCACCTGCGACCTTTTGCAAAAAAATAATCTTTTTTTAAAAAAAGTGTCACAAGTCAAAAACGACCGAGTCCTTAGAATAGATTAACTAACTTGGAATTGCAGAACAAACATATCAATCAACTAATCGAACGCTGCAAGAAGAACGATTCAAATGCGCAAATGCAATTGTACAAAGCCTATTACAAAGCCATGTACAACAGTGCTTACCGCATATTGAAAGACCCCTTCGAAGCGGAAGATATCATGCAGGAGGCGTTTTTAGCCGCCTTTACCAAACTGAATAGCTTTAAAGGCGAAGTTAGTTTTGGAGCGTGGTTAAAGCGAATTGTGGTCAATAAAAGTTTGACCCAACTAAAAAAGAACAGCCGTTATGACGAGGTAAAAATGGAAGTCATACCGAGTTACGAAGTAGAAGAAACGTCAATAGACTACGAAGCCTTAGAAGTCCCAAAAGTATTGGAAACCATCCAAAACCTGAAAGACAACTACCGCTTGGTATTGACACTCAACCTCATTGAAGGTTACGATTATGAAGAAATTGCTCAAATCATGGAGTACAGCAATGAAAATGTACGCACCACGATTTCGAGAGCCAAGAAGAAGCTAAAACAGCTACTGCTTGCAAACACCATTAAAAAGAATACCTATGGACGATAAATTGAACGATTTTTTTCTAAACAACGATTTAGATTTACACGAACCTCACTCAGGACACTTTGATCGTTTTCAACGAAAACTGGAACAACGCCCCGAAAGTTCAAAATTGTCGTGGAGTTGGTTGAGCATCGCCGCATCTGTGATATTGATCATCGGATTTTATTTAGGAAGCTTAGGCAACCGAGAACTTCCCAATAGTTTGGCTACTATAGCTCCCAATATGGCAGAAACAGAAACCTTTTTTGTCTCTACGATACGTCATGAACTCAAAGAAATTGAAAAGCACCGTTCCTTAGATACCGAAACACTCATCGAAAATGCTTTAGACAAACTAGAAGACTTAGAAGATGAATTCAACCGGTTCACCAAGGAATTTGCAAAACACGAAAACAAACGATTTGTAGTACAAAACTTAATAAACAACTACCAGAGAAGATTGCTCATCCTAGAAAATCTCCTGGCACAATTAGAAGAATTAGAATTACCCAACAACGCGAAAATAACAGCATATGAAATTATATAAATTACTCTCATTCATCGCATTATTCACCAGCATTTACAGTTTCGGAAATGTCTTGAGCTGTACTGGAAAAAAACACGAAAAAACGAAGACCATCAATCGTCAATATTCGGTTAATGATAACGCCTCTCTCTTTATTTCAAACAAATACGGAGATCTTAACATCGAAACTTGGAATCAAAACCGTATTGAGATTCTCGTAAAAATAACCGTCAAAGGAAATGACTTGGACAAAGTTCAAGCTAAATTAGATGCCATCTCTGTGGATTTTAATGGATCAAAAGACCTCGTGGAAGCGCGAACTAAAATCCGCAAGGTAAATTCCAGTTGGTCTTCATGGTGGAAAAACAACAATACATCCTTTAAAATAAGTTATTTCGTCAAAATGCCACGTACCAACAACGCAGACCTCAATAACAAATACGGAAATATCAGCTTAGACGAACTGGAAGGAAAATCGAATATTACTTGTGATTACGGGAATATCGACATCGAAAAGTTAAGCAATACCAACAACCGAATCAACTTGAGCTATTGTGGTGCCTCAGAAATTAACTATGTAAATACCGCGAGTATTTCGGCAGATTATTCACTACTCAAAGTTAACAAGGCTGATTTTCTCAAATTGAGCGCCGACTATTCGACTTTAAAATTAGGTACTGTAAACGGAGTCAAGTACAATCTAGATTACGGAAGTTTAACAGTACAGCAAATTGCAAATATTGCCGGAGGGTCAGATTACGCAGCTGTTAAGGTAGGAAGTTTAACCAAGACGATGACCTCAAACAGCGATTACGGAAGCATCAAAGTAGCGAGTATTGAAAAAGGCTTTGAAAAAGTGAGTATTAACAGCAGCTACGCCTCTGTAAAACTCGGAACCCCTGAAGACAATAATTTTAAGTTCACTATCGATTTGAGTTACGCAGGATTCCGCTATCCGAGCAGTGCTGTAGACATGCACAAAAGCGTAAAAAAATCTACTAAAAAATACTATGAAGGTGTATTCGGAAACGAAAGCTCATCAACAGTGACAGTGCGCTCTAGCTACGGAGGGGTTTCTTTAAAAATTAATAACTAAACAAAACGAACTAATAATTATGAAAAAATTTACAGCAGTACTCATTGCAGTAGTAGGTATGACTATAAGTACACAAGCACAAAGCTGGTGGAATTCAAAAAGAGTAAAAGGAAACGGTACGATCATTACTAAAAACAGAACGGTAGGTTCTTTTGACAAGGTTAGCTTAGCAGCATCGTTTGATGTTAAACTTATCAAAGGGAAAGAAGGAGCTATCAGTATCAAGGGAGAGGAAAATATCATTCCCTTGGTAGAAACGGAGGTACGCGGAAACACCTTGAAAATAAAATTTAAGAACAACGTAAACATCAGTACCACCAGAAAGCTGACCGTTACGGTAGCCTTTGAGAATATCGAAGGTATTTCACTAGGTGGTTCTGGTAATATCTATGCAGAAGACCCTATCAAAGCAGCATCTATTTCTTTTAATGTAGGTGGTTCTGGAAACATCAAGGCAAAGGTCATTGCCACAAATGTAAAAACCAATATTGGTGGTTCAGGAAATATTCGTTTGTCAGGAAAAACCGAGAAATTAAAGTCGAATATTGCAGGTTCTGGTAGCATCCGTGCCTACGATTTAAAAGCTTCGAGCTTAAAAGCGAGCATCGCGGGATCAGGAAATATCAAAGCCAGCGTAAGTACTAAAATCAAAGCTTCCGTAGTAGGTTCAGGAAATATCTATTACAAAGGGGAACCCAAATACGTAGACATCGATTCTTTAGGATCGGGTGATGTAATCAAAGCAAATTAACAGCTTTTATATACAGTAATAAAAATCTAGTGAACGTTCACTAGATTTTTTTTTTACAAATTTCCGAGATGTGTTTATTTCTTTAAAATAATTTCAAGCACCGTTTGCCTTTTCTAATTTTGACGTATAAAGTCGAAATAACATGAATAGAAAAGACCTTTTACGCCTAGCCGACACTTATGATAGTCCGCTATATGTTTATGACACAGAAGTCATCATTAATCAATATCAGAAAATAACAAAAGCCTTTGCAAAGGTTAAAAATGTCAAGATTAACTACGCGGCGAAAGCGCTGTCGAACGTAAACATTTTAAAGGTATTTAACTCTTTAAAAAGCGGATTGGACACTGTTTCTATTCAGGAAGTAAAACTCGGTTTGTTAGCTGGTTTTGAGCCTAAAAACATTATCTATACCCCTAACGGAGTTTCATTACAAGAAATTGAAGAAGTTGCTAAACTAGGAGTTCAAATCAATATTGATAATCTATCTATTTTAGAACTTTTTGGTCAAAAGCACCCCAAAATTCCAGTATGTATCCGTATCAATCCTCACGTTATGGCTGGGGGAAACAGTAAAATCTCCGTAGGACACATCGATTCTAAGTTCGGGATTTCTATCCACCAGGTACCGCATATTCAACGCGTGGTGGAAAATACTGGCATGCATATCAATGGTATTCACATGCACACAGGATCTGACATTTTAGATATCGATACCTTCTTACGCGCTACCGAGATATTATTTGAAGTGGCCAAGCAATTCAAGAATATTGATTTTATCGATTTTGGAAGCGGGTTTAAAGTTCCTTATAAAGAAGGTGATATCGCTACAAATATTGAAGAACTCGGTGAAAAATTGTCATTGCGTTTTAACGAATTTTGTAAAAACTACGGTAAAAACATCACTTTGATGTTTGAACCCGGAAAGTTTTTAGTAAGTCAAGCGGGGTATTTTCTGGCCAAGGTCAACATCATCAAACAAACGACCTCTACAGTATTTGCCGGGATCGACAGCGGTTTAAACCACCTAATTCGACCCATGTTTTACAACTCGTACCACCACATAGAAAACATCTCGAACCCAAAGGGACGAGAACGCTTTTACAGCATAGTAGGATATATATGTGAAACGGATACTTTTGGGACCAACAGACGAATCTCAGAAATTGCTGAAGATGACATCCTCTGCTTCCACAACGCCGGAGCGTATTGCTATTCAATGGCCTCGAATTACAACTCGCGTTACCGACCTGCAGAAGTTATGATTTACAAAGGGAAAGACTACTTAATACGCAAGAGAGAAACCTTTGATGACATCATAAGAAATCAAGAACAACTTAGTATAAAATAAGCTAAAAGTCCAATCAGCTCACTGATTGGACTTTTATTTTAAACACGTTCACGCAAAATCAAATGTAACTTGCGTATCAGATAAATTCCCCTATTATTATCTGCATCTCGAAGATCGAAATATCTCGATAATTACGGGCAGGAAAAAACCCCTAAAAACTAAAAAATCCGTCTAAAAAGACGGATTCTTATTCGTTATAAGCAAGTGCTAACTATTTCTCAGCAACTACTTCAAATACGATGTCAGCAACTACAGTTCTGTGTAAACGAACTGCTGCATTGTATTTTCCTAATCTCTTAACGTTACCACCAGTTACTTTGATGAATTTCTTTTCGATCTCAGTACCAGCTTTTGCTAATGCTTCAGCAACGTCAGCGTTGTTTACAGATCCAAATAATTTGTCTCCTGAACCAACTTTAGAAGCGATCTTGATTTCGTAACCCTTCACTGCTTCTGCTAACTTTTGAGCATCCTCTACTAATTTAGCCTCTTTAAATGCACGTTGCTTTAAGTTTTCAGCTAATACTTTCTTAGCTGAAGAAGTAGCTAATACAGCATATCCTTGAGGAATAAGGTAGTTACGTCCATAACCATTCTTAACAGTTACGATATCGTCTTTAAAACCTAAGTTTTCTACGTCTTGTCTTAATATCAATTCCATGTTTCTACTTCTTTATTATTTTAACATATCACCAACGTATGGCATTAAAGCTAAGTGACGCGCTCTTTTGATAGCTTGAGCCACTTTACGTTGATATTTTAATGATGTTCCTGTTAAACGTCTTGGTAAAATTTTACCTTGCTCGTTTACTAAATACATTAAGAAGTCAGCATCTTTGTAATCGATATACTTGATTCCGCTTTTCTTAAAACGACAGTACTTAGCTTCTTTTTTAGTTTCAATATCAAGTGGAGTTAAGTAACGAACTTCTCCTTGCTTATTTCCTTTTGCTTGTTGATCTATAGACGCCATAGGTTATTTTTTTGCAGATTTAACACGTTCTTTTCTCTTGTCAGCCCAAGCAGCAGCGTGCTTATCTAACTTTACAGTTAAATAACGCATAACGCTATCATCACGTCTGAACTCTAATTCAAACGGAGCGATAACATCTCCAGCAGCTTTAAACTCAAATAAGTGGTAAAATCCACTTTTTTTCTTTTCGATTGGGTAAGCTAATTTCTTAAGTCCCCAGTCTTCTTTGTAAGTCATTTCTGCACCCTTTGAAGTCAAATAGTCCTCAAACTTTTGCACTGCTTCCTTTATCTGACCTTCAGATAAAACGGGATTCAAAATGAAAACAGTTTCGTAACGGTTCATAATTAAATATTTAAAAATTTATTTTAAGGTTGCAAATATACAAAAATTTCATTCATATAAAACCTTGTCTCTCTTTTATTTTACACAAATTCGGTTTTCTTCTTCCCCATTCCCTAAATACTCCCTATCCATTCGCTTTTTTTCTATTTTTACTTATATTTAGCTCCCTAACAATCAACACAAAAACGCCATACCGCACTAAAAGCGAAAACAAAACTTATTGACAATGCACATCCCTGAACTCCCTAATTTAATTCACTATGCCATTCCGTTCTTCGTTTTAACGGTACTTTTAGAAGTCATCTTAACGGTAAAGGTAAAGCTAGAACACTACGAATACAAAGACGCTTTGACTTCCATTAGTATGGGACTGGGAAATGTATTGATCGGATTCCTCTCAAAAGGAATCAGCTTCGCCTTTTTTACGCTGCTCTACGAATACAAATTGTTTAGCATCCCGTTTACCTGGTGGGCATGGGTATTGCTGTTGTTTGCTGAAGATTTTGTCTATTATTGGAATCATCGCATAGCACATGAAAGTCGACTTTTTTGGGCGAGTCATGTGGTACATCATTCTTCACAACAATACAATTTGGCAACGGCATTAAGGCAAACTTGGTCTGGCGGATTTTACACGTTCATCTTTTGGGGCCCTCTAGCTCTGCTAGGATTTCACCCTGTAATGATAGTAATGCAAATGAGTATCAGCCTGCTGTATCAATATTGGATACATACCGAGCTTATTGATAAAATGCCTCGTTGGTTTGAAGCTGTTTTTAATACTCCCAGTCATCACCGAGTTCACCATGCTACCAATCCTCAATACTTAGACCGCAATCACGCTGGAATATTTATTATTTGGGACCGCCTGTTCGGAACCTTCGAGCCAGAAATTGCTCCCCCCGTATACGGACTAGTCAAAAACATCGAGACCCACAATCCGGTAAAGGTAGCCTTTCACGAATGGTACGCAGTATTGCACGACTTTTGGTTTAGTAAAACCACCTTAGGAAAAAAGTTATTGTACTTTATTAAACCTCCAGGATGGCGACATGACGGCAGTGGAATCCTGTCAACAGATTTGCGCAAAGCCTGGGAAGAAAAACAAAAAAAGGAAGCCTAACGACTTCCTTCTTCTTTTGTTGGTATGTTCTTTATTGGTTTCCTAAAATAATAGGCATTCCAGATTTTCCTGAACCGATAATCACAACTTTGCTATTTTGTGACTCTGCCAATTTATTGGTTGCTTCAATACCTTTATCTCGTAAAATCTTATCGGTCAAAGAAGCACTTAATATCGTGTTAGCATCGGCCTTTCCTTTGGCTTCAATTCGCTGACGTTGTGCTTCTTTCTCAGCTTTTTCAATTCTAAATTGATATTCTAAGGCTTCTTGCTCTTGTTTTAATTTGCGTTCAATAGCATCACGAATGGTCGTTGGCAACTGCACATCTTCAACTAACACACGTTCCACTATTATGTATTGATCTTTTAATTCTTCCTGTGCTTCTACCAGGATTTCCTGTTCAATCACATCGCGTTTACTCGAGTACAATTGCTCTGGCGTATACCTACCCACAACACTCCTAGCTGCAGCATTGATTGCTGGATCAAGAATATCACTGATGTAGTTACGTCCTTTATTTTTGATTAAGTTCCCTAAGTTCTCGTAATCCGGTTTAAACCAAACCGTACCGTCGACACGTACTTCCAATCCGTTTACAGACAATACGTTCATCTTATCTGAAATAGATTGTTGACGTACTTTTTGAACTATCATTTCATTCCACGGTGCTACGAGGTGAAATCCTTCTCCGTACGTTTTTTCTGTATTAATACCCTGTCCAAATCGCTCGAAGAGTACCCCTGCTTCACCAGGACCTATAGTTTCCGTTGACTTGGCGATAAAAATTAATAGTATAATTGCCACAGGTACTAACAAAACACCTCCCTTAGGAATGTTTAACCCAATTTGATTTCTTGACATAATTTTTAGTTTAGTTTATTCAAATTTACAACATAAATTGGCTATGAGCAATGTGTCTCTTTACATTCTTTCTTTCCCCTTACAATTTCTATGGTTGTATGCTCGACACCAAAGCTATCGTGAAGCCTTTGTTTTAATTGATTTTTAACGGTTTGCTCGCTCGCTACATCTACCGTATCTTCCAACCTCACCCATAGCGAAGCAATGTGATATTCACCGTCCATAGTCCAAAGTTTGCAATCGTCAACAGCTTCGATCCCTTCGAAAGTCACTATTGTGGCAGTAAGGTCTTTTACAGTAAGTCCTTGGGGCGTTCCTTGTAATAGTATACGCAGACTTTCCTTGAGATTCTTATAGACATTGTAAAAAATGAAGAGCGTAATCCCAACAGAAAGCAACGGGTCAAGTACGGGTAACTCCCAAAACTGCATCACAATACTCGCCAGTAAAACCGCAGCCCAGCCTAATACATCTTCTAAGAGATGTAATGATACAACTCGTTCATTGATAGAGGTTCCTTTTTGCAATTTCAATACCGCAACTCCATTAACCCCAATACCTAAGAGTGCTAACCACATCATTCCTCTCGCATCAGTAACTTCGGGATGAAAAATTCTGGGTATGGCTTCTTTGACAATAAAAATCCCACCAACCACTAGCATCAAAGCATTAATAACTGCGCCGAGTAGTGACAACCTCTTAAATCCATAAGAATAGGTATCTGTAGCAGGTTGCTTGGACTTCTTTTCAAAATACCAAGCCAAGCCCAAACTCAAACTATCTCCTAAATCGTGCAATGCATCTGACATAATAGCCAAACTATTGGTCAACACCCCGCCTATAAGCTCGACAAGTGTAAACCCTACATTAAGAAAAAATGCCACTGCGATATTCGACGTTGTACTGTGATGGTGATGATGATGATGATGACTTCCCATAAAAATTGTTTCTACATAGACCTAAGATACGGCAAAAAGATGCAATTTACTACTAGTAAACTGCACCTTCTCACTTTAGTGGGCATGTCCTTCCATCCCCCCTAGTTGCTGCAATAGCTTTCCTTTTAAAAAGTGCGCACCACGCACCACTACTTTCTGATTCCAGTCATCATTTTCAATGGCATCCAAAGCCACATACCCTCGATCCGTATCACCGAGATACACCTTTACGGCTTTAAACACTCCCGACTGTAATTGTACAAATACAAATTGCTCTCCTTCCTTTTCTATGACCGCTTCTTCCGGAACAGCGTATTTCAGCGTTCCTTTCATTAAAATTTCGGCATTGATAAACATTCCGGATTTTAGCACGCCATCGGGATCTTCAAAATGCCCGTGTACATTAACCGTTTTATTCCCCTGCTCTACTTTCTGACTGATCAACTTAATATATCCTTGGTAGGTAGTATCAATCCCTGACGGTACGAACACAAAATCGTCTCCCTTTTTAATTCTGTGAGCATCAGCACCAAAAACTCGGAGTTCGGCATGAATGTGATCATTATCAATAATTTCCATCATTTCTGAATTTGCTGCGAGGTACTTCCCTTGGTTTAAATTGTTCTCCACCACAAAACCAGCTATCGGCGACCTTATAGAAATGAATTGTTGAATACCGCTAGCTTCCACCTTCACAGCATCAATTCCTGCCATTTTAAGTTGAGTTTTATAACTACTCACCAAGCTTTCAAGCGATTTGTACTGAGCTCTAATCGCTAAAAAGGACTTTTTTGAAGCGATGTCTTTTTCAAAGAGCATTTTTTTACGCAAATAATCTGCCTTTGCTACATCTCTTTTATTCACCGCATCCAAATACGCGTATTGCAACTCTATAAAACTCGGATGCTGCAACACAGCTACCACCTGTCCTTTTCGCACACGATCACCAGGAAGTAAATCGGTTTTGTACACAAAAGCTTCTCTCGGCGCGTAAATGGTTGCCTTGTTTTGCGGAGGTGCCTCAATAGATCCGGTGACAGCAAGACGGTTACGTATTAACTTTTTCTGCAGTGGTAGGACCGCTACATTCGCGGTTTTTAACTGAGATTCGCTTAATAAAAGTTCTTCATTCTCTTCTTCATGTGCATTGTCATGAGCCTTCCCTGACTGCTCCACAGCATCGTGATCGTGATCGTGGGTATCTTTTGACTCTCGGTGCCCATTACAAGCGAAGAATATTGTAATTATATAGAGTGCTAAAATTTTTTTCATCTTATTCATGATTGTAATATTGATATGCTATTACTAGTAAATTGTAATTGTTTACGAGTAACAAATAACTATTCATAACTTGGTAGTACGATCGAAAACTTTGGTTGTACTTATAGGCGTCAATTTCACCAGACTTATACGCCAAGGCTATCTTTGCTACAAAGCTCTTCGCTTTTAGAGCCATCTCCTCCATGGCTACCAATTCTTTATCGAGATAACGCAATTGACGCATTACATTCTCCGATTCATTAGAAATAGCCAGTAGTTGTGCCTTGTTTCGAATCGTCACTTCTTCTTTGCGCAACTTACTTTGTGTCACCTTTGCTCGCGTACTCCAAAAAGACAGTGGAAGTTGCAGTCCTACTTGAAAACCTGTAAAACCAGCATCGCCCGTAACCCTTTTGATTACCCCAGCAGTCAACTGTGGGAAATACCCAGATTTAGACAACGCTATTTGACTGTTAAACACCGCTTCTTTCTGGTGGGTAAGTTCGCTAAATACTCCGGCCAAGGACTCGTTTTTAAGCAGTTGTGATTTTCTTTTAGGTTGCTGTTCTTTAGGTGTGATCTGCCCTTGTATTTGCAGTAGGTTTTTCAAGGAGTTTTCCGCATCAATATAGCTGCGATACGCCGAAGTTTTGGCCGCTTGGGTTTCCAAGTACTGCAAACTCGTCAAGTCATTTTCCACACCGCCAATTTCTCCTGAACTGTGCAATTCAGCACTGATTTTCTTTATGGTCGTGCTCACCGCCTGTTGTTCTTTTAACAATCGATAACGCGCGTACTTGTAATGCCAATCCTGGTATTTTATACGCACTTCTCTAATCAGCTCTCTCTTTTGCAAACTTTTAAGAGTTTGCTGTAAGGCAAATTGCTTTTTTGCCGTATCGAAACTGCGAAAAGCTCCGATAATGGATCCGAAATTCTGATTGGCCGTCCATTCCTTTTCTCTGGTATTGAGACCAACACCTATATTTTGGTATTGCAGCGACATCGGTGCCAAGGCAAAGGCTTTTTGAATAGCAGACTTGCGATTAGCCACAGCGATATCTGCTGTTTTTAATTGTACCGCTTGCTTTAATGCCAGCACAACAGCTTCCTCTTCCGACAAGCGGAGGTCTATTTCCTGTGCATATCCTTCTGATACTCCCATAAGGAGTAATAGACCAAGAAGTACTTTTTTGGGTTTGTTCGGTATTTTCCAATCCTCTACCCAAACGTACACTACTGGTAATACAATTAAAGTTAACAAGGTCGCTGAAAGCAAACCTCCAATGACCACGGTTGCCAGTGGTTTTTGAACTTCGGCTCCTGCTGAGGTTGACAATGCCATTGGAAAAAAACCAAAAGAAGCCACCGCTGCAGTCATTAATACTGGGCGTAAGCGAATAAGACATCCCTTGCGAACAACCTCGGAAATGGACCAACCTCCTTCTTCCTTTAAACTGTTAAACTCCGTAATCAGTACGATTCCATTTAGCACAGCCACACCAAACAAGGCTATAAAACCAATTCCAGCCGATATTGAAAAGGGCATATCACGAAGGTATAATGCGATGATCCCCCCTATTGCCGACATCGGAATTGCTGTAAAAATCAACACGCTATACTTTAACGAACGAAACGTTAAATACAGCAAAAAGAAAATCAACAACAATGCAATAGGCACGGCAATAGCCAAACGCTCCTGGGCTTCTTCCATATTTTTAAACGTTCCGCCATAGGTTATATAATACCCAGGTTCAAATTTCATTTTGGTCGCGATTTCAGCTTTTAATTCCTTTACGATACTTGCAACATCCCTACCTCGCACATTAAACCCAATGGTAATACGACGTTTTGCATCATCTCGCTGAATTTGATTAATACTAGATTTATAGGTCACTTTGGCTACACTTGCCAAGGGCACTTGTTCACCATAAGGAGTCGCGATGTATAAGTTACGTAAATCGGTAATATCTGAGCGACTGTTTTTCGCCATGCGCACCACGAGGTCAAAACGGCGCTCACCTTCGTAAACAACACCGGCAAACTGACCGGCAAATGCCGCATTGATAGCCTTATTCACCTCGGAAACATTCAATCCGAACAAGGCAATTCGCTCTCTGTTGTACTGAATTACAATTTGCTCCAAACCGGTCATTTTCTCTATATACAAATCTTCAGCACCTTTGATATTGGGAATAATATTCCCCAAACCATTGGCATACTTGACTAACTCCTCTAAGTTTTCACCGTAAATTTTTAAAACAACGTCCTGTCGAGCACCCGTCATCAATTCGTTAAATCGCATTTGAATAGGCTGCTGAAAACCGTATTCAACTCCAACCATTTTTTCATCGAGCAAGGCTTGCATCTTTTCGGTCAAAGCAGTTTTTGAAGCTGCGCGAGTCCACTGCGATTTGTCTTTTAAAATTACAATCATATCAGAGGCTTCTATAGGCATAGGGTCGGTAGGAATTTCAGAAGATCCGATGCGACTCACAATTTCCTCGATTTCATCGGGAAAAGCCTCCATTAATAAACTACTCGACTTGTTGGTGATATCTATAGAATGCGTTAATGAACTCCCCGTAGAAACAACGGTTTGTACAGCTAAGTCTCCTTCGTCTAACGATGGTATAAATTCAGAACCCATTGTAAAAAACACTCCTAAACTCCCTATAAAACATCCCAGTGCGGCTATTACAACCTTTCTTTTGTGTTTTAGAGCCATTACAAGCAGTGGCTCGTACTTTGATCTAAAAAACTGCATTAACCGATCTGAAAATGTTTGCTTCACTTGAATATCCTTACTCAAAAACCAGGCGCTCATCATCGGAACATAGGTCAATGACAACAAGAAAGCACCGAGAATAGCAAAACTCACAGTAATTGCCATGGGTTTAAACATCTTTCCTTCAATGCCTACCAAAGCTAATATTGGCAAATACACGATTAATATGATCAATTCTCCAAAAGCAGCACTCGTGCGAATTTTTGAAGCCGCTTGGTACACCTCTCGATCCATCTCTTCTTGCGTCAGTGACCTACGTTGTTTTCCTTTTGACAAGAAATGCATGGTTGCCTCTACAATAATCACTGAACCGTCGACAATAATTCCGAAATCAATGGCTCCCAAACTCATTAAATTTCCAGATACGCCAAAGAGTTTCATCAAACTTATCGCGAACAACATCGCCAGCGGAATCACAGAGGCCACGATAAGCCCTGCTCTAAAATTCCCTAAGAGCAGTACTAAAATAAAGATGACGATCAAAGCGCCTTCGATGAGGTTTTTACTCACCGTACCTATGGCCTTATTCACGAGTTTAGAACGATCCAAAAACGGTTTGATAACAACCCCTTCTGGAAGGCTATTTTGAATTTGCTCCACGCGTTTTTTTACCTGCTCAATAACCTGAGAAGAATTTGCACCTTTCAGCATCATTACGATGCCTCCCACAACTTCACCATCTCCGTTTCGGGTCATTGCTCCATACCGCGTGGCATGGCCAAATTTTACGGTTGCAATATCTTTAATACAAATAGGAGTTCCGTTCTGGGTGTGTTTTACAGCGATCTTTTCTATCGCCGAGACATCTTCTATGAGTCCTTGACTTCGAATAAAATAGGCTCGAGGATTTTTATCAATATAGGCACCTCCAGTGTTCTCATTATTTTTTTCAAGCGCCGTTACCACTTCAGCGATGCTGATTCCTAGGGCTTTTAATTTTTCCGGATTTAAGGCCACCTCATACTGTTTTAGAAAGCCACCAAAACTACTGACATCAGCAACGCCTTCTATACCTAACAACTGCCGTCTTACCACCCAATCTTGCAAGGATCGCAATTCCATACTGGAAAACCTGTCCTCATAACCCGGTGTAGGAAAAATGGAATACTGATATATTTCTCCAAGCCCCGTTGTCACAGGAGCCATTTCAGGTACTCCAATCCCTGCTGGAATTTGACTTTTTACAT
Organism: Tenacibaculum sp. AWR4_210; assembly: GCF_056160945.1. NCBI lineage: Bacteria > Pseudomonadati > Bacteroidota > Flavobacteriia > Flavobacteriales > Flavobacteriaceae > Tenacibaculum > Tenacibaculum sp. AWR4_210. The sequence continues at coordinate 520,291 of NZ_JBSWYF010000001.1, forward strand.
CGGCCAGACGTTCGCTTATTTGCTGCCTTGCCCAATAAATATCCGTTTGATCTTTAAATACGACAGTAACAACACTCAAACCAAATCGAGAAAAGGAACGCACCTCTTCCAACTCGGGAATATTAGCTACTGCCAACTCAATAGGAAAGCTTACTAAACGCTCAATATCTTGAGCAGACTGTGAAGGTGCACTCGTTATAATTTGCACCTGATTATTGGTGATGTCCGGCACTGCATCAATTGGAAGGTCACGCAACGAAACGGTTCCCCATCCAATCAAGCCTAAGACAAACACAACAATAATCAATTTATTTTTTATTGAAAATTTTATGATGTTATCTAACATGAAAAGTAATTTAAACATTATGTATTGACACGTTAACCACGTGTACTCTTACCCGATGTAAGTACCGGGGACGGACTAATGTTTAAACTCTGGGCGGTTGAAAAATATCTACCAAATAATTAGAAAGAAAGGTCTGTTGGTAAGACACAGGCGGTTTTTGAACTACTCCCACCACGGGCAATACTTCAAAATCAAACCACGCAGGAATAAATTCCAAGGACAAATTTACCACAGAGCAATGATGATGGTGTTTTTTATGTTCATCTTCATTACTATCATTTTGATGATGCAAATCTTCGTGTTTAGCATCCATCAACTCGTGTTGTTCAGCATCGTCGTACACCACAATATCATTGTGTGCTTGCATTGGTGGCGCTAGCAATAACAGGGTGACTAATACGAGAATAACTTTCTTCAACATCTAACAAAGGTAGTAATAAATCTTTAACAAATGAAGCGTATACAGCTCAAAAAAACGCAGTCTTCTGCAGTTCTTCAAAGAAAAACGAATGATTGCCATTAAAAAGAAGCATTCTCTTAACACTACATATTTTGCGTATAATAATTATAATCCTTTAACACGATATCGATAAACTCAAAATCTGTAAGATTTTCGGCCGTTATTCCGGTCACTTCTTCTACTTTGAGCTTTAACTTCTTTATGGTCTTGTAATCTTTAGTTTTACGCGCCTTTCTGTAGGTATCCTTTATAATACGAGCATCGTTATCAGACAGTTTAATGACCGCAGCAAACTTCGGCTTATATGTTTCTGATATATTCTCTAAAATGGTATGTGAAAACTTCACTTCATCTTTCAGAGTCACTACCGTAGTATTGGCTGCAAAATCTCCGATACGCTGGTTATTCTTTGTAAATAGGATCATAAAAAAACCTATCATTTTCCCCATAAAAAACAAGACATATAAAAGCGCCTCTAAATGTGACATTCCAAGCGCATAGACATAGACTCCTATTAAGAAAAACAAATTAAAATCAGCAATTCGCAAAAACCAACGAATGAGATAATCGGTAAATGAGGGCTTAAACCCATCTTTTGTGATCACTCTGATTTTCAAGGCTCTTTTCCCTAAGGTTTGTCCATTCATCAAGACTTCCTGATACAAAGAGTACAACGTAACCGGTAAAAACAGAACCACTGTCACGGCCTTTACTGACCAACCATCTTCTGTAGCTTCCAACAATCGTAAATTAAAGAGCTGCATCACAAAATACACATAAGCAAACTTTAGTATATTGTCAATAACAAAAGCCCCTAATCGGAGTCCCACATGTGCGAGTTCAAAGTTAATTTTTACATTTTGTGTGGTATTTACTTGCAGTCTTTTCATACATTATTTATTTTTGTTCTCTATGAGAGAGGTAGCTTTTATTAAGCAAAATAAAGAAAAATGGCTTGAATTTGAAGAAGTAATTTCAAAGAAAACTGAAAAAAGCCCAGATGAAATTGCGGATTTGCATATTAAAATCATGAACGATTTGTCATATGCACAATCCTTTTACCCTAAGAGCAAGGTAGTTACCTACCTCAATAAGCTCGCAAAAAAAAGTTATGGAAAAATTTACCACACCAAGAAACAGGATAAAAACAATTTATTCCATTTCTTTTTTGACACGGTTCCTTTAATCGCTTACAAACGAAGAAACTACATCTACATTTCTTTTGCATTCTTTTTTATCTGCTTTTTTATCGGACTGTTGTCTACATTTAACGAAGAGAACTTTGCTAGAGAAATATTAGGGAATGCCTATGTGGATGAAACCTTAGAAAATATTGCGAGTGGTGATGCCCTGGCCATCTATAAAGGCGGCAGTACATGGGGATCTTTTATCGGAATCTTTGACAACAATCTCCGCGTCGGGCTCAACATGTTTTTGTCTGGATTGTTTATCGGAATAGGAACCGGATATTACATTTTATACAACGGTATCATGGTTGCGGTTTTCCAGGCCTTCTTTTACCAACACAACAGCTTTTACGACAGTATCAAAGGAATATGGATCCACGGTACTTACGAAATTTTCGCTATGGTAATAGAAGCCAGCGCTGGTTACATTATTGGAGGTAGTTTATTGTTTCCGGGAGCTCTTAAACGAATTGAGTCGTTAAAAAAGGGACTACGTGAAGCCTTTTTCCTCTTTATAAGTACTATTCCCTTCACCTTTGTCGCTGCTTTTTTAGAAGGGTATGTCACGCGACTTTACAATCAAATTCCAGCAATTATTTGTTATATTATAATCCTAGCTTCTTTGGCAAGTATCAGTTATTACTATTTGGTACTGCCCTTTAAAGTAGCTTCAAAGCACCATTTGCGCTAATGAAAAAACATTTACTTTCTTGGCTGATAGTACTAATGAGTTTTTCGGCCATTCAAGCGGCGAACCGCGCAACAACATTACAGCAAACCAACCCTAAACCGAACATTGAATCGGCTAGTATTCAGGAGAGACGTCAATTTAAAGAAAATCTCAACGAGAAATATTCTGGTAGGGACTTTACCTATATTGAAGAAGAAACCAAAAAGGAAGAAACGGAAGATAAAAAATCAAATTCGTCCAGTGGCAAGGCATTTATCGATCTTTTAAAGGGGATCGGAACTATACTCCCCTACCTACTCATCCTATTTGTCGTATTTATTTTAGTGAAGAGCTTTATCGGGGAAGATTTTGATTTCTGGAACAAAAGCAAATCAAAAATAGCTCAAGGAGCTGAGTTTTCCACGGAGGAGGAAGTAGACTTAATTGATAGAACCGGTTACGAAAAAGCTTTACAAAATGCGATTGCGGCAAAAAATTTCCGCTTGGCCACACGCTTCTATTACCTGATTCTATTACAGCGTTTGAACGAAAAAGAACTGATACAATATCACAAAGACAAAACGAACTCGCAGTACTTGTTTGAATTGAGCCAAGCTTCTCAACGCAAACATTTCACCTACCTTGTGTACCTGTACGACTACGTATGGTACGGTGAGTTTCCTATCAATGAAGTCGAATTTGAACAGGTAACCAACAGTTATCAAGATTTCTTTAAAACGCTATAAATGAAAAAGAATCGCAGCATACCATTTTTTACCTTAGGGATACTTGTCGCATTTTTGACTAGTTGTTCAAAAACCAACTGGGAGGAAAACTACAGCAAACGGTCTAAAGATCCCTTCGGAACTTTTATCTTATACGAAGAACTACCCGAATTGTTTGACAATAATGAGGTGCTTTACTTGCGTAAAAACATTCACGACTACCTAGATGATATCTATTTTGAAGAAGAATCAGAAATTGCCAATTACTATCTCATCAAAAAAAACGATGCTAGGTTGGACTCTGTTAGTGTGGCTAGCTTACTTAACTTTGTAGCGGCAGGTAATGATGCACTTATTTCTTTGGACCATTTTGGTGAAGAACTAAAAGACGCCCTCCATTTTGAAACGAAAGACGGTTCTGCTTACGGTAAAAACAACCGTAAAAACATGAGCGGAACTTTGACTTTAGACCGCAATCACTTTACTCCTTTTAAAACTGAGTATGACCGCAACCTGCACAACCACTATTTTTCGGAGCTAGACAGCAGCTCGACAAAAGTTTTAGGTTACCAAACCATCGGTAGGAAACACAACCCTAATTTCTTACAAATAAGTTATGGTGATGGTAAAATTTACTTGCACAGCAACCCTATCGTATTTACCAATTATTACTTGCTCAAAAAGGCTAACCGTGACTATGTCGCTCAGGTATTATCGTACCTTCCCAATCGCAACTCGTTTTGGGATCCAGCTATTCGTTCAAGAAAAATGGCCAAAGAAGAGAGTCGCTCTATCTTAAAGTTCTTCTGGAAGCACAATTCGCTAAAATGGGCATTGCTTTTAGGCTTCTTTGGACTGCTGTTGTTCATGCTTTTTAATGCTAGAAGACGACAACGCCCTGTTCCGGAGCTACCGGAATTGAAAAATGCGACCTTAGAATTCACCCATACTATTGCCAACTTGTATCGCCAAGAAGAAAATCACAAAAATATTATCACCAAAAAAATCACGTATTTTCTTGAAAAAATACGTACCAAATATTTGATAGAAACCAACGTACTCAATGATGACTTTATTGAAAAACTCGCTGCAAAATCGGGTAATGAACTGAGTACAACACGCTATCTAATCAACACCATTATTATGCTCAATAAAAAATCGTCATGTAGTCAAGACGAATTATTGCGCCTAAATACATTAATAGAAAACTTTTTTGAAAATCGCTAATTATGGAAAATACAACAAACGAATCTAGTAATCTTGAATTTGAAAACAGGATTGACTTAACAGAGTTACAAGAGAGCGTTTACCAAATAAAATCGCAACTCTCAAAGGTGATTGTTGGACAACAGCGCATGATGGACCATTTAATTGTTGCTTTATTAGCCGATGGTCACGCCTTGATAGAAGGAGTTCCAGGAGTAGCAAAAACAGTTACGGCAAAGCTTTTATCGAATACTATTAGTATTGATTTTAGCCGTATACAATTCACTCCCGATTTAATGCCTTCGGATATTTTAGGGACCTCGGTGTTTAATGTAAAGACCTCTGAATTTGAATTTAAAAAGGGACCTGTATTTTCTAACATGATTTTGATTGATGAGATTAACAGAGCGCCGGCTAAAACGCAAGCCGCTCTTTTCGAGGTTATGGAAGAGCAGCAAATCACTATAGATGGCGTTACCTATAAAATGGACGAGCCTTTTATAGTGCTAGCTACGCAAAACCCCGTAGAACAAGAAGGTACCTATCGATTACCAGAAGCACAACTCGATCGTTTTCTTTTTAAAATTAACGTTGAATATCCAACTGCAGAAGAAGAGCTAGAAATCGTGACCCGTGAGCAAGCACTGATAAACGGAAGCAAACTCGACGCTGTGGAACCTGTGATTTCAGGAGCCCAGATTACGAAATATAGAGCTCTCGTAAAACAGATAAAAGTGGAGCCTCATTTGTTGAAATACATAGCCAATATCGTGGTAAATACTCGTAGCAACTCCTTTTTATTTTTAGGAGCATCTCCTAGGGCTACGATTGCCATTTTAAATGCAGCAAAAGCTTTTGCCGGTATCCATGGAAGAGACTTTGTTACACCTGAAGATATAAAGTCTGCAGCCATTCCAGTGTTGCAACACCGTGTTATTGTAACCCCTGAACGCGAAATGGAAGGGCTCACAAGTACACAAATCATTGAACAAATCATCGAATCCGTAGAAATTCCAAGATAAGCACATGCAGAATTTATACAATTCTTTATTTCTCAACAATCGATTCTTTTACGGGGTCGGAATGCTGAGTATGCTTTTTATAGTAGGATATTTCGTGCCCTTTTTCTTTTGGATAGCTAAATTGGGAGTGTTTTTCTTGGTACTGCTTACCTTGGTTGATATGCTATTGCTGTTCAGCACCAAAAATGCCCTACAATTAGAAAGGATACTCCCTGAACGCTTGTCAAACGGAGATGATAATACGGTACAATTGCACCTTACTAGCAAATATAAATTTAAAGTTAAAGCGGAAATTTTGGAAGAACTCCCCTTTCAGTTTCAATTGCACAACTTTAGTTTAACCAAAAGCTTAACGCGCAATAAAACAGTTCAGATTGACTATATTGTCAGTCCCAAAAAACGCGGTGAATACAATTTTGGTCGTGTGAACATATTCATCACAACCCCATTTCAACTGGCTAGTAAAAAGTTTGAACTAGGAACAGAAAAAACATTGAAATGTTATCCCTCTTTTTTAAAAATACAAGATTTTAGCTTAAAAGCCATCAGCAATAATTTAACTGCTATCGGAAGTCGCAAAATCAGACGACTCGGACACTCCCTCGAATTTGAACAAATCAAAGAATACGTTTCAGGAGATGATATCAGAACCTTAAACTGGAAAGCGACCGCTAAGCGCAACCAACTTATGGTTAACCAATACATAGACGAAAAGTCACAACCTGTTTATGCCATTATCGATAAAGGGAGAACCATGCAAATGGACTTTGACAAGTTACATTTACTCGACTATGCCATCAACGCTACTTTGGCCTTGAGTAATATCATTTTGTCGAAACAAGATAAAGCCGGAATGCTGACATTTGCCGAAAGCGTGGATAATTTTGTCGTAGCTGAACAACGACGCTCTCAAATGAATTTAATTTCAGATGCACTCTACAACGTAAAAACCAAGTTTATCGAGGCGGACTACAGTTTATTATACGCCACTATTAAACGAAAGATTACCAGTAGAAGTTTGCTTTTACTCTATACCAACTTTGAAACAATAGATGCTTTAAACAGACAATTACCATACCTGCGCGCAATTGCGAAAAACCACCTGTTAATTGTTATCTTTTTCGAAAATACCGAATTGATAAATTTTACAGAGCAAAAAGCCAAAACAGACAGCGATGTATACGATAAGGTGATTGCTGAAAAATTCATGTATGAGAAAAAACAAATTGCAAACGAACTCCGCAAATACGGGATACAGTCAGTACTCTCCACTCCTGGAAATTTGACCGGTAACACCATTAATAAGTATTTGGAAATAAAGTCAAGAGGACTTCATTAATTTGTTATATTTGGCATCAATTAACTAAAAAAAACAAAAAGAATTATTATGAATTGGTATTTAAAAGTACTTGAAAATTACGCGAATTTTTCGGGCAGAGCAAGAAGAAAAGAGTATTGGATGTTTACGTTGTTTCACATTCTTATTTTGCTAGCTCTTGCACTTACTGGCGTTGCTACTGAATCGTCAGTATTTATAATTATATGCTATTTATACATCTTGATTACCCTTATCCCTACTTTGGCCGTAGCGGTTAGACGATTGCACGACATCGGTAAAAGCGGATGGTTTTATCTGCTGAGGATGATCCCACTTGTTGGACCTATCTTAATGTTGGTTTGGTTTTGTACCGATAGCGAACACGGAAAAAATCAATGGGGAGACAATCCTAAAGGAATTGGAAACGACAGAGAGATTTCCATGATAGGACGAGAATAAAATAAAAAAAAGAGAAGCTGAGGCTTCTCTTTTTTTTTATTGTTTTTTTAGGCGATCTTTTACATATTCCTTTTCCGTTTTTCCGTGTTGCGTCGGTACGCCGTTTTCATCCAAACTCACCATGATTATTTTATCGATTTCAATAATGGTTTTATGCGTTAACTTATTGCGCACTTCACAAGTTAAGGTGATCGATGTTTTCCCAAACTTAACCACGTCTATACCAATTTCAATAATGTCCCCCTGCTTAGCAGAACTGACAAAATCAATCTCAGACATAAACTTCGTAACCGTCTTTGGGATTTCCAATTGGATGATGGCGTAAATCCCTAACTCTTCATCAATCCATTGCAATAGCCTACCTCCAAACAAGGTTCCATTCGGGTTTAAATCTTCGGGTTTTACCCATTTTCTGGTGTGAAACTTCATAACATTCTTATTTACTGTTCTATACTATTTACCTCAAAATACACGAGCTGCCTTTCTTCTATTGCTAACTGTACTCGAAAAGGGTTGCAACACACTTCACAATCTTCTATATACGATTGCGTCTGAACACTGGTATCTACTAATACAGAAATTTGCTCCCAGCAGTATGGGCATTGAAAAAAGTGCTCTTCCAACATACCGTTTATATTTTTCCGAAATACTTTCTCGTAAACCATTCAGCACTGAATAAACCAGCTATCACTAGTAATATCCAATACCAATCGAGTAAGGATTTCTCTATAAGTTTTTCTGACTGTAATGGCTGTAGGTTCGAGTTTGTAAGCAAGGTGTTTACCAACTCTTCTGTTTGGTCGGAATAAAAGAGTTTTCCTTTCGATTGTGCTGCCAAGAGCTCAAGTTTTTCCTTCGAAGCAGTAGTAAACTGTTCTTCCAAGGAATAAGGCACTATCTCGAAACTCCCGTATCGTTTTAAGTCTTGTCCTTTTACCACTACAATAAAACTGTATTTCCCGGGCTTTAAGCCTTCTAAACGAACTTCAAACACGTTTCCTTTCAAGGAAAACGGAACGCGGGTAACCTCCTTTTTGTCGGAGTCACGAACCTGAATTTCCAGCGCCGCACGTGGATCAAATCGGTAGGTTTCGTCTACGTAATAAGCCGTAAGATCAACAGATAGGTTGGCAGGAACTATTCTATCATAGCGTAATGATAGACGCTCTTTCTTCTCTCTGTCACTCGTAAACTGGACAAAATTCCCTAAAAACTCATCAAAGTCATCGAAATTGTCATTGACTGCAAAGTAGGCTGCTCGCCATTTCCAGAGACCTTCACCCAACAACCAGCTAAATCGCCCTTCTTGTCCATCGAAGGTTACCAGCAACGGTTGCTTCGTATCCAGGCCGGTTATATTTTGATATAACAATACCTTCGCTTCCTTAGTAACGCGCATCCTTCCAAACTTATCTTCAAGAGGTGGGAACTCTTCAAATCCAATATTTTTCTGTACAAAACTCAAGAAATCTGGATTATAAACAGCACCGTAACCTTCTGATTTCTGGATGGCTTGTTTTTTAATTCCCAGGGAACGCGCATTGAGGAAACTCCAATCTGTTTGACTCCCTGTAACGATAAGCATATTAGAAGATCGCGCATCGAATAGCTGTTTAAATTGCTGATTTGGCTGATACGCAATGACCAAATCATAGCTCGCGATATCCTTAACTGCACGAGTTGGTGTTGTAATTGTTACAGATCGTTGTTCGCTCCTTTCAATAGCCTTTTTTAAGGCTCCTAAATCGGGGTGCATAACGGTGCTCACTAATAGCACTTTTGACTTTTCATTGAGGACTTCAATAGAAAAAGAACGGCTGTTATTTTTTGTATTCTTTTCGCTTTTTATCTTTTTTACTACCGCCCTGTAGAACTGAAGCCCCACTTTTTCAGAAGTCACAAAGCACTGTACTTGCTTAAAATTTTTAGCTGCCGATAAAACCAAAGGTTCTCGATAAACCAACTTGCTCTTGTGGTATAATTCAAAAACGGTATTCACCGTCTCTTTACCTTCGTAATTCACCTGAACCTCCACCGGAAATTTATTACCGATATAACTGTATTTATTTACGTTTACACGCTCAATACTCAGGTCTTCTACTGCGGTAGTATCACCAATAACCAAAGGGTAAATCGGAGCTGAAAACCTTTCTAACTGGTAGGCATTCCCTTTCGTTTGGTTACCGTCTGTGATCAAAACTTGCACGCGATTGCGCTTGTTAAACAGTTTTTCACTTCCTTTCAATGCTTTGGTAATATCCGTATAAGGTTGGTCAAACACTAAACTATCAGGAAGTGTTGTTGGTTGTGCTCCAAAAGCAAATGCAACGAGATCAAATTTGTCTTGTAATTGCTTGTCCTCAAGTATGATTTTTCTAATCTTCTCTACTTGTTCTTCCTTTTTCAGTGCTTTAACTGAAGCCGAATTGTCAAACAGCACATTTAAAACGGGCTTTGTCGTTGTTGTTTCCATAAAAGCCACTGTTGGATTCACCAAAAGCGCCCCAATAAAAAACAGTCCTAAAAATCGCATAATTGCTAAAAACCAAAGGTATTTAGGCCTTGCTTGTTCTCGAAAAAAATAATGAATATAGGTGGCAATTGCACTTCCGATAGCAACGCATACCAATAAAACTACAGTTAATGTCGACACGTAAATTGTTTTAAAGCGTGAAGATAATGATTACTAGATAAAAATACTTCATGCCCTCCAGAATCTTATCAGCCTTTATGATTCAAGTCATAAACTACCGAGCTCATCACGACTAACTTTGTAGAACAATTTAAAAAAACAACTCATGCAAATCACTAATACGATCACCAACAACAAACAAAAGCCAACAACGTTTAACATTTTTCAAACGATAAATCAAGAAATCGAAGCGCAACAGTCTAATGCCATGGGAATCGCCATCATACTCATTATTGCTGGTACCATGATTGCTTCCATTTCAGCGGCATTGGCAGTCCATAAAACCATCGCGTACTTTCCATTAGTATTCACCTGCATTTCTGCTATGGGAGCCAACGCGATGGCCATTAGCCAACGTTCTTTTAAAACGATAGCTTGGTCGTTTATCATTAGTATTACCGGTAATATATTTCTGATTATTTATCAACTTATGACATTGGCGGCTTAGGCTTCGCTTCATACATTCGAAAGAACAACATAGAGGCTATATTTCTAGCGCGTTCTTTGGCTTCATGAGCTTTGGTTCCTACAAATAATTCATCGACAGTGGAGAACCAGAGCTCTAACCACTTACCGAAGTGCTTTTGTTCAATAGAAAATTGGAAGTTTTTATCGACGTCTTGGTGTGCTTTCATTGGATTTCCTTTGAATTTCCTCACAAAAAACAAATTGGTTTCCCAAAAATCAGTCAATTTCTCTAAGTGTGCCTCCCAGGTTTCCTCCGGAATGGTTTGAACAAAAATTGGCCCGACAAAATCATCTCTTTTAATCTTATCATAAAAAGTCGTTACCAACAACTTTACATCTCGTCTCTCTGTAATTTCTCTTTTCACCTGTTAATTATTAAATTCTTGCTCAAAAGTATATCTTTACACCTGTGCAATTTATGACCTAAATCATAATGATTCCAATAGAACTTCTCGAAAAATTTGATGCGCAACTTCGCAACTATACCAAGGGTGAGCTTTTGTTTGCTCAAAATGATACCGCTCGCAATTATTACCAGGTACACGCAGGCGCCGTTAAAATGAATAATTTCAACGACGATGCCAAAGAGTTTATACAAGGGATTTTTTACCAAGGACAAAGTTTCGGAGAACCACCATTGTTTATTGACATCCCCTACCCCGCTAATGCGGAAGCCATGGCGGATTCGGAGGTTTGGGTACTGCCCAAATCAGCGTTATTCAATTTATTGGAACAGCACCCAGCAATACACCTTCAACTGACCACCCAGTTGGCAAAACGCCTCTATTACAAAGCTATTATTGCCTCTGAAATTTCCAATCAAGACCCCGCACATCGCATACTTCGCTATTTTGATTACCTCAAATACGAACTGGCACAAAAAGATAAAAACGAACGCTACCAAATACCGCATACACGTCAACAAATTGCCGATCTGTTAGCGCTGCGTGTCGAAACAGTGATACGAGCTATAAAAACTTTAGAAAAAAAAGGAGCCGTTACCATAGAAAAGCGGAAGGTGTACAGATAAAAACCATTTCGGAATTGCACTGACACAGTTCATAGCTACTGAACCTTTATAGGTCATCGAGAACTTCACGCTGAAATCTGGAAATTTAGTTTATTATTCAAGGTTAAAAAGTTTAGAATTTTTACATTTGTTGTTTCAACACAACAAACAAAAATGAACTTAACACAATTAAACGCCATCTCACCAATTGATGGACGGTACCGCGGTAAAGTTGCGGATTTAGCAGCGTATTTTTCTGAACAAGCATTGATCAAATACCGCGTTAAAGTGGAAATTGAATATTTTATTGCCCTTTGTGAACTTCCACTACCACAATTAGCAGACTTTAACAAAGAACTATACAGTGACTTACGAAATATCTACGAGAATTTCACGGCTGAAAATGCCCAAAAAATTAAGGACATTGAAAAAGTCACCAACCACGATGTAAAAGCAGTAGAATACTTTATCAAGGAAGAATTTGACCGCCTTAACATCGCCCAATTCAAAGAGTTCATCCATTTCGGATTGACTTCACAAGACGTAAACAACACAGCTATTCCTTTGTCTATTAAAGATGCCATGGAAGAGGTGTATTATCCTACGCTCGATACCTTGGTAAGTACCTTAGCAGCTTTATCAGAAGAATGGGCTGAGGTTCCGATGTTAGCACGTACACATGGACAGCCAGCCTCTCCTACGCGTTTAGGTAAAGAGTTTTTTGTCTTTGTAGAGCGTATTAACAATCAAGTTTTACAAGTGCAACACATTCCTCATGCAGCTAAATTTGGTGGAGCTACCGGAAACTTCAACGCACACAAAGTGGCCTATCCAAATATTGATTGGAAGAACTTCGGTACTCATTTTGTAGAAAACATCTTAGGCTTACACCACTCGTTTCCAACAACGCAAATTGAGCACTACGATCACATGGCTGCGCTATACGACGGGTTAAAACGCATCAATACCGTATTAATTGACCTAGACAGAGACGTTTGGACCTATGTTTCGAATGATTATTTCAAACAAAAAATTAAAAAGGGAGAAGTCGGGTCTTCTGCAATGCCGCATAAAGTAAACCCTATTGACTTTGAAAACTCTGAAGGAAACCTCGGAATTGCCAACGCACTCTTCGAGCACCTTGCAGCAAAACTTCCCGTTTCACGACTACAACGCGACTTGACGGACAGTACTGTATTGCGAAATGTGGGTGTTCCTTTTGGTCATACCATTATTGCATTTACGGCAACCTTAAAAGGATTAAACAAACTCTTGTTAAACCAAGCTAAGTTTGAAGAGGACTTGGAAAACAACTGGGCAGTAGTAGCAGAAGCTATTCAAACCATATTGCGTAGAGAATCGTACCCGAATCCTTACGAGGCATTGAAAGGTTTGACTCGAACCAATGAAAAGATCACGAAGAACTCTATTGCTGCTTTTATAGATACTTTAACGGTCTCTGAAGACATCAAAGCTGAGCTCAAAGCTATCAGTCCATCAAATTACACTGGAATTTAAATTTTACTATATATATATCATGAGAGTAACGATTTTAGTACTTCTTAGCCTCTGCTTATACAGTTGCGGAACTGAAACCAAAGGCGATCCTTTGCGCTTCAGAACAGGAACTTTTGAAATTCCGGCCAGTGACTCGTACGGAAAAACAACCATTAGGCGTGTAGACAGTCTTCAAATTGAAGAATACACAAAAAAGATAAGTATTTCCACAGACAGTTTGGTTACCCAAAAAGAAGAGAAACACATCGATACCCTCTATATCTCATGGAAAAATAATTTTGCATATACCCTGCGAATGAAATCGCCGAAAACAAAACTAGACAAAGACCCTATTTTTGTACAAATCACCAAAGTCACTAACGACTCTTATGATTTTACCGCGCGTATAGGCTATTCAAAATTCAAACAAAAAGGAACCGTTTATAAATTAAATTAAGTATGGAAATATTTTTACAAGCAGATACCTGGGGAGCATTGGTTACCCTGACGTTTTTAGAAATCGTATTGGGAATAGATAATATCATATTCATATCTATTGCCGCCAATAAACTCCCAGAAAGTGAACAAAAGAAAGCAACCAATATCGGATTGTTTTTAGCCATGATTTTACGCGTGGTATTGCTGTTTGGAATTTCCTTATTAATTGCCATGAACGCTCCCTTGTTTCACGTTGAACTCTCGTGGTTCAATGCTGGAATTACAGGACAAAGTTTAATTTTATTTGCTGGAGGGCTCTTTTTACTTTTTAAAAGTACCAAGGAAATCCACCATAAGGTAGAAGGTCAAGAAGAAAACCCAGAAGATGCAGGTACTAAAAAGAAATACAGTCTAAGTCAGGCCATTGTTCAAATTACCTTGATCAACATCGTTTTTTCTTTTGATTCAATACTTACCGCTGTTGGAATGACCAACGGTGTGGAAGGTGCCATGATTATCATGGTGACTTCGGTGATACTTTCGATGATTATCATGATGTTATTTGCCAATCCTGTTGGAAAGTTCGTCAACAAGCACCCAACTATTCAAATGTTAGGCTTGTCATTTCTTATCCTTATCGGGTTTATGCTTATCGCAGAAGCGGCGCATTTATCACATGCTAAACTCTTCGGTGAAGCTATTGGAACCATTCCGAAAGGCTATTTGTACTTTGCCATTACCTTCTCTTTAGGAGTCGAAATGCTCAATATGAAAATGCGCGGAAACAAGAAGAAATAAACGATGTACCCATAAAAATTAAAACCCCGACAAATATAAATGTCGGGGTTTTGTTTTTTTGATTACTTTTGCAGGGTGCAAATCGTTACGAGATACATAACACTACTACAACTTCTTCTGCTGTTGACGCCTTCTGCTATACAGTTGGCGCATACGTTTGAAGAAGATCACGACCACGTTGTGGTGTGTTCAGCTGTAGACGAGCAGCACTTTCACGAGAATAACGTAGAATGTTCCATTCTTCTCTTTCATCTTGAAACTTTCGACTACCAAGTTCCTAAACTTTTAGGAATTCAAACCCTTCCTGAGACCGACAAACAAATTGAGGGCTTTTCGCAAAGTTTACTCACACATACTGTCCAATTAAGATCTTCTAGGGCACCCCCTGTTTTATCATTGTAATATCAAACCCATTTTTCGCTATTCTCTTTTAGGTAATGTACTTAAAAGGCTTGGCACGTATCACTGTGAGATAGTTTTATCTGCAGTTGACCACTATTATAATTATAAAACACGATCATGAAAAAATTATTATTCGTCCTATTTTTTATAGGATTTGCCCAAACATACGCTCAAAGTACTCTTTCTGGTACTATTACAGACACTGATAACCAAGCTCTTTACGGAGTTGAAATCTATGCACCTCAATTACATAAAGGAACCACTTCTAACGAAGCAGGGACTTATGAATTAAAAAATATTCCAAACGGAAAAATCACGATCAATTTTACCTATATCGGATATAAAACCATTTCTAAAACCTTTAACTTCAGCAATGGAAACATTCAATTTGATGCAAAAATGGATGCTTCTGTATTTGAAATCGATGAAGTTATTGTATCGACACCTTTCAACAAATTACAATCGGAAAATGTAATGAAGGTCGATCGTTTGTCTGCAAGAGCCATCCAAAAGGTAGGAGCTCCAACCCTAGCCGAAGGAATCACTGTAATTCCAGGGGTTTCTCAAGTTTCAACAGGAGTTTCTATAGGAAAACCTGTAATTAGAGGTTTGAGTGGTAACCGTGTATTGGTATATACTCAAGGAGTACGTTTAGAAAACCAACAGTTTGGTGGAGAGCACGGATTGGGAATCAACGGTGCCGGAATTGAAGGTGTCGAAGTGATCAAAGGGCCTGCTTCACTATTATACGGATCGGATGCTTTAGGAGGAGTATTGTATATTCAACCTGAACGATTTGCTGCAGAAGGTCAAACCAAAGTAGCTGTTCAACAGCAATTTTTCACGAATACTCAAGGAAGTAATACGTCTTTAGGATTGAAATCATCACTTGAAAACTGGCAATTCTTAGCTCGTGGAACTTATGCTATTCACTCTGACTATAAAATCCCAACAGGACAACTGGTAACCAATACCCGTTTTAAAGAAAAAGACTTAAAGTTAGGAGTTGGTTTTCACCAAAAAAACTTTACCTCTGAGGTTCGTTATAACTACAACGATTCTGATTTAGGATTGACAGAAGGTTTTGGAGAGCAATCGAGAGAAACGCACCTAGAAAACCCATATCAAAATATTCAAAATCACATTTTGAGTATGCACAACCACATCTTCTTTGGTGATTCAAAATTAGATTTAGATTTAGGATATATCGTGAACAACAGAAAAGAGTTCGAAGAGCACGAAGAACACGGTCACGGTGGTGGCGCTGCTCCAGATCCTGATCACGACGAGCACGAAGAAGGAGAAGCTGCTTTAAACATGAAACTCAAGACGTTCAATTTTAATGCAAAATACCACTTACCTAAATTTGGTGCTGTTGAAATGATTGTTGGAGTGCAAGGTATGCATCAGAATAACAAAAACTTTGGAGAAGAAATTTTAATTCCAAATGCCAAAGTAAACGATATTGGTGTATTTACAACAGCCAACTATACATTTGATGAAAATACAGCTTTACAAGCGGGACTTCGTTTTGACAACAGAAACATCACTACTGAGCGTCACGAAATTAAGCACGAAGCTGAGGTTCACGTATTCGAAGCTTTAGACAAATCATTTAATAGCTTTACTGCTTCTTTAGGATTTAAAACTGTATTGTTTGATATGTTCACTACGCGTATCAATATTGCAAAAGGATTTAGAGCACCGAATTTAGCTGAATTAGCTTCCAATGGAGTTCACCACGGTACAAATCGATTTGAAGAAGGTAATGCCAACTTAAAAAATGAGCAAAACTACCAGTTTGACCTTGCTTTAGAATACGGGTCTGAACATTTTGAAGTATTCGCTAATGCTTTCTATAACAATATTAATGATTACATCTTCTTATCTCCAACAGGAGAAGTTGAAGACGGAGCTCCTGTGTATACCTATTTACAAGAAGACGCTAATTTGTTTGGTGGAGAAATAGGATTTCACTTACATCCACACCCATTAGACTGGTTACACTTAGAGAGTAGTTTTGAATCTGTAATAGGAAAAAGAGACAGTAAACGTTACTTACCACTTATCCCTACGAATGTATTTAAAAACACCTTACGTGGAGAATTCCAAGTAAACAATTGGTTAAAAAACAGCTTTGCTTCTTTCGGAGTTCAGAGCTTTATGGATCAAAATCGTGTAAGTGAATTTGAAACTCCAACTCCTGGATACACTATTGCTAATTTAAGTATCGGTAGTGATATCTATATCGGAAAATACAAGTTTACAGGATCGATAAACGTTAGAAACTTATTCGATAAAAAATACATCAACCACCTTTCTAGATTAAAATCTGATAATATCTTAAACCCTGGTAGAAACATCGTTTTCAACCTTCAATTCGGAATTTAAAACTAGCTGAGGTTTCAACCTAATCGAACAAGGGCGCTTACTGTTATGTAAGCGCCCTTGTTCGTATAAGACGAGTAGTTTTTTATAGTGCGGTTATCAGTTTAGAAACACAAATCCGAAATCTTTAACCATAAATACTTGGTTAAACAATACTTCATTGGAAACAACCGGAATTTCAATAAATATGAATCTATTTAAAGCTTCATATCCTTCCTTACTTACTAATTTAATTTTGATGGTTTCTGTTTTCATATCTCTTCGCTTTTAATAACTACACACTGCAAATTACTAAGGAATACCTTGGTGAAGCGTTGATATTAGGCGAAAGAGAATTAACCTACTTTCAATGAATGCTAACTATAGATAAGTCGATAAAGTGTATCGACAAAAAAAAACCCACTCAAAGATTGAGTGGGAAAATTGCTATGAAAAAGAAAGTCTAAGGACGTCTCCAAAGACATTTACAATATACTACTTATTTTTATTTTAACAAAAAAAACTGCGTTTTTTATTAAAATTTAGCTCATTATCAGATTCGAACATCGTTTTTATCAAGCAAACATCTCATTATCAAGCCCCCATACGTACTCAAAAAATACCGTATATGAAGAGTTATAGTGTAAAAACACCCTTGTAGAAGTGTATTTGGTACTCACCAAACCACAGAATCTGCTAAAAAACGTCTAGTAAGGGTCAATGTCGATGATAAAACGTATCGATCTGAAGTCTTTTATCGCTTCAAAAGTGTTTCGAATTTTAAGCAAATGTTGCTTGGTTTTAGCAAGTGATTGTTTTGGTGGTATCTTAATAGTCAGGTTTTTTATATACTGATTCCTCACTCTGGAAACCGCAGGTTCCGTTGGCCCTAAAACCTGATCGCCAAACACATTTTTATAGGCATTTGCCAACCAATTTACCCCTTGATCTACCCGAGCATAGTCTCTGTGCTTTAAGGTAATCTTTACCAATCGATAATAAGGAGGGTAATGAAATTGCCAGCGATCCTGTAGTTGTTCTTTGTACATTTGATGAAAACTGTTGGTCGACACTTGCTGTAAAATCTGATGGTAGGGATTAAAGGCTTGTATGGCTACTTTCCCCTGCTTTTCCGAACGCCCTGCCCTACCCGCTACTTGTACCATTAGCTGATATGCTCGCTCGTGAGCACGGAAATCTGGAAAATTGAGCATGGCATCGGCATTTAAAATCCCTACTAAGGAGACATTTGCAAAATCTAAGCCTTTTGAAAGCATTTGAGTCCCTACTAAGATATCAATTTCACGTGCTTCAAAAGCTCCAATAATTTTCTGATACCCATATTTTCCTCGAGTAGTATCCAAATCCATACGTCCTACCTTGTATTTCGGAAAGAGTTCCTTTAGCTCTAACTCTATCTGCTCAGTACCAAAACCTTTCGTATCTAATGACGTGCTTCCGCAAGCACCACAACTCGAAGGCATCGCTCTTTGATAATGACAATAGTGACATTTCAATACTTTTTTAAATTTGTGAAAGGTCAGACTCACATCGCAGTTAGGGCATTGGGGGGAGTTCCCACAGGATCCGCATTCCACTACGGGTGAATAGCCTCTCCTGTTTTGAAACAATATAATTTGTTCTTTCTCATCCAATGCGGCCTGGATTAACTTTAACAAACGATCGGAAAACAAACCGGTCATCTCTCGTTTTCGATGTTTTTCTTTTAAATCAATGAGTTCGATAGCCGGTAAACGCACATTCCCAAAGCGCCTAGTCAAGCTCACCAATCCGTATTTTTTTTGGGATGCATTGTAAAAACTCTCAATAGAGGGCGTTGCAGAGCCCAATAAAATTTTTGCTCCGTGTTGCAATCCAAGTACTATCGCTGCATCACGCGCATTGTACCTCGGTGCAGGGTCATTTTGTTTATAAGAGCTTTCGTGCTCCTCATCCACGACAACCAAACCTAAATTCGAAAAAGGTAAAAACAAGGCCGATCTAGCGCCTAACACAACTTGTGCTTTCTCTTTGTTTTCGAGTACATTGTTCCAAACTTCAACGCGTTCATTCATGGAATACTTGGAATGAAATACAGCTATTTGTTTTCCAAAAAACTTCTTAAGCCTATTAATTATCTGAGTAGTCAAGGCAATCTCAGGTAACAAAAACAGCACTTGCTTACCTTGCGCTAAAACTTCTTGGATAAGCTTCACATAAATTTCCGTCTTTCCCGATCCCGTTACTCCGTGCAACAAAACTACCGATTGCTCTTGAAACAACTCTTTAATTTCACTGTAAGCCGTTTCTTGAAAATCGCTGAGATCCTTAGTCATTTCCTGATTTCCATCGAATTGTACTCTATCTGTTTGCAGCTCGTAAAACTCAAAGATTTCTTTCGATACTAGCGCCTTTAAGACAGCAGCACTCACCTCAGCCGCAACTTCCAAATCTTTGGCTTTTACTGGCTTTTTCTGTGATGCCAATTGAAAATACGTCATCACAGCCACCCGCTGTTTTTGAGCTCTATTCAGCATTTCCATCAACTCCTGCAGCGCAGTAGAATTATCGTATTTTGCATGCAAACGGACGTACTTGACTAATTTAGGCTTATACGTTTCATAAATTTCCTCTTGGATGTTGATTGCCTTTGCCTCTAACAGCTCATTGATGATTGGTAACACCGTTTTTTTGCCTAAGATATCGACCACTTGATGGATGGTTAATTGCGAATGGTGTTGCAGTGCTTCAAAAATCAAAAAGGCTTCATCTCCTAAACTAGCATCCTCTACAAAATCAACATTTCTATGCAACACAGTTTCACTTTCCAACATAAACGCCGAAGGCAATGCCGCCCTGTAGACATCTCCTAAAGCACAACTGTAATACTGGCTGATAAATTCCCAATGCTTCAGTTGTTCTTCATTGACAACCGGACGATCGTCTAAAATTTGATGAATGTCTTTCGCTTCGTACCCTATAGGTGCCTGCTGATGAATTTTATGAACAATAGCGGTATACACCTTCGTTTTCCCAAAAGAAACCGCTACCCGCATACCTCTTTGTAAAAAGGAGGCTTCCTCTGGTCGAATCTTATAGGTAAAAGCCTTTTGCAAAGGCACCGGGAGTATGACGTCAATAAAGTAGATAGGCTATAATTTTAAAAGAATTCAAAACTACGTATTTTTAAGTATATTGTAAAGGACAATTTACCGAACTTATGCTACTTGAACATTGGAAAAACAAAGGATACCATACTAAGGTACTCCATCGCGATATCTTCATTATTGATACCGGAGGTAACAAGCCTGTGTTAGCAATATTACACGGGTACCCTACCTCTTCTTTCGACTATTATAAAGTACTTGATATCTTAGCACAAGACTACCGAGTTATTCTGCACGATCACCTCGGCTTTGGATTTTCTGATAAACCCACCAACTACTCTTATTCATTAATAGAGCAAACGGATGTTGCTATTGCTTTGTGGAAGCAGTTAGGCATAGCCCATTTAAGTGTCTTAGCACATGATTACGGTACGAGTATTGCCACGGAGCTGCTGGCTAGAAAAGAACAAGCATCCTTGCCTTTTACCATCACAAAGCTTATTCTATGCAACGGAAGTATGCATATAGAACTGGCAAAACTTCGCCCTATCCAAAAACTATTAAAAAACAAACACCTCGGTCCATGGGTTGCTAAATTGGGAACAAAAGCTCTTTTTTCTAGAAACTTAAAGCAAATCTACTACGATTCTGTCCAACTCACTCAAGAAGAAATCGATGTCTTATGGGAGATCATCACCTATAAAAATGGTAGAGCTGCACTTCCTCGATTGAGTAACTATATTAACGAACGATACTTTTTTTGGCATCGTTGGATCGGTGCCCTACGCAGTACTGACACTCCCATTGGCGTAGTGTGGGCCAAAAACGATCCAATTGCGGTTATGGCCATTGCTGAACAACTGCGCAGTGAGATTAAAAATTGTGAATGGTATTTGATTTCTGAAACAGGTCATTTTCCGATGCTAGAAAATCCTAAAATTTGGGTAAATCAAGTAAAATCGGCTTTAAAAAACGACAAAATTTAGTCGATAATATAAACTTAACACTCCCTAAATACGTCCCTAACACAGCCCAATTATCATATTCCTTTTTATTTATAAATTCCTACATAAAAAGACAACCCCACCTTAATCAAAATTACATTATTCGTAATTATTTAACCAAAAAGGGCGTTTTAAAACAAAAACACCCAATTATATGTTAATTTCTTTTTTAAATTCTCAAAATCAAAATTGCTTTCTATCTTTGCACCAGAAATTAATTTAAAGAAAATTCATTAAAAAAAACGAAAATGAAATCATTAGTAAATAACTTAATTTTAAGTGCTTGTATGTTCGTATCAGTTGCAACATTTGCAAACAACGATACTCCTAGTAAAAAAGTTACAAGTGCATTGCGTACTCAGATCGTAAACTTAATTGGGTCTACTATCAAATTAGATACTAAAGAAAACTTAAACGTTCGAGTTTCTTTCTTAGTAAACAACAAAAACGAGATCGTTATTGTTGATGTTATTTCTAAAGATGAGCGTTTAAACAAAATCATCAAAAACAGATTAAACAACAAGAAAGTAGCTAAGACTTCTAATGTGAAGAAACAAGACATCTACATGCTACCTATCAAAGTGAACAAAAAGTAAGCATTCCCGTTATAATAGAATACAAAAGCCGTACGCAAAGCAGTACGGCTTTTTTTATTGGGTAATTAATTCATCTAACAGTTTCCGAAACGACTCGCTGTACCAATTGACAGCTCCTTCTTCATCGATAACTATATTTCCATTACGATCAATAACAAACGTTCGTGGTATCCTTTGAGTTTGCAGTATTTTAGGAGTTGGAGACCCCTGCTGAAAGCTCGGCAAGTCTATATTTTGTTCCTTGAAAAAACCTTGAATTTCTGGCCAACTTTGCCCATTGACAAAAACGAATTTTACCTTTTTATTATAAACTAGGTACAGCTGGTGTATACTAGGCAATTCCGCAACACAAGGCGGACACCAAGTAGCCCAAAAGTTCACAAAAACCACTTCGCCTTTAGCCTGTTCCCACCGAAAATTGGGAGTATTAAGCCCAATGAGCTCCCAATGCATATCGCCCGTATATTTTTGCTCCGATTGCTCAATAACCGTAGGCCCCATTGCTAGCAAGCGAGTAAAAAAAACTTTTCCCGGTTTGGTTAACAATACCGCTATCAAAATCAAGAAAAAACCGTTATACAAGTGATCTTTTGTCCATTTCATACCTACAATTTAGGTAATTTAAATTGATTTAACACGCTCTCCTTACGCATAAGTTTTTCTATGGCTTCTACTGTTCTGGGTGCTTCATCAGATAAATTGACAGGTCCTTCTTTCGTAATCAAGATATCGTCTTCAATTCTGACGGCGATACCCCACCATTTTTTATCACATGGACTTCCGTTAGGGATGTAAACCCCGGGCTCAACGGTCACCACCATATTGACTTCAAAATTATTGTAATTCCCGGGATCATGCACATCCAAACCAATGTGATGTGAGGTTCCGTGCGGAAAATACTGGTGTTTGGTATCGGGGTGGTCAATAATTCCGAGTTCGAATAAGCCTTTGTTAATAATGGCTCTAGCAACCTCACCACTCTTCCAAAATGGATTTCCTGCTACACACTGTGCAATACCCGCATTTTGTGCCTTTAATACCAATTCGTAAATTGCTTTTTGCTCAACTGAGAATTTTCCAGAAGCAGGAATGGTGCGTGTAACGTCGGCTGTGTATCCGCGGTACTCGGCTCCCAAATCCATTAAAACCAATTCTCCTGCAACCTTAGTTTTACTATTCTCAATATAGTGTAAGATACAGCCGTTGTTTCCAGCTCCCACAATTGAAGGATACCCTTCGTACTCCGCACCGTATTTTTTATATACAAACTCATGAATCCCCTGTATTTCAGTCTCTGACATATTGGGCTTCATCGCCTTCATTACTTCTACTTGTCCCATTGCTGAGATCCGAATCGCCTTACGCAATAAGGTCAGTTCTTCAGGTCTTTTAATCTCGCGCATGGTCGCCATCGTTCGAGGTAGAAACTGGTGATCAAAATTTCCTTGTACAGCTAGCATCTGGCGTACCTTGCTGCGTATTTCCTTTTGAAAAGCAACCTCTTTGGTACTGTAAGTTACCAATAAACTATCCTTGGCTAGCGTGGCATCTTCGTTTATTTTTTTACCAATGTATTGAGCAACTGAGGCCGCATTTTCAATTGGAGTCGCTCGAATCAGCTGATACAATTGCTGTTTTGACGTTGGTAATGTTCTTCTACCAACGTAATTTGCAGAATTTTTAAAATGTACCACTAAATCGTACAAATCAACTGAACTCCTCATACTATTGCGATAATCATCCTGAAACTTAAACAACAGTATTTTTTTGAACCTATTAAACTGCCAAGAGTCCGTTAAAAATTGTTCGGTTGTCCTTACTCGGTCAAAAAGCAACTGCTTTTTTGCCGCTTTCATTCCTAGTCGCTTACCGTTCCACAACTCGTAACGCGGGTCTTTCTTCGGCACGTACAGCAACTCATTGTAACGTTGACCAGCATCATCTTGTTGCATATCCGAAAACAACATTAAAACGGCATTAGGTTCTCTAAACCCCGTTAAGTAATAGAAATTAGGATCCTGATGAAATACGTAGTCAACGTCATTGGCACGGTTCCTCATTGTATTGGAAAAAATCACAGCTACGGAATTCGCTGGCATTTTTTTACGCAATTCAGCTCTGCGATTTTTGTGAAAAGTCGCTGATAGGAAATCCTTGGGAACTTGGGCTGCACTCCATTGTACAAATACTAATGTGCACAGGCTTACAATATATCTTTGATAGCTCATGGTACTCGCGTTTTGGTAGTTACTCAAAGTTACACCAAAAACGCTAAGATTGTTAGTATATTAACATAACTTTAGTTAAGATTCCATTGAAATATATAACAAAAATGGACTTTTTGTTCGTTAATTTTTAACTACTTTAGCGGGGTAAAAACAAACAATTATACACAATGAAAAAAACGGCATTAACGCACGTACACGAAGCCCTAGGAGCAAAATTAGTTCCTTTTGCAGGATATACCATGCCTGTGCAATACGAAGGAGTAACGGTTGAACACGAAACGGTTAGAAAAGGTGTTGGTGTATTTGACGTTAGTCATATGGGAGAATTTTTCTTAAAAGGTGAGCACGCGCTTGCTTTAATTCAAAAAATCACTTCTAATGACGCCTCTAAATTAGTTCCAGGTAAAGCACAGTACAGTTGTATGCCAAATGCTGATGGAGGGATCGTTGATGATCTTATTATTTACATGATCAACGACAACGAATACATGTTAGTGGTCAATGCTTCCAATATAGAAAAAGATTGGAATTGGATTTCACAGCACAACGATTTAGGTGTTACCATGGAAAACCGTTCGGATGACTGGTCACTTTTGGCTATTCAAGGACCTAAGGCGGCAGAGGCAATGCAATCATTAACTTCTGTTGACTTATCAGCTATCAAATTTTACACCTTTGAGATTACTGATTTCGCTGGTTTACCAAATGTTATCGTCTCAGCAACTGGATATACAGGATCTGGAGGATTTGAAATATACGTTAAAAACGAAGATGTAGAAGCCGTTTGGAACAAAGTATTCGAAGCAGGAGCTGATTGGGGAATTAAACCTATCGGACTCGCTGCGCGTGATACCTTGCGTTTAGAAATGGGATACTGTTTATACGGTAATGATATTGATGATACTACCTCACCACTTGAGGCAGGCTTGGGATGGATTACCAAATTCACCAAAGACTTTATCAATGCGGAAAACCTTAAAAAACAAAAGGAAGAAGGTATTACTCGTAAACTCGTCGCTTTTGAATTGACAGAGCGTGGAATTCCTAGACAAGGATACGAAATTGTGGATCAAGAGGGTACTGTGATTGGAAAAGTAACTTCAGGAACTATGAGTCCTTCTTTGAACAAAGGTATTGGACTAGGTTATGTTACCAAAGCAAACTCTAAAGTAGACAGCGAAATCCGCATCCAAATTCGAAAAAAACAAATTCCGGCTAAAGTAGTAAAGTTACCTTTCTACAAGGGATAATCCATAAAAAAGAGCTCATTTGAGCTCTTTTTTTTATTGTTTAAGTATTTCTTCAGCGTAAGCATTACACTGCAAAAACGTTTCCTCAATGTGTTCAAAGGTCGTTTTTGGGTTGATTAAACACATGCGCAATACGACTTGTTTGTTTAAAACAGTGGTGACTAAAAAGGCATCACCAGACTCCATTATTTTCTCTGAAATCTTCTGGTTTAATACGTCGATTTCCTTTTCTGTTAAATTTAACCCCAACGGATTGTAGCGGAAATTGATTACTGCCAAGGTAGCTGGGGAGATAATTTCCCAGTTTCTACTTTTACGCAATACTTTCTCTACGCGATCTGCCAAATCGATATTGTAGCTCACAGCCTTTCTAAAAGTATCCAATCCGTAAGTTTTGATCGACATGTAGAACTTAAGTGCTCTAAAGCGTCTCGTCAACTGAATTCCATAGTCGTAGAAATTGATTTCTGACTCATTCCCTTCAATATCTCTTAAATACTCAGGTTTTTCACTAAAAGTACCGCTTAACCAAGTTTTATCTTTTACCAAGAGACAACCAATTTCATAGGGTTGGAAAAACCATTTATGAGGGTCTACCGTCAATGAATCGGCGCGTTCTATTCCGCGAAGTGCTTTCGCTCCCTTATCGCTTAAAATTGCCGCTCCTCCATAGGCACCATCGACGTGCATCCATAAATCTTCTTCTTCACACACATCTGCTATTTCGTGAAGGGGGTCAACCGTTCCCGTATTCGTCGTTCCTGCCGAAGCGATGAAACAAAAAGGTTGCAAGCCTTCCAAACGATCTTTAGCAATGGCGTTCTTGAGCTTATTCATACTAATACGGAATTCCAAATCGGTAGGCAATACGCGAATTTGTTCCTTTTTAAATCCGAGGACTCGAATGGCTTTAATATTCGATGAATGCGCTTGATCTGACAAGTAAATCACGGCCTTTGAGAAATCATCTCCGCATTTAATTCTCCTCGCCGTCACCAACGCCGTTAAATTGGCCATGGAACCTCCACTCGTAAAAATTCCTCCTCCTTGGGCTACCGGAAAATTATACATCTTTAGCAACCAGTTCATCGTTACAATTTCCAATTCAGCAGCTGCAGGCGACACCATCCATCCACCTGAAAATATATTGAATCCCGTAGCCAAGCTATCGGCCATTGTACTGATGTAATTACTCGGTCCAGGTACGAACGAAAATGCTTTCGGGTGTGAAATCACAGTACTGTTAGGAATCACATTGTCCATAACAAAATCCAATACCTCCTCAGCTGGTGTCCCTTCATTGGGAGCTTCTTGCAAAAACACCGAATCCATTTCTTTTCGGGTCGCCCTGATTACGGGTTTCTTATCTCCAATAGAATCCCAATGATCTGCTATAAGATCGACTATTTTATATCCATAAGACTTCATTTCCTCTTTTGATAAATCAAAATGGGCACTCATAATCTTGTAATTTTTAAATTTTCACAAAATTAGTACAATTAAATCCCATGGACAGGGGAAACCGAATATATTTTATCGTCTTCTTAAGAACTTTGGCATGGACTTTTCCTTATTTTTGCTGTCTAAATTAAATGCCTAGTGAAGAACCTATTTTATATTTGTTTGCTTTTGCTGACACAATACAGCATTGCCCAGTCTAAAAAAATAGATGTTTTATCGAGTCAATACAGTGAAGTAGATGAGAAAAAACACCCAGGAGCTACGATACTTCTAGGGAAGGTAAAAATAGCTCATGAAGGCGCTACCTTAGAATGTAAGCAGGCATTGCTATACAAAAAAGAAAACCTATTTAAAGCCGCAGGAGAAGTTGTTATTGAGCAAGGAGATAGTATTATCCAATACAGCGAATACGCCATTTACAACGGTAATACAAAAAAAGCCGTGTCGTGGGGAAATGTCGAGATCAACGACAAAGAGATGACCATGAAAACGGATACCCTACACTTCGACCGCAAGGCACAAGTATTGTTCTATCAGACAGGAGGAACTATTAAGGATAAAAAGAACACTCTTAAAAGCAAACGCGGCACCTATTATCTGGAAGAGAAAAAATTTAGTGCAAAATCCAAGGTCACCGTTGTCAACCCCGATAACTTTTTAGAGTCAGACCACCTTGACTATTACACGAATACCAGTTTGGCATACCTTTACGGTCCGAGTACGATTACCAATCTTAAAGACAGTACCAAAGTGTACTCTGAGCGTGGATTTTATGACACCAATACCGAAATTTCTTACTTTGTCAAGCGTGCCAAATTGTTTTTAAAAGACCGTACCGTTGAAGCGGATAGTCTCTACTACGACAAACGCGCTGGTTTTGCCTCGGCTACGAACAGAATTAAGATAATAGACACCATACAAAATACAGTGACAAAAGGAAATTACGCGGAGCTCTTTGAAGAAAAAGACTCGCTCTTTATCACCGAGCGAGCGGTAGCAATTTCCGAGCACGACAAAGATTCTATGTATGTACACGGAGATAAGATTTTGATTACTGGAAAACCAGAGGAACGCATTGTCCGTATCTTCAACGATGTGAAAATTTTCAAGTCAGACCTGCGCGGAAAGTGCGATTCTATTCACACCAGTCAAGTTACAGGGCTAACTCGCATGTTCAAACGACCAGTCCTCTGGTCAGGGAAAAGCCAGATAACAGGAGATAGTATCCATTTAAAATCGGAAAAAGAAACCAATAAATTAGATTCCTTATTTGTGTTACAAAATGCGTTCATCATACAAAAAGATTCGTTGAGCGATGACGATTTTAATCAGATCAAAGGACGTGACATTTTTGGAAAGTTTGAAGAAAACGAACTGCGCATTATGCTGGTCAAGGGAAATTCAGAATCGCTGTATTACAATCGCAACGAAGACACCCAAAAATTGGAGACCATTACCCGAGAGATTGCTAGTGATATTGAATTCACCCTGGAAAACAGTGAAATTATTCAGACAAAGTACCTAAAAAAGCCAAATGGAGAAACCTTCCCTCCTTCCGAATTTCCGCCTTCGAAACGCAAATTCCCTGGTTTTGTATGGCGAGGGGACGAACAGCCTTTGACGGTAGAAGACATCTTTAAAGACGATAAAAAAACAGCTGAGAAACCTAGAAAGGAAAAGGCAGCAATAGAAAAAGCGAAAACGCAATTTAGCAAAGAGCAAGAGAAAAGAGAAGGACAACCCGTTTACGAATTAAAAGAGGAGCAATAAATGAATACCAAGAGTGATTTCTTACAATTTCAAGGACAGACAACACCACATCCCTTAGCTATCGAAATAGCGAGTGCAAAGGGAAGTTACATCTACGATAGCAGTGGAAAACAATACCTCGATTTTGTAGCAGGTGTATCGGCCAACAGTTTAGGACATGCTCCTCAAGTAATTACCGACGCTGTGACTGCTCAAATGCAGCAATACACGCACGTCATGGTTTACGGTGAGTTCATTCAGCAACCTCAACTGGGGCTCTGTAAAGCATTGGCTGCTACCTTACCTAAAACGCTGTCATCAGTGTATTTGGTAAATTCAGGTACAGAGGCGACCGAAGGTGCCTTAAAGTTAGCAAAAAGATTCACGGGAAGGTCAGAAATTATAGCGGCTAAAAATGCTTATCACGGCAATACACAAGGAGCAATGAGCGTTTGTGGTGCAGAAGCACAAAACAGCGCCTTTAGACCCTTGATACCAGGTATCCGATTCATTCCCTTCAACGAAGAAGAAGCACTCTCTAAAATCACCAAAAACACCGCAGCAGTCATCTTAGAAACGATACAAGGAGGTGCTGGTTTTATAACTCCAAAAAACGACTATCTACAAAAAGTCAAACAGCGCTGTCATGCAATGGGAGCTTTGTTAATTTTAGATGAAATACAAACAGGAGTTGGAAGAACTGGGCGTTTCTGGGGCTTTGAACACTACGCTGTTGAGCCTGACATCATCATCACCGGAAAAGGACTAGGTGGCGGAATGCCCATTGGGGCTTTTATCAGTAGTCATGAAGTCATGCGCTGCTTGCAAGACAACCCTAAATTAGGACACATCACTACTTTTGGTGGGCACCCAGTCATTGCGGCGGCTGGCCTAGCGACCGTTAACACCATTACTGATAGCGACTTAATGGAGCAAGCACTCAAAAAGGAAGCTCTGATACGATCGTATTTTGAAGGACACCCTCAGGTTAAAGAAATTCGAGGAAAAGGCCTCATGCTCGCACTAATTTTAGAGAGTCCGGAACGGGCTACAGATGTTATTTTGCGTTGTTTAGACCGCGGGTTAATTTTGTTTTGGCTTTTGTTTGAAGGTAGAGCAGTACGCATCACTCCTCCCCTCACCCTATCAGAAGATGAATTAAAAAGTGGTTGTGAACTGTTACTGGAAGTATTAAATAGCTAATTATTTTTTTAGTAGATTTATAGCAAATAGCTTTTATATGCATAGATCTCCTTCAGTAACAAGACTTTTTGACGTACCGTATTATCAACTTGAAAATCACGCACAAGAGCGCTGTTTTGTTCATAAAGTAAACGGCGAATGGCAATCGATCAGCACCCATTCATACCTTGAGTTTATTCAACAAATTAGTGCCAGCTTACTCGCATTAGGCGTTCAACCTGGTGATAAAATAGCGCTCATCATCCAAAACAACGGCCCACAATGGCATATGATGGATATGGCAATCACTCAAATTGGCGCTGTGAATGTTCCGCTGTACCCGACGTTTTCTGAAAAGGATTTTGCCTACATACTAGCACACTCCGACAGCAGCTATTGCTTTGTGAGTGACGACGAACTCCTCTCGAAAGTTACGAAGGTAAAAACGCAAACACAACTCAAGGAAATCTATTCCTTCGAAAATTTGGATACTCCACAAGGATGGCAACATTTTTTAGCTTTAGGATCCGCCACAGCCGTAACCGAAACCATCGATTTGCGGAAATCAGAGGTTGACCCAAATGATTTGGCTACCATTATCTATACCTCTGGAACCACAGGTACCCCTAAGGGAGTCATGCTAAGTCATGAAAACATACTCAGCAACGTTTTTTCGGTCGGTAACACCCTAGCCCTCTACGACTCTGACAAACGCGCTATTAGCTACCTACCTATCAGTCATATCTTCGAAAGAGCTTCTTCGTATTACTGCCAATACATGGGCTTTGAAATTCATTTTGCTGAGAGTATCGAGAAAATTGGCGATAATTTACGTGAGGTACAGCCTCATTTTATGGCTGTTGTGCCACGACTTCTGGAAAAAGTATTTGATAAAATAGTCGACAAGGGAAGTTCTTTAACCGGGCTAAAAAAACGCTTATTCTATTGGGCTCTGGACTTGGGAGAACGCTACCAACCCTATAATGCCAATGGTGCTTGGTACGAATTCCAACTGTCAATTGCGCGCAAGCTGGTTTTTTCCAAATGGCGGGCAGCACTCGGAAACAATTTGCAATTTATGATTGCCGGTAGTGCCCCCACTCAAGCTCGACTCATACGAATCTTTACTGCCGCAGGAATACCTATCTTGGAAGGCTACGGTCTTACCGAAACTTCCCCTGCTCTTTCCGTCACTCAAATCGCTGAACGCGGGTTCAAGATCGGCACCGTTGGTAGGGTACTCGCAGACGTTACGATAAAAATAGCAGAAGACGGAGAAATTTTAGCCAAAGGTCCGAACATTATGCTCGGGTATTACAAGCGTCCAGAATTGACCGCTGAAACCATTAAAGACGGATATCTACACACGGGAGATATTGGCGAAATTGACTCGGATGGCTTTTTAAAAATTACGGATCGTAAAAAACAAATATTCAAAACTTCCGGTGGTAAATACATTGCACCAGCAATATTGGAGAGCGAACTTAAAAAATCGAGATTTATAGAACAAGCTATGGTAATTGGCGAAGGTCAGAAAATGCCTGCTGCCCTCATTCAAATTTCCTTTGAATTTGTGTGGGAATGGGCCAAACGTCACGGGCATACTATTGACGATGTAAGTACTGATGAAAAGCTCCGTGCGAGAATACAACAAGAAATAGCACAGTGCAATGCGTCCTTCGGTAAATGGGAACAGATAAAAGCCTTTGAAATCACTAGTGAGGCATGGACTGTCGCTAATGACTTATTAACCCCTACATTAAAAATAAAGCGAAAAAACATCTTAGAAAAATACAATGATTTGTACCAAAAAATATATAATCATCAATAAATCAACAAGTAAACTTATATTTGTTCAATCGAGCTATTTTTTATAATTTGCAGAGCCCAAAAATTTGAATTTATGCCGCGTGAAATAAAACGTCTATTTGATTTTCCTTACTACCAATTAGAAACTTACAATCTCGATAAAGCTTTAACCACAAAATACAACGGTGAATGGAAATCCTTATCCACTAAGGAATACATTGACCAAGCGAATGCGTTTAGCCGAGGATTGTTGCGTTTAGGAGTACAACCCAATGATAAAATTGCGGTGATTTCAACCAATAACAGAACCGAATGGAACGTATGTGACATCGGTATCTTACAAACAGGAGCACAAAACGTTCCTATTTACCCTACGATCTCAAAAGAAGATTACGAGTACGTTTTAAACCACTCTGAAGCAATTTACTGCTTCGTGTCTGATGAGACGATATTGGAGAAACTCAACCAAATTAAAGACCAAACAAAATTAAAAGGCGTATATACCTTTGATGAGATTGCTGGAGAGCAGCACTGGTCTGAGATTTTAACCCTTGGGGAAGACGATAGCAATCAAGCGGATGTAGAAGCGCGTATGGCTGCTGTAGATTCAGATTCTCTGGCTACGCTTATTTATACCTCAGGAACTACTGGTCGTCCTAAAGGAGTAATGCTCTCACACGGAAACATCGTTTCAAATGTTTTGAGTAGTGAACAACGAGTTCCTTTAGTATACGGTCAAGAAAAAGGACTGAGTTTCCTTCCTGTTTGCCACATTTTTGAACGTATGATTTTGTATTTATATCAATATTGTGGTGTTTCTATCTACTTTGCAGAGTCTATTGAAAAACTGAGTGAAAACGCACAGGAAATCAAACCTAATGTCATGACGGCCGTTCCGCGTTTGTACGAGAAAATCTACGACAAAATTTACGCAAAAGGAGCTGAATTATCAGGGATTAAAAAGAAATTATTTTTCTGGGCTATTGAACTCGGATTAAAATACAAACCTTACGGTGCCAACGGATGGTGGTACGAAAAGCAGTTGAGCATTGCTAGAAAATTGATTTTCTCAAAGTGGCAAGCTGCCCTTGGAGGTGAATTAAAACTAATGGTTTCTGGTTCTGCGGCATTGCAAGCTCGTTTAACACGTGTATTTGCTGCTGCTGGCATGCCTGTGATGGAAGGATATGGTTTGACAGAAACCTCTCCTGTAATTTCAGTAAACGACCTTCGCAATGGAGGATTCAGAATTGGAACCGTTGGAAAAATGATTGATGGAGTTGACGTAAAGATCGCGGATAATGGTGAAATTTTAGTCAAAGGTGCCAATGTAATGATGGGGTACTACAAAGACCCTGAAAAAACTGCAGAAGTACTGAAAGACGGATACTTCCACACGGGAGATAAAGGTGAAGTTTGTGAAGAAGGCTTCCTAAAAATTACCGGACGTACCAAAGAAATGTTTAAAACTTCAGGAGGTAAATACGTGATCCCACCATTGTTAGAAGGTAAATTAAAACAGTCTCGATTTATTGAACAGGTAATGGTAGTCGGTGAAGGTGAAAAAATGCCTGCCGCCCTCATTCAGCCGAACTTCGAGTTCGTTCGTGAATGGGCTAATAGACACCGCATTGAATTGGGTACGAACGCAGAGGTAATTGCTCATCCGAAAGTAATTGAGCGCATCCAAGAAGAGGTTGATGGTTGCAACAAACGATTCGGAAAATGGGAACAAATCAAACGCTTTGAACTCACACCTGAAGAGTGGTCTATCGACGGTGGTCACCTTACACCAACCATGAAAATGAAACGAAAAATTATCAAAGAAATCTACACTGATTTATACGAAAAAATCTACCGTAGCTAATTTTTCAATAATATAAAGTATCAGAAACGCCGAGGAATTTTATCCTTGGCGTTTCTTTTTTATTTTTGCCCAATGAACAAACTGCACCGATTTTCAGGAGAACTTTCCCGTATTACACTCCCTACATCACTCCCCTATCCGCATAATTACCATCCTCATCCCATTGCCAAGCAAGCCGCCGAGGAATTGCAAACCTATTTGACACATACCACTGATTTTTTACATGATTTTGGATTGCTTCCCGGGCAATCAGGTGTCGGAAAAATGTTCGGGGTACTCGTCGTGTTGGATACAGTAGGAGAATTGGGCTACCTCACTGCATTTTCTGGCAAACTCGACAACAGCTATCATCAGCAACATTTTGTACCACCTGTATACGACAGCTTTGACCCAAAGGGTCCGTACAAACAATTGGAACGACAAATAGAGCAGCTCAGTGATCAACTTGAAGCCTGTCGTAAAGCGCCGGAATACCTTGAAGCAAAATCAGTCTATACAGCACTTAAAAACAAGTATGAGCCCCAATACCAGGCAGAAGTACAGAAAATCAAAGAAAGGCGCTTAAATCGTAAAAAAACGGGCACCATTAACAACCAGCAAAATATCAATGAAGAGTTCTATTTAAAAGAATACGCTACTTATATTGAACAGCAAACTGCCAACTCCAGAAAAACGACCGAACTGTGGGAGCAAAAAATAACGCAACTAGAACGCTTGCGAGGTGAAACCTCGGCAAAGGCACAAAACGCATTATTCGCTTCTTACGCATTCTATAATCAGGCCAAGGAAGTCAAGACCCTCATTGACCTCTTTGACCATCAGCACCAAAGTATTCCTGCAGGTGCAGGTGAGTGCTGTGCGCCTAAACTTTTTCAGTACGCACATATACACGGGTTACACCCTATTGCTATGGCTGAATTTTGGTGGGGCGCTCCTCTGAGCAGTACCGTCCGTATTCACCAAAACTACTATCCAGCGTGTACTGGAAAATGCAAACCCATTTTAGCACATATGCTTCAAGGACTACCCGTAGCCTCGAACCCGTTAGTCGCTTTTCAAAAAGTTGTGGACACCGTTGAAATCCTTTTTGAAGATGACTACCTACTCGCGGTAAACAAACCGCACGATGTGCTAAGTGTTACTGGTAAAGAAATTACTGAAAACACCATCGAAACTTGGGCGAAAAAACGCTATCCAAATGCCACAGGCCCATTGTTGGTGCACCGCCTCGACATGGCAACATCTGGAGTTTTGCTCATTGCAAAGTCCAAAGCGGTACACAAAGCATTGCAAGAACAGTTTATAAAAAAAACCGTACAAAAGAGATACCTGGCCGTGCTTTCCAAAAAGATAGAAGAAAACAGCGGACAAATCAACCTTCCACTCAGAGTCGATTTAGACGACAGACCCAAACAACTTGTTTGTCCAGAACACGGAAAACACGCACTTACTCGTTGGGAAAAAATATCGGAGACAGCGAACACCACTCGGGTGTACTTCTACCCTGTAACGGGAAGAACACATCAGCTACGTGTACATGCCGCTCATCAACTGGGGCTTGGCGCTCCGATTGTTGGAGATGATCTATACGGTATTCGAGACCAAAGACTTCACCTTCATGCCGAACGCCTTACGTTGATTCATCCAGTAGAAAAACACACATTCATAATTGAAGCTAAAGCTCCTTTTTAAAGGAAAAAATCTCCTTTCATTTCTGAAAGGAGATATCCCTTAAATATTAGCAGAATGTATCGTGTTTGAAACTCTTACACAAACACACTGCAATGTACTTAAAATAAGCCCATTTTACACTCAGTGCTATCCCTAGAAAGTAACTAAGGGTTTTCCCTATATATACTACCTATAAACCATGACCCACAAAAAAAGCCCTCCGCAGAGAGCCTAAACTAAAAACCAATTTAAAAATCTAATAATGAAAAACATCACTGTAAAAATACGACCGTTTTCAAGGTGTTTTTCTCAATTTTAGTTCAGACAAAGGGTAGCTTTCGACCAAGTGCTTCTAGCCTACGACGAGTTGAATTTTTTGTGTTAACCTAGTCCTGAGTCATTTTTTGGCTATCTTTACCTCATGAAGGCAGTAATTATCACAGGAGGTAGTAAAGGTATTGGACGTGCATTGGCACAAGAATTCATAAAGAGTGGTTATCGAGTATATATCTTATCAAGAACAGTTCCGGCAATTGATGGCGCTAGGCACATTCAGATAGATCTATCGGTACTCGATGAGGTAAGCACCCGATTCACTGAGCTATTGGATGAGCTTTCAGCAGCCAGTCTGACTTCCTTGCTATTAATTAACAACGCAGGAAGACTCGGCACCATTAAACCTTTAGACCAATTGGCGCCAGAGGACATTCAAAAAACGATGACACTAAACACGACTATTCCTCTCGTACTTTCGAGCCTATTCATCAAAAAAACTGAAGCACTTGCCATCCGAAAAGACATCATCAATATTTCATCAGGAGCAGCTACCAAACCCTATGAAGGCTGGTCTGTGTACTGTACTTCAAAAGCAGCATTGGATATGCTGACCAAAGCTACAGCTGCTGAACAGGAAGCGCTGACTCATGGAGTAACGTGTATTGCTCTCTATCCGGGAGTTGTGGATACCGAAATGCAAACACAAATACGAAGTACTTCGGAAAAAGATTTTAAAAATGTACAGCGATTTATAGATTTAAAGCAGCAGCAACAACTGTACACTCCGTCGTATGTAGCCACTACAATCGTGAAGCTCTACAAAGAAAACACCCTCGCTAACGGAACTGTTTTAGACATCAGGAACTTAGCCTAATCAACGTACCGTTGCTTATAAAAGGCTTAACGGAATATCGTATTATTTTTAATAAAGGCATTTTTATAGCGTTCGCTAAAAGGAATTTTGCTACCGTCGTCAAGAATTATCAAGTTGTCTTCAAAATAGATTTCTTTGATTTTTTTGATATTCACCAAATAATTTCGATGTACTTGCTTAAAGTCAGGATTGGATAACATTTCCTTTAGTTTGGTCAGTGACAATTTTATGAGGTAGTGCTCCTCATCGCAACGAATACTACAGTATTTTTCCTTAACTTCTATATAATTAATACCACTAACATCCACTTTTACAACACTGCGCTTCTTTTTAATAAACAAAAAAGTAGGGCTTAATACGGCTGCTTTATCTTCAAAGCTCATACTATTTTCTTGTTGGTAACAAGATTCAATAGCGAGTTCTAAGGAATACAGCAACTCCAATTCGTTATAGGGCTTTAACAAATACACCATAGGGTGTGTCAATTTAGCTTCGTCAAACACGGCCTTACTCTGCATACTTGTCAAGAACAAAAACGGTACATTGATCCCCTTCTTATTGATTCGTTTAGCCAATTCAATACCGTCAGGTTTCCCTTGTATCATGATATCGAGAATAATTACATCAAAGGTACTTTTCTTAATTTCCTCTTCTGCTTGTTCAGTATCAGACACGCGAACGACCTCGTAATTATTCACCTCCAAAAAGGCTATTAGGTCATTTGCTTCTTTATCAAGGTCTTCTAGTAATAGTAGTCGTAGTTTGTTCATTCCCTAAAAATACTTCTATTTTCTCAAGAAAACCAAATATTTTTGCCCTTTGCATCAATATGATTCCCGTTCATTACAAAAAACAAGTTATCTACACCATTTCTTTTTCCAGGTATTAATTTAACAAAGAATTCTCTCCGAATTCAATACGCAGCTGTTGCCCCTTCGGAACAACTTGATCTAAAATTTAGCACACAGCACATAGTTTCTTAAACTTCAAATAGTTATATTTAATACAAAAATATCCTATATGTTATCCAAAACTGAAAAGAAAACCCTCCGCAGTGCTTTGTTCAGACATTTAGACGGTATCGTAACTTGTCCGTCTGCCTACGTACTCTATCAAAAAGGAGTTACGGAATACCTCTTAGAACACCGCGAATGTACCCTCTCCAGTATTAGTCAAGAGTTTCACGCCAATGAAGGCTACCTCAATGTAGCTTTGAGGACCTTGAGCTCTCAAGGTTGGCTTCACATGAAAATAGACCCTGTAAAAAATGAGGTTACTTACAGCGTCAATGAAAAAAGTACCATCGCTTTCAAGGCTTTTCAATTATACCAAAAGGCATTCGAGCTTTTGGTTTTTACGGAACAATACAACACCCGAAAGTTTGAAAAAGCGCCCTTTTTAAAACTTGAAGAAGTTTACGGACACTATCAAAGAGACTTTGCAAACATCGACGAACTGACAGACCTGACCAAAGCCATTCACCAACAAATAAAAACCCATATCGAAGGGATCATGCTAGGCCCAACCGCGGTAATTTTAGGCATGAATAACATGTTCCACAAATACTTTATGCAAACCAAGTTTCGGGCCGAAGAATTTCACAGCGATCCCGATCATTTCGGCCGCTTATTAGACATACTCAGTGCCTTTGGTTGGTTTGAAAAAAAAGGCAAATCATACGAATTTACCGATACGGGGCTGTTTTTTGCCAGACGTGCCAGTGCATACGGAGTTACGGTATCGTACATTCCTACTTTGCGAAAACTGGATCAGTTGATTTTCGGAAATCCCACGCTACTTCAATCAGAAGGAGCTGCTATTGAAAATCACGTAGATCGTGCAATGAATGTATGGGGAAGCGGCGGTGCTCATGCCGCTTACTTTAAGGTTATCGATACCATCGTTATCGATATGTTTAACAAGCCTATTCAAGAGCAGCCCAAGGGAATCCTCGATGTAGGCTGTGGTAATGGAGCGTTTCTTAAACACCTCTTTTCCATTATAGAAAATCAAACCCTTCGCGGCCAGATGCTCGAAGAGCATCCTTTATTTCTCATTGGTGTTGACTACAATGAAGAAGCGCTGAAAATTACGCGTAAAAACCTTGTACAAGCCGATATTTGGGCCAAAGTTATTTGGGGAGATATCGGAAACCCCAAAGCTTTATCTGAAAGTTTGGAAGAAAAATACGGAATTGCACTAACCGATTTGCTCAACGTACGCACTTTTCTAGATCACAACAGAGTATGGGAGCCACCAGTAGCGGCATCGGCCCCGGGCACTACGAATAGCACAGGAGCTTATGCTTCCAAAGGAGTCCGACTCAATAACAACGACGTTTATACTTCATTAAAAGAACACTTTGGCAAATGGGCTCCTTATATCAATCAATTTGGTTTACTATTGATAGAATTACACACCTCGCCACCTGAACTCGTCGCTAAAAACTTAGGCCACACAGCTGCCACAGCGTACGATGCTACCCATGGTTATTCTGATCAGTACATCATAGAAATAGACGAGTATATGCGAGCTATGAAAGAAATCGGCTTGCTTCCGCAAGAAAATAGTTTCCGAAAATTCCCAAATTCTGAACTCGCAACCGTTTCCATTAACCTCTTTAAACCACAATAAAAAAAAGACCGTTGCACGCGCAACGGTCTTTTTTTTGAAAAGGAACTTTCTTTTATTTTAAGGAAAGTAAATTGGCAAATAGTTTATAGGCTCCCGGAACCCCAGCAGGCAGTTCTCTAAAAAAGCTCAAACCTGTATAAATATAATTTCCCTTTCCGTATTTTGCAATGAGTAAACTTCCCTTTTTAGGAGTTTCTCCTTTATCATTCATGGCTAATATTGGTTGAAATTCTCGGCTCCAAGAATTCGGAAAATACAATCCGCGCTCCTGCACCCAACCGTCAAAATCTTTGTCCGCTATTTTGTTTGGAAACTGCAACACAGGATGTTCTTTTGCCAATAAAGTTACTCTGGCCTGCTCATCCGTAACGCGATCTCTCGATAGTTGCATACGATAAGGTGGCATTACATCTACTCTTCTGTTGGTGTTGTATTGAACCACTAAATTTCCTCCATTCTTTACGTATTCTAATAAAAACTTTTGCTTGAATTTCAGTTCTTTTTTTGTATTGTAGGCACGAATCCCTACCACTACCGCATCGAACTTTGCCAACATCTCGGTATTTAAGCTAGGTAAGTCCAATAGATCTACCGTATAACCGATTTGACGTAAACTTTCCGGAACGGCATCTCCTGACCCTTGAATATACCCAATACGCTTTCCTTCTTTATGGATATCCAATCGAACAACTTTGGCTTTAGAGTCGAGTAATACGGTCTGCTTTGGTATGTGCTCATAGGCAATGCTCACCAATTCTTTATCGTAGGTTTTTCCTTCGCTCTTTGCAATGGCTCGTATCCATCCTTCTGACTGATTTTTTGTAGGTGTTACCTGGAAAGTGACTTTTTGCACTTCTCCTTTGTTTGGAATCGCAAACTTCACCTTCTCAGGACTTGCTTTCCATCCTTTTGGCAAGTCCAACTCAAGCTCACCCGATACCTTATTTGCTCCGGCTCGTACATCAACGCTCACGCTTTGCTCAGAGGCATCTGAAAACAAAATTACTTTATTCTCGATATGGGTAGTAACGGCCGGTACGATTTCAAAAGGTTCGTACAATTCTCCTTTATCTCTTCTCGAATACCTGTAAACTAGATCTTTTGTATAGGTCAAGAGTTGCTTTCCTATTTCTAAGGTAAAACTCACTTGTACAGGACGGTCATTTTCCGGTTTCCCAATATCCTCCTGACGTGGAACTTCATACATTCCTAAACTCCAAGGAGCATTTAACCAATACGGGTTTGAATACGGAATTGCCCCTAGTTTGATCGTCTCTTTAAAATTGATACGTCGATTATTCTCCAAAACGATGTCTTTGTTCAGGGTAGTTCCTGTCGGCGCTATGGTCACCGTTTTTAATCGCATCGGAGTTGTACTTCTATTCACCAACTCCGCATTCATGGTAATGGTGCTGTTCGGTGTTGTAGACGAGGTTCCGGCTGTCGCCTCGAGGTATAATCCTGCACAAGCAGCGATCAACTCTTTTAGCTCTTTCGATTTTACGCGTTTCCAATGGCCATCAGGCAAATCTTGTAATACTCCATACGCCTTTACCAATGCTGAAACGTGTTTTTCAGGATGCACAAAATCGAAGTTGTCAGCTATCGGATACAGAATTTCTCCAACAGCACTTCCTCCCTTTATGCGATTCCAAGTGGTATCGATTCCGTCAAAAAGATTATTCTTATCCTCGGGAAAACTTCCTTTGAGGTGCTCAATATACTCTTCCTCACTTCCACGACGTGTTAGTCGTCCAAATCCCTGGCATAGGTGTTGACTACTTGCAATAGCGGCTACCTCATTGTTGGAAAGTCCCTTTAACGGGTAATAGGTTCCAATATCGAAACGCAACATGGCGCTTTTGTCTGCTTTTTCAAAGTTTTTTCGAGACCCGTAAAACCACCATGACGTATTAAAAAATAAGCGTTCGGGCTGCCAAGTACTCGTAAGGTTAAGCTGTTCAGGATACTTGCTCTGATCCGCTGCCAAATCAAAAGCGGCTACACTCAACATTGCTGACGTTGTATGATGTCCATGCGTAGTTCCTGGAGTTCTGTGATCGAAACGATTGATAATCACATCGGGCTTGAAGGTTCTTATGGCCCAAACCACATCTGCTAATACTTTCTTTTTATCCCAAATCTCCAATGTTTCATCTGGGTGCTTAGAATACCCAAAGTCATTTGCTCTGGAAAAGCGTTGTTCTCCTCCATCAACGCCCCTTGCGGCCAACAGTTCTTGGGTTCGTATCACTCCTAACAATTCACGAATTTCGGACCCTATCAAATTCTGTCCTCCATCACCTCTTGTCAATGACAAATATGCCGTCCTCGCTTTGACTTTATTCGCTAAATACGCAATCAATCGCGTATTTTCGTCATCGGGATGTGCTGCAATGTACAGGGCAGACCCTAAAAAATTGAGCTTCTGGAGTTTTTCGTAAATCTGATTTGAATTGAGTTTTGAAGGTTTTTGGGCAAATACAGAGGCCTGTAACAGGCACAGCATCCCCAATAACAAGGCTTTTTTATTCATTACTACTATTTTGGTTGCCCAACAAATGTAGCTTTTTTTAAGAGGTTCACTTGTTAAATTAACAAAATGCTAACATTTCTACTAATCGTTAAAATATTCATCCTTAAAGCCTATGAGGTACAATTTTTCTTGAGCACGTGTTACTGCTGTATACAACCAACGCAGGTATTCTACAGAAGGGCCTTCTGGTAAATAGGGCTGCTCTATAAACACGGTTTTCCATTGCCCCCCTTGTGATTTATGACAGGTCATGGCGTAGGAAAATTTTATTTGCAAAGCGTTAAAGTACTTGTTTTTCTTTATCCCCATAAATTGCTTGTACTTCGATTTTTCATGGGCAAAATCCTCCTTTACAGCCTGGTACAAACGATTTGACTCTTCATATGTTAACGAAGGACTTTCGCTAGTCAGTGTATCCAATAGCAACACAGTTTCGAAAGGTTTCATATCTGGATAGTCAATCATCCTAATTTCCACTTCAGCAAACTTAAAACCATAAAGCTCTTTGATGGCTTTGATACGCATGACTTCACAGATATCTCCATTGGCGATAAAACCAGCAGAAGAGGAATCTTTTAGCCAGAAATAATTGTTCTTGACAACCATAACATAATCTCCGGTTGATATTTCATTTTCCTGACCTCTAATTTTTGTTCGTATTTGTTGGTTGTATTGATTGGCTCGTTTGTTAGAACGTACAATGATTGCCGTGTCTTCTACCCCT
Source organism: Tenacibaculum sp. AWR4_210 (assembly GCF_056160945.1). Lineage (NCBI taxonomy): Bacteria > Pseudomonadati > Bacteroidota > Flavobacteriia > Flavobacteriales > Flavobacteriaceae > Tenacibaculum > Tenacibaculum sp. AWR4_210. Next base: position 562,323 of record NZ_JBSWYF010000001.1, read on the forward strand.
ATATCACCATCATAGGCACTTGTAATAGCATCTTGGATATCGTAACCGTCTTGCAAACGCACTACATCGGGGAAATTCACATCAAATCGAAAATCTACGGACTCGTCTTGAATCAACAAGCGCAATTCTGTTGCATTGAAAAGAATACCTGAATCTTCTTGTTGACGAACCACTTCATTCAACTCTATTTCTGTAATTTGTTTGTTGTATTCAAACCCTAAAGTGTCGGGATCAAGCGCCGGACTCAACGACAATTTTACCGGAGGTAACTGCGCGGTATCACCGATAAACACCAACTTACAATTCCTTCCTTGATACACATAGGTAATTAAATCGTCTAACAAAGAACCATTTTCAAACAGCTTGGCCTGTTGTTTTTCGTCAGAAATCATCGAGGCTTCATCTACTAAAAATACCGTATCAGTATGTTTATTGGGTTGCATAACAAAGCTCACGCCCCCATTTCCTTGCTTTTTTGGGAAGTAAATTTTCTTGTGTATGGTAAAAGCTTGTTTCCCTGAATAACCGGAAATGACTTTGGCTGCGCGTCCGGTAGGTGCCAACAACACTGATTTTTTCCCTGCTCGCCACAAATTGTTTACTACTGTACTAATCGTGGTTGTTTTTCCCGTTCCTGCGTATCCTTTTAACACGAACATAGCTCGTTCGTCTTCACTAAAAATAAAATTCGTTAACTCACTGAGTAATTCGTTCTGTTTATAGGTAGGTGTATACGGAAACTTTTGTACGACTTGCGTGTAAAATTTGTGCGCGGATTCAATCATAAATTCAAATAAAATTCAAAGATAACTCTAATTATAGTTAAAAATTTTCTTGGTTAAAAAAAAATTGTAGATTTGCGAATATCATATATTAAAAATTAGAAAAATGAATTTAGTACTGACGATTTTAGGAGCTGTTGCCGTTGCTATACTATTAGCTATCGTGATTGTAAAATACATTCCATTAAAATTGAGAGGTTTAGTATCTATTGTATTATTAGCAGCCTCTGGATACTTGGCATATTTAATTTATCAAGGGATCATGGAACCTATTAACTTTAACAAAGACAAGATTGCTCGTTATGTTAAGGTTATCGACAATTTAAAATTAATCCGAGACGCCGAAGTTAAATACAAGCAAGTACACGGAGAATATACAAACAGTAAAGATTCATTAATCGAATTTGTTAAAAACGGACAGTTAGCGATCACAGAAATTAGCAACCGTGAAGAAGAGGTTGATAAAGGTGGTGGAATTAAAATCAAAGTTTCTGTTAAGCAGGTAGATACTACAGGTTATGAGCCGGTATTAAAATACTTCTCAGGAAGAGACTTCGAAAACATGTTCAGCGTACCAGGAACTGACAAGCAGTTTGACTTAGCTACTTCAAAAATCGAAAAATTACCAGGTTTAATGGTATCTGTTTTTGAAGCAAAAGTAAGCAAGAAGCCTATCTTAAAAGGATTGTCTAGTTCATTAATAAAGCAAGAATTAGAAGCTATTGAAACTGATCAGGTAAAAGGAGAGTTCGTATCAGTAGGATCATTATTAGAAGTAACTACTGCAGGAAACTGGCCTCCGTCATATGATAAAGCAGAAAACCTTGAAAAAAAGGACTAAACATACTGGCGCAACGTCGCAACAAAAAAATCTATCCATCCAATTTAGTTTGGATGGATTTTCTTTTTGTATTACGGATAGCGAAAGCAAATCCGTGTTATCATACACTGCATACAATTTCGAAAAAACCTTGAGTTCACCCGAGCAACTCTTGGAAAAGGTGATCGCGATTTTCGCCGACGATCCCGATTTACAAACAGAATTTGACAAGGTATATGCCATTCATCAAAATAACTTAAGCACCGTTGTTCCTGAGGTCCTGTTTGATAGAAATGATTTACTCCCCTATCTTAACTATACCGTAAAAACCTTACAAACGGATTTCATAATCTTTGATGAACTTCCGGTTATCCAAGCAAATACCGTTTACATCCCTTATGTAAATGTCAACAATTTCATTTTTCAAAATTTTGGTGAGTTTGAATTTCAACACCACAGTACGGTACTTATTGACAAACTCATTGCCAGCTCGAAAGACCTTATTCAGGAAACTTGCTTTTTTGTGCATGTCACAGCTAGTAGTATGGATATTGTAGTGATTCGCGAAGAGCAATTGTTGTTATGCAATACTTTTGACTACCAAACCAAAGAAGACTTTATTTACTATATCTTGTTTGTAGCCGAACAGTTACAACTCGACCCGGAATCCGTTCCTGTGACCTTCTTGGGAAATATCACCAAAGAGGATCCCCGCTATCAAATAACCTATGAGTTTGTCAGAACGCTCAATTTTATTCGAAGCACTACTCGATTTTTTGAAAGAGAAGATGATATCAAAAATCATCAAACCTATTTATTACTTAATTAAATGCGCATAATCTCAGGAAAATACAAGAGCAAAAGAATTACTGCTCCCAAAAACTTACCCGTACGCCCAACTACGGATATGGCTAAAGAATCGTTGTTTAATATTTTAAACAACTGGTACTACTTTGAAAATCTAAAAGTTTTGGACCTCTTTGCCGGAACTGGTAATATCAGTTACGAATTCGCCTCTCGAGGCACGAGTGAAATCCACGCCGTAGATGCTCACTACGCTTGTATTAAATTTATCAATCAGACGTCTACTGAATTAGCTATGGACATCCACACCTACAAAAGTGATGTTTATAAATTTCTTGAGCGTACACCGTTAAAGCTCGACCTCGTTTTTGCAGATCCACCTTACGATTTCAGTAAGGAGGAGTTTTTAAAAATTGTCAACCTCGTTTTTGAACGTTCTTTACTTTTAGAAGACGGTATTTTAATCGTTGAGCATTCCAAACATACAGATTTATCAGAACACCCCAATTACAGTCATGAGAAACGCTATGGAGGAAATGTGTTTAGTTTCTTTGAGCTGGAAAAAGATACTGAATAAACCGCAGAAATAAGCCACTCACCTACAGCTATTTGCAGTTTATCGAAATTTTAAGCGAAAGTTAAGAAATGTTAAATAACTTACTGTTAACAACTTAACCAATAATACCATGAGCTTAACAATAACGAATACCGGCAATGAATTACGTTTATTTGGTAATTTAAACCAAGAAACCTGCAAAGACGTAAAAAAGAATGTTACCTCATATCTTAAAAAACACTCCAGTGTTATTATTAATATAGATGAGGTAACATCCATTGATAGAACTTCACTAAATTCTCTGGCCAAACTATTTGAAAAAGCCTCAAAGACTAATAAAAAAATTAGTATTCAAGGCGTAGGCTGTAAAGAGATTTACGATGAACTCATGAACCGGAGTATTGTTTAAGGCACCGAAGGTGTCATTCTTTCTCGGATTATAGCTTCAACAATATCAGGATTCAACAAGGTTGAAATATCACCCAGATTATCCAATTCATTATGAGCAATTTTTCTTAAAATTCGTCTCATAATTTTACCTGAGCGTGTTTTTGGCAAGCCCGGAGTAAATTGAATAATGTCAAGCTTAGCAATCGGTCCAATATGTTCTGTGATAATTTGATTGATTTCTTTTCTGAGGTTATCGTGATTTCGACCTTCTCCGGTCTCTTTTAAAATCACATAGCCATACAAGGCATTTCCTTTAATATCGTGGGGGACTCCAACAATAGCGCTTTCCGCAACAGCCGGATGCTCGTTGATGGCGTCTTCAATAGGAGCTGTTCCTAAATTGTGCCCCGAAACAATAATGACATCATCGACTCTTCCGGTAATTCTGTAATATCCCACCTCGTCACGCAAGGCTCCGTCTCCTGTAAAGTAGGCATTGTCAAAAGCAGAAAAATAGGTATCCTTATAGCGTTGGTGATTTCCCCATATCGTCCTTGCCATCGATGGCCATGGAAACTTAACACACAAACGACCATCCACCTGGTTTCCAACAACCTCATTACCTTGTTCATCCATTAAGGCTAATTGTACACCTGGCAATGGCAAGGTTGCATAGGTGGGTTTTGTGGGCGTCGCAAAAGGTATAGGAGAAATCATCATGCCTCCGGTCTCGGTTTGCCACCAGGTATCGACTATCGGTGCTTTTTTCTTACCTACATTGTCGTTGTACCAGTGCCATGCTTCCTCATTAATGGGTTCTCCTACGGTTCCTAGCACTTTAAGAGATGACAAATCATAGCTATTCACGAACTCTAAATTCTCCTTAGCCAAGGCTCTAATGGCCGTAGGTGCCGTATAAAACTGCGTAATTTTATGCTTCTGAACTACCTCCCAAAAACGTCCATAATCGGGATAGCTCGGTACTCCTTCAAACATAACAGTCGTGGCACCGTTCGCTAACGGACCGTAAACTATATAGCTATGCCCAGTAATCCAACCTATGTCGGCAGTACACCAGTAAATATCTCCATCTTTATAATTGAAAACATTTTTAAAGGTATACGCTGTATACACCATATATCCTGCTGTGGTATGTAGCATTCCTTTCGGGCTCCCGGTAGACCCCGAAGTATAGAGGATAAACAAGGGATCTTCTGCTTCCATAATTTCCGCAGGACAATCGCTCTCAGCTGTCTCTAACAGAGGAGCCAACCATGCATCACGTCCTTCCTCCATCAAAATTTCAGTATCAATTCTCTTCGCAACCAATACCGTAGTTACAGAATCACAAGTCGTAAGCGCTTCATCGACGATTCCTTTTAAATCAATCGTTTTATTCCCTCTAAACGAACCGTCAGCTGTAATGACCATTTTTGCTTCACAATCATTTATCCTTGTCGCCAAGGCCGTTGCTGAAAAACCAGCAAAAACCACAGAATGCACCGCTCCAATTCGAGCACAAGCCAACAGAGCAACAGCGAGTTCTGGAATCATGGGTAAGTATATGCAGACGCGATCTCCTTTTCCAATACCTTTTGATTTGAGCACATTGGCAAACTTGCACACTCGCTCGTGCAATTCACTATAACTGATGTGCAATACCGGTTCATCGGGATTGTTAGGTTCAAAAATTATGGCAGTTTTGTCAGCCTTACTCGGCAAGTGCCTGTCAATACAATTCTCTGTAATATTGAGCTGTGCTCCCTCAAACCACTTGACTTCAGGTTTTGAAAAATCGTAGTCCAAAACCCGATCCCAACGCTTTTTCCAAACAAAGTGTTCCTCTGCGACTTCCTCCCAAAATAACTCAGGATTCCTTACAGATTTTCTATACACTTGATAATATTCTTCTAAATTTTTTATATGATAATTACTCATCGTAAAATAATTTTAGCTATTTGACAATCTAAACTACAATTTTCTACATAATTATCCTTATAAATTCTACTAACTACTCGCAATTTTACACTAACTTCTAAAATTGAGTAATAAACGAAGGTTTCCAAACCCGTATTAAACTGTAATTTGTAACTTTGGAAAAACAACAGAAATAACAACTTGCTACTGACAGAACTACTCACCCATCAATGGCTATTAATGCTCTTATTTTTTATCATCGCAGTGTTCTACTCTTCTGTGGGCTTTGGTGGAGGATCGAGCTACCTAGCCATCCTAGCACTTACCGCTCTTAGCTTTACTGAAATTCGTTCAGTAGCTTTACTCTGCAATATCGCTGTGGTTAGCGGTAACTTATTCAATTATCAACGAGGAAAATGGATCCCTTGGAAACAGGTTATTCCTTTGGTAAGCACTAGCGTTCCTATGGCCTTTTTAGGAGGCTACTTGCCTATTAATCGCAGCTTTTTTTACCTGCTTTTAGGAACTACACTGCTGTTAGCTTCGCTAACTATGTGGTACAGTGGAAGCACCTACAGCAAAGAGAATTACAACGCCCCCGTTAAACAGCGCTTAGTAAAAAACAGCTTGCTCGGTGGCTTTATAGGTTTCTTGTCTGGAATGGTAGGAATTGGCGGAGGGATTTTCTTAGCACCACTTTTACACCTCACTCGTTGGAATCAACCCAAAAAAATAGCTGCCACTGCAAGTCTCTTCATTTTTGTAAACTCTGTCAGTGGAATTTTGGGACAATTTTCAAATCAGCGTTTTACGTTGGCATCGTATCAACATCTCTGGCTTATTTTCGCCGTAGTTGTAGGAGGATGGATTGGAAATAGCTGTAGTACCAAATACTTGAGTTCTATTCAAATTAAAAGAGCTACTGCAGTGCTGATTGCGTTAGTCGGACTCAGAATTATCAGTGAGTACCTACCATAAAAAAAAAGCAATGATAACCATTGCTTTTTTAACTTCCCCCAAAAAGGACAACTTAGCCTAACCAAGCATTCATCATCCATAAAGTTTTTTCTTGTTCTGCGATAAAATCACTCATCATTGAATTTGTCCCCTCATCGTCTGCCTGATCTGCTAACTCAAAAATAACGCGTTCAATTTTCAAGAGTTCCGATAAGGAAGCTACTATTAACTGTACCGCTTCGACATCATCAGAAATACCCTTTCCTACAGGCACTTTTGCTACAGAAATATAGTCTTCAAAGGTGTGTAATGGCGTTCCTTGTAGGGTTAAAATTCGCTCTGCTATTAAATCTACTTTTTCTTGAGCATCGGTATAGAACTCTTCGAATTTTGCATGTAACTCAAAGAAATTTTTTCCTTTAATATTCCAATGCAATCCTCGAGCATTTTGATAGTACACTTGAAAATTAGCCAGTAACCCGTTGAGTTCTGTTACGAGGTTTGCTGTTTTTATTTTATCTAAGCCTAACACAGTAGTTTCCATATGGTCTTATTTTTAAGATTGTTACTTTTTCTACTACAAAATTATTGCAATTAATCGCACTTAAAGTATAAATCTAATTGATTGTTTTAATATCTTTATCAAAAAATATTATTGAAATGACCATTACACAACTAAAATATACTTTAGCTGTTGCCGAATACAAAAACTTTACAGTAGCTGCAGAGCATTGCTTTGTTACCCAACCTACGTTGAGCATGCAAATTCAGAAACTCGAAGAAGAACTCGATGCTAAAATATTTAACCGATCAAAAAAGCCAATAGAGCTCACAGAAGTGGGTAGGCGTATCGTTGAACAAGCGAAGGTTATTGTTGATGAAAGTAATCGAATTATCGACATTGTACACCAGCAAAAAGGATATGTAGGTGGTGAATTTAAGCTCGGAATTATTCCGACCATTATGCCAACACTACTTCCTATGTTCTTAAAAACCTTCAATAAAAATTATCCAAAAGTACAATTGATTATTGAAGAGTTGACGACTGAAGAAATCGTTCGCAAACTGACAGATGGCCATATTGATGCTGCTATCGCCGCTACTCCTTTAGAAAATGAGGCAATCAAAGAACGCGTTTTGTATTACGAACCCTTTATTGGACTCATTCCAGAAGATCACGAATTGTTCGAACAAAAGAAAATTCAAGTAGATAAGCTGGATGTGGATGAGTTATTACTCCTCGAGGATGGACATTGCTTTAAAGACAGTGTATTGAATTTATGCCGAACAAATAAAACCAATAAAACTCAGCATTTCCAATTGGAGAGCGGAAGTTTCGATACTTTGATAAAACTGTCAAAAGACGGCTTGGGGATGACCCTACTCCCCTATTTGAATACCTTGGATTTAAACGAAGACGACAAAAGACACTTACGCGAATTTGAAACGCCTCCTCCTGCGAGAGAGGTGAGTTTAATTTACCACAAATCACAACTCAAAATGCAACTAATTGAAGCGTTGAAATCTACTATTGATGGTGTTGTGAGAGGAGCAATAGCCTTTAGTGATGTACAAATTATAAGTCCTTTACAAAAAGCTTAAAAAAAAAGTGTCGGGTCAAATTTAGACCCAACACTTTTGAGAGAAAAATTACTCAAGGGGAAAGACGTTCTTCTAGGTTGGCAAAGTTACTTTCTAATTACTGGTAGAAAGTGTACGATTTCGCCATTTATAGTCCTCAGATTTGCTTTTTTCGTTGCCTGTTGTTCGTAATGCAATGCTTTCTATAAAAAGCGCTAGTACCTGTAAGATTCCTAGCGCTCTTAAAAATAGTATTCTAACACTGTTCTGCTGGGTTACACTGGCAATAACAAATGAATACATAAGCAATAACAATGGCAAGTTAGCTCTTTGATTTAACTAAAAGGTGGTTTATTTATTCAGTTTCTCACCGGAGCTTGTTTTAGAAATAACCCCACTATTAATCAATTAATTGAAAGCAAGTTAGTTTAGACTACTTAAAAATAGTACACCTTTTTGACTAAAAAAAACTACCTAAAAATCACAAATTCCAGTATATTTGGCTCCCCCCTAAATTTCCCGTTATGAATAAAGCGACTTTATTTTTAGTCTGTTTACTAAGCACGTTTTGCTTTTCGTCCTTTGCTCAACAGCAATACAACTTTATTCATATTGACCCCAATCTTAAAAACAGTACCAAGCAAACCAATATCAATCATATTTTTGAAGATCAGCTCGGTTATATCTTGCTCTGTCATAAAAAAGGAATTGAACGCTATGATGGCTACCAATTTTCTCATACTAACATACAAGAGTTTTTTCCAGCTATAAGCTCGGAAGATTTCATTCAATTCGCGAGTAAAGATGCAGCAAACAGTCTTTGGGTGACTTCCAATCACGGACTACTAAGTACCCTAGATACGCTGGGGCACATCCGTGAAATTCCCAACAAAGGATATCAATTTAGTGCTACTCACATAGCAGGAAACGATTTGTTCGCAAGTACTTTTACAGGTACTGTGTTTCAATACAACTACCAAACCCAGGTTATGGACAGTATTACTACACTTCCGAAGACCCCAGGACTATCTTCCAAAATCAAACACGTTAAAAAAGGCAAAAATCAACGGCTATACATCAGTACTTACAAGGGGAAATTGTATCAGTACAACCTCCTTACTGGGCAACTTAAAAACATAAAACTCCCGATTCCTTCCTATGAATACGGAATAGCACTCGAACTTGACTTACACGATAGGCTTTGGGTAGGAACAGAAAATTTCGGTATTTTCCTTTTCGACACACGTTTGGAAAAATTTGACACACCCTATACTTTTTTAAAGGAAGTACCCGGTTTAAATAGTAGTATCGTCATGAACCTACTCTGCGACTCTGAAGGCAATTTATGGGTAGGTACTGATGGTGACGGCCTCTACCACTTGGAATTGGCAGCACAAAAATATTCGCTTTTCACACATGACCCTCTCAATAAATTTTCATTACCGACCAATACTGTCGTTTACACCAATGAAGATAGACACGGAAATATGTGGGTTGCTACCAATTACGGTGGATTAAATGTACTACCCAAAAGCAACAAACACATAAGTTACTATTCAGGATCTAAAAACAAAACTCCGGAACGTGTATTGTCTATACTGAAAACCAAAACCGACCTGTGGATAGGAACCGATGGTAATGGAATCACTAAAATTTCTTTTAACAACAATTCCGTACAGAAAAAGGAACAATTCTTTAACAATACACAGGGTGCCAAAGGTTTTTACGTGCAGAGCATTTTAGAAGATCCCATCGGTAATATTTGGATGGGGACCTACAAAAATGGACTGTGGCATTACAATACAGTTACCCAAAAATTCAAACCTGTTCCTTTACCCGATGTCATAGATGTTCGAAAACTATTTCAAGACAGCAAAAATCGCATCTGGGTCAGCACGGATGTAGCTCTGTACGTCTTTGATCAAAATTTACGTGAAATTGCCAAATTTCCGAACCATAAAAACGGACTTGGAGCCATCGTCAAAAGTATGGCCGAAATTAAGGACTACGGCTTGTGGTTAGGCTGTGATCACGGTGGCATCTTTCAGTTTATCGAACAATCACCATTTCATGAAAGTTATTTTGTTCAATATGAGCTCCCTCCTAACAGAAATGATATCCACGACATACAGCAGGCCGATAACGATCACCTGTGGCTTGTTGACTTATACGGAAAAATAGCATCGTTCAACCTAAAAACAAAAAAGCATCGCGTATGTAAAGATTTTGGGGCTTTTAAAAATGAAGCGATTAGTAGTTTACTCATCGAAAATGAACGAAAAATTTGGCTAGCGACCAAAGACAGAGGTATTTTCAGCTATGATTTACAAACCTCACTCGTGCAGAGTTATTATGAAATAGATGGGCTACAGGGGAATAATTTTATCCGAAGAAGTGCCTTTAAAGATGCTCAGGGAACACTGTACTTCGGTGGTCTGAAGGGAGTCAGTAGCATCTCCCCCAATGCCATCAGTAAATCGGAAATTACCCCTCAGCTGTACATAAACGATATCAAAGTTCTCAATCGCCCCATTCGAAAGGCGCTACCCGAACAATCAAAAGAAGGTGTGCATCAATTACAGACCCTACAACTGGATGCAGACGAGTCATCGTTTTCATTCAAGTTCTCAGCAATTGGCAATATACTCGCGCCCAATTTCTTCTACTCCTATCGCCTAAAGGGATTTGACCAAGAGTGGAAAAAAGTAACTGCCGACTTGCAGGCTTCTTACACCAACATTCCAGACGGTAATTACACCTTTGAGGTCCGCGCCAGTAACAACAAGGACACTTGGAACATTCCGACCAAACGCATCGCCATAACTATTGCCAAACCCTGGTACAAAAGTCATACAGCGTTTGGTATTTACGCCTGTATCCTCATTTTAATTTACTTGGCATTTCGAAAGTGGTATCACTTAAAAAACCACCTTATTTTACAGCGATTACACCATCAGAATGAAAAAGAACTCCAGGCACTTAAAATGGATTTCTTTGCTAAGATGTCACATGAAATCCAAACCCCAATTACATTAATTACCGGCCCCATAGATCACATGATTCAAAAGGCTGAGGAAGATGGTGATTTACTTTTAAAGGAGCGCTTAGAAATCATTCAAAACAACGCCCACCGACTTTCGAGAATCGCTTTTGAACTCACCACCCTACGCAATAAGGAATTGAACACCAACAAACTCAGGGTAACTCAAAACAATCTACTGAAAGATTTTGAAAAAATTTGCACCTCTTTTAACGAAGAGGCCCGACATAAAAACATCGATTTTAACTTGCTCCTCCCCAACCAGCTGAATGAAACCTGGTACGATCGAGACAAAATTGAACACATACTTTTTAATCTACTGGCTAATTCCTTTAAATTCACTCCTTCCGAAGGTGTTATACAACTCGTAGTAGAACCCATCAATCATCAAAAAGCTGTTAAAATAACCGTAAGTGATACCGGAATCGGTATTCCCAAACACGAACTCGATAAAATTTTCAAGCTATTCTATCAATCCCCACAAGGAGTCACTGCCGAAGGAAGTGGTATCGGTTTAGCCCTAGCAAAAGACTTTATGGACTTGCACCGAGGGGATATCCATGTAGAATCGGCTGTAGACGAAGGAACGACCTTTATTTTAACCTTACCGATTATCAAAACCGCCTACAGACCAGAAGAAATTTCAGAAGTAAAAACCTCGGACGATCACGCTGTGCATTCCGGTGAACTAGCCTACCAAGAAACCAAGAAAACACATAACAAAACCTTACTCATCGTCGAAGACAATTATCAACTCCGAGAATTTCTTCGTGCCATGTTCCACGAATCGTATAATGTTCTCGTAGCTGAAGATGGCCAGCGTGGTCTAGAAATAGCACAAAACATCTTTCCTGACCTTATTATCAGTGACATTATGATGCCTAAGCTCGACGGAATAAGCCTTTGTAAAAAACTCAATGAACACGTAGCTACCCAACACATCCCTGTCATCTTATTAACCGCTAAAAACTCCTCTCAAACACGGATTTCAGGATTGGAGTCTGGCGCTATCGAATTTATTCGTAAACCCTTTAACTCGCATGAACTGTTATTAAAAGTACACAACATACTACAAGCGAAAGAACACATAATTTCTAAATATAAAACTACATTGTTAAACTCCCCCTTAGTTATCGAACAGCAATCGCCCGAAGAAATTTTCATGGCGAATTTAGTATCGGCGATTAACAACCGCCTGGATACGCCTAATTTTAAAATTGAAGCACTGGCCAGTGATCTCAACATGAGTTACTCGGCATTGTACCGCAAATGTCAATCCATTACTGGCGAAAGCTTAGTCGATTTAGTGCGGTCTATCCGTCTTACCAAAGGAGCTATCCTCCTCGCTAAGTATCAGTACAACATTTCCGAAGCTGCCTATCAGTGCGGATTCAACGACCCTAAGTACTTTTCGAAATGTTTTAAAAAGAAATTTGGTATCCCTCCCAACAGTTTTAGAAAAGAAGCCCAGGAAATCACCTATGAAGAGCTTCTGGAAAAGTACCAGCTCGTTGAACAACAAAAAATCCCGCTTTAAAGCGGGATTTTTATTAGAATTTATATTCTGCCAAAGGTTTCGGAAACTTTTCGGGATTTGCTGCCAAATGATATCGCGGATCATCAACAGCCTCTTCAATAACTTCCGAGAATTTCGGACTTGCTTTTTCTAACAACACTTTACAGTCTTCACTCAAATGCTTCAATCGAACTTTTTTACCTGCGGCTTCGTACTTTTCTACTAAGTTAAAAATAGCCTCAATTCCTGAATGATCAGACACTCGTGATTCAACAAAATCGATCTCTATACTGTCAGGGTCGTTTTTCACGTCAAACTTTTCATTAAACGCTGAAATACTACCGAAAAATAGAGGTCCCCATATCTCATACACCTTTGTTCCGTCTGCTTTTACACGTTTTCTAGCACGGATTTTCTTCGCATTTTCCCATGAGAACACCAAGGCACTGATAATTACCCCTGCAATTACTGCGATTGCTAAATCAAAAAATACCGTAAGTAGTGAAACTGAGATTAAAACCACCAAATCTGCTACTGGAATTTTGTTGGCAATTCTAAAACTAGACCAAGCAAATGTTCCGATAACAACCATAAACATCACTCCTACAAGGGCACCGATAGGCACCTGTTCTATCAATGATGAAGCAAACAAGATAAACATTAGTAAGAAAACGGCAGCGGTAATACCCGAAAGTCGACCACGACCACCCCCTTTAATATTGATAATTGACTGACCGATCATAGCACAACCTCCCATACCTCCGAAGAGACCTGTTAAGATATTTGCACCACCTTGAGCCATACATTCTCTATTTGTATTTCCACGAGTTTCCGTTAAATCATCTATTAAATTTAAAGTCATCAATGACTCTATCAATCCTATCGCAGCCAAAATAAAAGCATAAGGTAGAATGAATTTAAAAGTTTCAAAATTCATTGGGATTTTTGAAAATGTCTCCCAAACAGGCATCGGGAATCCCCCTTTAAGTCCTTCTCCACCACCTTCTCTAATAAACGAACCTACCGTCGCTACATTCGTCAAGTTGGATAAAATAACAATTGCCGACACTACTAAAATTGCTATCAAGGCCTCAGGTAATTTTTTAGTCGCCTTCATTTTTGGCAAGCCCCACATGATAAGCATTGTTATTGCAACGAGTAATAACATTAGTAACAACTCAGAAGTTGGCAAAAATGACTTGGCATTTCCTTGTACCATAATATCGTATACTGTATTGTTTTCAAATCCGAATTTTATCTTATGAGTCGTTGCGTCGTATACGCGACCGTCAAAAATCTCATACGCGACCTGCTTAGTGTCCGGATTCAAGAGCTTAGCACCCTCTTTGGTGAACACCACACTCTTTGTAGCTGCGTCTACTACCTCATTGCCTTCTACGACAAAATGAGGGCTCACTAGCTCTATATTTTTAAGTTTATTACCATAAGGATCTTTATCGACCTTTTTAAACATACCTATCTGAGCAATAAAAATAACGATTGCCAAACCATTTACAAACCCCATCATTACTGGATGCGGGATTAAACGGACAAATTTCCCCAACTTAAAAACTCCGGCTAAAATCTGGATAACCCCCATAGCAATAACCGTTAAAAACAAGTAATACAACCCAAGGTTATCACCTTCCGCTCCCATGGCATTTCCCTGACGAACGAGATCAACCATTACTACGGCAAGTGCACCTGTAGCACCAGAAATCATTCCAGGTCGTCCTCCAAATATTGAGGTAATCAATCCAATCATAAATGCGGCGTACAATCCTACTAAAGGATCTACCCCCGCAACAAAAGCAAAAGCCACAGCTTCAGGCACCAAGGCCAAAGCGACTGTGATTCCAGACAAGACGTCGTTTCTCACGTTCCCGACACTCTTTTTAATAAATTCAGTCATACTACTTATTCGTTTTAAAAGTGCGCAAATATAGCTATTATTTAAACCATGGACGTTTCTTCAACTTTAATTTTGTCAAGCTGTTTTTTTCGCTTACTTTTGAATGTTGAAACTATCAAACAAACTTGGTAGCAACATGAGCAGAAAAATATTACTTACTTCCAAAGAAATTGAAATCATTCTGCATCGATTAGCGTGTCAGTTAATCGAAAATCACAACGATTTTTCAAATACTGTATTGATAGGACTACAACCTAGAGGTTCGTACTTGGCAAAGCGCTTGGCTGATTTATTGCAGAACACGTACCAGATAAACGAGGTACAACTAGGACTACTCGACATTACATTTTACAGAGACGATTTTCGAAGACGTGAGGAGCCTCTCGAGGCCACCACTACTGAAATTGACTTTCTCATCGAAGGGAAACAAGTCGTTTTTATTGACGATGTTTTATTTTCGGGTAGAAGCGTTCGTTCAGCACTCACAGCAATTCAATCGTACGGGCGTCCAGAAAACATCGAATTACTCGTTCTTATCGACAGACGATTTAGCAGGCATCTTCCCATTCAACCCGATTATCGCGGTAGACAAGTAGACGCCATTAATCAAGAAAAAGTTGTAGTACACTGGCGTGAAACCCACGAACAGGACACCATTTACATAGAAACCAAGTAAGCAGACTTGAAGTTAATTATGATTCAACCAAATTATCAAAAATGAAGCAGTTAAGCGCAGAACATTTATTAGGAATTAAATATCTAAAAAAGGAAGACTTAGATCTTATTTTCGAAACTGCTACTCATTTTAAAGAGGTCATCAACAGACCGATTAAAAAAGTTCCTTCTTTACGAGACATCACCATTGCCAATTTATTTTTTGAAAATAGTACCCGAACAAAATTATCGTTCGAACTTGCTGAAAAAAGACTTTCTGCCGATGTCATTAATTTTTCAGCAGGGCAATCATCTGTAAAAAAAGGGGAAACACTCATCGACACCGTTAACAACATTTTATCGATGAAAGTCGATATTGTGGTTATGCGACATTCTAATGTAGGCGCAGGTATATTTTTATCAAAACACGTAGATGCGAAAATAATCAATGCTGGTGATGGTACTCATGAACACCCTACCCAAGCGCTATTAGATAGTTTTTCTATGCGTCAGGCTTTAAATAGTGAATTGAAAGGCAAAAAAATTGTCATTGTCGGTGATGTATTGCACTCACGAGTAGCACTGTCAAACATTTTTGCTTTGCAATTGCAAGGAGCCGAAGTAAAAGTTTGTGGTCCGACCACCTTAATACCAAGGTATATAAGCTCACTAGGGGTAACGGTAGAGACCGATTTAAAGAAAGCTTTGGAATGGTGTGATGTAGCCAACGTACTTCGCGTACAGCACGAGCGTATGGACATCAAGTACTTCCCTTCTACCAGAGAGTACACACAACTCTTCGGGATCAATAAACAACTACTCGACAGCATGGATAAAAAAATCGTTATCATGCACCCGGGACCTATCAATAGAGGTGTTGAATTGACAAGTGATGTAGCAGATAGCAACCAATCAATCATACTCGACCAAGTAGAAAATGGAGTCGCTGTCCGCATGGCGGTTATTTATCTACTAGCGCAACAAATTAAACGCTAAGACCATGACTATTGACTTAAAAGACAATTATCAACTCATTCGTACCGAGGCGAAAGATTTTGACAATTTCATAACACTTTTCAGAAAAAACTACGAGAATATCAAGGATTCGCACATTATCCTTGATATTTCTCATGAAAATAATTTTACCGAACAGAATATTTTAGTATTTTTGGAATACGCTGATTTACAAAGAGAAAATGGCATGTCTTTTGTAGTAATTACTACGAAAGTAGATGTTGACCATTTTCCGGAACGCTTTAACATCGTTCCCACTCTCGTCGAAGCAGAGGATGTTATTGAAATGGAAGACATACAGCGTGACCTAGGTTTTTAACCTAGAATTCATAACCCCTAATGAATGTATATATGGCAAAAAAATTACTCATAATTCTATTTTTTCTGATTGGAACAACGGCATTTGCACAGTTGAAATCTGTCGACCAATTGAAAGCGTCACCCAACCCGTTTTCGAATCAGACTACTATTTATTTTCAATCACAACTCGACCAACCGGTATTAGTAACCGTGCGCAATGTTCTCGGTAAAACTGTTTACAACGAAAAACTACAAGTTAAAAAAGGCCAAAATACCTTCTTGTTTAAACGCAATGACCTTGCGGCAGGAATGTATATTTACGCTATCCAAACCAACAAAGAAGTGGTATCAAAACGATTTGTAATTAAATAATGAGTTTGAAACTTACGATTTTAGGATGTCATTCCGCTACTCCACGCGTGAATGCCCACCCTACTGCACAGTACTTAGAAATAAACAACCGTCATTTCTTAATTGATTGTGGGGAGGGAACACAACGCCAAATGCGAAAATACAAAGTTGGTTTTTCAAAAATCAACCATATCTTTATATCCCACCTTCACGGAGATCATTTTTTTGGATTAATCGGACTGATAGCTACATTCGGCATTCTAAACCGAGAAAAAGAATTACATATATACGGTCCTAAAGGAATTAAAGAAGTAACTGTACTACAATTAAAGCTCTCGAAATCTTGGACCAAGTACCCCATTCGATTTCACGAGTTAGAATCAAAAGAAAGTGAGCTTATCTTTGAAGATGACAAGGTTAGTGTCCGCACAATACCGCTAGATCACCGCGTGTATACCAACGGTTTTTTATTTACGGAAAAAGCCCAACCTAGAAAGCTCAATATTGACGCCATACGTCAGTACAATGAAATAGATATTTGCGATTACCAGAACTTAAAGTCGGGCAAAGACTACCGACTGGAAAACGGTGAAATCTTACCTAATGAAGTACTCACCTTCCCTCCACCTCCTGCAAAGAGCTATGCCTTTTGCAGTGACACCACGTACAAACCTGACATCGTACCGATAATAAAAGACGTAGACCTGCTATACCACGAGGCTACCTTTTTGAAAGACAGAGAACACCTCTGTGAAAAAACAAAACATTCGACAGCAGAACAAGCAGCGCGCATTGCTGCACAAGCAAATGCCAACAAGTTAATTGTCGGACATTATTCGAGCAGGTACAACGACATAACGGCCTTTAAAAAAGAAGCTCAGGAAATATTTGAGTGTGTTGAACTCGCTGAGGCGGGCAAACAATACTCCCTAAACTCCTATCCTATTGAAGTACTTAATTAGTATTGTTTCGTAGTTAAAAGTACCAGCGTACAAGCTAAAGTTGTTTCAATTCCATGTTCGTTTAGTTTCGTTTCTAACGAACTGTTTTCTGTTCCCGGATTGAATATGACACGTCTGGGTTTGAGCTCGAGTAAATAGGTTTCAAAAGAAGCCTGTAAACTAGGTCGTAAATACAAGGTAACGGTATCTACATCTGAATACTTTACCCGTTCCGTTTCGATACTGATTCCTGCAACTTCCCCAGCTGTTCTTCCATGTGCTAAGGTCGGTACCCCGTTCGCGACTAGGCGCTTAATTGCTTTGTTAGAGTAACGTTCAGCATTCAAAGAAGCACCAAGAACTAAG
The DNA here is from genome assembly GCF_056160945.1 of Tenacibaculum sp. AWR4_210. Lineage (NCBI taxonomy): Bacteria > Pseudomonadati > Bacteroidota > Flavobacteriia > Flavobacteriales > Flavobacteriaceae > Tenacibaculum > Tenacibaculum sp. AWR4_210. The sequence goes on from NZ_JBSWYF010000001.1 coordinate 580,224, forward strand.
GTTTTATTTTTCATATTTGTTAATTATAAGTTAAAGAAAGTTAATTGGGGTAACAAAGTCACCCTTTGATGAGTCTACTAATTATCAAAGACAATTCAAAAATAACAAAATGAAAAAAATACTACTGTTACTATTAACCATCATTAGCGTAAACACCTACGCACAGATGTCCAAAAGCTACCTTCCTAAACCTGGCTCCATTACAGGAAAAGTCATAGATCAAGGTACTAAAGAGCCCTTACCCTATGTAAACATTGTAGTAAAAGATGCTGCAAACAAACTTATTACAGGAGGGATTACTAACGACGCAGGAACCTTTAAAATTTCGAATCTTCCATTGGGAAAGAGCATCGTTGAAATTCAATTTATCGGCTACAAAACGATTAACCGACCTATAAACATCGCTCGTAAGAATAAAAAAATTAACCTAGGGACTATTGAGCTAGCAGAAGATTCATCAGTGTTAGAAGAAGTAGAAGTTAGAGCAGAAACCTCTTCCGTAACTCAAAAAGTAGATCGTAAGGTAATTAATGTAGGAAAAGACTTAACCTCTGCAGGAGCTACAGCCTCTGAATTATTAAACAACGTACAGTCTGTAAGTGTAGACAGCCAATCGGGGAACATCAGTTTACGAGGAAATGAAAATGTACGTGTCTTAGTAGATGGAAAACCAACCAACATTCCAGCTGCTCAGTTATTAAAGCAACTTCCATCATCTGCTATTAAAAGTGTAGAATTAATCACGAACCCTTCCGCTAAATACAATCCAGAAGGGATGAGTGGTATTATCAATATCATCTTAAACAAGAACGCCAACATGGGCTTTAACGGATCTCTTAATACAGGTGTTGAAGCCGGACATTACGTTCGTTACAACGCTTCGACCAACATGAACTACAAAACGGGGAAGGTGAACTTCTTTATGAACTACGGGTTCAACGGAGGAGATCGTTACAACTTCGGTTTTGTTAACAGACCGGGATCAAGTTTTCAAGATTTTGTATTCAAAAATGACAACGAATCTCACTTAGTAAAGTTTGGTGCAGACATCTATTTAGATGATAAGAACACCATTTCATTGTATACTACTCAAAACTGGTTTAACAGCTTAGCCACCGGTAGAACATTGATTAAAGACACGTCTGGAACCATCACGAGCAATGCTCCTAACTCTCAAGATTCAGAAAGTAAAAACCAAGTGTACAACTTTAACTATAAGCACGATTTTGATAAAGACGGGCACAACATCGAATTGGAAGCTACTTATTCGCAAAACAAGGCTCCAAACTTCTTGCGCAATCAAGATCTTACCTTAGCGAGTACAGATAGAGACTATAAACTATTGAACTATTTTAACGATATTAATAACGACGGTAAAAACCTATTGTTAAACCTCGATTATACGAACCCAATTAGTGAAAACGGAAAATTAGAGTTAGGGTTAGAATACCGAACTAACCGCACGGATAACACCAACATTACCGATCAAGAGCGTCATACTTTTACAGGAACTACTATTACGGGTACTACCCCTATTGGAAACTCTCAATTCGATTACGATAGAAAAATCTATTCAGGGTACGCCAACTACGGACACAAATTTGGAAAAGTGACTATGCAACTTGGGGCGCGTATAGAGCAATACAACATCGAAGGAAATTTCACAGGTAAAAACGACAATGGTGTGGTAGAGACCAAAAAAGTGACTGATGATATTTTCACAATCTATCCTTCAGCATTCTTTACCTTTAACCCGAATGACAAGGATCAATTTCAATTGAGTTATAGCAAGCGTGTAGACAGACCTAACATCCAACAAGTAAATCCAATTAGAGAGTGGAGTACTCCGTTAATCACCTCAGTAGGAAACGAAAACTTAGTTCCTCAGTTCACCAACTCTATCGAGTTTAACTACACTAGAAAAATTAAAGGAGGATCGATAACTTTTGGAAGTTTCTACAGAAACATCACGGATGTAATTTCAAGGGTAACCTACAAAGATCCTACAGATGTGAGTAATACGAGACAAATTTTAACCTTCCAAAACTTCGACGATACCAATGCCTACGGTTTAGAGCTTTCTGCTAGCTACCGAATTGCAAAGTGGTGGAGAGCGAATGCAAGTATGGATGTATACGCACAAAAACAGTTTGGAACTACCGATTTAAGCAATCCAAATGCACCTAAAATTGAAGTAAAGAACGAAGTTTTTAACGCGCGTATTAGTAATAGCTTTACCCTTTCGAAAAAACTTCGCCTTCAATTATTTGCGATGTATCGCGGTGGTAACCAAGACATTCAATGGAAAGTTGACCCAATGGCGATGGTTAACTTAGGCGCGAACTACAGCGTATTAAAAGGAAAAGGAAATATTACATTCCGTGTCAATGACATTTTCAATACGATGAAGTTCCAGTTTGACTCATCAAATCCATTTACTCAAAATGGACGATTCAGATGGGAAAGCCGTACGAGTTATATCGGGTTTAACTACCGATTTGGAGGTGGTAAAAACCGAGCGAAATCGAGAAGAAGACGCGATGACAATGAAAAACAAGGTGGTGGCGGATTTATGTAATCTTTAACACCTAAAATGTGAAAAGTCTAGATATTTTTTTAATATCTAGACTTTTTTTTTATACTTGCACTTGCATACTACTGCAATTTAAAATGAATCGGCTATTTTACCAATAAATACATTTGCTATTTGTTCGTATTTACAACTACCCAACTTGTCCCAACAACCCCAGAATTAATTAACCATTGATGAAAAAATTATATTTTTTCTTAGTCCTTTTATTCCCCATAATTACCTACAGCCAAACTTCTGGCTTCTCTTTGCGTGGAAACGTTACAGCTGTGAGCACAAAGCAAGCGATTCCCGATGCAGAGGTATTGATCATTAATAAAAAGAATGCCGTGATAGCAAAAGGATTGACAGACGTCAACGGTCAATTTGTTATTCACAAACTTCCATTGAACCAAAATTTACAAATTAGCATTCATCATTTAAGCTTTCAGTCAACACTTTTGAAGCTAGCAGCGGCAACGACCAAAACAACCAAAGAATTACACATCAAGCTCACTGCCAACAATACGGTTTTAAACGATGTGAGCATCACGGCTCAAAAAAAAGTAAGTACGTATAGCACAAAGCAGCACAAACACATTATTAATGTCACCGATGATCTCTTGGCAAACGGTGGAAACTCGCTTCAATTATTGCAAAATTTGCCCGGAATCGATGTGAACTTGCAAAGTGGTGCTGTAAGCCTTCGAGGTAGTGCTAATGTCACAGTACTCATCAACGGAAAACCGAGTAACCTCAGTACCCAACAATTGCTTCGTCAAACGCCGGCGAACATGATTAAACAGGTGGAAATAATCACTTCACCATCTGCTAAATACATTGCTGATGGTACCAGCGGACTCGTCAATCTCATTTTAAAAAAACAGGAAGCCAAAGGATTTAATAGCTCCCTTGTATTAGGTGTTGAACATTCAAAAAACACACGACCAAGCTCTTATATCGATGTAAATTACCGCAAAGGCAATACGAATATCTACGGAAATTTTAATTTTGATTTTGGTAAAACGGCTACCTTACAAGAACTGAATAGAAGCGACCAGAGTATCCGACAACAATTCGATTTTCTACACGACTACAAGAATTACAGTTTTAAACTAGGTAGTGATTTTGTGTTGGATGCCGACAATACCATTTCACTGTACACCTATCAAAGTATCTCAAATTCCACGCTTACTACTAATGGGACCACTGAAATGCAGCCCACTAATTTAGTTGTCATCAACAACTCGCATTACAGAGAATCAGAACAAGTATACAATTTTGACTACCTCGTAAAACTTCCGAAAGAAGGTGCTGAGTTTGAAATGGAAATGAACTACAGTATCAGTAAGAACCCCGAAGATTCATTTAACCGCTTCCCTCAAAATCCATCAGATAAGCGCTATGAATACACGAATGATATAGCTGGGACTACCCAAGCTTGGCTTGCAAACGCCGATCTTACGTATCCCCTAACCAATACGTCGACCCTGGAATACGGAATTGAATTTCGATCACAAAACAACAGTAGCTCCATAGTTACCGACCAACAAGTATTACAAGGAACTCCTCCTGTAATCAGAGACCGAGGAACTACAGAGTTCGATTATTTTAGATCTATGACTTCCATGTATCTCAATTATCAGTACGAATTACGAGACGTTTACATTGAAGCGGGAGCCCGTATCGAGTATTTCCACTCCAAAGGAACTTTTAGCAATAGCCTTGAAGGAAAAAGACATACTAAAGACGATCTTTTTAGTGTGTATCCCTCGCTCTCAGTAAACTGGGACCTCGACAAAAAGAACAGCCTCCAAATGGCTTTTAGTCGAAGAATTGACCGTCCTTCTATGTATCAATTGAGCCCGATTCAAGAATGGGTTTCTCCTTTGACGACCTCTGAAGGAAATACTGCTTTAAAACCTCAGTTTAGCAATTCTATTGAGGCCAATTACACCCGCTCTATAAAAAAAGGGAATCTTAGAATTGGAAGTTTTTATCGTCGCATTGACGATTTAATCGGTCGCAGTATGACCTTAGACCCCAACAACTCGCTGCGTCAGTTGTTTTCCTTTGTCAATTATGACTATAGTGAAAACTACGGATTGGAAGTACAGCTAGGCTATCGCCCTTACAAATGGATACAATTACAATCGCGTGCTGAAGCATACATCCAAGAAACCAAGGGCCTCATCAATCAGCGTTTAGAAAACATTCAAAATACGCTGTATAAATTCATGATCAACAGCAACGTAACGTTGAGTGAAAAGCTCAGTGGGCAACTGGGAATATATTACCGTGCCAGAAGTAAAAACATCCAATTTACGGTAGCACCTTTTACCAATATAAGCGCCGGCTTAAACCTCTCTGTATTAAAAGACCAGGGTTCGATATCACTGCGATTCGTAGACCTCTTAAACGACATCAATTACGATTACAGTACCGAAAATCCCTTTCCTCAAGTTGGGAATTACAACCTGGAGTTAAACAGCGTTTACCTCGGATTCAATTACACTTTTGGAAGCGAATACGAAACGAGAGCTCGAAAAGAAAGAGCCTTACGAGAAACGGAAAAGGCCATGTTTTAAAAAATAAAATCGGGAGTGATAATTATCACTCCCGATTTTTTATTTTATACTAGCTGTTGTTTATTACCAGCGAATAACTACAGATCCCCAAGTAAATCCACTACCGAAAGCAGCCAATACTACTAGGTCACCCTCGTTAATTTTTCCTTTCTCCCAAGCTTCAGTCAATGCTATAATTACAGATGCCGCTGTAGTATTACCGTACTTCTGAATATTATTATACACCTTATCATCTGCCAATTGGAATTTCTTTTGAATAAACTGCGCAATTCTGAGGTTCGCCTGATGAGGAATTAACATATCGATATCCTCTTTTTGAAGGTTGTTTGCCTGTAACCCTTCTACGATCGCCTCTGAAAAACGCACCACAGCGTGTTTAAAAACAAACTGACCATTCATATATGGGAAATACGAAACATCGTCCGGATCATTTGCTTCTAAAATCTCCGGTACCCATCTACTTGTAGACGGTCCTACCAAGGCCAACTCCTTCGCGTGTTTTCCTTCAGAATGCAAGTGTGATGAAAGAATTCCTTTCCCTTCTTCTTCGCAACGCGACAATACGGCAGCTCCAGCTCCATCACCAAAGATTACGGTTACCCCTCTTCCTCTCGTCGATTTTTCCAATCCTCCTGAATGATTTTCAGAACCGATAACCAAGATGTTTTTATACATACCCGTTTTGATAAACTGGTCTGCTACTGACATAGAGTAGATAAAACCAGAACACTGATTACGTACGTCTAAGGCACCAATCGTAGGCATGTCTAATAAATCCTGTACACGCACTCCTCCACCTGGGAAATACATGTCTGGACTCAAAGTAGCAAAAATAATGAAATCGATATCATCTTTCGTCAATCCAGCTCTTTCAATAGCAATCTCAGCAGCTTTTGCTCCCATAGTAGAAGTATCTTCTCCTGATTTAGGATCAATCCAACGACGTTCTTTAATCCCTGTTCTCTCCTGAATCCATTCATCACTAGTATCCATAAACTGGGTTAGATCATCATTAGTAACCACGTTGTCAGGCACATAATACCCTAATCCTGTAATTTTTGAACTATACATAATTTTTTATGTTATTTTTTTACTTGTCTGCAAATTTTGAGCCTCCAAAACTACTAATTTTTAACTTTTTATACAAAACTAATGTAGCGTCGCTTGAAAGTATGCCATCTTGTCACAATATCAAATTTGGTATTTTTTTTGACCTACAAGGGCAAATACAATATAAGACAAAAAAACACAATAATATTATGAGTAAAGGAAACATTAATGTATCGGTAGAAAACATTTTCCCTCTGATTAAAAAATTCTTGTATTCTGATCACGAAATCTTTTTACGTGAGCTTATTTCAAATGCCACAGATGCTACCACGAAGTTGAAGCATCTTATTTCAATTGGAGAGGCACAAGTAGAACTTGGAAATCCAAAAATTGAAATCGCCATTAACAAAGACGACAAAACTCTTAGCATCAAAGACCAAGGTTTGGGTATGACTGCTGAAGAAGTAGAAAAATACATCAACCAAATCGCCTTTTCTGGAGCAGAAGAGTTTTTAGAAAAGTACAAAGACGACAAGAACGAAACTGGTGTTATCGGACACTTCGGACTTGGGTTCTACTCTGCATTTATGGTTGCCGACAAGGTTGAAATCATCACCAAGTCATTTAAAGAAGAAGCAGCTGCGCATTGGACCTGCGACGGATCACCACAGTATACCTTAGAGGCTCATGACAAAACCGACAGAGGAACAGAAATTATTTTACACATCGCAGAAGATTCATTAGAATTTTTAGAAGAAGGTAAAATTCGAGGATTGCTTACCAAGTACAACCGTTTTAATCAGGTGCCTATCAAATTTGGTACTAAGCAAGTAAACGACCCTGATTTCACACCACAAACTATCACTGACGAGGAAGGAAAAGAAACCAAGGAACCACACAGACAGATAGAAATTGATGACATCATCAACAACACCGATCCGGCTTGGACCAAAAAACCTAGCGAATTGGAAGCGGAAGATTACAGTAACTTCTACCGTGAATTGTACCCAACGCAATTTGAGGAATCTCTATTCCACATCCATTTGAATGTCGACTATCCATTTAACTTAACAGGAATCTTATTCTTTCCGAAGTTAAGTCAGAACTTAGACATGCAAAAAGACAAAATCCAATTGTATCAAAACCAAGTTTTTGTTACGGATAATGTTGAAGGAATAGTTCCTGATTTCTTACAAATGCTAAAAGGGGTAATCGATTCTCCAGACATTCCTTTAAATGTATCGAGATCGTATTTGCAAGCTGATGGTGCAGTAAAAAAGATTTCTGGATACATTACTAAAAAGGTAGCCGACAAACTCAGTTCCTTATTCAAAAATAACCGTGAAGACTTTGAACAAAAGTGGAATGACATCAAGGTAATTATTGAGTACGGTATGCTTTCAGAAGAGAAGTTCTTCGATAAAGCAAAGAAATTTGCCCTGTACCCTACCGTAGATAACAGCTACTTCACTTTCGATGAATTAGTTGAAAAGACGAAAGACGCGCAAACAGATAAAGACGGTAACCACATTATTTTATACGCTGCCAATAAGGACGCACAGCACCCTTATATCGAAGCAGCGAAAGCAAAAGGATATGAAGTATTACTTTTAGATTCTCCAATAGTTTCGCATTTAATGCAAAAACTAGAGACTTCTGGAGGAGATACTAAGGTGCAGTTCACACGTGTTGACGCAGACCATGTTGACAATTTAATTAAGAAAGACGATACTGTAATTTCTAAATTGAGCGATGAGGAAAAAGAAACCTTAAAGCCAATCATCGAAGGAGCTATCAAAAAAGAGAGCTATACAGTACAATTGGAAGCAATGGACTCATCAGCTTCGCCATTTTTAATCACTGTTCCGGAATTCATGAGAAGAATGAAAGAAATGAGTGCTACCGGTGGCGGTATGATGGGAATGGGTAATTTACCAGAAATGTACAATCTCGTGGTAAACACCAACCACCAATTAATCACTGATATTTTAGCAGCAGATGCTGAAAAACAAGAACAATTAGTATCTCAGGCATTTGATTTAGCCAAGTTATCGCAAAACCTACTTCACGGTGAAGAGCTGACGAACTTTATCAAGCGTAGTTACGAATTAATCAAATAACATTTTTCTAAAAGTCCATCCATAGCGATGGACTTTTTTTTACCCTCTCTACTCACAACACAAAGCTCGCAGCTTACTTCTGGCAATAGGCATTATCAGTACGCTCCCAGCGTTATCCTATACTTTCTTTTTCAAATTCTGTTCACTCTGAATTTGTTTTCCAAAAAGAAATTCCTATTTTTAGAGCTTTAACCAATCTACTACCCCCTTAAGTATGAGAAACTTTCTACAAGCTTTTCTCGTTTTTCTATGTTGGGCAGCACTTGCCTACTTTATGAATTCGACTTCTGACAAAGAAGTAATGAACGAGTCCCCTACTCTTAAAATGAAACCAACAAGTACCGTTTCAACGACAACTGTTGACAATACCAAGATCAAAACCGACACCGACAGTACCAAAATGACAGCTGGGCAATCGGAAAAAAAAGCGGAAGTCAAAATTTCGAACAAAGAGACGAGCTCCTCTCCGAAACCTTTTCGCTTTAAACACAAGTTTATAACGCACAACGAACACGGTAGAGTTTTATTCCCCAAAGAATTTTCGTATTTTAAGGATAGCATTTATCAATTCTTAAATACACATCAAGATCGTGAAATTCTTATCGAAACACTGTATTTAACCGATGGTCGCTATAAGGAAACAGAAGGTTTAGGAATGGCACGCGCTCAGTACCTCAAAGAAAAACTCATAAGAAACGGCGTAAATCCACTTCGCATCAAAACGCAAACTAAAGGAGCTGTTTTCGAATATGACCCAGAAGGATATTACGCAGAAGGAGTTCAAGTACTTCACAGAGGATATTCCTCTAAAACGCGAACTGAGCTAAGTAACAACTTGCAAAAACAAGTATGGCAACCCACAGTATCAAAAGATAAAATCATTGCCGACAATGCTTTGAACGCCTATGTATGTGAAGTTGCAGCGTACCTAAAACAACACCCGGAAAAACAACTGATCATTACAGGACACACTTTTTCTTCTGGCATAGCAGAAGCAGATATGGAAAAAGGACTGAAACTCGCCAATGCAATGGCTGATGTTTTTAAAAGCCGAGGAGTGCAACCCTCTCAAATAAAAACTCTTACTAAAGGTGCTTCCGAACCTCTAGTTGCTAATAATAAAAGAACTAAAAAGAAAAACAAACGTATTGAAATAGTAATCAACTAATAAACCCCCTTAAGTATTATGACACTCTTAATAAGCAGCAGCATTTCTGGTTTCCTCAATCTCTTTATTTGGATGCTAGGCTCGTTTTTAATCGGTTACTTTTTTGCTTGGAACTACTACAAGAGCAAGTACAAGCATCAACTGCACGAACGAACGGAAACCATACAAGAACTCCGTACTGAAATGCAATCGACCATTAGAGCTAAAAAGACAGTAGAACGCGGAGGTATTGAAATCAAACAACCCAAAGAACTCAATTTCGAAACCCTTGGAAACGCCAGCGAAGAACAGAAAGACGATTTAACGCAAATTAATGGCATCGGAAGTTTTATAGAAAAAAAGCTGAACAGTATTGGTATATACACCTATGAACAGCTCAGCAAACTGAATACCAATGAAATTGAAACCATTACCGACCTCATTCAGTTTTTTCCAGGTAGAATTGTTCGTGATCAATGGAAAGAGCAAGCTATCGCGCTATTGAAAACAAAAGAAAACGAGGCATAAAAAAAAGAGTACTGTATTGTACCCTTTTGCTATTCGTATCCCTCCATCTCAGCGTCGTAGAAGCTGCCTGCAGCTTCTATAAGCTTTTCCATCTCGTTGGCTAGCTCCTGCTCATTTTCTCCCGACACATCTTCAAACCACTCAATTTCATCGTCTTTTAAGTTAATGAGAAATCGAGGGTACTCCGTGTGTAGTACAAAAATATCTTCTGGATGACTGCTATTATCAGCTAGTAAAAATTTAGGTAAGTTCATGATGTTTTATTTTGATCAATTTTTTTGTTAGTATATTAAAGCGAATGTAAAGTAATACGGCTGCTGTTGAAAGTCCTCCTAGGAGTCCTAACCAAATTCCAAAACTTCCCAAGCGATCTGCATTCCCAAAATAGTAACTTATAGGGAATCCGATAAACCAATAAGAAATAAAGGTTATCAACGTAGGTATTAATACATCTTGTAAGCCGCGTAAGGCTCCCAGTACCATTACCTGAATACTGTCACTAATTTGGAAAATCGCCGCTGCAATTAACAATTTTGAGGCTATTTCAACCACCTCTAAGTTGTCGGCATAATTCACCTGATCCTTAAAATCGACATATAAATTCGGAAGTATTTCATTGAGTGCGAAAAACAGTATGGCAAAGCCCAACGCCAGCAACAAGCCCATCAAGAAAATAGAGTACGCTATTCTTCTCAACTCGACAAATGCTTGAAGCCCTCTTTGATTTCCAATTCTAATCATGGCGGTTACACTTAATCCGGTTGCAACCATAAAGGTCATAGATGACAAATTCAGGGCTATTTGATTGGCAGCTTGGGGGTTTTTACCCAGTAATCCACTCAACCAAATGGCCGCAGTAAAGATCCCTACTTCAAAGAGCATTTGCATGGCACTTGGTGCTCCTAAACTAATTATTTTGCTAACGTGATTCGCTTCTAGTTTCCAAATATTGATGTTCGTGACAATTCTTTGAGAGCGTTCCTTTTTCGCCAAGATCCACCAAATAAATGCCACCATTACTACACGTGATACTAAGGTACCATAGGCTGCTCCAACAATTCCCATTTCCGGAAATCCAAACTTCCCAAATATGAGTAAATAATTGAGCAATACATTGGTTACATTCGCCAACAACGTCGCATACATCGGGTACTTAGTCATCGACATCCCGTCACTAAACTGCTTAAACGCCTGAAATACAATCATCGGAATCAGTGAAAATGCCACTAAATCTAAATACGGTAAAGCCAAGCGAACCACTTCTTCGGGTTGTCCCATGCTGTACAGTGCAGATTTCGAAAAATACACGGTTAAAAACATCACCAATCCTAAGGTCAAACACAACACTAGTCCGTGTTTAAAAGTGGCTTTGGCTTTATCAAACTCGTTAGCAGCATCGGCTTCAGCTATTAACGGAGTAATTGCTGTAGAAAAACCAATTCCTAAAGACATGGCAATAAAAATAAAACTGTTCCCCAAGGAAACTGCGGCAAGCTCAGCAGTCCCCAGCTGTCCTACCATAATATTATCGATAAAGCTCACAAAGGTATGTCCCAACATCCCGAGCATAACAGGTGCTGCCAACTTCCAATTATAGGCAAACTCCTTGGTGTATTGATGTAAATTTAATGCAGTCATGGTACTTCTCTTAGGAACTGCGAAGATACTCCTTTTTTACCGAGTCCACTTCATTTTGGGAGATGTCTTGGAATACAAGCTAGGAAATTCATCCTTAGGACTTCTGCCTATTTCACTCCGAAGAGACTCCTCTTTTTTCCCTAGCATTTTCACTCCTTCCTCCTTTTCCCCCTTCATTTTCTTAAAATTTTAACTACCTTTGAATTCGACTAAAATCTAAAAAAAATGGCAAAAATAACTTTACAAGGAAATCCTTTTGAAACGCTAGGGACACTTCCGAATACAAATCAAAAAGCTCCTGATTTCGCACTTACTGCTGGAGATTTAAGCGTAAAATCACTCACAGATTTTTCTGGATCTCGATTGATTTTAAACATCTTCCCAAGTGTGGATACCGGTACTTGTGCTACTTCAGTGCGCGAATTCAACAAAAAAGCTGCAGCTTTGGACAACACCAAAGTATTGTGTATTTCAAGAGATTTACCTTTTGCTCAAAGTAGATTTTGCGGTGCCGAAGGAATCGAAAATGTGCTTATGTTATCTGATTTCAACGAAGGTCAATTCGGAAAAGATTACGGATTAGAAATTAACGACGGGCCTTTAAAAGGATTGCACTCTCGTTGTATCGTTGTCATTGATGAAAACGGAACGGTTACCTATACAGAACAGGTGCCAGAAATCGCTGACGAACCAAATTACGAAGCAGCTTTACAAGCCTTATAATTTACTGTATGAAGAACCCAAATGATGGTTTTATAAAGGGTAGACTACGAAGTGTTAAGTTCGCCCTCAAAGGAATGTGGCTACTAATCACCACAGAAGATAGTATAAAAGTTCAGACCAGTATTGCACTCATTGTGACGGCCATGGGTTTCTATTTTGAAATTTCATCGGTTGAATGGATGTTGCAATTGCTAATAATTGGTCTCGTGTTGGTTGCAGAAGCAATGAATACGGCTATTGAAAAGGTAGCAGATTTTATACACCCAGACTATCATGAAAAAATAGGGTTCATCAAAGATATTGCAGCAGGTGCTCCGGCATTTGCTGCTCTCGTTTCAATAATTATTGCAAGTATTATCTACGTTCCTAAAATTATCCTTTTATTTTAGCGTTTAGAGTATTGTTAATTTATTTTTATGGCAAAAAAGAAAACTACCGTTAAGAAAACTAAAAAACCATCACCCCTACTCCCCAAGCTTAAAGATTTTTTTAAGAATCGACAGAATCAAACGATTTTTGGTGCTTTTTTAATTTTATTTTCAGTCTTTTTAACCGTTGCCTTTATCTCTTTCTTTTTTACATGGCAAGCAGATCAAAGTATACTCAATCACTATAGTGACCGCAGCGAACAAGCGTCAAATTTACTAGGTAAATTGGGTGCAGAGCTCAGTCATGTTTTTGTGTATCGCGGATTCGGAATTGGTGCATTTTCACTGAATTTAGTGCTGTTTTTAACCGGTGCTCGAATCGTTTTACAAACCAATTTAAAAAAGGTGATCAGTTCGTGGAACTGGGGATTGTTAAGCATGCTATGGCTGTCTACAAGTTTGGGATTTGTAAACAGTAAGTACGCAGTACTTTCTGGTACTGTTGGTTTTGAAATTAACGAATACCTTCAGACGTTTATAGGAAAAACAGGATTGATAATACTCCTTCTCTTCTTTTTGATATCCTTTTTGATCATCCGATTTAGTATCGATCCCGATAGTATAGTCGAAAACTTAGAGACTAAAAAACAAGAAAAACTCGCTGCCCAAGAACGCGCTGCTGTTGCGGAAGCTGAACGTGCTGCTGCCCAAACGGCGGAAGAAGACTCGGTAGTACCGGATGAACAACCGGTAGACATGACTACCTCTTCGACAACGAATACCCCTGAAATGGAGCCTACGACGGTAACTGAGTCGCCATCTTATTCAAGCACAGTAGAAAACTTACAGCCTACCATTACCCACCACTCCGAGGTAACTCCTCAAGAACAGCAACAAACGACTAAAGATATACCTCTTGACAACGTGGTAACTCCTGAACAGGAAGGACCTTCAAAAGAAACAATTCAAGAAGTAGAAGTAGCCATCGAAAAAATTAATGAAGAAAAGAGTGTTGGCGAAAATCTTTCAGACCAATTACTGAAAGACTTCGGGGAGTTTGACCCAAAACTCGAATTGGGCAACTTTAAATTCCCAACATTTAACCTACTAAAGGAGTACAACGAAAGTATTTCTGTTGATCCAACAGAACTCGAGGCCAACAAAAATCAAATTGTTGAAACCCTCAAACATTACAAAATCGGAATTTCTCAAATCAAAGCAACCGTCGGTCCTACCATCACCCTCTATGAGATTATACCTGAGGCCGGTGTGAGAATTTCGAAAATTAAAAACTTAGAGGATGACATTGCGCTCTCATTAGCAGCCTTAGGAATCCGTATTATCGCTCCTATTCCAGGAAAAGGAACCATCGGTATTGAAGTGCCGAACAAAAAAGCGACCATCGTATCGATGCACTCGGTAATTTCTTCGAAAAAATTCCAAGAATCACCGATGCAATTACCTATTGCCTTGGGTAAAACTATTTCTAATGAAACCTTTGTGGTCGATTTAGCAAAGATGCCTCACCTTCTGATGGCTGGTGCCACAGGACAAGGAAAATCTGTTGGTTTAAATGCTATTTTGACCTCTTTACTCTATAAAAAACATCCGGCAGAAGTCAAATTTGTATTGGTAGACCCTAAGAAGGTTGAATTGACCCTGTTTAATAAAATTGAACGTCATTATTTAGCGAAACTTCCCGATGCTGAAGAGGCTATCATCACAGACACCACCAAAGTTGTCAACACGTTAAATTCCTTGTGTATTGAAATGGACAATCGCTATGAGCTCTTAAAAAACGCAATGGTTCGTAACATTAAGGAATACAATGCCAAATTCAAAGCTCGTAAACTTAATCCTGAAAACGGACATCAATTTTTACCGTATATCGTTTTAGTCATTGATGAATTTGCCGACTTAATTATGACCGCCGGTAAAGAAGTTGAAACTCCTATTGCCCGTTTGGCGCAATTGGCACGTGCTATTGGTATCCATTTGATCGTCGCAACACAAAGACCTTCGGTAAACGTTATTACTGGTATCATCAAGGCCAATTTCCCTTCGCGTATAGCCTTTAGGGTTACCTCAAAAATTGATAGTAGAACCATCCTCGATGCTCCAGGAGCAGACCAATTAATTGGTCGAGGTGATTTACTCTATTCAGGAGGAAATGATATCACTCGTATACAGTGTGCTTTTGTCGATACTCCCGAAGTAGAAAAAATCACGGATTACATCGGATCACAGCGCGCATATCCCGAAGCACATATCCTACCGGAATACGTTGGTGAAGAAGCTGGCACAGATATTGATGTAGCAATCGAAGATCGCGATAAATTATTCAAAGAAGCCGCTGAAGTTATTGTCACAGCACAACAAGGATCGGCCTCTTTACTCCAGCGAAAACTTAAATTGGGATACAACAGAGCAGGACGCTTAATTGACCAACTCGAAGCCGCAGGAATTGTAGGTCCTTTCGAAGGCAGTAAGGCCCGACAAGTATTAGTCCCTGATTTAGTAGCGCTGGAACAATTATTAGAAAACGAACGAAAATAAATATAAATTTCACCCTTAATTGACATACAAACAAATGAAAAAAATCGGATTATTTTTTATAGGATTAATGATTACAGCAAATTGCTTTGCGCAGAATTCTTCTGCACAAGCCAAGCAATTGTTAGATGAAGTATCATCAAAAATGGGTGCGTATAAAAACATGGTGATAGGCTTTACCTCAACGCTAGAAAACAAAGAGGCTGGTATCACCAATGACCCCCCAATTAGAGGACATATTACCCTATCGGGAGAAAGGTACAACTTGGAATACCTAGGTAACAATTTTTTATTCGATGGTAAACGATTGGCGGTAATCAATCACGAAGAAAAAGAAATCAACCTTACAGAAGGAGATTTAGATGAAGAGGACGGATTTATCTATCCATCGAAATTGTTGACTTTTTATAACGAGGGCTACAACTATACCATGGGAAAACTCGTTAACAACCGTGGAAGAAAAGTACAGTACATCGATTTAACTCCTATCGACAGTAATTCTGACATTGTAAAAGTACAATTGGGAATCGATGCAAAAACCAAGCATATTTACAAGCTAATACAAATTGGGAGTAACGGTGCAAAGACGACTTTTACCATTACCAAATTTAAAAGTAACCAGCCTATTTCAGCAAAGTTTTTCACCTTCAATAAAGAAAAATACGTAAATCAAGGCTACTTGATAGACTAGACATACAAAGTTTTGTTAATCTCCTTTTATGATTAACAAAACTTTTATGCTTTTTTCAAACTAACCCACTACCTTTGCATCTGTGAAGAAACTAGACAGATATATACTAAAGAGCTTTTTAATTCCCTTCCTAACTACTTTTTTAATCATACTATTTGTATTGATTATGCAAATGCTTTGGTTAGCCTTTGACAACTTTGCCGGAAAGGGAATCGGTGTTGTAATTATTCTTAAATTTTTGTGGTATTCTGCCCTCATGGCCACACCACAAGCACTGCCCATCGGTGTGCTGTTATCATCGATTATGACACTCGGTAGCCTCTCGGAAAAGTACGAATTCGCAGCGGCAAAATCAGCCGGGGTATCGCTACCACGACTCATGCGTTCAACAGTAGTGTTAGTATGTATGCTGAGTATACTCAGTTTTTTCTTTTACGACCACGTGTATCCCTACGCAGTTCTTAAACAACTCAACCTCAAGCACAACATCAAAAAGAAACAACCGGCACTCGCTTTGGTTCCTGGAAGTTTCAATACTGAAATCCCAAATTATCAGATTAAGTTTGATGAGAAATACGGAGAAGAACAAAACTTATTAAAAAAAGTATTGATTTATGACTTGTCTTCACGCAGAGGTAACAATAAAATCATCACCGCGGAGCGCGGAAAAATTCTTTCTGAAGAAGGCAGTCGTTATATGACTTTAGAACTCTATGATGGTTATTATTTTGAACATCATAAAAAAAATGGAGCCTCGTACAGCGAACGCTTGCGAATGCCAGCATCACATGCCGATTTTAAAGAATACACTATCAACATAGACATGTCGTCATTCGATACTGATGTGGAACGACTCCAGTACACCAAAAACTTCAATATGCTCAGCTTAAAACAACTTAGCGACACTATTCCTACGCTTAAAAAAACCTATGACGAATACATCGTTAGCCGAGCGAAGAACTTGTTTTTAGTATTGGATATTGAAGATTTACACCAATACCCCGACTCTTTGGTCAACAAAGAATTATCGACTGATATTTTGACTAATTTTGAACTCAAAGAGCAGAACGAAATTATGAGTACTGCAGTTTCGAAAATTGAACGAACACTCAACAATAATAAATCGTATAAAGACAATTTAAAAAACCGTCGTAAATGGTTAAATTTACACGATATTGAGTATTACAATCGCATTGCCTTTTCAATGTCTTGTTTGTTGCTGTTTTTTATCGGTGCTCCGCTAGGATCCATTATTCGCAAAGGAGGAATGGGGCTACCTATGATTTTAGCGATAGCCATTTACGTATTGTACTTTTTTAGTAATACTTTTGGTAAAAACATGGCAGAAGAGAGCTCGGTTACGGCACTACTCGGTTCTTGGATTGCTGTAATGCTCATGTTGCCTTTAGCAATTACATTAACTTGGAGAGCCACACGAGACAAAGGGTTGTTTGACATTAAAACGTTCTTTTCTCCACTAGTTCAACTAATAAAAACACTATTCTCTAAAAATAGAGAAAACACATAAAAAATGACAACACACACACAACCAAAAATCCAACTCAACGCTATTGAAGAGGCTATTGAAGATATTAAAAATGGGAAAGTAATCATCGTAGTTGATGATGAAGATCGAGAAAATGAAGGAGACTTTGTAGCCGCAGCTGAAAAAATCACACCGGAGCTGGTCAACTTTATGGCAACGCATGGAAGGGGACTAATTTGTACTCCACTTACAGAAAACCGCTGTAAAGAACTAGAATTAGGGATGATGGTTAGTAACAATACTGACCCCATGGAAACGGCATTTACGGTTTCTGTAGATTTGCGAGGAAATGGTGTAACTACCGGAATTTCTGCTTCTGATAGAGCTAAAACTATCGAAGCCTTAATCGATCCAAACACCAAACCATTCGAACTGGCTCGTCCTGGTCATATTTTTCCACTAAAAGCGAAAAACGGTGGGGTTTTAAGAAGGACTGGTCATACTGAAGCTGCCATAGATTTTGCGCGTTTAGCAGGATTACAACCCGCTGGAGTTATCGTTGAAATCATGAACGAAGACGGAACCATGGCGCGTTTGCCTCAACTCGTAGAAGTGGCTAAAAAATTCGATTTAAAAATAGTATCTATCGAAGACTTGGTTGCTTACAGAATGGAACACGATTCACTCATTGAGAAAAAAGAAGATTTCTCCATAGAAACTCGATTTGGTGATTTCCGTTTACGCGCCTACAAGCAAACGACAAACAATCAAATTCACATTGCCTTAACCAAGGGAACCTGGACCAAAGAAGAGCCTATTTTAACCCGTATTAACTCAACGTTAGTAAACAACGATATTTTAGGAACCTTAACCAACAACGCCGACAAAAAGCTCGATCAAATGTTTAAGGTAATTAACGAAGAAGGAAAGGGAGCAATTGTATTCATCAATCAGCAACCACAAGCACTGAATTTGTTAAACAGACTGAGAATATTGAAGGAAAATCAGACCAATGGAGTCATGAAAGCCCCTAGTGTGGTTATGGATTCTAAAGATTTCGGAATTGGAGCACAAATCTTACACGACTTACACATTAGTAAGCTTCGATTAGTGTCGAACAGCGAACAAACAAAACGCGTAGGAATGATTGGTTACGGATTGGAAATTGTAGATTACGTAAACTATTAAAAATCACTTCTAAGTAGATAATATATCGGCTCAAGTAACACTGTGTGTTAGCTTGAGCTTTTTTTATACCCCACTCCTATCCCTATGAGTGCAAAAATAACGGCGAGCCACCACCATGAACGCAAAGAATTTTTCGTAGAGTTAAAGTATTGATTTCTTCCTATTGCTATAAAAGACGCCCAATAGTACGGAGACTTCTCCGCCAATTGATGTTTTTCTAAATAGCGCAATTTAGCCGTTCTCAACGCTTTGCTTACCGTCTTACCTTTTGCGAGTTCTCGATAGAAGTTTTGAAAGATGAACTGGGAGGCGCGTTCATTCACATTCCATTGAGAAGCGATGACACAGCTCGTACCTGCATGCATAAATGCTTTGGCTAAACTCTGCGCTCCTTCGCCTATATCCATGCGTCCACTGGCTCCCTGACAAGCATCTAGCACCAACAAGTTTATGGGCAAATCTAATTCGGCAATTTGTTGTAATTCCAGAACCTGATCGTAGAATGCCAACCATGAATTACCCTTAAGCAAGTCCGTGCCTGCGTGCGTATTCAAATGTAGCGCATTAACAGTTGGCAAGGCATCTCGTAGCCTGTTGAGCGTTGCTCGGTCTCTAAAAAGTGCTTTTACGGGTAGCATGGTATCCAACCTGCGCAAGGCCTCTTCACTTTGACTCAGGTCATCGAAATTAAATTTACCAAACTCGGTTGGTGCCATGGTCAACAGCTGTAATTCATTGACTGATGTCTCTAAGGCATGGTAAACGGACATGGACGGCGAATAACTAACCGCAGTTTGGCTTATCAAGTACTTTTTTGAAGGTAAATACAGGGTTTCGAAGTTCAACTGTTGCTCTAAAACGTCTGGTAGCACGAGTAACTCTTTGTTTTCTAATTTTTTCTCGGCCTCCTGTACTGGCAATAGCGCCTTAAACAAACGACTGTTCAACTCGTAAAAGTCTCGAAACTCTTTTTCAGAACTCAAAGGCCCTTTTTGAAAATCCTTTAATTTTTTTACCTCAAACAAAACCTGTTCAGCATCGGCTACCTTAAAAAGTGTTGCATGTTCCTGGGTAAACCAGAGTCCGTACAATTCTCGATGATTACCAATATAACTCACCACCACTTGATTAGAGGTCATCAGTGCTTTAGCCTCGAGAAATGCAATGGTTTTAGGTGTTTTTTTTACCACTAAATCTTCAAGTAAAAGAAGTGCCTTGTTATTTTCCATATACCTAAAAGCCGCCTCTACATTATTTGTCAAATAGCAAAATCTCACTGCCAAGGTGTAAAAACTACTCGCTTTACGAAGCCAAAACAATTTGGATTGCCGTTTAAAATCAGTTGTTCTTAGCGCGTTAAAAACACGGTCAATTAATGTAATATAAAAAGCGATACGATTATCAACAGTTTCCTGATTACGCGCGTGTTGATCAATAAGTAGTGTTAAGTTTTCCAGTAAAAAATCTACGATATCCAAACCTCGCTCACAGGCCAATACCTCGGCGGCCTTCAAACTGTCAATGTTCCAAGTAGTTCCCAATAACAATTGAATAGCTCGATTGTTGTACCGCAACTTTTCTTCATCTGTCCCACAATCACCTTTATTATTTAAGATATAGGCTGCTACTACCGGAGAATCGGAATACTCTTTCGCTGATTCGTAATACCTCGTGGCTAATTTCTCTTTACCCAGTTTGGCATAAATTCTACCCAAGTTTGTGCTTACCCATGCTGTATTTAACGAATCACCTTCGGCCTCATAGGCTTCCAATGCCGCTCGATACAATTGCACCACCTCTTCAGAAGGACGGATGCGCTCCCGTATATTTGCTAAATTGTTAGCTACACTGGGTAAAAATCCGACAGATGCTAACGCGCGTTCATGACTGGTAATTTCAGCCTCATAGCGTTCTACTTCATCCATGGAACTATAGACCCAAATAGCTGCTTCATGTGCCTTTTGATGCGTCAATACATCTCCATGACTAGCGTAGCCCTTTACAACGGTATCCAATACTTCTAAAGCTTTAAAATAATCACCTCGTTCCCCTAAAATATAAGCGAACTCTATCATGGCCTTATAACTAAACTTCGTCTTCACTTCCGCATTGATAAGTGCTCTCAATACCTCTTGTCGTTTGTCGAACTCGCCGAGTTTCCCGTAATAAAAAAGTAGGTTATAACGACAATTCGAAACTAAATAAGCAGCTTCTACTTCCGACTCTTGAAGCATTTTCAACGCTTTTTGTGTAACTGTAACCGCGTCGGAAATACGGCCTGCCTGATACCATAAGAGCCCCATCTTTCGAAAACCGATGGCCTTGTCCTTCAAACTGCACTTCGATTTATTTAAAAAATCCTCAAATACACGAAGTTTTTCATCCAACGGCAATGCCAATTTGTACAACGAGTCTATCTGTTGCCTTGTTTGAGATTGTTGAGCAAACACTGAATTTATACAGATAACCATCATCAAAAAACTCCATTTCATAGATATGTAACTTAGTAGTTTACTACTAATGTAGCAATTTATTGTATTTTACTGGCACACTGAACACTACAGAATCTCCAATATTACACAATCGCTTTATAAGCTCATGGGGTGTTATTTTTAGTTTCCTAGCGTGCAATTCTCTGGCGGCAACAGCCGTTACCAAAGGTGCTGCAAAGGAGGTTCCTGATATTTCAAGTACTGCTCCTTCTGAATTATAATATCCGATCCTTTCACCTTTAGCAAAGAAATCAACACTCGATGAACCAAAATTGGTAAAACTAGCGCTATCAGCGCTTTCCGTATTGGCAGCAGCGACACTGATTACATTGCTCGACTGAAATCCTGAAGGATAATGCCCCACTTGATCTGCATTTTTCGACTGATTCCCTGCAGAACATATGACTGTTACTTCTTCTTTGTAAGCCGAAAGTAAATTCTCAAAAATACTCATATCCAACTTTTTATTCGAATCATACCAGCCCATACTAATATTTACCAACTGTACCTTAGGAAGCGCGTAATACAAACCACAAAGCAAATTAAAATAGCTCGCCGTTCCTTTGGCATCGCAAATCTTAACCGGCAGTATTTGAAACGGAATGCGTTCTTTTAAATGGGTATATAAAAGATAAGTCACCATTGTACCGTGGCGGTATTCATGGTCATCAAAACAATTCTCATCGTTGTTGACAAAATCCCAACCGGCAATATCTTGCAGTCCTAAATGACTTGTATTGTACAAAAAGGCTTCTGTAAATGCAGGATGATCTGCATAGATTCCCGTATCTAGCACTGCAATAGAGACTCCTTTGTTTTGTTCGACAACTTTTGTTCTAAAATCAGCTTGTTGCACTAGGGGTAAACTTACCGGACTCACCGTTTTTGTCTCGAATTTAAAATCTGTATTCACGGCTACAATTTCTCCTTCTGGGCCGCCACTACCCGCCTTAATTGAGGCCTTTTTATCCTCGATATCCACTCCTTCTCCAAATAACCAAAGCTCTAACACACCATCAGGACAATTGGCACAAACATCAAATGCTGTAACTTGATATTTCAAACGCAGCGCCTTCTTTTTCCAATCGGGGACAAAATCTTTGAATTGAACAATCAAACGCTTTGTGTCCTCTGTGAGTTTTGATGCGGTATATACCTTTATTTCATCTTTTGACAAACGCAATACCTCCTCTTTGCTACAGCCGATACACGTGTAAAAAAAGCCTATAATGACAAATAGTTCCTTGTACTTCATATTTCTTATTTTGGTTAGTAATTTGACTCTTAAAGTGCGATCCTCAATGAAGTTCGCTCACTTTATAGAGTAAAAAACTACTGGGTATTACCCAATTATTTTTTACTTTAGGGAGACTAGCCAACTACCTATGACAGAAAGTGAAAAATACATACATGCCCTCAAAACAGGGAATGAAAAAGTAACACTAGAGATTTACGAACGATACCATAAAAAAATCCGCCGTTACATACTTAAAAATGGCGGGAATACAAACGAAGTTGACGATGTTTTTCACGACGCCTTGTTATACCTTATCGTTCTCTTTAAAAATAAACCCGTTCGTATTGTTTCCTTCGAGGGATACTTTTTCACTGTTTGTAAAAACATTTGGAAAAAATCAAAGAAAATAAGTAAAAAGGAGGTAATAAATGAACTTCCTGATACACTAGTCCATACACAGGAAGCTCTCAGTAATGCCTTGTTAGAGCACCAACGAAAAGAATTGTACATAGAAGCATTCCAACAACTATCAGACAATTGTCGCAACCTGTTGGGCTGTTACTTTAGTGGTTCTAGCTACGAACAGTTACTAGTGGAATTCAATTACAGCACCGTCAATACGGTGCGGCAACGAATTTTTAAATGCAAAACGAAACTCATGGAGATACTCAAAAAAAATCGACACTAACCCCCTTAAAGGCATGAAAGAAACACCAACAGAAAATATACACCGCTACCTCTTTTCAGAGATGAGTCCCTCAGAAATGAGTACTTTTGAGGTACACTGTAAGCGTCAACCAGACTTGTGGCTTGAGCTCCTGGACACCTATGAGTTCCACCGCAGTTTTAACAATCCTAATTTGGGAAGTCATACCCATATCCTCGAGCTAGAAGCTCAAAAAAACATCCATAAGCTATTACATTCAGCCGAGCTACAAAAATCTTCTAAGTCGATCAAAAAAACAGCACAAAGGTATCATCAAAGGAAGAAAAGAAAACAACTTAAACTATGGGGTTTCACCACTGCAGCTGCCGCAACGATTGCCTTGCTCATTACCCTTACGGTACTTCCAAACAAGTACGAAGCTATTTACAATCAACACAGTGATTGGCACGACCTACCCTCTTTTATAGAAAAAGGAACTACTCAAAATCAACTCATTAGTATAGAAAAGCTTTACCAAAATCAATTGTATCAACAGGTAATTGATCTCAGTAGGCAAAACACTTCTGTTTACAGTTTAATGTACGAGGGTGCCGCAGAAGTACAACTTAAAAACTACCCCGCTGCGCTCCTTTGTTTTAAGCGCTTAGCGGCCATGGAACACCTGGAAAGTTCCAGAGGTTATTGGTATCAATTACTCGTTTATATAACAACTGAAGATCGTGAAAACACCCAACGAATGCTCCGCAAAATTCTGTCGAGTAGTGACCACTACAATTACCACAAAGCAATCGCTATTCAACAACAATTGCACTAAAAGAAAAACACTAGTCAATGACTAGTGTTTTTTATTTTCTATTACAAAAAGTTTTGCATTTGAACCGCTTTAAATTCCTCTATCAATTCCCTTACCACCTGTCCGGCTGGCTTTATCTCATTGATGATTCCTGCTATTTGTCCAATTTCTAACTCTCCTTCATCCAAATCTCCTTCAAACATTCCGCGTTTAGCACGCGCACGTCCTAGAAGCGTTTTCAAATCATCTACGCTCGGATTTTGGGTGTACAGCATTTGTACATCCTGAAAAAATTTGTTTTTGACCAAACGTACGGGAGCCAATTCTTTGAGTGTTAATTGTGTATCTCCATCCTTTACTTCAACAATGGTATTTTTAAAATTCTCATGTGCTGAAGACTCTATTGTCGCCGCAAATCTACTTCCTATTTGAACACCGTCGGCTCCTAGCACCATGGCAGCCATCATCCCTTTACCAGAACCTATACCTCCAGCAGCAATAACGGGAATTTTCACCTGAGCTTTTACCATAGGTATCAATGTAAACGTAGTCGTTTCTTCGCGTCCGTTGTGTCCTCCGGCTTCAAAACCTTCACAAACCACGGCATCGACACCTGCAGCTTCTGCCTTTAAAGCAAACTTTACCGAACTCACCACATGTACAACCGTAATACCTTTTTCTTTTAAGAATTGTGTCCATGTTTTCGGATTACCAGCAGAGGTAAAAACAATTTTCACTCCTTCCTCCACGATGATGTCCATTATTTTTTCAATATCAGGATACAACATTGGTACATTCACCCCAAAAGGTTTATCTGTTGCTTTTTTACATTTTTGAATATGGGTACGTAATACGTCCGGATACATCGATCCTGCACCAATCAACCCCAGTCCACCGGCATTAGAAACGGCTGCTGCCAATTTCCATCCCGAAACCCAAATCATCCCTCCTTGAACTATGGGATACTCGGTATTAAATAAAGATGTAATTCTGTTCATATGTAGCTATCTATACTAGTTAGAGCTTTTCTCAACAAAAAAATTACTGAGAAAAGCTCCAAGTTATAGGGTAAAAATACAATTTTTATTCTTTAACGAATCGAATACTTTGGGTATTATTTTTACTCGTCAATTCCAAAATATACACTCCAGTCTGGAGTTCTTCTATACCGATAGACTCATTTTTCAACACTCCTTTTTGCACAAGTGCTCCAAGCACATTTCGTATGCTGTAATCGACATTAACTTGCTTGCTTTTTACAAATAACTGCGTAGTTACAGGATTGGGGTATACTAGCAATGCATCTCTGTCTTGTACTGAAGTAACCCCTAAGGTCGTTTTATAAGCCTTTTCTAAATCCGGTATTCCATACCCGTACTGTGCAGTAGGATTGGTATAGCGATCGGCAGATTTACGGATGATATCCATAATTTCCATATTCGTTCTGTTCGGAAAAGCTTGCCACATACAGGCTACCGCTCCTGCCATAATCGGTGATGAAAAGGACGTTCCGTTAATTGTTCTGGTATTTCCTGAAATATAGTCCAGCACATATACACTGAGACCATGAGCTAAAACATCGGGTTTTACGCGATTATCAGCCGTAGGACCAAAAGAACTAAACGAGGCAATACTTTTAGAAGCACTTACTGCTCCGATGGTAAATACTGATTTTGCATCGGCAGGCGCCGAAACATACTTCCATCTTTTATTTCCGTCATTTCCTGCAGAGGTTACTAAAATCATTCCTCTAGAAACTCCTATTTCCGCTCCTCGTGAAATAAAGGCTGTTTTCCCATCCATATCACTATAGGTGTGATTGTAGGCTGTATTGTCAAATTCCGTGTATCCTAATGAAGTATTGATCACATCGACTCCTAAACTGTCTGCTCGTTCTGCGGCCTCTACCCATAAACTCTCTTCATGAGGACCTTCATTGGCGATATCTTCAGTGATAAACAAATAAAAAGAAGCGTCAGGAGCTGTCCCGACAAACGACTTGTCGACATATCCGGCAATATCCGACAATACGTGCGTACCATGACTGTGTCCAGTATAAAAATTGTTACTTCTATTCACAAAGTCATAGCCTCCTAAAATTTTATTGGCATCGCGTAACCTCTTAAATCCTGCAAGTGTATTTACATTAGGGAAACCGGCATCGATGACAGCCATATGTACCCCTTCGCCCGTAAAACCTTCTTTGTGTAGAAAGTTCGCTTTAATCATACTCACTTGGGTATTGGCTATTCCGTAATCAAAATCTACTTGTATCTCCGAAAACTTGTTCGGACGCTTTACATGCTTTACCGTTCTCGATTTTCCTCCAGGCTTATTCAGCGACTTATTGGCAAACTCAATGCTTTGCACAAAATTTAAACTGGTTTTCACACCATCGATAACGGCTTTGGTACCGCGAACATGAACCGCGTTTAACCATCTCGATTTGGCGACTAAGGTCAGTCCGCTTACATTTTTAAGTTGGCTGTAATAATTGGCATCGACAGGTACGTCTTTTTCGTCCAAAGCAATTTTTTGCTTGGTTCTTCGATCGAGCGATCGCTGGGTTAACATGGTTGTTGGGTTGGCTAAAAAAGTTGCCGACTGAGGTTTGTCTTTAAAATAAACCCAAGCATCTTCTTCTTGAGCGACTCCAATGACAGATTGAAGTAATGCGTAAACTAGTAGTAATTTTTTCATAACCACTAAATTACTACTTTTTACGCATTATTTATTAACACAGGTTAACTTATGACTCCTGAGCCTAAAAGTTCTTCATTTTTGTACCAAGCTACAAATTGTCCTTCCTGAATAGCCGATTGATTGTTATCAAAAGCCACGTACAGTCCTTCGTTTGTTTGGTATAGTGTTGCCTTCTCTAAAGCTTGGCGGTAGCGAATTCTGGCCATGACTTCCATGGTTTCTCCTACGGCTAACTTTAAATCCTCTCGAACCCAATGTACTTCCTCATCTTTAACGAGCAATACTTTTCGATACAATCCTTGATGATTTTTTCCTTCACCGGTATAAATCACATTATCCTCAACATCAGTCTCAATGACAAATAAAGGCTCCTTAGTTCCACCTACGGCAAGGCCTTTGCGTTGTCCTTTGGTAAAATAATGCGCACCTTGATGCTCTCCTACCACCTTACCATCAGTTGGCTTGTACACGTATTTTTGTGCTTTAAATGCCAACTCTTCAGCTTTGGAATCAAAGTTGGGTTCAGGAATTTGGTAGCCTAAATGATCGGCTGGAACCTGTATGATTTTTCCTTTTTTAGGTTGTAATTTCTGTTGTAAAAAGTCAGGCAAACGAACCTTACCAATAAAGCACAGACCTTGCGAGTCTTTTTTATCGGCTGTTATTAAATCGGCTTCCTTGGCAATTGCTCTCACTTCTGGCTTTAAGAGCTCTCCCACCGGAAACAGTGCTTTTGACAGTTGTTCTTGTGACAGTTGACACAAGAAATAAGACTGATCTTTATTGCCGTCTTTTCCTGCCAATAATTTGTACACCTTTTTACCGTCTATCACTTCTTCTGATTTTCGACAATAATGTCCTGTAGCTACATAATCTGCTCCTAAACTCAACGCGATATCCATAAATACGTCGAATTTAATTTCGCGATTACACAGCACATCCGGATTTGGAGTTCTCCCTTTTTCGTATTCGTTAAACATATAGTCCACAATGCGCTCCTTGTATTGCGCACTCAAATCTACTGTCTGAAATGGGATTCCTAATTTTTCCGCCACAATCATGGCATCGTTGCTGTCTTCTAACCAAGGACATTCATCCGAAATAGTCACAGAGTCATCGTGCCAGTTTTTCATAAACAAACCGATTACTTCATATCCCTGTTCTTTGAGTAAATAAGCGGTAACACTGCTATCTACTCCTCCAGAAAGTCCTACTACTACTCTTTTCATTTTACTAATTTGAACTGCAAAATTACGAATAACTTTTCGTTCTTACTATGGAAAGTACTAATGTGCCTATAAAGGAAATTGATAACCATTTTACCACCTGTGACATCAGGCGAGAAATCGTATAAAGAGTATTGTCCTTGTTTCAAAAAAAAAAGCTACTTAAAAAGTAGCTTATACATCGATCATCGTTTATTTTCCGTAGTCAGACAAACGTTCTTTTTTCTTCTTGGATAGCTCTCCATCCATATAAAATTCCCATTTTCCAATGCGTTTCCCTTCTTTGTAATTTCCTCGTTCCTTGAGTTGCCCTTTTAAATTGTAATAGGTTCCTTTACCGTCGAGTTTACCATTGCGGTAATTCACATCTTCTAAAAGGACTCCAGCATCGGTATAAATTTTAGAATTCCCGTGCTTCTGTCCTGCTTTATAAAAGGTTTTTTCAGTTACCTTCCCATTGGGATAAAAAATAACTGTAGGTCCATCAAGCTGGCCATCACGGTACTGTTCTTCTGAAACTTTTCTGCCATCAGCAGCGTAAAAAGTCCATTTTCCGACGCGCTTTTTTCCCAAAAGAAACCCTTTGCTAGTCAGCTTCCCTGTTCCGTTGAAAAAAGAAACCTTAGCCGTGTCGTTTGCCACAGTATACTCTTTAATAGCCGCAGGGATTTTTGGCGCAGTTCTGCTATAAAATTTAAAAACACCTACTTCCTTTCCATTTTTAAACTGTCCTGTATATCGAACAGTGCCATTTTCATAGGTCTTTTTCCATATTCCTGTACGTTTTCCATTCTGATCAAACTGATTGATCTTTTGTCCCATCCCCTCCGTGATAAAAAACACTGTAAACAAGGATGATACTAATAGTATCCTTCTTATATTTATCATATTTATTTTATCGTTATAAATTCAAAGTTACACAAACCATACCAAATGAGTACTAATTTTTTAACTTCTGTACTTGATGACATACAGAATGCTGCAAGAGTAAATCGAAATAAAGCTGCAAATATTGTGCTGGAATCACCAGAACTCTTAGAGGAATTGATTGCGATGACTTTTGAAGTCAACCATAAACGCTCCATAAAAGCGGCTTGGGTGTTAGAATGGATTTGTACTCATCACGACCTTGATTACTTACTTCCGCATTTAGATATCTTCTGTACGCAACTCCATCAATTACAGTTTGACAGTGCGGTAAGACCCTGCGCAAAAATCTGCGAGCAACTAGCAAAAGCCTACAATGCAAAAAAACAGAACCTCACAAAGACAAGCCTGAAAGATTCACATATAGACCTTATCATTACTACGGGATTTGATTGGTTACTGGGCCAACACAAGGCCGCTGTAAAAGCCTATACCATGACCAGCCTGTACGAACTAGGAAAACACAGAGCATGGGTACATCCTGAATTAAAGCATTTAATTGCTAGTTCTTTAATTCACGAAAACAAGGCTTGTATGGCTAGAGGCAGACACTTGCTTGCCCTACTTAACAGTTAATTGTTCACTTTTCTGAGCTCCTCTAAATTTGTTGGAGATCGGTATCCTTGAAAGGGTTGCTTCAATAGTTCTTTTAAATCACTATTTTTGACTTCATCGGGAAAGGTATCAACTCCGTACACAATTTTTTCTCTGTCCAGCTCCATATAGGTACCAAACATCCTATCCCAGATAGAAAAGATGTTTCCGAAATTGCTGTCGGTATAGGGCAATAAATTGTGATGATGTACCTTGTGCATATCGGGTGACACCAATACATAACTCATCAATTTATCAAGTTTTTTAGGCATTTTGACATTGGCATGAGTCAACTGCGTAAATACGAGTGACATGGACTGATACAACATAATGATTCCTATAGGAGTTCCTACCAAAAAAACTCCGACTAAAGTAAATGTAAATCGGATCACGCTTTCTATAGGATGATGCCTATTGGCTGTAGTCGTGTCGACTTTATGATCTGAATGGTGTACTAAATGCACCATCCAAAGCGGTTTAATTCTATGTTCTACGAGATGTGCCAAATAGGCTCCAAAAAAATCTAACAACAACAAACCTAACAATACATATAGCCACAAAGGCATTGCTGGTAACCAATTAATAAGTCCGAAATCGTTGGCAACGACCCATCTGGAAGTTTGTAAAAGCAAGAATGCGAGCACGAAATTGATGATTACCGTAGTACCTGTAAAAAACAAATTGGGCCAAGCGTGTTTCCATTTATTGTACTTGAACTTAAAGAGAGGTACTGCACTTTCCAAGAGCCAGAAAAAAGTAATCCCTCCTACCAATATAAGACTTCTATGCGTAGAAGGAATCGTTTCGAAATAATTGATGAGTGTTTCCAAGAGTTAAAATTTTGCTTAAATATAGAAAAAAATTATCTCAATAAAAACACTATCATTATTATATATATTACAATTACTTTGTTGGTAATCGTTTCTTTAGCTCTTCAATCATACGGTAGGTAGCTGGGCACACTTCCGTATTTTTTAAGGTTATGTTGGTCAACTGAATAAACTTCTTTCGGTTGGTGTGAGGGTACTCGGCACAGGCCTTCGGGCGTACGTCATAAATATAACACGAATTATCACGCTCGTCTAAAAAAGGACAAGGAGCTGACTGCAGCACGTGATAATCATCTTCATCAATACGCAAATACTGGGCAACAAAGTCTGCGACCTTCATTTTTAAAAATTTAGCAATGCGTTCAATATCTTTGTACGTGAACATAGGACTCGTCGTTTTACAGCAATTGCCACAGCTCAAACAATCCGTTCGATCAAACTCTTCCTCATGAATCTCCTGCATTACCAAATCCAAGCGTTTTGGGGTTCTCTTTTTTAGTTTTTGAAAATACTTCTTATTTTCTGGGTATGCCTCTTTGGCCAATTTCTTTAAATTCTCTAAATCCTTATCCACCGTACATTCTTTACAAATTCACTAAAAGCCAAACGGTTACTACAGTTCTACAACTCGCTTTTTTAATCGTTAAAAAAACGCGTTTGGCAACACTGCAAAAGTAGCTAACTAAAATGTTAGAATCAGTTTAAATATCATCCAAATAATTTATGTAATTTTGCGGCTCAATTTACTCAACTAATGAATATTCAAACCATACTAGAAGCCAAAGTAAAAGAAGGATTTTTAGCCTTGTACAACGTTGAAATTCCAAGCGTTGAATTCCAAGCAACCCGTAAAGATTTTGAAGGAGATGTAACCATCGTAGTTTTTCCTATGTTGCGGTACAAAAAAGGAAATCCCGTTCAGATTGGTGAAGAGCTGGGAGCATATTTAGTTGAACAACTCGACGAAATCACCAGTTACAACGTAGTAAAAGGATTTTTAAACCTCGTTGTTTCAGACGCGTTTTATTTGCGTTCATTTAATGCTATTGCAGCAAACGATACCTTCGGTTACGATGCCCCAGATAGCTTGGATGCTCGTATGGTCGAGTACTCATCACCAAATACCAACAAACCGTTACACTTAGGACACGTTCGAAATGTGCTTTTGGGATATGCTGTATCTGAAATTTTAAAAGCCGCTGGTCATAAGGTATACAAAACTCAAATCATCAACGACCGTGGAATCCACATCTGTAAGTCGATGTTGGCATGGAAGCGATTTGGAAATGGTGAAACTCCTGAGTCTACCGGACTAAAAGGAGATAAATTAGTAGGAAACTACTACGTAAAATTCGACAAAGAATACAAAAAAGAAATCGAAGCCTTATGTGCTCAAGGTAGCACCGAAGAAGACGCCAAAAAACAGGCTCCCCTATTTTTAGAAGCTCAAGAAATGCTTCGTAAGTGGGAAGCTGGTGACAGTGAAGTTGTGGCACTTTGGGAAATGATGAACAATTGGGTTTACGAAGGATTCGATGTAACCTATAAAAATATCGGGGTAGATTTCGACAAACTCTATTACGAGAGCAATACGTATTTGCTCGGTAAGGACGTCATTGAAGAAGGCCTAAAAAATGGTGTATTTTTCAAAAAAGACGACGGATCTGTTTGGTGTGACCTCACTGAAGATGGACTTGATGAAAAACTCGTTTTGCGTTCTGACGGAACCGCCGTTTATATGACTCAAGACATCGGTACAGCCATTCAACGTTCCAAAGATTTTACCGATCTGAACGGAATGGTATATACCGTAGGAAACGAACAAGATTACCACTTTAAAGTACTTTTCCTCATCCTTAAAAAATTAGGCTATGCTTGGGCTGACCAATTGTATCACTTGAGCTACGGGATGGTTGACCTTCCTTCTGGGAAAATGAAATCACGTGAAGGAACTGTTGTAGATGCTGACGACCTTATGGATGAAATGGCAAGTACTGCTGGTGAGATTTCTCAAG
Source organism: Tenacibaculum sp. AWR4_210 (assembly GCF_056160945.1). Taxonomy (NCBI): domain Bacteria; kingdom Pseudomonadati; phylum Bacteroidota; class Flavobacteriia; order Flavobacteriales; family Flavobacteriaceae; genus Tenacibaculum; species Tenacibaculum sp. AWR4_210. The sequence continues at coordinate 612,357 of NZ_JBSWYF010000001.1, forward strand.
AATTAGGAAAATTAGAAGGCTATAGCCAAGAAGAAAAGAACGAGCTGTACAAAATTATTGGTTTAGGAGCTTTAAAATACTTTATCTTAAAGGTAGACCCTAAAAAACGAATCTTATTCGATCCACAAGCATCTGTTGATTTCCAAGGAAACACCGGACCGTTTGTACAGTATACCTATGCTCGTATCCAATCAATACTGCGCAAGGCTGATTTTGATCACAGTAGCCCTGTGAGCGCTATCGATATGCACAGCAAAGAAAAGGAATTGGTTAAGCAAATGGAAAACTTCCCTGAGGTCATTAAACAAGCTGCGCAAAACTATTCACCTGCCGTCGTTGCGAATTACACCTACGACTTGGTAAAAGAATTTAATTCGTTTTATCAGAATGTTTCGATCTTAGGAGAAGAGGATTTAAACAAAAAAATATTTAGAGTTCAGTTATCTAAAAAGGTAGCCGAAATTATCAAATCAGCATTCAGTTTACTTGGTATCCAAGTTCCCGAACGCATGTAATATTAACACAAGAATAAACAACTAAAACATGAAATACGACGTACTAGTAATTGGAAGTGGTCCTGGAGGATATGTAACTGCTATTAGAGCCTCTCAGTTAGGTTTTAAAACGGCGGTAGTTGAAAAGGAAAGCTTAGGAGGTATTTGCTTGAACTGGGGATGTATCCCAACCAAAGCATTATTAAAATCTGCCCAAGTTTACGATTATTTAAAGCATGTTGATGAGTACGGTTTAAAAGCTGAGGCTATTGACAAAGATTTTGACGCGGTTATCAAGCGTAGTCGTGGTGTTGCTGAAGGAATGAGCAAAGGTGTTCAGTTTTTGATGAAGAAGAATAAAATTGATATCATTGACGGATACGGTACCATTAAAACAGGTAAAAAAGTAGCGGTTGCTGATAAAGACGGAAAGGTTACTGAATACAGTGCTGATCATATTATTATTGCTACTGGTGCTCGCTCACGCGAATTGCCAAACTTACCACAAGACGGTAAAAAAGTAATTGGTTACCGCGAGGCTATGACCTTACCAAGTCAACCAAAATCGATGATTGTAGTAGGTTCTGGAGCTATTGGAGTGGAATTCGCTCACTTCTACAATTCTATGGGAACGGATGTTACCATCGTAGAATACATGCCAAACATCGTACCTGTTGAAGACAAAGATGTTTCAAAACAAATGGAGCGTTCTTTCAAAAAGGCAGGAATCAAAGTGATGACAAACTCTGCTGTTGAATCTGTTGATACCTCAGGTGAAGGAGTGAAAGCTACTGTAAAGACTAAAAAAGGTGTGGAAGTACTCGAAGCTGACATCGTGTTGTCAGCAGTAGGGATCAAAACCAATATCGAAAATATTGGATTAGAAGATGTAGGTATCATTACGGATCGTGATAAGATCCTCGTTAACGATTACTACCAAACAAATATCCCAGGTTATTACGCTATTGGAGATGTTACTCCTGGTCCAGCTTTAGCACACGTAGCTTCTGCTGAAGGAATTACCTGTGTAGAGAAAATTGCAGGAGTACACACGGAAACCATCGACTACGGTAATATTCCAGGATGTACTTATGCAACTCCTGAGATTGCTTCTGTTGGATTGACAGAAGAAAAGGCTAAAGAGCAAGGTTACGATATCAAAGTAGGTAAGTTCCCATTCTCTGCTTCTGGTAAAGCAAAGGCAGCAGGAACTCCTGATGGATTTGTAAAAGTTATTTTTGACGCAAAGTACGGTGAGTGGTTAGGATGCCATATGATCGGTGCCGGTGTAACAGATATGATTGCAGAAGCAGTTGTTGCCCGTAAGTTAGAAACTACAGGTCACGAAGTATTAAAAGCAATTCACCCTCACCCAACCATGAGTGAGGCAGTAATGGAAGCCGTTGCTGATGCTTACGACGAAGTGATTCACTTATAAGATTTAAAAAAACCACGCTGAGCGTGGTTTTTTTTATCGCTGTATTTGCGCTTCTAAGCTAGTACATCGGAAATCGACGGACGAACTTGCTAAAAAGTTGAGTATGGGAAGATGCCCTGCTCCTATCAAAACAAACACTTTGTCTTTTCCCGGTTCGTGAAGGCGAAGTATGTTTTGAAAAATACGCAGGTTTCTACTGTACCACCAAATAGCCTGATCCGCACCGTAGTACTCCTTTTTTTCAGGATTTCCCATCTTAAAATTACCGATTAAATAATGCCCATGACTATTCTGGACAACTGCAGGGTGATTCATTATTCGAAAATACTTTAGTAAGCTCGTACTTGCTTTTAAACGATCACCGTGGTCGTACAAGCTATAATACGCCTTGTTAAGTGCTAACTCTCGCGCTAATGCTTCCTTTCCCGCCGCTGCAACATAGGCCTCCTTCTTTTTTCGGTGTTCTTCATCGGTCAAGCCTGATTTAAATCCACGTGCAGGAGCATCAATCGCGTATATTTTTGTATGTTTCAATCGCTTAGCTAAGCGAAAACCAATTTGAAAAACTTCGTTCGATTTTAACTCAAATTCTCCTTTTAGATAAGCTGTATACAACGAATCGAGCTTTGACTGCCTGTGCGCTGGCCACTCAACGGCAATCTTCGTAGGGGCGTAGTGTTCAATAACCATCAGCAAGGAATCGAGCTCCTTTTGCCTCTTTTCTGAAAAAATATCTACGGTGTGCTTGGGCTTGTAACTGTCGAGCCCTGGATTCGCAAAATGAAAAGTCCCTAACATAAACAAACGCGACGTTTTCACGTTTTTAAAATGGTTTTCTATTTCTTTTTCTTGTCCGAAACAGCAAACTACTTGGAACAAAAAAAATAACACAGTACTTATTAAAACTCTCATAACTTAATTGGATTTATGGTTCGGCTCAAAACTACGGGCTTCGTTCCTGGCTTTCGTGCCTATTACACCAACGGTCATAGTAAAAAGACCAGTCATTAGAAACTCAGTATCCTTCATTTTTGTTGTACGAAATCCCTAGTTCGTCCTATAAAATGCCTCGTTGCTACAGAAATTTCCCGCTAACACCCCATTTTACCTACCTTTGAGGTATGAATTTCAAAAAAAGTACCGCCCCCTACCACCTGGGCTTTGCCCTACTAATAATGACTATGGATTTCTTTAGGATGTACGTCACTGGCGGGCCCAATTTTTTCCAACGTATCGAGCCTGTAGGAGTTTTGTACAAGGTTACTTTCTACCTTAGCTTTTTCAGTGTTTACTGGATTAATGTCGGATTTATTTGTCCCAATACACTTAAGAAAAAGAACATTCCTTTGTTTGTTGTTGGTCAGCTTTCTCTTTTTATCATCTTTGCAGGGGTACGCTACCTACTTGAAGAGGTTATCATTTATCAAATAGGAGGATTCCACAATTACTCTGAACGATCGAGAGCCTTTTGGTACTATATTTTTGACAATTCCTATTTCAGTTTAAAAATTGTATTGTTCAGTACCTTTATTTATTTGTTATTTGTTTATTTAAAAAACACCCAAAAAATACACGAACTGCAATTAGAAAAGCAAAAAGCCAACTTAGACGCATTAAAAATGCAACTCGAACCTCATTTCCTTTTCAATACGCTACATGTATTTTACGCCGAATTAGCTGACAAACAACCCGAAACCGCTAAAGGTATTTACAAACTTTCGGAATTCCTTCGTTACGTCACCTATGAAGCTCAGGAAGACTATATGCCGCTACACAAAGAGCTCAAATTTATTCAAGATTATATTTATTTTTACGAAAAGCGATTTGAAGACAATTTTTACCTGACGCTAGACATCACTGGAACTGTTGGCGACCAACTTGTACCGAGTCTTTGCTTAATTCACTTTGTAGAAAACATGGCCAAACACGGAATTTTAAATGATCCTCATCATCCTGCCAGCATATCGATTGCTATTTCAGCCAGTGAACTCGTAGTGCGAACGCGTAATAAGATCGCGGAAGTTGACCATTACTCCAGTAAGGGAATTGGCCGTCAGAACCTAGAAACACGCTTGTCACTGTTGTACGACCAGTACACATTTACCCATAGCAATGACGGGCAAATTTTCAGCGCTTACCTAAAAATACCTCTTAAAACCTACCGATGATGAAAACTTTACGCTGTTTGCTAATCGATGATGAAGCTCCGGCTTTGCGATTACTTCAATCTTATGTGCAAAAAGTACCCTTTTTGGAAACTGCGGCTAGTACCACCAATCCAATCGAAGCACTGACTTATTTGGAAAGAGAATTTTTCGATATCGTGTTACTCGATATTCAAATGCCGACCATCACCGGTATTCAGCTCTCAAAACTAATGCCCTCAGAAACTGCTGTAATTTTCACTACTGCATATCCTCAGTTCGCCATTGAAAGCTACGAACTCAACGCTACCGATTACCTCTTAAAGCCATTTGAATTTGAACGTTTTTATCAAGCGGTATTAAAAGTTAAAACACCGGCAAGGTCAAAAATGGCAGCGCAAGATACGCGTCGTATTTTTGTTAAAACCGACGGTAAAAACAATTTTGAGCAGGTCAATATTCAAGATATCCACTATATCGAAAGTCTAAAAAACTACGTTGCCATCGGTTTAGAGCAGCATCAAATTATTACTTATAACACACTAAAACACTACGAGCAACAATTGCCCAATAATCAGTTTATAAAAGTGCACAAATCGTATATCGTAAGTATGGCACACATCGCTAAAACTGACAGTCAAACTGTGTATTTACAGAATGGCAAAAATTTCCCTATTGGAGACACCTATAAAAAACATTTTTTCCAAGCAATTCAAAACTCGTTGCTCTAATTGTTTTTTACTAATTTTTTGAGGTACAATTTAAGGTAAAGATAGTCTTTACGCGTGCTGTAGTTCTTCTTCTTATAAAACGAAAAATGTACTATCTCAGCCAATCCTTGCGACTCTACGTAATCCAAAACACCTAGCAGTTGATTAAAATCACCTTGAACGGTAAGCGGGTATAACATTACGGCTACCTCCCCCTGCTTTACGGATAAAGGAACGTCCATTGCCACAATTTGAAAAGCATTGCCAGCTTTCTTATACTGCGTAACTTTTTTTAAAACAATTTGCTGGAATGAATTGTTTAATGAAATGTTCTGTTTTGCCAATAGTGAATCGATAGTAATCGATTTTACTTGTTGAAATCGAAACTCTTCTGACACTCTATCAACCGCATTTTTCTCTTTGCGCAGCACTTGTAGCTCGCTGCGTAAATCGATAGTTTTCTTAATGCTTAAGAAATAAACCAATACCAGCGTCACGATCGACACACCTAGTAATACCGCTGTTTTCTTTTTGTAATTCATAATTAGTGCAGTACTATTGATAATGAAAATTTAGAGCCGCGTCCCTTTTTCTCTTTTTTCGTTTCCAAGGCTGTTACGCGCACTATCCATTCTTTGCGCTCCAAGTGATCTATCCAAGCATTAAAAGCGGTGTAATCTGTAAATAGCCCCTTTACTTCTATTCTATTTGCATCGAGCGTAAATGCCTTGCCTTCTTTTAAGGAGCTTGTGAAATTTTGATAATTCACTTTGCTCAGTAACAATGAATTCGGAACTGCTGCTGCAATTTCGTCGACAAATTTAGATAAAGTATTCGTAGCGGAGTTCTGAATTTGCTCGAGTAACTGCTCTTTCTTGACAACTTCTTCTTGTAAGGCTGCCAATTCTTTGCTCGCTGCCCTTTTTATTTGAATGCGTTGCTTTAAAGCGGTAACCTCTTCATAATACTCATTAAAATAAAATAGATTGGCCAAGAGCACGGCAAAGACAAAACCTAGAACAACCTTGATTCCTATATGGAAACCGCGCTTATACTTGAAATCCTCAACGGTTTCTGTATCAAACACTATCGTTCCTTTGAGGTAGAAACTCACCACTATCCCAAGGTTGAGCAGCTGGGTATTTTCTAAAGTCAATCCGTTGACATCATAGGTCGTCTTGTAAAACCGTTTCCCTACGAGCTCAGTTACCTCATCCTTATCTACGTTCATCGCTGTATTGGATGTGAAAACTTGTTCTTGTTCTGTAAAAAAGGATTGTATTTCAAATAACGATCGGTTTCCTAAATGAACATCCAATACAGTGACCTGTAACTCCTCATAAAACTTGAGAAGCTCATCAATGTAGGCTTTGCGGGCAAAAGCTACGTAATGATGGCCTGATACTCGATGCGATTGCCTATAAAAATCATTTTTTGACAAACTCGGGTAGGCCGTTACAAACTCAGCCCCCTCCTTTACCGCCCGCATCCATTTTGTCAATACCTGTTGGTTATTGACAACCAGCACTACTTGCTTTATTTTACGTTCTTTTAAAAAGGAAGTTACCTCCTCTTCAGAATGCTTCGTTTCTTGTGTAACGAGTTCCAACTCCTTCTTACTTTGGCGAAGGAGTAATAGGTAAAAAACAACGGTTCCTTCAGCAGTGATGCCGTGTTCAATTGCACAGTACTCCGAACCGTAAACTAGTTTTCTAAGCATTAGTTAAGAATGGTAGGTTTGATTAATACTGACAATTTCTTCTTCGATTTCGTACGCGTTTTTTTACTAAAAAACCATTTGATAATCGGTACTCTCGCTAAAAAGGGAACTCCCGAACCCGAGTCGTTCTTTACATTTTCTTCAAGTCCACCCAAAATCACTAAGTCCTGATTTTTTACTCGGACGATGGAATTAAACTCTCTTGTATTCATTCCTGGAGGAGCTTCTTCGTCTATGCGTTTGCTGTTAAAACTAGACTGCACCACGTTGATGCTCAAGGTAATTTGATTGTCTCCTGAAACCATCGGCTTAATGGCAATTGACAAATCAGCATTGATAGGAATATAATTTTTAATTTCTGTCGTTTGTGGATTCTGCGAACCGATGATATCTCTTCGGGTTATCGCGTAATACGAACGTTCTCCGTTCGATAAAATCGCCTCATGTCCGTTGAGCGTAGACAATTTTGGTGTCGAGCGAATTTTAATATTTCCATTCGCTTCCATCGCGTGGATTTTCGCATAAAAATTAGGAACTACACGCCCGATATTTTTAGACCCGAATCCATTAAATCCTCCGATTATTTTATTGATGGTTGCCGCGCCGAGTGTCACTTGCCCCGAAGGAAATAACTGACCACTGTCAGTAGTAGGAGTTTTTCCGAGCCCCAGTTCAACTCCTGATTGTACAGTAGCGGATTTACTCACTTCTAAGATCATCACCTCGATTAAAATCACTGGGATGGCCACATCAATTTTTCGCAAGGCTTTTCTAAAATTATCAATATTGTGCTGAGTGCCGGTAACAATAAAGCTATTGCGTTCATTATCCACCACCACAGAAACCTTCTCTTTAATGTGTTTCGGTACCAAGCCCATCAGCGATTTACCTGAACTTCCAGTAGTTCCTGAACGTCGATTTACCCCATTTCCATACGAGGGGTTTCTTCCATTCTGATAACTCCCATTATTATATGCGTTATTCGAATAATTTTGAGTTCCGTTGTTACTCCCATATTGACTGTAGCCATTATTAAAACCGCCGCTATTTGTTGGGAAATTACCAAAGGTATTAAAGCTTCCTCCCCCAAAAGACTGATTTGCCCTTCCAGAACCCGCAGGTGCCTCCATTAACTCAATAGAACGATGCATGACTGGCACGATCTCTGTAATGGTTTGATTACTGCTTTTATTTTTCCCAAAAATATACATCCCTTGCTCCTTTCTATAAGTCAATTCGGTATTTTGTAATAGGGTAAACAACAACCAATCATAGGTGATATCATCGGCTTTCACAGTGGCCTTTCCAATGTTTTGCAAAGGAGTATCCGTATACATTTTTATATGTAAATCATGACCGATATCACGTATCACCGAAGCTATTTCCGTATTTTCAAAATCCACTTCCAAAGTCTTGGCTATGGTGTCTTTCACTTTGTAGTAAAAATTAGCATTGCTATAGGTTCTTGGTCTAATTTTTTTTCGGCTTCCATTCACGTCTAAATTACCTCCCGCTGTTCCATTCCAAGTTTGAAATAAGTAATAACCATCTTTCGTTTTAATAAACTCCAGATTATTCGTGAAAGCGATTTTATTTAAGGCGCTCTCCAGCGGTTTATTTTTGATATAGCCACTCAACTTCACTGTTCCCATGCTAGGGGCATACAACAAATTCTTTCCGGTAACATCGGCAATTTTTCTGAAAGCTACTGCCAACTCATCCTGCATTAGATCTATACTAAAGCTGTCAGAAGCGGCATCGTAAGATACCGGAATTTCACGTTGTTTAGGAGTTGTTGCGATCTGGGGAGCCTGTGCGCGTTTAAACGACAAAATGTTTCCGGTAACTTCAAAAGTTAAATCGTATTCTTTACACAAAAACAGCAAAACATTCATGACTGATGTATTGGTAAAATTGTTGGAAAACGATATTTGTGAAAGTTCATTAGCCACATTGATATTCACCTTATGCGTATTGGCCAGCGAACTCAAAAAGATATTTAATTTCGTATCGGTAATATTGAAATCAACCTTTTGCGAAAGCCCCGGAATTCCCTCTGATAAATGTTCTAATTTTGATTGCAATTCTGCTATTCTACTAGGGTTGTTTCCCTGAGCCAAAGCATTTGTAACCACAATCAACCAAGTGATTACAAGTAGTATTCTCTTTTTCAAACTAATTAATTAAAGACATTTTTTTAATTACTGGTTAGTCCCAATGATTAAAAAAATTAATTTAAACTTCCTTTTTTTTCGTATTCCCTTTTCATAAAAAATAGGGTGTAAAGGTAAAAAATAATTTGATTTTATTTAATTTTGAAACCTCTTAAATAAAATTCTTATGAAATTGAAATTCACAAAAAAAGCGAAAGCATACAACCTACAGGAATTACTGATTGTATTGGTAATCATTGGGATTCTCGTCCTTATTGCCTTGCCAAACTTATTGCCATTGATTGCCAACACCAGAAGTATTGAGGCTAAAAATCAATTAGATCACTTACATTCCTTAGAAAAGACCCATTTTGCCATGTACGGGAAGTATTCCAACGATTTTAATAAAATTGGATTTATCCCGCCAAAATCTTTATCCAACGGAGGTACAGCCTATTACAACTACGAAATTATAGAAGCTAGTAATACGAGTTTTAAGGCACGTGCTACAGGAGCGCAAGATTTTGACAGTGATGGCATGGTGAGTATTTGGGAAATAGACCAAGAAAAAAATCTCGTTGAAGTACAACGAGAGTAATTACGAACCTATAACGGTACTCAGCTTAAACATCGGTATATACATGGCCACTAAAATGGTCCCTACTACTAAGCCTAAAAAGAGCACGATAAACGGCTCGAGTGCCGTGCTTAGCATTTTTGATTTGTACTCCAAGTCTTTCGTGTATTGATCTGTGAGACGTTTAAAAATCACTTCGTTTTGATTGGTTTCCTCTGCAACTTTTATCATAGAGGCCATTCGCTTGTCAAAAATCGAGTGCTCTTTAATACTGCTCGACAAACTCTGTCCTTGAAGTACCGAAGCTCTAACACTCTTCAGTGCCTTTTGCAAGGGATAAAAATCAATCATTCGTTCGGTGAGCTCAATCCCTTGTAAAACGGGAACTTTGGCCCCAATTAACAAAGACAATGCCTGGGTAAATTGGGCAATCTTCACCTTGCGAACAAATTCTCCTACAAAGGGGATTTTCAATAGTAAACGAGCTTTAATAGCCTTGTAGTTATCGTTATTCTTTAAAAATTTCGTTGCTCCGACCACTATTAATAAGGTCACTATAATCCAAGCTATATTTGCATTCATAAAAGAGGAAAAACCGATAATTTTCAAGGTAATCCAAGGCAATTCCACATTGTTTTGCTTAAAAATATCCGCGAACATCGGAACTACAAAATTCATCATAAACCAAATGGCCAACATCGCTGTTGACAAAATAATGGCTGGATACGACAATGCGCTCATCACAAGGCGTTTTTGGTCGTTTCGTTTTTTGTAAAAATTACTCAACTCTAACACCACCGCTTGTAATACTCCTGATTGTTCACCTATTTCAACAGAGTAATATTCGTAATTCGTAAACTGTTTGCTCTGCTCAAGAGCTTTGTAAAATGAAGTTCCGTTGACCAGCGCTGCACTCAGTTGACTTATCAATTGCTGATCGGCAGTTTTCTTTTGTTCCTGAGCAATCAAATCCAAGGCATCTTTTAGCTCCAGTCCGGCATTCAGAAGCACGTATAATTCTGCGTAAAAAGCCTCTTTCTTTTTGTCGTTAAACGAATTGCCAAAAATCGATATTTCTGTTTCCAGTACGCTGTTGATCGTACTTTTATCGGTTTTCTGCTTTTTGTTATTTATTTTTTCAACTTGAAATCCCATACATTACAATTCTTTATTGGCATAAAAGTCAGCTGCCTTGGTTCCATAAACAAAGAGTGACTTCCTTTCAAACGGTGTTTCAAAAACAATTTCAATGGCATCGGTAGCTTTTGCAGTAACCTCCTTACCGTCCAATTTAAACCCCAGGTCATACTTTGGCAATGGAATTGAATCATTATTTCTTAGCACTAGGCTCGCATTAAAGATATACACTACGGTATCCTGCTCCCCTAACACGGTTAGTTTATTGTTTGACTTATCGTACGTAGCCCATCCTTTTTTTGCATAATCCATCCATAGCAAGCGATCTAAGTAATCGATATTTTTCCTGAGTTCATAATGCGATTGAATAGATTTCATTTGACTTTTCAGCATCCGAATCGTCGTAAATGCCATGGCTACTACTATAGTCGAAATAATCATAACTACCATGAGTTCGGTCAATGAATAGGCTTTAACTTTTTTCATAGGCTACAATTTTTCGTTTTAGCTGTTGTCGATTACCCGCAGTTTCAATTTCAAAAATAACCCAGCGATTCGCATCAACTTCTTCTTCCGTAACATGAATGGTCCAATAGGTATCCTTTTGCCTGTAGGGTAGTTTTAGCAGTTGATGTTCGTACTCATAAATGAGCTTGTTCAGGGTTTGTTCCATTTCTCCTCTGCGGTTGTGCGCCATCGATGTCAACACATTTACCAAAATGGCCGACCCAATTGCAAATACCATTACTATAATGACCGTAGCTATAACTACCTCGTTAAGTGAAGATGCCTTTAGTTTTTTTAATCTACCCATTTTACTACTTGTTTGGTACCCTTTGTAAAAGAACAGCCGGCAAAGTTAGCAGGCATTAATGGCCTGTTTATCGTTCCGTTATACAGGTGGTTTATATAGGTACTCCCGAATTGTAAGGTAATAAAGCGCTCGGTAATTACCGCTCCTCTAACCTCACCTAGCAACTCTAAATTTCCTTGGCAATACACCTGGCCTATACAAGTACTCCCCGACTCCATTTTGATTTGAGGTTTGTAAAATACTCGTTCGTTTTTATCTATTAAATACACTAAACTTCCTCGAACTTCACTGTCTTTAGCAATAATAATACTGTTGTCTTCGTGTTGTTCTTCATTGTACAACACTAAAGCTGAAGGATATTGCAGTTGCACTTTGCTGCCCACTTTAATGTTCTCAGTCGCAAAGACCTGAAAGTTTCCTGTTACTCCTGCCAGTAGCTCTACTTCAGGAGCCTGTATAAGTACGTCGTGTAAGTCTGCAGAAGGATGCACAATTATTTTGCGATCCGATTTAATCAGGACATGACCCGATATGGAAATAGCTTCCAAGTGTAGCAATCCGTTAACCTCAATGAGCTTCGGCGCTTTGGTAAAGGAATTACGCAGGCGTGCCCCCTGCTCCAGCTCTAAATCGTCAGAAGAATTATCTCGAGTACCACGACAGTCGTTTTTAAGCCTGATTACTCCTTCCAAACTGGGCAATTCGGCAGTGCTTTTTAAGGTGTTACCATATATCAATCGGCTATTGTAATACGACTGTCCTCCAATATTTCCGGATTTAATACCGGATTCAGGAAGTCTTGCATTGCCGACAATTTTGGAATTTCCAACAACGACCAGTGGCGTAAAGTTATCGCGTAAATACAAGGCCTCTTTTTCGGGTGTTAACATCCCTACAAAAGCTGTTTTTTCAAAAGATGCTCCCGGGTAGTTCGACTGAACTTGCAGCAACTCAAAAAGCCCCCAAAAACTCCGTTTCCATTGGGTTACTTCACCCGCATACTCCGAAATCTTGACAGTGCCTTGCGTTCCTTCTAAGTATGGTGAACGCAAAACATAAGAAAAACCTGCTTCTACATTAAAAATAGCTGTCTTATACAAACTATTTTTTGCACTGAGCTGTTGTTGTAAACGCACAAACATCAAAAAGGACAATAGTAAAATAGCAATCAGCACCGAAATTACCAGCACGTATTGCAAGGCCCCTGCTTGTATTTTAGCTTTTAATCTCAGCATTACTCGGGCAAGGTAAATACTTTAGTTACTCCTTTATAGCGCAGACGAACAGTATTGTTAGTACCAGAGGTGAGCTTGATACCTCTCTTTAGCTCTCCACGCATAAACAACTCTTGACTTCCATTGACAGTAATAATATAGGCTCTTTTCTTACCGTGCTTTACTACGCCGTTAAATCGAATGTTTGGAAATTCCACTGAGCTCACAGCCTTTTTGGCTCGCGGTACCTTCACAGGATTCGCCGTGGTCACCGTTCCTAAAAACGGATCTCTTTCGTGTTTTCGAATGCTGTACTGCGCTTTATTATGAATGGTTTTAGGCTGATAACTTTGCTGTTGTTGTTGCTGAAAGTTGAATTCTTTGGTCGTAAACTTCGAATAAATTTGGTACCCTATCATTCCCCAAACTACTACCACTCCAGCAATCAGCACATAGGTTTTTAATTGTTTATCCATGGTCCTAAGATATTAATATAGCGTACACCTCATCAATGGAGGTTACCCCTTGTTCTACCAAAGTCAAGGCATTGCTTTTCAACGTTTTTATCTTTTTCTCCTCCAAATACGCATCGACTGACAACACCTCTTGTTTAATAGCACGGATCATTTCCTGATCGATGGGGATAATTTCATAAATCGCTTTACGGCCCTTATATCCCGTTTGGTAACAATGTTCACAGCCAACTGCTTTGTAATGCTTGTGGACGAGACCTTGAAAATCGCCGTATTCCTCAGTTTCTTCATCAGATATCACGGTCTCTTCTTTACAAGAATCACATAGTTTTCGCACCAATCGCTGTGCTACACTGACATTTAACGTACTGGCAATCAAAAACGAAGGAACTCCCATATCTATCAGTCTCGACACCGTACCCCAAGCAGAATTGGTGTGGATGGTCGACAATACCAAGTGCCCAGTTAAGGCCGCTCTAATTGCCATATTTGCTGTAGCCACATCACGTATCTCTCCAACCATAATCACATCGGGATCTTGACGTAAAAACGTTTTTAAGGTACTCGCAAAATCTAGGCCTATACTCTCTTTTAGTTGCACCTGGTTGACTCCTTCTAAGGTATATTCAATAGGATCTTCTATGGTCAAAATATTGGTATCTTCCTTGTTCAACTCTTTCAGCGTTGCATAGAGCGTTGTTGTTTTTCCCGATCCAGTAGGTCCTGATATTAAAATAATGCCATTCGGTTTTTTTACCGATCGACGGTAGGTTTTGAGCTCATCGGTAGTAAATCCGAGTTTGGTTAACTGTATCGCTACATTGTTTTTGGAAAGTATACGCAGTACCATCTTTTCACCGTGCAAAGTAGGTAAGGAAGAAACGCGAATATCAAAATCCTCCAACTCAGTGCTGATATTGATACGCCCATCTTGAGGAAGTCTCTTTTCCGAGATATCCATACCTCCCATAATTTTTAATCGATTTACGATTTTAGGGTATTCGTGAGCGGGTATGATATATTTTTCGATGAGCTTGCCATCAATTCTAAAGCGCACTCTTTTTTGATGTTCAAAGGCTTCGAAATGAATATCACTACTCCCAATTTCTTTGGCTTCGTGAATCATACTCAATAAAAAATCATCGCTGTACTGCAAGGTTGTAGCTCCTTTGCTCACGCGCTTTCGATAATTTCGCTGAAGTAGTTGGTCCATTACGGCGGTTTCCTCTTTACGCACGTGAACCCGTTTACCAAGAACCACTGCAAGCTCTTCTTCTAAGCTTAAAACATCACTTGCATCCGTGTAAAATTCATAGCTATTTTCTTCAACATTAAAAGGTACAATACGATATTCATAAGCCAATTCAGAAGTCACTACCTGCAATACTTCGGTAGGTATTTCAAAAATTTTCTCTTTCATTAATTAGCGTATACATTAATTATATCAAAGGCCAAATTTACACATAAAAAAATAAACAAAAACCCTGCTTGTAATCCGGCTAAGGGTACCCTGTTATCCGTAAGTGATGGTTTTAATACTAGGAAAACGAGTAAGGAAAAAAGTGTTGAGAATACAAACAAAGGCAAAAACGAACTGTTCGGAAAACTGACTGCCATCATAACAAAAAACAGTACATCCCCTTTACCGAGCCCTTCAGCTAATTCAATTTCCATTCTCCATTTCGAATACCCCCACAATATGCCCATAATGAATAAAAGTACGGAGGCATTAATTAAAATATTCCAACCATAGACAATCCAGGAAGTTCTTTGCAAATACCCTAAGGCACCAATACCTATTAAGGCGTACAACACCCACTCGTATACCATGCGTTCTTTAAAATCCTGATAACACACCAGCAATAACAATAAGAGAAAAATAAAAATCAATTTTTTTTGCGGTAAAGGTACAGAATTTATTGATTTTCAATTTCACCATTATCCATGCATGATCAAGCTACAACAACCAAGACAATACAACGGTACAATTTTTGTGTTTTTTTTTATAAAAACGCTATGAAGCATTCGTATCAATATGGCAGTATCGCTTTAATGTTAGTTTTTGGACTTAGTTTGATCTCTTTAAAAAATATGCAATTCACTGCTTTTTATAGGACGTATCCTTGCATTCAAAAACAAACGCAAAAATTAGCGGATCACATCGCTGCTAACGATATTATAGTCTATGGGAGGGCCAACAACCCGAAACAATGGCAATACTTCACAACATTAAAAAAAATTGCCAATTCCACTGAACTCTTAGCACTTACCAATCACCCCAACTCCACAGTCCGCTGTTATGCCTATACATTACTAAAAAACAAAAAATACGAAGGGATATTTGAGATTGTCAAATCACACCTTAAGGATACTTCAAAAGTCACTATTGATCATGGTTGCCTCTTAGAAAAAGTACAGGTCAGTGACTATATGCTCTTCCGAGCAGCTTCCTTTTCGTTCGCTAGTTTATCTAAGCCGCAACAAGAAACTATTGACAGTATCGTACTCTTTGACGATGCCATTCATAACGACTACAAAAAGAACTTACTTGCTACGCGCACTCCAAAGCCCACACACTATTCCAAAATTAGAGCTTTGACCTTGAAAGGATACCCAAGCGCACTTATCGGCTTGGCCAAATTTCGCAAAGCAACGGACGTATATTTAATTAAAAACTCACTACAAAGTTCCAATTTTGAACAACGTATTACTGGACTCTCAGCTATCATTAATTTTCCCTCTCCTGAATTATACCCCTTGATTATCGATATTTACAACGAACAATCAACCCCAGACAAACAGGTTAATCCCATAATGTTAAGACGCTTATACGCTTCACTAGCCCAATATCCCAATGAGCAAACACGACAACTCTTTACAAATCGAATAGAGCTATATACATCCACCAACCATCAGCATCGAGAACTCATATGGTTGGCCTTAACCAAATACCCCCATCTCCAATTTAATGGACTTATAGCAGCACTTTCGCTTAGCAAACAGGAACAGTCAGCATTACAAAACCGTTGGTTTTTTGAACTACAAGCAGGAGTGCCATAATACAATTACAAAAAGGCACAGTGATCTCACTGTGCCTCAATAGTCTTTATTTATTAAAATCCCTGGAATGGGCCTAATACAAAAAGCCCATCTTTCCTTGCTGGTAATCGCGTAAAGCTTCCATAATTTCCGTCTGAGAATTCATCACATAAGGCCCCCATGACGCCACCTTTTCATTAATTGGAGCTCCGGATAACACTAGAAACACACTATTCTCCGTTGCTTCCAATCCAATGGCATTTCCATCAGTATCAAAAGTCGCCAACTGATGCGCGCCTTTTTTGAGTACAGTACTGTCGTGTACCTTGACCTCTCCTTCCAATACATATACCAAAGACTGATGGTTTTGAGGGATATCAATTGTCATGGTTCCACTAGAAGCGTACCCTAAAAAAACATTCACTGCTGTCTGTGTGGTAATAGGACCTTGCACCCCCTTTTGTTCCCCTGCAATTACACGCAATTCAATTGACTTGTCATCATTGAAAACGAGTGGAATCAACTCTTTCTTCAAAAACTGGTACTTTGCCGGCATCATCTTCTTTACTGCTGGTAAGTTTAACCAGAGCTGAATTCCTTCCAACTCCCCTCCTTTTTCCACAAACTCTTTTGACGGTCCTTCGGCATGTACTATGCCCCTACCCGCGGTTGTCCATTGAACATCTCCTGCTTTAACGAGCATTTCATTCCCTAACGAATCCCGATGTAACTGTTCTCCTTTAAGTAATAAGGTAATCGGTTCAAATCCACGGTGTGGATGCGGCCCTAGATCGAAAGGATTGTTAAAAGGGCTAATGGCATATGGCCCGTAATGATGCAATAGCAAAAATGGATCGACCATTGGGATGTTTTCACTAGGTACCGGTTGACGTAAACGCACCTCCCCCATAGACACTAATGGACTCGTTGCTATTTGTTGTATACTCTTTAATGTTTGCATAATGATTTAATTGCATTATTTTCCTAGGAAAATAATATGGTTAATAAAAAGCCCTTTGTCTCGGGCCCCTCTAATTATCTGATTTTATCGAGTAAATTACTCAGCGTCTCCGCTTCTTCTTCAGTTAAATTATCGATAAAATCAAAATGGAGTTTGTCATCAATGGTAGCTAGGAGCTCCAACCCTTTGTCTGTAATATTGATAAACACTACACGTCTATCGTGATCACAGCGGATGCGTTCAATATACGATTTATCGCACAACTTATCCATTAAACGAGTAGCATTCGGAGCGCGTTCGACCATGCGATCTTTAATCACCTGCACCTTAATAGGCTGTTTTGCTCCCCTCAGTATACGCAATATATTGTATTGCTGCGGAGAAATACCATAGGTTTTAAAAAACTCATTCTCCCTACTACTAATCCAATTTGCTGTGTATTTTATATTGATAAACGCTTTCACTCTGTTATTTGGAAAGGTTGAATTAATATCTTTTGAAATATCTCCCATACATTAAATCTTAACCATTGTTTGTTATTGCTTTTCCCTATTTTTCTCTAAAAGTTCACAAAAATACAAAGTCTGCTTATACTTCCTAAGTAAACCTTTTAATATTCGACGAATTCGCACTTCATAGTGGTCGCAATCTAATTGAGGGCCTTACTCGACTTCACTTAAAATTGCTGACTCCAACTCCGAAACTAACTTTTGCAAGTCGTCCTTTTTAGAAAGCTCAACTAGTTCCCCATCCTTGAAATTATCGTAAAAAGAAGGCAGTGAATACGATCCTACTATTTCGGCTCCCAGATGCGGAAAAGTCGCCGTTCCGGCAGCTAATACTGTAGCTCCACCTCTCGCTCCTGGTGAAGTTGCTAACACCAACGTCGGTTTGTTTCTAAACACCATACGATCTTTTCGGGATGCCCAATCAAATAAATTTTTAAAGGCTGCAGTATACGAACCGTTGTGTTCCGCCAACGACACGATAAATCCATCGTATTTATCTAACTCTTCGTTAAAAGCCTTTGCTCCTGCCGGATACGCTTCTCTCTTTTCCAAATCTTCACTATATACGGGAACTTCAAAATCGTTTAAATCGATGACTTCATAAGCTACTCCTGCTAACTGACTCGCGGCATAGCCGGCTAATTGTTTGTTGATAGAGGTACTGCTTGTACTCGCTCCAAATGCTAAAATTTTTTTCATCTGTATGTCCTATTTTATATTTTGTTATGAACTATTAGGCTTGTAATTTTTTACTTGTGATGTAAGAACCGATGAGAAGAATCAATGCAACTAAGGCTGCCCATTGCTCGTTATCACCAATCATAAAATGCGCAAAGAAGGCTAAAATGAAGGCAAAAAAGAATCCGGCATAGGCCCATTCGTTCAGCCACTTCCCTCTAAAAAACCACAGTGCTACTAGTCCTAAAATTTTAGCTATTCCGTAAGGGTAAATAATGTATGATGGATATCCAAATTTTGCAAACATTTGCGACACTCCTTCATGATTAAAAAAATACATGTTTGCTGAAAATAACATCAACACAGTTAACAATCCTGTGGTAACGTAAAAAATGATTTTGTTGGTTTTCATAATTGTTCTTGATTAAATTCTTTACAAAGATATACAAATTTATTTACCATGGAAAATAAATTCATGGAAAATATTTAATTTGCATTTAATGAGGATCCTTTTAAAATAACTTTTTATATTTGCATAAGCACTTATATAAATACATATATTAATAATTATGGATGATGGATTAAAAGGTATTGGCGAATTAGGCATGGGCTCAAGACTGAAGCGTATGAGTGAGTACATGATGCGAGAAACCCAAGTGGTTTACGATCATTTTAACATCGATTTTGACCCCTATCTCTTTCCTACCTTTAAAATTATAAAGAACAAAAAGGGCGTGACCAACTCAGAAATAAGAAAAAGCCTAAAAACGTCACAACCCGCAACCACTCAAACTTTAAATAAATTAGAAAAGAGAGGACTGATAGCCATTGCAGAAGATCCTAAAGACAAACGAAGAAAAATCGTGTACCTATCAGAAAAAGGAGAGCAATTGGTTACTCAAATTAGTCCTATTTGGGAGGGTATAGAACAAGTAATCATCGACTATACCACAATGAACTCACATTCACTTATAGACCACATGAATCAATTGGAGCAGAAATTCAATCGCATGGATTTTAGCACCGCAATAATAACACATCTTACTATGAATACAGCAATTTCACCTTTGCAAATACGCAACTACGAAGCTGCGTATGCACCTGCCTTTTACGAACTCAATATCGAATGGTTACGCAGTTTCTTTTATGTAGAGCCCTACGATGAAGAAGTATTGAGTAATCCACAAAAATACATTTTGGATCAAGGTGGAAGTATTTTCTTTGCGCAGCTAGAGGGTACCATCGTTGGCACGGTCGCACTAATGCCTCGTGGGGAGGAAATGGAATTGAGCAAAATGGCCGTTTCTCCAAAGCATAGAGGTCACAAAATTGGTCAACAGCTCATGCAGCACTGTATCGACTTCGCCCGTGATCAAGGATTGGAAAAGTTAATTTTATATTCGAATAGAACCCTAGAAAACGCCATTTACATCTATAAAAAGTACGGATTTGTCGAAATCCCAGTTGAAGCGAATAGCCCTTACCAACGGTCTGACATCAAAATGGAATTAGCGCTATAGCAAAAAACTCCACTACTGTGTAGTGGAGTTCAACTTCAAAATATAAAACTTACTTCTCACGAATAAATTCTATATGCCTATAACTATTAAAATTGTGCAACTTCAGTAGAATCTTTCATCGCTACCGTGCTCGACGCTCCTGCAGTCACAGTATTTTGAATGGCATCAAAATAAGTAGTTCCTACAAATCCTTGATGTTTTACAGCGTTAAATCCTTTTTGCTGTAGCGCAAATTCTCGTTCTTGTAATTCTGAATATCCCGCCATACCTCTTTCTTTGTAGGCTTTTGACAATTCAAACATTGATGTGTTCAACGCGTGGAATCCGGCCAAAGTAATGAATTGGAAACGGTAGCCCATCGCTGCTAGCTCTTCTCTAAAAACTTCCATCTCTTGAACAGACAATTTCGCAGCCCAGTTAAAAGATGGCGAGCAGTTGTAAGCCAATAGTTTTCCTGGATACTTTGCGTGTATCGCTTCTGCAAACAAACGCGCCTGTTCCAAATCGGGTGTCGATGTTTCCATCCAAATTAAATCGGCATAGGGTGCATAGCTCAAACCTCTTGCAATTCCTTGCTGTAATCCGTTGTTTACATGATAAAACCCTTCCGAAGTTCGTTCACCGGTAATAAACTCGTGATCGCGAGCATCGATATCGCTGGTTAATAAATTGGCAGCATCAGCATCAGTACGAGCAATTAATAAGGTCGGCACTCCCATTACATCAGCAGCCAAACGAGCCGCGACCAGTTTATTTATGGCTTCTTGGGTAGGAACGAGTACTTTTCCTCCGAGGTGACCACATTTTTTTGCTGAACTCAACTGATCTTCAAAATGCACCCCAGATGCTCCGGCAGCAATCATCCCTTTCATCAATTCAAAGGCGTTCAAATTCCCTCCAAATCCAGCTTCTGCATCGGCAACTATCGGCACCAAATAGTCGATGGGTTGTTCCGCTCCGTTTACCGACTGAATTTGATCGCGACGCAAAAGTGCATTGTTAATGCGTTGCACTACCATGGGCACACTGTTTGCTGGATACAAGGACTGATCTGGATACATTTCGCCAGCAATATTAGCATCGGCTGCCACCTGCCAACCACTGAGGTAAATAGCTTCTAAGCCTGCTTCGACCTCTTGAACTGCTTGGTTTCCTGTCAGGGCTCCTAAACCAGCCACCCAATCTTGAGAATTCAATTTTTTCCACAATTTCTCTGCTCCTAATTTTGCAATGCTGTATTCTATTTTATACTGACCTTGCAACTTCACCACTTCTTCTGCGGTATAAGGTCTTTCTATTCCCTTCCATCTAGGGTTCGTAGTCCATTCTGTAATTAACTCTTGAATTCTTTGCTGAGTTTCCATAATTTTGCGGTTCTTTAAAACGTTATTGATTTTTTATAATTGATACGTTGCCCTAAAATGTTGCCGCATTTCAGGGCTTTTTTTTATTAAATTTTTTGATAAGCTCCCAGGGTTAAAAACTCCTGGAACTCGTCTTGTAACACCAAGCTATCAAACAGTACTTCTGCCTCTTTAAATCGTCCTTTATCATAGGCTTCTTTTCCTAATAGTTGAGTGATTTTATGCACTTCTTCTCGCTTGTATTCGCGATAGAGTTCGGTATCAAACCAACGACCATTGTCGAGCTGTACTCCTTCTTTTCTCCATTGCCAAAGTTGTGTTCTCGAAATCTCGGCAGTCGCAGCATCTTCCATCAGGTTGTAAATGGCTGCAGCTCCATGACCTCGTAGCCAACTTTCGACATACAAGATTCCGACGTTGATATTTTCACGTACACCTCGCTCTGTGATACTGCCTTTAGGTAAGGCGACTAAAGCTTCCTCAGTAATCTCTAATTCGGCGCGTTTTCTGTCAATTTGATTGGCTTCAGGCATGCCTTTGTCAAAGACCTCCATCGCAATTGACACCAAGCCAGGGTGCGCTACCCAAGTACCGTCATGACCGTTGGTTACTTCTTGCTCTTTATCTGCCCTCACTTTAGCAAAAGCTTTCGCATTTGCTGCTTCGTCATTTTTAACCGGAATCTGAGCTGCCATCCCTCCCATCGCGTGGACACCTCGTTTGTGACAACGCTGAATTACTCGCAACGAATAGGCATTCATAAAGGGTGTTTGCATGGTCACTTGCGCCCGATCGGGTACCAAAAAGTTTTTGTGATTTCTAAACTTCTTGATGTATGAGAAAATATAATCCCAACGTCCACAATTCAACCCAGCCATGTGGTCGCGCAGTTCATAGATGATTTCATCGAGCTGAAAACTCGCCGTTATGGTTTCAATCAACACCGTTGCCTTGATTGTCTTTTGTGCGATGTTCAAATAGTCTTGAGCGAAAACAAACACTTCATTCCACCAACGTGCCTCGAGGTAATGTTCGAGCTTAGGCAGGTAAAAGTAACACGCCGAGCCACGTTCTAACAAAGCCTCGATATTGTGAAAGAAATACAGACCAAAATCTACCAAAGAACCACTCATTACTTCGTTGTCAACTAGTATATGTTTTTCGTCCAAATGCAAACCGCGAGGTCGTACTAATAAGACCGCAGTCTTTTCATTTAGATCGTAACGTTTCTGTTTGCGTTCGTCATAAAAGCTGATGGTATTCCTAACAGCGTCCATTAAATTTTGCTGTCCTCCTAAAATATTGGCTACGGTAGGCGAATTGCTATCTTCTAGGTCTGCCATAAAAGTCTTGGCTCCAGAATTAAGCGCATTGATGATCATTTTTCTGTCAACAGGCCCGGTAATTTCTACGCGCCTATCCAACAAATCTTTGGGCAATGGAGCACAAGTCCAATCTCCTTCCCTAATGGCTAGCGTTTCTTTGGGGAAATTTGGAAAATTTCCGGCATCAAAATACGCCTGGTAAATCGTTCGCTCTTCCAAAAGCTCCAATCTCTTGGCGTTAAACTTTCGGTGTAAAGCAACTAAAAATTCGAGAGCAGCATCTGTTAATACCGCACTATAAGCCTCTGGATTAAAACCCATTAAACGCACTTCCTTGGTTAGCATTTCAGTATTCATGAGAATTAGATTTTTTAATGACACTACAATGATATAACTATTTTTTGAACTCCACAAGCGAACGTTCGCTAAATTTACAAAGTTTGCAAAATTTGTTAGTTCGCTTATTTATAGTACCTTTGGTTCTATGCATATAGAAGACGAGTATATACGGCTGATTTTCGGTTTAAAACTGAAACAAATCAGGACCGAAAAAAAATTATCACTTTTCGGATTGGGAAAGCTCACCGGCCTCTCAAAATCGTATTTAAATGAAATAGAAAAAGGAAAAAAATATCCTAAACCGGATAAAATTGCGCTGTTATCGGAACACCTAGAGGTCCCCTATGATCATTTAGTTTCTTTAAAACTAGACAATAACCTCGCTCCTATCGGTGAAATTTTAAAGTCTAAAATTTTAAAAGAGATTCCCCTAGAACTTTTCGGAATTCAAGAGAAAAACTTGATAGACATTATTGCCAATGCTCCGGCAAAGGTAAATGCCTTTATCAGTACCATTATAAAAATCGCACAGAACTACAATTTAACGAGAGAGAGTTTTTTTTTAGCGGCATTGCGTTCTTACCAGGAAGCACACAACAACTATTTTGAAGACATAGAACAGCAAGTACTGGCGTTTGCTAAAGCCTATCACATCGACCTCAACGCTCCTATAAAGGCCTTGGAGCTCGAAGAAATTTTGCGAGAAGAATTTGGTTACCACATCGACAATGAAGAGCTCTCTAAATACGACACACTCGCTGAATTGCGAAACGTATACATCCCGAACAAAAACATCTTGTTGGTGAGTGAAGAGGTATCGGAAGCGCAACGCGCATTTATCTATGCAAAGGAAATTGCCTATAATTACTTAAAAATTTCCAACAGACTTTACACCTTTCCCTGGGTAAAGTTTGAAAGTTTCGATCAGGTATTAAACAATTTTATAGCCTCTTATTTTGCTGGAGCCTTGTTAATTCCAGAAAAGCAGCTCATACAATCGCTCACTACCTTTTTTGGTAAAGAAGCTTGGGATGAAAGAGAATTTCTGGCTATCATGAACCAATTTAATTGTTCTGCCGAATCTTTCTACCAACGTTTAACAAATGTACTTCCCAGTCATTTCCACATAAAGAACCTTTTCTTTTTAAGGTTCACCCACAAGGAACATTCGCCGAAGTACAAGCTTACCAAAGAGCTTCACATTACGCAGCAACAGTCACCACATGCCAATAGAAACAACGAACACTATTGCAGACGCTGGGTTTCTATTAACTCTGTCAAAAGCCTTGAAGCCAACGCTATCGACAGTTCGTTCGGTATTCAAATTTCATCGTATGACGATTCGGACAACGAATATTTAGTATTGGCATCTGCCACATCCGATCCTTTTCGTAAAAATGTCAATCGCAGTGTTTCTATAGGAATGTTACTCTCCTCGCATTTAAAAAGAAAGATCAAATTTGTCAAGGATGCTAGCATTGAAACCCGTAAAGTCGGAATTACCTGCGAATCCTGTGCTATTGCAGCCTGCGACGAACGCATGGCCGAACCCTGGCGCTTAGAAAAACAACAGAATTTCGAAACAATAGACGCTACCGTAAATCACATACTTACTACCTACAGTTAATATGATAAACCGATTGACCCGTAGGAATGATTTTATTATTTTAGCACACGTTTACAAACAACTATAACTATATAAATTATAAATGGACCTTACCTTTAATAAAAACGAAGACCACAATAGACTTTTAGCATCCGATTTAAGAAGAAAATTAAAAAAAGTGCACCTTGGAGGTGGACAAAAACGCATCGACAAATTACACGAGAAAGGAAAGATGACTGCTCGTGAGCGTATCGATTTCTTATTAGATGACGATCGTGATGCTATCGAAATTGGTGCTTTTGCCGGTGAAGGAATGTATGAGGAACACGGAGGATGTCCTTCAGGAGGTGTGGTCGTAAAAATGGGATACGTACAAGGAAAACAGTGTATCGTAGTTGCCAATGACGCTACCGTAAAAGCCGGAGCATGGTTTCCGATTACAGGAAAAAAGAATTTACGCGCCCAAGAAATAGCCATAGAAAACAGACTACCTATCATTTACTTGGTAGATTCTGCAGGAGTATACCTCCCTATGCAAGATGAAATTTTTCCGGACAAAGAACACTTTGGACGAATTTTTAGAAACAACGCAGTTATGAGCAGCATGGGGATAACCCAGATTGCAGCCGTTATGGGTAGCTGTGTTGCCGGAGGAGCTTACCTTCCGATCATGAGTGATGAAGCGTTGATCGTAGATAAAACAGGAAGTATCTTTTTAGCGGGTAGTTATTTAGTAAAAGCCGCTATTGGCGAAACCATCGATAACGAAACCTTGGGAGGTGCTACCACTCACTGTGAAATCTCAGGAGTTACTGACTACAAGGCCAAAGACGACAAAGATGCTTTGACCACCATCAAAAACATAATGGATAAGATTGGCGATTACGACAAGGCTGGTTTTAACCGTAAAGAAGCACAACTGCCAAAAGAAAACCAAGAAGATATTTTTGGAATTCTTCCGAAAGCTCGCCACGAGCAATACGATATGTTAGAAATCATCAAGCGATTGGTAGACAATTCTGACTTTGAACAATACAAAGAAGGCTATGGCCAATCAATTATTACAGGATATGCTCGCATTGACGGTTGGGCAGTTGGTATTGTAGCCAATCAACGAAAACTGGTTAAAACCAAAAAGGGAGAAATGCAGTTTGGAGGAGTTATCTATAACGATTCAGCAGACAAAGCAACGCGATTTATCGCCAACTGTAACCAGAAAAAAATTCCATTAGTCTTTTTACAAGACGTAACCGGGTTTATGGTAGGAAGTAAATCAGAACACGGAGGAATTATTAAAGACGGAGCTAAAATGGTAAACGCTGTAAGTAATTCAGTCGTGCCAAAATTTACGATAGTTATCGGTAATTCTTACGGGGCAGGAAACTACGCCATGTGCGGAAAAGCGTATGATCCTCGTTTAATAGCTGCCTGGCCTAGTGCTGAATTGGCAGTAATGAGTGGAGCCTCTGCCGCCAAAGTATTACTACAAATAGAAACAGCAGCTCTCAAGAAAAAAGGAGAAGAAATTACTCCAGAAAAAGAACAAGAGTTATTCGACAAAATTAAGTCGCGCTACGATGAGCAAATTTCACCGTACTACGCCGCGGCTCGCATTTGGACGGATGCCGTTATCAATCCACTAGACACCAGAAAATGGATCTCTATGGGAATTGAAGCTGCGGATCATGCCCCGATCGAAAAACCATTCAATTTAGGAGTTATTCAAGTATAATTATACAATATTAGTATTCCTATCATGAAAAAGAAGTTATTTATAGGTATTGGTATTTTGGTAGCCCTTTTTTTGGGCTACCAAGCCTATATTTTCACCATAGCCCCTAGTGACAACATCAATCCACTGTACTTAATTCCTGACGATGCCGTATTTGTCATTGACACGGAACGCCCGATTGACACTTGGGATGAAATTAGCGTAAGCCCAATTTGGAAACAGCTATCGAGTAACCCGAGTTTAAAAGAAGTTACTGAAAACTTGAGCAATCTCGACAAGACGTTTAAATCTCAAGAAGATATCATTAAACTTATCGGTGAGCGCGATTTATTAATTTCTGTACACGTTTACAAACCGCAGAGTTACGGCCTTTTTTATACCGTAGACCTGCAAAAATTCTCCAAACTGAGTTTCTTACGAAGCGCCATTGGACAGTTAGCTGGTGACAATTTCAAGGTGACGAACCGCGTATACAAGCAACACGACATTACGGAATTGTACAACAAAGCCACTCGTGAAACGCTGTACCTGTCCTTTATCAAAAACCAACTGATCGCCTCATTTACACATGTCCTCGTTGAAAAATCAATTGATCAATACCAAAGTCCAACTATTGGTAGGGACCTGAATTTTACAGAGATTTACAAAGAGACCCCCAACGACGGTTTTTTCAAATTGTTTGTTCAGTACAAGTACTTACCGAAATACTTGGCTTGTTTTACCAATAAACTACCGGCCAGCACCTTACAAACCATTGAAAAATCATGGTTGTTTTCAGGTTTTAGCGTCGGATTAAAAGAAGGAGCCATTTTACAAGCTGAAGGGTTTACCAACCTTGATTTAACCACAGAAAGCTACCTAAGAGCCCTGCAAAAATCGGGAACAGGAAAACGCAGTATCGCAAAAATAGCACCGCGAAACACGGCGTTGTACTTGAGTTTTGCCTTTGAGTCCTTTGATGAATTTTTAGAAAACTTCGAAGCGATCAAAGAAGAGGACCCGGAAAGTTTTACGAGTTACAACGAGCAAGTAAAAGCCATAGAAGATCGATTAGAAATAAATTTAAAAGAGCAAGTATTTAGCTGGGTAGGTAACGAGGTTGCCCTACTCCACATCAATGATGGTATTTCTAAAAAGAATACCGATATGGCCGTAGTATTGCACACCAAAGACATCGTTGCCGCTAAAAAGCAAATGCAATTTATAGTGGATAAAATTGCCGAAAACACACCTTTAAAGTTTAAAAAAATCAATTACAAAGGTTATCCAATCAACTTTTTAGACCTCAAAGGATTTTTTAAGCTTTTCGCGGCCGATTTATTTTCCAAAATGGAAAAACCGTACTTTACATTTATTGACGATTGCGTAGTATTTAGCAATAGCCCAAACACCTTAAAAGAAATGGTGAATACCCAATTGATGGGCTATACCTTGGCTACCTACGAGCGCTTTAAAGACTTTAACGATCAATTTGACGAAGAGACGAGTTTGTTTGCTTATATCAATACGCCTTATGCTTATGAGGACTTAATTGGTTATGCCGATCGCAAAACGCGCAGGTCCATAGCCAAAAACAAAAACGACGTGATTTCATTTTCTCAGATAGGATTACAACTCGTATCAAAAGGGAGTTATTTTGAAAACTACCTCACAGCTTCGTTTGAAGCACCAGCCGAGGTGAACTCACAATTAGCTATTGATAAGGCTCAGAAAAAGCAATTGAGAACACAGCTAGACACACAGGCTGACAGTACTCAAATTATAGTAGCAGAACAAAAGTTTATCCTTCCTGAAATTTTCCCAAATGATTTGAGTGCCCGTGAATTCATCAAAAAATACGATGACGGTAGTACTCATATCGAAGTAGAACTAAAAAACGGTTTAAAGCATGGAGATTACAAGGAATACTACCGAAATGGTCATTTGAAGTTAAGTGGAAAATTCAAAAATGGCGAATTATCAGGAACTTGGAAAGCTTACAGCAAAGAGGATGAAGACCTCTTATTCAAAAAACGATTTTAAATTGTAAAATTTTCCTGCAATAATTACATTTGCAGGCACTAAAACATAATTATTTAGAAATGGGAAGAGCATTTGAATTTAGGAAAGCAAGAAAAATGAAGCGT
Organism: Tenacibaculum sp. AWR4_210; assembly: GCF_056160945.1. Classification (NCBI taxonomy): domain Bacteria; kingdom Pseudomonadati; phylum Bacteroidota; class Flavobacteriia; order Flavobacteriales; family Flavobacteriaceae; genus Tenacibaculum; species Tenacibaculum sp. AWR4_210. The sequence continues at coordinate 640,430 of NZ_JBSWYF010000001.1, forward strand.
TGGGCTGCGATGGCCAAAACTTTTACACGTATCGGTAAAGATATCGTCATGGCAGTAAAAGAAGGGGGTCCGAATCCAGAAACTAACTCTCGTTTGCGTGTAGTCATTCAAAATGCGAAGGCTGCCAACATGCCTAAAGACAACATTGCCCGCGCTATTAAAAAAGCGTCTGACAAGAATACAGAAAATTATAAAGAGGTATTATTTGAAGGCTATGCACCTCATGGAGTAGCCGTTTTAGTTGAAACAGCTACCAACAACAACAACCGTACAGTAGCCAATGTACGTGCCGCATTTAATAAATGTAACGGTAACCTCGGTACTTCCGGATCTGTTGCTTTTATGTTTGACCACACCGTAAACTTCCGTATCAACGAAGCTTCTGTAACTGGTGACTTAGAAGAGTTTGAATTAGAGATGATCGAATTTGAGGTTGAAGAAGTATTTAAGGATGAAGATGGTATAGTACTCTACGCTCCTTTCGGGCAGTTTGGAGCCATTCAGAAATATTTAGAAGAAAATAATTACGAAATCTTATCGTCTGAATTTGAACGTATCCCTACCACTACCACCAAATTAACTGCTGAACAACAAGAAGAAGTAGAGAAATTACTCGACAAATTAGAAGAGGATGACGATGTAAATACCGTATATCACTCCATGGAATTATAAAAACCTAAATCCAAGGTTTACAACTGCTCCCGTAAGTATGCTTGCGGGAGTATTTTTTTTTACTGATTTTCTTTGCAACGAATGAAGCAGTTGTGACTACAAAACACCTATTATTTCGAACATCAATAAACATCCTGGTAATTGATGCCGCAGGCCCTGAAATTGTCATTGTGCAAACAAGCGAGCCCCACGCTACTTACAGCCACTCAAATACTAAGTACCCTCATTAAAAAAAGGGCAGTTTAAATACATTTAAACCACCCCCTACTAACTACTATTTGATTAGGCACTACACCTATCTAAACTAAGTACTACATAAATAAAAATTTAAAATTAATACTGCGTTCAACAGAGCAATCCATTAACATCTAATTAGAGGCTCTGTTATTTTTTATAACTTTTTGATTGGGTTTTATAAAGAAACTGCTGTCCTTACCCAGGAATAGCTGTCTACACTGCAATTCCCTTCTTGAAAAAACAGCACAAGAATGCTATTTCATCAGGGGTACTAAGTAGTTTACTTTGTGTTATTTATTAAAAAATCGATTATTTTAATGTTGAGCGTTTCTAATGACAGGAAGCACAGGTAATTTGATTCATAAGGTTTGACATACAGGAACAAATTGACATTATTCATATACATATTTGATGGTGCATCCGTATTGATGACTCTCTTAAAAAAATCATGTCCAATTTTTACCATCAATGCGCCAAACTTCGAAATAGTATCCAAGGCTTCTTTATCAAAACTTTCAGAATCTGCAGATGCGCTCGTTTGAATCTCCCCTTCCGGTGAGATTAGAAATATGCTATGCGCACCAGACTCATTGAGTAGTTCATCTAAAATCATTTTCCTATCGTCAATTACAAGGCCTCATTTAGTTCCACTCGATGTTTATTCAATAGCGCTTTTACCAAACCAACATTTGTTGACTCCGACTTAATTGCCAAATAGATAAAATACGAGTTACTCGGTGCAATCGAAATAATATGAATCTGAGATTTAAGCGTGATGGTAATTTCTTCGATACTCTCCTTCAAATCCAGTGCCTTAATAGCATTCAGCTTAGACTTTACTACTTCTAGGTTATAGGCAGAAGCAATAGAGGGATCAAAAGTTGGATCAACAGTATAATTGTCCAGAGATTCTCCGTTATCGAGATCGGTCACTGAATAGGCTATAAAATTGGGGATGCTGGTTAAATTCTCTTTTAACCTGTTTAAAATGTCTTGCATGAAATTTGTGTTTATGATTTATTGTTTGAAAAATTATTTTTTCTTGGAAATCAGTGAAAGAGGGGTATCATAAACTGGCTCGAATAAGAGATTCGCCAATTTATTTATGATTTTAATTTTGCTGTATGATTCCTCTTTGGGAAAGGAAGAATAATAGTATTCTTCATATTTTTTGGTAAATAAGTCACCCATAACTAATATTGAATTAACGTAATAAACTAATAGTAAACCTTCTAATACAGGAAGGTTTAAAATGATTTAGAATAATTACATGCAGGTAATAATTCTTATATGTGGGACTTATAAATCGTCAGTTGCTTATTGTAAAACGCAGGTATATTATCGTTATCACAACTACTTCTGACTCAACTGCAGGACAGTCTAAAAAGGTTAAAATTTTTGCGCAAATGTATAAAAAAACATAATAGTAACCATAAATAAAAATTATATTTTTTATCTATGACGCATCGAAAAAAACTATCGAAAAGAGGGTGGCGTACAACTATACTGACATTGTGGAAAAGAGTATTCAACGAGTAAGGCTTAAACTGATTTCTCGTGACTAAACCACCTAAATGTAGCTCTTAAACAAGACATACTACCCGTATAATGGAAAGTAAATAACGAATAGCACTGCCCTATTCTATCCGTAAACAAAAACACTAACAAACAGCCATTGACAAACTATGCCGTGATGATGATGATTGTACAATATTGGTAGGTATACATAAAAAAGTTCCTAAAAGGAAACCTTCGATAGGTAAACCTTCTAGGAACCTTCATATTAACTCGCAGTATTACGACCTAAGTTTACAAAAGTGTAATACGAATACCCTCTTACCAGCTCAGGTGAATGATAAAAATTGCTTTCTTGAAATAGCAATCCTGTCCCATATCCTAAAACTTGATCGTATCCAAAGGCTAATAAAGGAGACTCGTTCAAAGGAAGCACCCCTTTCCCATCTCTAACCCTTAACTCGTACGCATTTGTATGTCCTGGAGCTACATGCATAGAAACGTAGTCTCTATACCTTTTTTGGGTCGTATAAAATGTCCAGGTAGTTAAACTAGCGGTATCCCAATAAAACCATGAACTCCCGTGCTTTGTTTTTGTCAATACGGGTGTGTTGGTATTGATCATCGCTTCTCCAGTTTTTGGTTCAAATACAAACCACGCAGCATTTTCGGCTGTAGTATTCTTATTTTCATTGATCACTAACCTCCTACGATTAGGACTTCTTCTCGATTCAACAAAATAATTATAATTATACCCATACCTTTTAGCTTTTGGTCCATTAATCAATCTAATGGCATATTTGTTTCCGGCTAAAAGAGGGTTCCCATCGGTATCGAGAACGGCGGTCACCTGAGTATAGCTCCTTTGTTGAGCCTCAGTTTGCCCCTTCACTTCTGTGGTTGCAGCCGCTTCTAAGTTTTTAAATGTTTCTTCTTGGCTACACGATGCAAAAGCAGCAACCGCTACAGCCATTAAAAGTAATTTTCTCATTAATCCTTAAATTTTAATTTATCATACATATCATTAATCAACGTTTTAAAACACCTCTATAGCCTTATCCGTTGATGCTGGCCAGCGTGCTCAAAAACGGATTCAACTCATATGGTCTCCTTTGCTTATTACTAGCGCAAACTATATGAAAAGTACTCCACGTGGTTCTTGATAATACTATCCATTTAGTTCCTCTTATATATGTTTATTGAGGAAGCGCAGAAGGTTTGTGTTTTAAAACCATTTCAAAAGTACTACAGTAAGCTAATCGGAAGAAATATAAGAGGTGCAGCAAACTCATTCTGAACAAAGAAGGAGTATACCCCCTTTAAAACAAGCAGCTAACAATAGCTAACCATAAAATATGGTACTTCACTACAGAGACCTAAAACAGGCATTCAGTACTATTGTCCATGCAAATAATTAATAGGGACCAAACAACTTATTCAATAGGCTATCAAATTCCCAATGAGTAAAAAAGTGGTTGAATACGACTTCTGGTTCTATTTCAAAGTTGCCCTTATTCGCGATTATCCAATCGCGAAAAACCGCACATCGTTCAAAAATTTCACAACGTCAAGAGTTGGCTGTAAATATTTGATCACTGACTAAAACTGTGCTTTTCTTGTTAAGAAACTCACGATATTGAGATACCTTGTCTTCAGGGCTGAAATATTAAAGTCCACGAACACTAATAACTTTTTATTGTTGTACCTTTACACAGCTATGAAAACAATATTACCTCAAATTTTAGTCCTACTACTCCTAATGCTATTAGGATGCCAGCCAAGACAACAAAAGGTATACTACCCCAATATTGATCGCTTTCAGGCAACACCTAATAAAAAAATAATCACGCTCAACCACCTACAACATACAGATTCACTGTTTTCTATTCTTACTACCACCGACAGTATTCCTGTACTCGAAATAATTACCCCTATTAAAAAACATTATTTTGTACTTCCCAAAAGGACCTTGGGATGTAGTCCTCACCTCTTAAAACTCCGAAACAGTTTATTTATCACGGAAAGTGCTGTTGAAAAACACAAAAAACTTCCGTTGACATCCCTCCACTTAGCCTTGGAGCGAGACCTTTTAAACAATGGACAGGACCCGGACTACGCCACATCAAGTAAGCAACTTACCTTATACCTATACGTTCCATTACCACAACTGGCAACTGTGCTCGTTGATATTGGTGATGCCTTTAAAACTATAGAAGCCAGCCAACGGAATGAACTCGATTTACAAATTATACCGACACAACGAGACTATAGACTACCTCCTCCCCTTTAAACAAACGAAGACATGGAAACGCACACTGAAGAAAAAATACATCAACAACTCGACGAATTGCTATTGAACTTAGAGCAATTGGTACGAGCATCTTGTACCAATACCTTAGCTAGCAATCACAAATTTACCCTACGAGAAATCAGCTTTAACGAGGAAGTCATCATAACAACTCCTCGACTACATACAAGTCAATTTTCGGAAATAAAAAACGCCTTAGCAGGACAATGGCTAGATTGTTATGACATTAACTTTACTGTAATTAGAAGTACGTATGTAGAAAATCACATTGCCGTTGACATCCTCAAAAGAAAAACATTACAAAAACTGGGTACCCCACAAATAGCAACACAAGCACCCCCTATGCTACACGCTAAGTTGAGACTTCCCCCCTTCCATAAAGCGAATCAAAAATTCGACCTTAACTGGAACCACCAACACGTAAACAAACACTTTAATCAACTCCTAAACAAAAGTTATGTTTACCTTATTAGTTGGTATCGAACTTGCCTAGCGATATTCAGAAAAACGTCTAGCAATACATAGCACAATCAACAGTATCTTTTTTTTTACTACGCATAAAAATGAAACACGAACCCTCGTATTTCTATTATGTCAATGCTTCTTTGAGTACTCTGGCTTGAACCGTATCGTAAATAATGGTAAGTTTTTTAATAGCTCCACGTGTATCAAACTCCAGGATATCAACCACGTCAAAACAGACCTCTTCTCCTGATTTTAACGTCCATTGATAGGTAAAATACAAAGCCAACTCCTTTCCTTCTGTTTTTTCGAAAATACCTTTAGCTGTCAGTTTAGACGCTGTGGTATCCGCTGCCAAAGCAGTGTAAAACTCCTTTGCAGGCATTAATCCATACAAGGGCGATTGCACCATACCTTCAGCTGAAAACAATCCGATCACCTTTGAAACCTCTCCGTTTTCTAAATAGTGTAAATAATCCTCTGCTACTTTTGCTTGTGAACTCATCTGTTATCATTAATAGCTTGTAAAAATAACCACTAACACTGGGGTATTACTTTACCTAGTATTATAAATAACAAGCCTCCCATGTTCAATCACGCCCTACCAAAGTCAACCAAAAAAGTCTTAATTCGTTACTTAAAAAGAAGAAATGACTCATTTTGCGAAAAATGCGAACTAGGGTGTTAAAATTCTAGTTAAAAAGTGGGATTTTGAATACTTTTACCCTCGTTTTGGATAGAAAACGCCTTGAAACCCGGTCAAGTTTCACATCTACAAACACTTAGTGTTTTTTGGGATTGTTCCAAGTAACTCCCCCAAAAAAGCTTCGGCAATAAACCAATATTTTTTTGAAAATTGATATGACATAGGACAGCTATGTCTTTTTTATAACCACAATTGTAAAATGAATAACTATACATCAACTTTACTAGTACTAATTTTATCCTGTTTTGGTATCACGGGATTCGGACAAAGTTTAAAAGGAACTGTTGTCAATGAACAAAACCAACCCTTAGAAGATGTTAACATCGTCAATACTAACAGCGGAATCCATGCGCACACCAACAGTGCTGGCGCCTTTGTTTTAGAGGATGCTAAATCAGGGGACATCTTAAACATCTCGCACTTAGGCTACCGCAGCAAACAATTAACTTTAAACGATTTAAACCAAGAGTTACGCATTGTTTTACAAAGCAAAGCCATCCAACTTACCGAGGTCGTTATTCCGAAGAAGGTAAACGTATTGGAAATGATTACGGATATCGACATTCAAACCAACCCGGTAAAATCATCACAAGATATATTACAGAAAGTACCTGGGTTATTCATCGGACAACACGCGGGTGGAGGAAAAGCAGAACAGATATTTTTACGTGGTTTTGATATTGACCACGGAACCGATATCGCTATCTCTGTCGACGGAATGCCGGTAAATATGGTATCCCATGCACACGGTCAGGGGTATTCAGATTTACATTTCGTGATTCCAGAAACGGTAGCGAAAATAGGTTTTGACAAAGGGCCTTACGAAATGAACAAAGGTAACTTTGCCACTGCCGGATACGTAGCTTTCTCGACCAAAAACAAACTGGATCACAACCGAATTAAACTCGAAGCTGGGCAATTTAACACCCAACGATTATTGGGGATGTTTAACCTAGTAGCAAGCGACCAACACAACGCTTATATCGCTACGGAATATTCTGCCACAGATGGGCCTTTTGAAAGCCCTCAAAACTTTAATCGAATCAATGTATTCGCAAAATACCTAGGACGTGTAAATGCCACTGATCAATTGGGAATTACAGCTTCTTATTTTTCGAGTAAGTGGGATGCCTCTGGGCAAATTCCACAACGTGCGGTAGACCAAAAACTCATTACTCGTTTTGGAGCCATCGACGATACTGAAGGAGGAAAAACGAGCAGAGCCAATGTATTGGTACACTACGATAAATTCATCGATGAAAATACGAGTTTAAAAAACACGGTTTACGCTTCTAAGTACAATTTTGAATTGTATTCAAACTTTACCTTTTTCTTGGACGACCCAACCAATGGTGATCAAATTAAACAGCAAGAAAGCAGAAACATCATTGGATTACAAAGTGAGTTGAAAAATCATTTTTCTTTTGGTAATGTCGATGGTACTTGGCAAGCGGGAATCAATTTCAGAAATGACCAGAGCAATGACAATGAATTATCACACACTCGTAACAGACGAACCACGTTAAATCGATTGAAATTTGGCTCAATTAACGAAACCAACTTCGGAGCCTATGCAGGAACTAGCCTGACATTCAATAAATGGACCATCAACCCATCGGTTCGCTTAGATTATTTCGATTTTCAATACAACGATGCTTTACAAACGCTTTACAGCACACAAACCGCCACAAAAGCCATTGTAAGTCCGAAATTAAACATTATTTACCGCCCACAAGAGTCGTTACAACTGTATTTAAAAACAGGAAAAGGATTCCATTCGAATGACACTCGTGTAGTAGTTGCTCAGAACGGAAAAAAAATCCTTCCTTCTGCCTATGGATTTGATACAGGATTTATGTGGAAACCGAGTTCAAAAACCTTATTAAACGTGGCCTACTGGCATTTATTTTCTGAGCAAGAGTTCGTGTATGTCGGTGATGCCGGAATCGTAGAACCAAGCGGAAAATCGAGACGTCAAGGAGTTGATCTAAGCTTCCGTTACCAACCGCTTTCTTGGTTGTTCTGGAATTTTGACACCAACTATACGCAAGCACGCGCTATTGAAGAGCTCGCAGGAAACGATTTTATTCCACTAGCTCCTAAATTCACATTAGTAAGTGGGTTAAACGTCAATCACTCATCGGGAATCTTTGGTAGTACCCAGGTACGTCATATTGGAGATCGCCCTGCCAACGAGGATAATTCCATCGTCGCACAAGGCTATACTGTCGTTGATTTCAACGTAGGATACCACTGGAAGGACGTAACTTTTGGCGTGCAGATTCAAAACTTATTCGACACTGCGTGGAACGAAACTCAATTTGCAACGGAATCGCGTTTACAAAACGAAGTACAGTCTGTTGAAGAAATTCACTTTACACCGGGAACACCTTTCTTTTTTAAGGCGAGTATCGAGTATAGATTTTAATAGCTTACCTAACAAACAAAAGGGCTGGTGATTACCAGCCCTTTTTTTATATCTAGCATTTACTTACTTTTTCAGAAGTTTTACCGATTTACTAAAGTTATCGGATTGGATATTTAATAGGTACATACCACTTGCGTAGGCAGAGAGATCAAGTTGTTCTTTTCCTGATTTGGATGCACTACGTGTAAGAATTTTACGACCCTTAATATCGAACACCGTTATCTGAGCATTTTGCAAATAGTATTCCGGAATAGCTACTTGAAACACCCCCGTACTCGGATTTGGGCTAATCGTTACCTCGGTTAAGGTTGCTGACTTCTTCATTTTTATGTCCTTGACATCAGCAATAGGATTGTTGACCAAACAGTTGTTCACTCTAAAGGTTTTTAAAGCGCTTAACCACCCCACACAAGGGTTGTTGGCTACCGCTATCTTGATTTGATATTCGTAACCGGGAACAAACACTTCTCCTGGGTGAGCACCTCCGTTCAAAAAGGAATCACGAACATTGATAAGCCCTACAGTTCCTTGTGTCCAACCGTAGTCCGCAAAATGGCTAAAGTTTCCTGAACTTCCAATTGGGCGTCTCCAAGCATCCATAAAATACTGGGTTTCACTTTCACTCGCCACACCGTTTAAAAAGATGGCTTCGTTGGCACAAAAGCTGGTTTTAACCTGACCGTTTGCCGCTTCAAAATGAAACTCAGACTTGATGGACTCTGAAATTTTTGGAATGTATTTTCGGGTTTCCTGCCAACCGTGGTTTGCGCTTGTCACGCCGTGCTTGATGTAATAGAATTTTCCTTGTTGGAGTCCTGTAAAAGTCGCCGTGGTAGCTGAACAACAAACAGCACTACCCACCTGCTGAATAGAAGCCGCATCAGAAGTTGCATTAGCTGCAGACGTTTCAATGAGTCCCCACCAATGGTTTACTCCAGGACGCAGATCCTTGGCAGTCACTTTTACTGTCGTTGTTCCATCACTAGCGCAACTCGTTTCTACAGTGAACAACGAATTATTATAGGCTCGATCTTCAGGATGCAATCCTCCTTCCCAAACACCGCGACCAAAGGTGGCACAGCGAATAATGTTTTGATGTTCATCAATTTCTAAGTCCAATACAGGTACGTTGGGAATTCCATCACTAAAACACTCCCATTGATTCATATTGGTGGTTCTGTAATAAACTCCAAAATCGGTTGCCAAATACAAGAAATCGTGTTTTTTAACCGTATTATTATGGGTTGGTGTCATTACAATCTCATTTACAGGGATCGATGGGAGTCCTTGAGCGTAGTTCGCCCATTTATCGTTCATCCCTCCAGTAGCCGAGTGCAGTACTTTATGTCGTGTATTGTAGTTTCGGTAGGTAATCCATATGCGATTGGGATCGCTAGAATGTACTTCTATACTAGAAATTTGTCCATGGGTCCCCTTCATCAAAGCTCTCGGAGAAATATCGGTCCAAGTGTTCCCCCCATCGGTAGATCTAAACAACTGTCGTTCCATTATCAGGTTCGGATCGTGCCACCAACTCGACATACTACTCAAAGGCACTCCTGTTTCATAGGCAGCGTACAATACATTAGAATTACTCGGAGCTATGGCAAGGGCCGTAATTACCTTTCCTGGAGGCTTGCTCGTATTTGTCAAACTCGTTTGATTACTTCCTGAACGCACCCAAACATCGGTTCTTCCAGCAAACAATCGATTGCTATTATTAGGGTCCAGCTTAAGCGGAGTTACCCAACCGCTGGTTCCCCAACCTACACTGTAGCCCGAAAAACTCACCCCGCCATTCGTTGACCTGCGCACGATACCATTTTGGGCCTCGCTGTATACGATATTGGGATTGTTAGGATCTACGATACAAACCATTCCGTCGCCTCCTGTTCCTAAAGAATGTTTCCAATTAGCTTGGTTATCACGTACCATACAGTTCACATCTTGTAATCCCATTTGAATGATATCAGGTACTCCAGCCGATGTCCTCTTCGACATTCCCAGGTCATATACCTCAGCAACACCAAGTCCTTCAGATGCAATTTGCCAATTCATTCCGTTGTCAGTACTTCTGTACACTCCGGCATCATTGGCCATAAACACCATATTCGGATGCGTTTCCGAAATCTCAAAGTCATTCGTATCCGGATGTACACCACTCAAAGCGCTGTAATTCCAGCTGGTTCCACCATTTGTTGATCGGGCACCCACTGACATGTTTCCGCCAAACAGAAGCACATCTTCGTCAGCATGAGAAACTTCAATAACACCGCGATACCAATTGTGTCCTGGAGTAGTATTGGTATTCTTAGTACTAAAGCTCGTACCTCCATTCGTCGATTTCCACAACACTCTGCGAGGTGCGCCCGTATTATTAAAAAAGTAACCATATACATACAAGACATCTGGATTAGCACGAGTTACCTCTACCTGCATGCGATAAGCATGTCCATTCCAACTGGCTAAATTGTTTATATTCCAGGTATTGGATGCATTGTTGGTATCAACCAAACCTGCAGTTAAATCGGCCAAGTGATAGTTACCGACACCGAGTCTGCGTACCTGCACCAGTTTGTGACCAGAGAGGTATAGGTAATTGGAATTGTTCGTCTTAAACTCTAGGTCCTCAATTGCGAATCCCTCGTAAATTTTTGTCCAGGTAAGTCCGTAGTCTTCTGATACAAACAACTTCCCTCTTAGGTGATCTTGAACATTGGTATTGTTAAAATAATCGTTAATCGGAGTCCATGAAAACTGATTGACACTGGCATATACTCTGTTACGAGCATTGGGATCCACTGCTAACTCAGTAATCGTATTACCGCTGTGATGCGTCCAAGGAGTTCCTTCTAGGTGAATGGTTTTCCAAGTGTTTCCTCCATTGATCGAACGTTTTAAACCGATACTGCGATACGACAATTCACTAGAACTGATTTTTTTTACCCCAGTAGCAGCAAGCAAAATTTCCGTTCCTGAAGGGTCTTGCGTTACAGCAACATCAGAACAGGCAGAGACCTCAAAGTGGTCACTGTTCAAATTCACCCATTTATCGCCATTGTTTTTTGACATCCATAGTCCGGGCTTTCCTCCTGCAAATACCGTTCTGTTGGTGGTTCCATTGTAGTTTGGGTGCAGCTTTACGAAGTCTAATCGTCCAATACCGCGTTGTGTACTGGAAGAGTTCATAGGAAATGACGTTGGTCCTATTTCTGTCCAGTTGGCTTCAGACTTGCAGTAGTAATTGCTACTGTTCTCTGTTTGAATATTCGCTAAAATCTTACTCGTAGTACTAATTTTACCGTATTTTCCTATGCGGGGCTCCCAAAAGTTACGCCATCGTTCAAAGGGCTTTGAAACGCGTTCCTCTCCTTTCTTATAGTTTTTCTTGAGGGTTTGCTCTTGTGCCGTTAACGTTTTAAGCCGTTCGACAATTTCGTAAAAATAGGGTTCTTCCGATGATGAAGTTTCTTTCTCTGTTTGCTGTCCTAAAACGGTACCTGCCGTTAGTACAACAGCCAAACTCATGACAAATTTTTTCATGACATTTGTAGTTTACATTATGGTTATGTGCAGTAGGTAAATCCTTAACAGCTCACTGGCTGTCGCCCCCATAATAGTAAGATACACGTCTTTCTAGCACTTGTACATACTATTTAAAATATACTCTTTTCAGTATTCAAATGGAACACACCCCTATGATCTATTTTTCCGAAAAGAGTCTATTTTATGATCCCTTGGTATTGGATGCATTTTTACTGTGCTTTAAAATTCTTTTCCAATACGCAGGTCAAAGATCAAAGGAATTGACGTTTTTTTACCGCTATTCTTTCCGAATTGACGTTTTGACCTTCTAAACAAATTTTGAGTACTGCTAGAGCTTTAAGATGGTCAAATTTAAAACCGGTGATTTACTCCTCTAAAAACTTCATTTGTAGAATCTCTCTGGCAATCGAAACTTTTAAACCTTGACTTGCAACGCTTATGTTTACCCTTTTGAGCTCTTCTTGTTTTCAAATAATTGCAATGGCCTTCCCTAATTTGTGGAATTAAAAAAACTATGCAATTAATTAATGAAAGAGGTGTAACAGCTTATGAAATAAACAAGAAAACAGGCCTCAATGAAGCTGGGGTTATAAGGATTTTGAAAGAAAAAGTTAAGAAATAATAATAAACTTCGCGAACAGCCTGCTGAATAAAATAGAAACCAATACAAATTCAAATATAATCATTGTAAGAAACATAGAATTAAACGTCGATGGATTTGCTCTGGCAGCATCTCAACACATGGATTTATTAAAGGTAACACCTGTATGCTACAACACTTTCGTAATCGAAGCGATCAAATTAATTAAAGAAGCTCAAAAAGGAGATGGAACTATCGACGTTTCCAAACTTGTAGGAAGAAGTTAAATTGAGTTTGCTAACCGTTATAAACAAACTTCCAGAAATTGCTGTTTTTTTTGAAAAAATAAAACCCTTTTGCTTTATGAATAAGACATACGTAATCGTACTAATATCCTGTATTATAAATTTTATTAGTAGTATCATTATACTTGGCCTCAACTTTAAAGAAAGTCTTATTAATGCACTAATATCAGGTGCAGGGCTATTTCTAGTTATAAAACTTACTCGGTACTACCAAAGTATATACAACGTAAATTAACAATTTTCTTAACCGTCATTTTCATTAAAAAAAAATCCAAACTATGTGCTAAAATGAAAGTCTATATAGTATTTAATAGATAAACACAAAACGGATGTTCCTATACACATCCTCTTTAAATATCAATGGCTTATAAATCTATAGCAAGTTTCCTTCTTTTGATTCTTTGAAGGTTTTTCAAATTAGCTCTTTTAATCGGAAGCTTAATACTATCACTGTAGATTAATACTTCATTACCTTGATACTTCTTTTCTACACTATATATCAAGTTATAAGTAATCTTTTTGAACGCTTCATACAATTGAACTATTTCTTCTTGATTATCATAAGAAAGAACCCATTTTAAGCCTTGAATTTACTAATATTTCGCCTATTTTTTATATACATTGTTATGGGCTTTTATTTTTGTTTTCAGAATGGGAAATTATCATCTTCATTATCATTTCTGTTCTGCTGATAAATCGGATAATCATCTCTTCTTCGATTAGTTTGTGTCCACTTTCTATTAAGCCATTTAAACTTATCTAAATCATATTCAACTTTACATTCTGTGCATTGATAATTGTTTTCATTTAATTCGGTCATCATACCTGAACACTTGTAACAGTAATATTCCTTCTTCTCTAGGTGTCCATTTTGTTGCTCAACATTATCTATTAATTCTTGGTGAATATAACCACCTGCATTATTTAAATTGGCTAATCTTCTTTTAAATAAATCTTCTGAGCAACAAGTACCACAATTATGACAAATGAAAAGTCCGTGGTTACATCTTTTTGAAATTCTACTATCTATTATTGTTTTACACTCGCCATATAAACAATTGTTTAGATAAATTTCTTCTTGTTTTTTAGAGCAAGTTTCTTCAATGCAATAAAACCTAACATCACGGAATAAGGCAAAGTGAGAGGTGTTTTTCGGATAAATTAAATTATTGCATTCTTCGCAGTAAAGTCTCTCCAATAGTCTATTAAAAGCATTAATATGACCTAAAAACTTATAATATTTACCATCTTTTATTTGGTCAAGACCATTGTGTTCATCTACACTAATATTGAGAATTCTTAGAAAGTCAAACAAAGTGTATTGTTCCCAAATATTTTGTTCTAATTCTTTTGTGTATTCTTCCTTTAAGTGGTCTTTTACGCAATTTTGAAAACACTCTTGATTAGCACACCACCAAAATTCTTTTTTGAATCTATTATGCTCATTATTAGCTTTTCTACCTTCGCAATAAACTATACCATTCGGTATATTTTCCTCCCAATTGTTTCTTGAAACCTTAATCTTTCGTGTAAAATTTACTAAATGTAGATTGTTATCATAATGCCTTCTATTTGGAAGTTCAATAAATAATCTGTGTTTACTAGCTATTTGAAATAATTCAGTTTCGCAACTTAACGAAACACCCCAATATTGTTTGTCAGGGTAATATTTTCTCTTTTTATAAGGTAGTTTTTTTAAAGAGTCAACTATATTTTGATTATACTCAAATTCTACTATGAAAAACTCGAATGTTCTTCCGTTCGAATTAGTTGTAATTTTAGAAATTTTCCCTTCCGTATTCCAATCCCAATCAGCAGTTAATCTGCCTTCGCATTTATCAAAATAATGTTCAATTTTGAACTTTTTATCGCTATTATTTCTTAAATCCTTTAGAATCAAATCACTTTCGAAAATAAAGTTCCCTGTTTTTACATAAGACTTTAAGCATTCAATTATTATATGAGTAGAAATATCAAGGACAAAGTCATTATTGTACCGCTCATTCGATAAATACAAGTCCACATCAGATCTTAGTATCTCATCAAGTTTTTCTAAATCGAAATCTATCCGTTGATTGTGTTTTAAATAAAATAACCTTTTGAAAATGTTTACTTGGTCATTTGGCTTAAAGTAAATAAACTTTCCTTTTAGTGTCTCAAAATCAAATTCTTCAATAACTTTTAAGTGCCATAGAATTAAAGGAATGCAAAGGTTTTGTATTGAAATTAAAGAATTGGTAGAAGTGTCGTCAATTTTTAACAATGATTTTATCGCATTGTATAAAGTGTAAAAGTCAAATCTGCTATTTATTGTAGTAGTTTCTTGGATTTTTGAGAACAAAATTTTCTTTGCATCTTCATTTGATATAGTATTTCTCAGAAGCCAATTATCCAACTCACGGTAATTATCTTCATTATGATTGAAATATGTATTCAAATGATTTTCAGGAAGAATCACACCTTTTTTCATTTTCCAAAAAGCAAAGTATTCTTCTTCATTTATGCTATTGAAAATAAGTCTATCATATTTTTTGAATAATTCGTCAGAGTGAGCTTTAGATTTTGCTAAAACTATTTCGTATTCATTTAACTTCAATAATTGTTCAAGTACAATATCTATTTGTTCGGTAGTGGCATTCTCAGAATTCAAGAAGTATTCTAAATCGTTTGGTTTTTGTTCTTTGACTTTTTCATTTACAAATTCATTATTTAGTTCTAATAGGTCTTCATTCCAACTATCTATTACTACTCTAAATGAACAATTCTTAATGATTTTATCTTCAAGTATTTTTTTTATTGATACTAAAATTTCATTATCTAAAAAAGTTGGTTGTTCAGAAATTATTTTTTTTAAATCCCAAATAGAAATTGCCTCATTTTTTGTCGATTCCTCTATGGTTTGATTTATAAGTTCAAGATAATGTGTTTTAGTAATCTTTGTTAAGTCCTTTGTTATTTTGGTTTTGAGTTTTTCAGTATCTATTAAATTTAATATCTGTTCGAAATTTAGAAAATCTTGAAGATTAAAGTTCTCAGCTAAGTTTTGTGTTTTCTTGATTATTACAATGTTTCTTGTTTCATTTTTTTTAATTGCTTTTAACTCGGCTATTTCTAATTCCTTAAAATTATTTGTAAATATTGAATCATTTGGTCTAAAATCGGACAGGATTTTCTCTTTCCAAAATTGAATTATTTGAGTATTACTAAGTTTATTAATTCGGGTATTTATAATCTTAAGAAGTAGGTTTTTAACATTAGCAATTTTTGTGTTTTGATAAGTTTTATAAATCCAATGGTGCTTTTCGAATAATTCACTTTCTGATAGATTTCCGATTACTTCATTAAAAAAGCCTTTAATGATGGAGGAATCGAAGTCCGCATTTAAAGAATTAAATGTAAGCTGAAGTAAATTGAATTCAGAGTACTTTACCTTGATTAAAAAATTATGCTCTTTAATTGTGAAAAGGGTTTCCCAATCAAGTAAGTTATTTTCATCAAAATATTTACAATCTAACGCAGTAGTTTTATTTCTTTGAAATCCTATTGTGAATAGAATAGGATGTTTGTTCTCTGGATTTAAGTTTCTTGAATCCTTCCAATTTGAAATGTGTAAAAACACTTCATTGTTGTCGGCCGTTTTTATCAGTCCAAAACCTTTGCTGTCATCAAACCATTCTATTAATCCAATTTCCATTCTTAAGTAGGTCTGTTTTTTTAATTGCCCATAACGTTTAGTATATTGCAAGTAGGGGACAAGATACAGATAAAGTATCAAGTTTGTACTGAGCCAAAGCGTTATATTTTGTTTTTAATTTTTCTCATTTTAAAAGCCAAATTTAAAAATTTGGCGGTCTTTAAAAATAAGCGCAATCCTTTTGGTTTAGCACTTATTAGCTATGTTTTATACACGTTGTTACCCACTGGCTTTTGCCAGTTTATTTCATCTTTTTCTTCGTTGTAGCCAACACTTTCATTTATTAATTTCTCAACAAATGTTTTGTCTTTAGTCTTTTTAAAAACTGATTTTCGAGCTGCTACAAATTCCAATTTTTTGTCAACAACTTCTGGCCATAGAACAATATTTACACCTTTATACTCCGACTTTACACTCGCATACATAATTCCATCAACTTCTGGTATTTGCTCTTTAATATACATAGCAAATGCGCAAGAGATTTTATAATTAGAATTGTGTTTTTCGATATCAAGAGTAAATTCATTTGCTAAAAATTCATTAAGAATTTTCAAGTCTTCAAATTCTGGACTTTCTTCGAAGCGATTAAAATCAGCCTTCATCATATCAAAGTCTTCGTTATGACCAATAATTTGTTCGCTAGGTAGTATCATTGCTAATGTCAAATTCTCATTCACATCCCAAGCACTAATAGTTAAAACTTCTTCTTCACTATCTTCGTTTCCACGAAATATAGATACAATCTCAGTGATTCCTGTATTTTGATTTTCGTTATCGTTGCAATAGAACAATCCTTGTCCAGATTCGTTTGCACGTCCAAGTTCATTTATATTTAGTATATCAGTTCTGTATGATAACTCTTGAGAACTCTCAAAAAGTTTGTCTCTATTTTCATCATTATGACTTCTATATCTAATTAATTTAAATGGTTTTAGTTCAGTAAAGGCAATAGGAATCCGCTGATTCTTAAGAATATTTTTGATGTGCGGATAGCTTGAAACGGAATTACTCGCTTTTAATTTTGATAGTTTTTCTATAATTTCTTTTGCGGCACTCATTTTCTTTAATTGGAGGTAACGGTCTCGGCTATGAGTAGTTGCGGATTTCTACTCATAAACTTTTCGGGTTTAAACAGACCTTTGTTTTATGTTTATACTTTCGTTTTATCACTTAAACCGCTATTACTTATACACTATGTTGGCTGTAGTATTTTTCTAATGAATCTAGTTTTTCAAAAAGATAATCAATCCTTTGTTCAATCTCTTTTCTCTCATCTTTAGGGAGTTTTTCTTGATTCATTAAGTCCATCAAATGGTCAATCTCAGCTTTTATTTTATTACGCTCAAAAAATGTTTTCTCTTTGAGAATTTCATAATGTTTTAATCTCCTTCTTCTTACTCTCCAAAAATACATAAGTAAAGAAGTCAGAATTAAATACCCACTAATTAAATATATTAGATTTGTTGGTGAACGTAATAGACTGTCAATAAATGATTCCTTTTTTAATTGGGATTTTTGAAGGCTTGAAATTTCCTGTTCATATTTCTGACTGTAACTCAGAAGCATTTTTTTTCCTTCCGACTTATTAGTTTCATTGAATAAAGAAATTATTTTGATTGTCTCTTCTGGAAACCTACTTTCAGAAAACTTATAATTTAATGTATCTGTTTTAAAATCTTTATATAAAGAAGAAATGATTTTTGAATATTCTAGTTTTTTGTCAAAACTTAAGTGTTTACTATTTTGTATATTATATTCCGCCTGAGTAATTAAGTTATATACAGAAGGACGAGTATATAATTTTTCTTCTCTAGTCCTATTGTTAACTAATCGACTAAAACTTTCTAAATCTATACTATCCTTATTAACTATATGCTCTTCGATGATGGAAACTAAGTTCTCTTTAACTTTTTCAAGCCTTTCACTCTCTGCTTGAACTGCTTCTTGCCTATTTATTTCAACTGTATACCAAGTAGCTCCTACAGTTACTGCAATACCAATTAAAATCGAGATTACAGTTGGTTTCCAATCTGTTTTTCCTTTTCTTTTCGGTTCGTGTTCAATTATTTTTTCTTCTGTCATATAGTTTTGATAGTATTACAGCCAACTTGTTTATATACGCATAAAATACGTCGTTATACACCTTACAGTAATTTGTAATCGATGTATTTGTATATCATTATATTTGATTAGTTCGTAAATATAAAGATGTAAGAGTTATGAGAATTACGGAAAGCCGTAATCGAAGCAATCAAATTAATTAAGGAAGCTCAAAAAAGGAGAGGAAACTATCGACGTTTCCAAACTTGTAGGAAGAAAGTAAGTTGAGTTTGGCTGACCTAAAAGAACAAGCTACCAGAAATTGCAATTTTTTCTGAAAAACAAAACTCTTTTGCTTTATGAATAAGACCTACGTAATCCTACACTTATTTTAATACTTGCTTACTTAAATTTTGGACATAAAAAAACACCTTAGTCAAGGTGTTTATAGTAAATAACCTTTAACGTCTCTCTTTAAACTCTGTTACGGATTAGTCAAGCTAAAAGTAAATAAATTATTACTTTTTAGAAAGTCTATAAGGGCTTGCTAAAGTAAGCGATTAACTAGCTATACAGCTTATGCCTTATTAGCAACAGATTATTCCTGTTCTTTTACTGAATTCCAGATAGTATGTATTAAATAATACAACGAAAAAACTATAATACATATCGTTAAAATATACGTTCCTTTTCATATATATGAAACTTAGAAAAACTCTTATATAATTTTCTCAACCATAGATATTCAAAAAAATAAGGTGCTAAGGTTAAAATCACTGTCAAAGGAATAGTAATTATTGCTCCAATGCACCCAACAAATGATGCTTCTTTATGATTTAATTTAAGGATTTCTTCGTATCAAGATATAGGCAACAAAGCTCTAGTAAAATCATCTGTAAATTTAGGTTTTAGCAATTGTATTGTCAATTAAGTAATAAAGCAAAATAACAACAATCATAAAGATTCCAAGTTTGTTATTCTCTTTTGAAATATCTTTCAATTTGTCTATGATAGTAGACAGATAAAACGAAATATCCTCGTCATTGTTTGACTCTATAAATTCCTTAATTTCAATACCTTTCATAAGACCTATTAATTACACCTCGTATAAGAAACGTAGGTACGGTAAGCTATAACTCTAGGTTTATAACAAAGCCAAATATAATGTTTTGTGTTTATCTTTAATATTGAAACACCAAATTTTATATTTGGTAACACAGCGGATAAGCCCCAAATTTTTGAACAAACCAAACCGCTCTATTTTTTTTTAAAGTGTTGGCAATAGTTATTTATTCGAAATTTTGCACCGCTCTACTTATTCCTTCTAGGTCAGGAAATACTAAACTGTCTTTAATTCCTAATATTTTTAGTTCATTTTGTAGAGTCTTTATCTCTTTATGGTTTATTACAATTTTCCTTAAACAATTTTGTCCAATCATCAAATCAACTAAGTTATTATCTTCTCCATCATGAATTGTAAAACAAGAAGCTTGATTTCTCATTCTATCATCTAAATAATATGGGTATATGCATAATGGCTGTTTATTATCTTCAACGTTAACATGTCTGTCAGGTTTATCTTGATGTAAATATAACCTTAGAAATTCAACAAGTCTAAATCTTTTATCTGAATCAAACAGATCAACTTTTTTATCTGTTTCCGGAAAAGGTATAATAGATGATTCTAATTTTCCTTTACTCCAATTTTTCAATACTTCTTTATTCCACCTATAAGGGTTGCAAACCCAGACTACTTTATCATCATTTTTAAACGTATTAGAATTTATTGCAAAGTACAATGAAATTAATGCGCTTTCTGTCCAGTCTAGGAGTCTTGTAGGCATACCATAATGTTGCATCATGAAATATAAATTCCAATCATTAACTTCAATTAGCTTATTCTTTAATTTGGCTACTGCCTCACGTTTAAATCCTGCGCGATACAGATTTTCAAGACTTTTGGCAGAATCATAGTCTTGTTCTCTTAATATTTTTGGAATGAGAGGTGTATTAATATTAGAACTCGGTTCACCTCTGAACCATATTCTAGGAATATCTTCTTTATCTGATATTTCTGAAATTATTTTTTTTATCGATTCTATGAACTCAGAAATATTATTGACTTTATGCATAGAGAATATCTATTTTTTTAAGGATATTGTTGGCAACTTGTTTATATACGCATAAAATACGTCGTTATACAGCTTAAATTAGTTTGTAATCGATGTATTTGTATATCATTATATTTGATTAGTTCGTAAATATAAAGATGTAAGAGTTATGAGAATTACGGAAAGCCGTAATCGAAGCGATCAAATTAATAATTGCTATTTTTTTAAAAAACAAAACTCTTTTGCTTTATGAATAAGACCTACGTAATCCTACACTTATTTTAATACTTGCTTACTTAAATTTTGGACATAAAAAAACACCTTAACTAAGGTGCTTTGTGGTAAGTATGTGTTTTATTTTAAGGCTTAGGATAACAAACGTAGCCTACCGATTGGCGGCTATGCTTTCATATACAGTGTTATCAGTTTTTTATTTCATTAAAGGTTTGGTAAAATTCATCTTCACTAATCAAGTGCTTAATCACTTCTTCTCTGCTATTTCTTGAACAGTCATCGATCAAAATCATATCCGAAACCCAAAAGTACTTACCGTTAAAGCATTCTCCCGTTTTCTTATTTTTTTATATTAAGCTATTGATATTCCCATATGTGAAGAATGTCGCAACGTATTACCTGTTATTATTCAAAGTAATTATTACATCCGTATTATCATCTTCATAATTCCATTCTCCTTCCGCCCAATTCTCAGCCGCTAGTATATTTATTTAATGCCAGTCATATCCACAAAATCTACATTGCTTGGCTTTTGGGGTTCTTGTTATTCTCTCACACTTTGGACAATTGTTATACTCAATAGAATTCGAATCGTCTATACGTTCAGCCACTTTCCTTTCAAATTCATCAATCCCATTTTCTAACAGTTTAAGAATAGTGTCATCGTCAGTCATCCAGCCTTTTTGAAGAGATATCTTTATTCTAATCTCTTTTTGTTTTGGAGAGCAATCACCCATTTTGTAAACAGTTGCCCAATGTCGCCAAGCAATTTTTTCTTCTTTAGTCATTAAAGAAGAATGATAGTTCAATATGTATTTTATTTTGTCCTGGTTCATCCTAATCATTGATAACCGTTTGTGTATGAAACATAGCGTACAAAAAGACACTTACATTCCGGATTAACACAGTGCCGAATTTTATATGTTGTTTTTAATTTTCCCTATTTAAAAGCCAAATTAAAAATTTGGCGAATTTTCGAAAAATACACAAATCTTTCGGTTTTGCAATTATTGGCTATGTTTTATACATGTTGTTGTGTGTTGAACTCTCATTCCCTGAATCATTTTTTGAACTGCTCATAAGACCTACCCTTATTTTCCGCTACAAAATCAAAATAGTGTCGGTCAGTCAAAATTTCTTTTTCTCCGATAACTTGAAAATCATCATCACTTATTGGTAAGTGAATTGGGTATAAGAGAAATAAAACGTGTTAGATATATATACATACATACTCAGGAATAGCACTTTTATTTCACTAGTAAAAAACAAAACACCTTTAAAAAACTAACAAAAAAACTTAAAATAACACTAATTTACTCCTCTTCGGACTCAGTAGTAATTGACACCTGTGGTTGAAAGTCTGCCGGTATGATCATCGGGTCAAAAAAGGGAATAGACTTCGATAGCAAAAAACCACTCGCAGGGCGGGTCAAAGAATCGTAATCACTATTGCTTAACAGGGAACGTTCCGCCTTGCTCAAGGCTGGATTTTTGGTCAACGGTTTCTTGGGTGAGCTGCCATTTATTGTCCTTACAACACATTCCAAAACAAATACTAACACGATTATACTTGCAGTTATTAGTACTGCTAATCGGCTTCTCGGTGTATCCATACTTCTATTGCTTTCTTCAAAAATAGCCTCCTACACAGCTCCAGTAAAAAAACCCTTGTCTACAAATGGTCTACACAGCCAAAACACGCTGAAAAACAGTTCTAAATCTCACCATAGTAGCAAGCACCAATTTAACATAAGGTCGTATATTGCCCCCATGAAATACCCTTCCTTTATCATTTTACTCCTTACTTCTCTCACACTTTGGGCACAGCAAGCACCCATAAATCCCACCCCTTGGCGCATTCCTGCAACAACCTCTGTACCCACTGACAGCTTACCTAAAATTCAACAGTACATACAGCAACTCACAGACAGTTCCAAAGCTGCCTATGTGAACTCGCAAAACACACGCTCTTTAAAACTCGCCTTGAATGCCTTGCAAACTGCTAAACAATACGGTATCAAAGAACACAGAGCCATGCTTAATTTTAGGGTAGGCTATTTACTAGAAAAAATAGAAGCATACGAAGAAGCTGTGATTTTTAGAGCTACTCAAGCCGCTTGGAACCTTAAAAATAACAATCCATTACATGCCTATCACTGTTATTCAGACATTGGAAAACTGTATTACCAACTCAAAAAATTCAGTACCTCACAACAGTACTATCTGATTGCCTTAAAGCTATCCTCGAAACTCGATGATACTGACCTAAAAGGTCATGCTCTCAACAATGTAGGACTTACCTATTTGCGTTCGGACAGCATTACTAAGGCCATTCCTTACTTTAAGGAGGCGCTTCAAGCATTTAAATTAAAAAAGCAATACAAAAATTTCAATGCGCTTATGATCGGTGTCTGTCAGGGGAACCTCGCAGAATGCTACCTACACGATTATACAACAGCCAAACAACTACTCGATTCGTATTTGACAATCGCGCAGCAGCAGCAAGCTTCTGAAAATGTTGCCGAAGCCTATGTTAAACGCGGGACGCTCGCTATGGAACATCACTTGTGGCAACCCGCATTTTCGGACTTACTAAAAGCCTCAGCATTACTCAAATCAAGTGCCCACCCCAAACTGTATTTACGGTGCTTAAAGAGCATGACCAACACTCTAAGTCATCTCAACCAACCCAAAATGATGCAGCAATACCTATCAGCCTACCTACAATTAAACGATTCGTTATACGGTGCGAGTAGGATACAGCAAATAACTGCCTCTAAAGCACTACTGCAACTCGATAAAATTCAATATGAGCTGGACTTGCACCGCATGTCATTAACTGCTAAGAAAAAAGAAATTCACTATTTAAAACAGACAAAAAAAGATCAAAAAGTAAAGTGGTTCCTAAGCTTAGGACTCCTAATTACCTCCGTTGTAGTAGCGATATTGGGTTATATTAAAATGCGCCAAAATCAACGGAAAGACGCTGCCATTCAAGAAATGAAAAAGCAATTGATAAAAGCGGAACTCAAAAATAAACAGCTCGAAAACCTAGAACTCAAAAAAAACCTGAAAACCAAGCATACGGAACTCACTAATTTCGCCATTGAAATTTCAGAAAATTACCACCTCTTAAAAAAACTGAATACCGAATTAAAATCGCTTAAAGAATCGGGAAAATCAGAGAGTCCTGAATACCAATCACTAGTACAACTGCTGGATGGCCAACTCGGTTTAGACAATCAACTCAAAGACTTTCAACGCAAAGCCAACCTATTGCACAAAGAATACAACAATACACTTTTGAGCATTCATCCCAGCTTGACAAAAAATGACTTGTACTTGTGTAGTTTGATACGACTGCATTTAACGAATAAAGATATGGCCATTTTAAGAAACGTTACAGAAAAAGCGGTGCGCATGAGTAAATATCGTCTAAAGCAAAAACTACAACTCGACAAAAGTGCCGATTTACACGCGTATCTGAACAACTTGTAAACTTATGCTTCCACCTACGGCTATTTAGGCCTATATTTGTACTAAAATGCTAGTTCAATTGCCAATGCAAGAGACGAAGTTTCTATCAATATTACAAGGATGCAAAAAACTTTAAACGATTTGAATAAAGACGATTGGAATCGCCTATTCCCCGTTGCATTAGAAAAACACAATCCCCATTGGAAACATCTGTTTGAACGCGAAAAAGCACTGATTCTGAAGCAGCTCTCTCCAAACCAGATCGTACGAATTGAGCACTTCGGTAGTACCGCTATTCCAACAATTATGGCCAAGCCATATATTGATCTCTTAATTGAAATCCCTGAAAACCTCTTGTTTCACCCCACGCTGATACGTGAATTTGAAACACTCGGCTACACCCATTTCAAAGTGCCCGAACGCGATCAAATAGCCGCATATTCTTCTTTTGGAAAAGGGTATTTTCCCGATGGACGTCCAGCGCAAAAATTCCACATTCACCTGTGTCCAAAAGATAATTTCATGTGGCAGCAACTTCAATTCAGAGATTACCTCCTGCAACATCCCGAAAGAGCGAAAGCTTATGAAACGCTAAAGCTAAACTTAGCAAAAAAGCACAAAAATGATCGAGGAGCCTACGTATTGGGAAAAACCAATTTTGTTATGGAAACTATTGCCCTTTGCCACTAAAAATTTAATGCTATGAAAAAACTTATACAACTCTTATCCTTCCTTGTTTTCGGGTACGCCTCTGCTCAAATAACATTTGCACCACTGTTGGAAGCTCAATTGATCAATGAAAAAGATAAAATTCAACTCCACCAAATCTTGCAGCAGTTTGAAAAAACTACTCCTGCCACTATGGTATTAGCTTTACAACAGTTACACCAAAAAAAATTAACCGGTTTCACCGATAGTAGTGACACCAATATCAATTATTCTACATTTCCATACACTACAGAAGACAAAAAACAACTGTTGTTGTGGAACCAGCAACTGTGGAAATCGAAAGTACTAGACACAGCGATGTACAACGAGCAATTAACAAAAATCAATAACGATCGCTATCGACACTACCTAGAATATTTCCAGCACTTATTAAATACCTTGGGGTATCGCGAATTAATATCCAAACCAAGACTGAAACAATTTGCACTTCAACTCAAAAACCTCAAGCTTTTAACGCCTTCAAAACACGCAGATTTCCTTCGTTCTATTCACACTGTGAAATCTCCCTTAGATCTTCTAAAATTCTGTTCGAACGCTGCCGTTTTCGACTTGGCGACCTACCCTAAACATCTGACGGGCTACTTAGAAAAAATACATCACAAAACAGCTGCGCTACTCCCTTCACTAGCTTTTGAAAATTTTGACTATCAAATAAAGCCGCATGAAGTGATAGATGACGGTCAGGAAGTTTATTGTTCGCTAACCATTGACGGAACCCCCTATCATCAAAAGAGTTTTTACCTCAGTCATCGCGAACTCGACAACTCCTATGAGTACTTTGGAAAAGTAGATCACCTAACCTACCTCGCTATTTTCAATAAAGCCCTCCGTGATCAAGGTTCAGCAGTTCGCCTGTTTTCTGTTAGCAGTTTAAGTGAAACCGACCTAAACACCATTGATCACAGATACTACGGCGTTATAGCCCTCAACAAAAAACAGTATGAACAACTGAACAATTTTATGTACGGTCAGTTTTGGTTGTTGTCGCATTCAATTGGTTTTGATAATCAATTCAACACCAAGGTGCTTCAAGAGTTTCAAGAGAAATTGCTGCGCTTGAATTTACTGTCAGCAACATCGGCTAAAGCTCTAAAGCAACAAACGCAATGCAACCCCCTTAATAGCGTGTATGACCTATTTACATATACTCCTGAGCTCACCTGTCCTACTGAATATTATTTCGGAGATTACGACAGTCCTTTAAAAGCCTTTATCACAGCCTTAAAAAAAATCAGCCGAGGAGCTTTTACCCCTGAGAAAATTCAACTTATTGCACAGCCCAATCCGCGCGAACAACTCATTGTATTTCAGTGGAACAACGAGCATCACAGCATTAAACTAACTTCTGATAAACCGGACCTACTCCCACAAATTAATACTATTTTACAGCGAACAGGCAGCCGCGGTAAATTTTACCAGATTGGCAACTTCGATCAACAGTGGTTATTATTTTTAACGGATATACAATACCAAGAACTTCAACAAGATTTAAACTTACACTAAATGCTAGACTTTATTTCACCGATCCTTTTACTCATATGCGGCTTAGCTATTTTTTACGGAATTTTGCTCGGATTAAAAAAGATTGTCTCCCATTTAACGAGACCCCAACTCGTTGTATTACTCCTAGTATGGATCAGTATTGGCTTCTATTTCAACTTGGACTACAACACGCAATTTGGTTGTATGTTGACTACACAATACACTTGGGCTATCCCTAACATTGTATACAGTTCATTGGCCGCAGTTTTAATTTTCTGTTCTTATGCCGTACAAAATCGAAGGTATCAATTGTACCTACTCAATATAGAGTTGTGCATTTGGCTGTATAAACTACTCTTTATCAAAGGAGGTTATTATATTGGGATTGGTGGAGCACCCGACGAAAGCATTTTATTCTACGATGTTATCTCCTTAAATTTGCGCTTACTATTTCGAAGCAAAACCCAAGAAAAGCCTATATCCATCCGTTATCTAATACTTATAAACTTCCTAGTATTCAAACTACTTAAATAGTTAATCATGAAAAAATTACTGGTTTACCTTCTGTTATTTACTACCTACCATCTGTCCGCTCAAAATACCCTTTCTGAGGATATTATTAGCCATAATAAAGAACTCCCTAAACAATGCAGGACTTGTACTAAAAGGCGTATCCGAATTTCCCAGCCAGCAAAAAAAATGATTGCGCAAGATCTCGCATTCATCAAACAAACGCTCAATAAATTACCCGAATTAAACCCATCTCTTAGTTTGTATGCCGAGTACCTTCCTGAGCTGCAAACTCGTCAGGCTCCTCAGTATTCCGCTATTAATCTGAATGACGACCTTCGCTACATCACTGTTTACAAAAACATAAACTACCTTAACTTAACCTTTCGATTTTTGGTGTATAAAGACGCCGTATTGCACAGTCAATATCAAATGACAGTCTATGATGGTATTTTTGAAAATCACTTTGCCCAGGTCTTAGACTTCCCGTGGTCGTGTGCTGGCAATAATGTAGAATACACTCGAAAGTATCCTAAACAGCTCAGCCGTTATCTCCAAAAGTATCCCAAATTTCAATTTGATCTTAAAGAAGCTACTTTAAACGCGTATACTCCTAGCATCCTTACGGCTTTCGTCAATCTGATCTCGATTGAAAACCTCACTGCTACGTTTACAAGCGCTGACACACTGTCGTACGAATTTGACCAAGCGAATCTACTTTTAAAAGCAAAGCAGTATCCACTCTTTGAAAAACTCCTTTACGGACCCAATCCCATTGCGCGTATTTTTGCTTACCACGCGCTTACCAAGGCGCTAAAAGAAGGCTATACGGCCTCAGAAGATTTAAAAGTCAGACTGGCGAAAACAAAAAAAGAAGGCCTGCTATTTTACGATCGTTTTCAGCAATATGAAATCCGAGGCATTGCACAAGAGCAATTTGTCATTCACCGAACGCACAGGACTCATTAGCAAAAAAAACACCCTTTGAAAACTCAAAGGGTGTTTTTTTATATGGCATACTTACCTAGTAATTTCTGTGCTGTGCACTTAGTTCAAATACTTTTTCTAGAATGGCTTTCTCGCGTTCATCAAAATCAATATTACGGCGTTTCATTACCACTTCGGCCACTTCAAATACCTTGTTGGTTTTGTACTCGGTAAATCCTGAAGCTCCTCCCCAGCTAAACGACGGTACAAAGTTTCGAGGAAATCCACTTCCGAAAATATTTGCAGATACTCCTACAACTGTTCCGGTGTTAAACATGGTATTGATACCACATTTAGAATGGTCCCCCATAATCAATCCACAGAACTGTAATCCCGTTTTGGCAAAACGCCCCGTTTCATAACTCCACAAGCGCACTTCGGCATAGTTATTTTTTAAGTTCGAATTATTGGTATCGGCACCTAAATTACACCATTCTCCCAATACTGAATTTCCGAGAAATCCATCGTGTCCCTTGTTGGAATACCCGAATAAAACGGAGTTATTTACCTCTCCTCCAACTTTTGAATAAGGCCCGACGGTTGTTGCTCCGTATATTTTAGCTCCCATTTTTAGCACTGCGTTATCACATAAAGCCAAGGCTCCACGAACCACACAACCTTCCATAATTTCGGCATTTTTCCCGATGTATATCGGCCCCGTTGAAGCATTGAGAGTCGCAAAACTCAACTTAGCTCCTTCTTCTAAAAAGATATCTTCACGTTGAATACAATTCACTGTTTCTGGAATCGGTGCTGAGGTTCGCCCTTCGGTTAACAGTTCAAAGTCGGCACGAATGGCCTGATCATTTAAAGAAAATATGTCCCAAGTATTGCGTACCTGAATACAATCATCTTCAAACTCTAACTGTTCATATTCCTCAAAGTCCACCTCTTCTTGTGACGCTGAGGTATAAAATGCAATCACATCTTCCCCTTTAAAAATGGCTTGATTAGCTTGCAAATTACGGACCATTTCTACCAGTGATTTGGTTGGTAAAAATGACGCATTTAACATAATATTCTCCTCCATTTCTACCATGGGATACTTTTCTTCAAGGTACTCCTCGGTTATCGTGGTGGTTGTAAGACCTAAAAATTTCTCCCATTTTTCTCTAATGGTCAAAATCCCGATGCGGATATCCGCTACCGGACGAGTATATGTAAATGGTAATAAGGCTGTTCGCACATCCCCATCAAATAAAATGTAATTCATTGTTCTACTTTTTTGAAGCAACACAAACTTACCAATTTCCATTCATTTTACAAGTCAAAAATTTAACCTTACTTTTGTTGTTAAAATACGAAGAGCATATGAAGAAAATTTTAGCCCTAATTCTCATCGCGATAGCGCTAATAGCAGGCTTGTACTACGCCTTTATTTACTACGTTCCCTACAGTGAGGGCGTACGATCAGGAGAACTGATTAAGATTAGCTATAAAGGAGTTGCTATCAAAACTTGGGAAGGAGAAATTAGCCAGGGAATCTCCGGAGCCCAAATTTTTTCCTTTTCTGTTGAAGACCGCGAAGAACAGGTAATCGCCGACCTGCAAAAATACCAGGGACATTATGTAAAAGTTCATTACAAAGAGCGATATGGAACTTTTTTCTGGTTGGGAGACACTAAATATTTTATAACGAAAGTAGAAAAAGAAGCCTCTCCTCATTTTAGAGGATTACTCGATGACAATGAAAAACAATAAGTACATACCCATTAACAATACGCGTATCAGTATATCGGAACTCATGCTTCCATCACATGCGAATTTCAGTGGTAAAATTCACGGAGGTTACATATTAAACCTCATGGATCAGATTGCCTTTGCCTGTGCTTCCAAACACTCCGCTACCTACTGTGTTACAGCATCAGTAGACACCGTGGATTTTTTAAACCCCATAGAGGTCGGAGAATTGGTTACCATGAAAGCATCCGTTAATTACGTAGGAAGAACATCAATGGTTGTAGGAATTCGCGTAGAAGCCCAAAACATACAAACCGGCAAAGTAAAACACTGTAATTCATCGTATTTCACTATGGTAGCCAGAGATGAATCGGGTAAAGGCGTGGCCGTACCAGGCTTATTGCTGCAAACCCCAGTAGAAATGCGACGCTTTTTAAAAGCCGCCAAACGTTTGGAAATGAAAAAAACGCGTCAAGATGAATTTGATAGTGACGATTTTAATCCAACCGATTACCTACAGGAACTCACAAAGCACAACGTTAAGATCGCTTTGTAGTCCCCATACAATATTTTACACCCTAAAAGCCAAACCATTGACACCAAACCAACCTAGCTGGAAAGAGAAATTACACGAGATTATCTATGAGGCAGATACCCGATCGGGTAAACTGTTCGATATCGTATTGCTAATAGCCATTTTGGCTTCTGTGGTACTCGTGATGCTAGAAAGTGTTCCTGAAATTCAAAAAACGCATGGAGACCTCCTCAATATAGGAGAATGGATTTTGACAATTTTATTTAGTGTTGAGTACGGTATGCGCATCATCAGCATTAAAAAGCCGCTGCGGTATATTTTTAGCTTTTACGGTATTATCGATTTGCTGTCAACCGCACCAAAATACCTGTCGATATTCTTTGTGGGTACCCACAGTTTGGTTGCGTTAAGAGCCCTGCGACTACTCCGAATATTTAGAATACTCAAATTAGCTCGCTTCATTGGTGAATCGAATAACTTTATCAAAGCTCTCAATGCCAGCAAAGCCAAAATCTCTGTATTTTTGTACTTTGTACTTATACTCTGTATCATTATCGGAACCATCATGTACTTAATTGAAGGAGCGGATAACGGATTTACGAGTATACCGAGAAGTGTTTACTGGGCCATCGTTACCATGACTACGGTCGGCTATGGCGATATTGCTCCACAAACACCTTTAGGGCAGCTCATAGCTAGTATTGTTATGATACTAGGTTACGGAATTATTGCGGTACCTACCGGAATCGTGAGTTCTGAAATGACCAAGCTCAACGACGTACACTTAAACACCCAAGCTTGTCCGAACTGTTCGTATGAAGGACACGACGACGATGCTATTTTTTGTAATCACTGCGGTAGTAAACTACACGATTAATGACAAACACACTCATCACCATAGTTGGGGCAACAGCCATCGGGAAGACCTCATTGAGCATAGCGCTCGCACAACATTTTAACTGCGACATTCTCTCGTGTGATTCCAGACAGTTTTTTAAGGAAATGCGCATTGGTACGGCCGTACCAGAACCCGAAGAACTCGCTGCAGCGCCGCATCATTTTATACAAAACCTCAGCGTATTAGATGAGTATAGCGTAGGTCAGTTTGAGCGTGATGCCTTAGACAAGCTCGACGAGTTATTCGAAAAAAATCCGATTCAAATTATGGTTGGCGGAAGCGGTTTATACGTCGATGCCGTGCTCAAAGGACTGGATTACTTTCCGGATATTGAACCGGCAATTCGAGAAGCGTTGAACCAACGTTTGGAAAGCGACGGCTTGGAAAGCCTTCAACAACAACTACAAAGCTTAGACCCTGAAACTTACAACAATATTGCTATTGACAATCCACATCGTGTGATTCGAGCGCTCGAGGTGTGTATTGGCACTGGAAAAACCTACGCCTCCTTTAAAAACAAACCCAAGAGACCTCGTAACTTCAACAGCATTAAAATCGGACTAAACGCAGCCCGTGAAATTACCTATGAGCGCATTGAAAAACGCGTAGATATCATGATGAATAAAGGCTTGCTAAAAGAAGTTGAACAGCTCGTTCCACACAGGCAACTCAATGCATTACAAACCGTAGGATACCGTGAATTGTTTGACTACTTTGACGGTCGCTGCTCGCTGGAAACTGCCATTGCGGAGATCAAAAAAAATACGCGTCGCTTTGCCAAAAGGCAAGGCACCTGGTTTCGCAAAGATCCCGATACGCTCTGGTTTGATTTTTTAGAAGATCGCAACAATATTATTCATAAAATTGAAAGTATCCTCAAAGAAAACTCCTAAAATTTAACGAATTTTAAGGGCTTTAGCGTAGTGGCTTTTATATATTTGTGCAAAACATAATCTATAATGAAGTTAAAATTATTACTTATTGCTAGCTTATTTACCACGAGCTTGTTTTTTGCTCAATCAAAGGTAGGTACCATTGACACCGAATTGATTGTTGGTAAAATGCCGCAAATGAAAGATGTTTTAGTTCGTATTAATGCCTATGCAAAAGAACTGGATTCGAGCTATCAGATTAAAACAACTGCATACAAAGAGAAAATCGAGGCTTTTAAGAAAGTAGAAAAGACCTTAACAGAACAACAACGCAAAGAGAAGATTCAAGAGCTCGCTGCCTTAGAACAAGAAATGGGGAAATTCCGCCAAAATGGGACAACACTCATGAAATTAAGACGCGACGAATACATACGTCCGTTGTATAAAAAGCTCAACGAAGTAATTCAAGAAATTGCTAAAAGCGAAGGGTACACCCAAGTATTAACTACTAGTGGTAACGAATTTGCTTTTATTGATCCGAACTTCGATTTAACAAAGAAGGTAATGGCTAAATTGGGTATTCAGGAGTAAATCCATGGCTTTTAGCTATTTTCAAATACAACGACAATACAAAGGATTTTATGAGACACCTTTTCTGTGGCAAGGAAAAGGTGTTTTTGATTTAGCTCCTTATACTGCTGTCTATGAACCTTCTCCTGTACGCTTTAGCGATACTATTGACGCCAAGTTACGCCTGGGAAAGTTCGTTGAACGCTTTGTTTCTTTTGAACTCAACCAACGATCAGACACGCAGATTTTAGCAGAAAACCTTCAAATTCAACAAGAAAAAATCACCTTAGGAGAATTGGATTGCCTCCTGTTGCAAAACCACCTTCCCATTCACCTTGAAGTGGTGTATAAATTTTACTTATACGACCCTACGGTAGGTAGCCATGAACTAGAACACTGGATTGGTCCGAATCGCAAAGACTCACTGATTGAAAAGTTGAACAAATTAAAAAACAAACAGCTTCCACTACTCCATCACCCCGTATGCCAACAACAATTGCGAGCAGCAGCAATTGCCTATCCAAATTGGCAACAACAGGTGTACTTTAAAGCCCAGCTATTTATTCCTTTACAAGCACACAAAGCCCCCTCTTTTCATTTGTTAAATGCCGATTGTATACAGGGCTACTACGCAGGTATTTCAGAATTGGCAAACTGGAAAAAAAGCAAGTTCTACTTACCTGTCAAACACGATTGGCTACAACAACCGCATACCGATGTAGCATGGAACTCCTACGAACAATTTTATCACAGTTGCTCAGAACAATTAGCTGATTCCTACGCACCGCTATGGTGGGTAAAGCACCCCAATGGAGAATTGCTTAAACTTTTTGTGGTTTGGTGGTAACCTTTGTTTTGCTCACGCGCTTTCGCGAATTGATAAAATAAACGCCTGTTAACAATACCGCTGATGCAATCATCGATTGCTTGGACAAGCTCTCATCCAAAAAATACCAGCCTAATAGCATTGCAATCACCGGATTTACGTAGGCAGAAGTAGCTACCTTCTCTGTCGAAACTTCCTTTAGTAAATAGTTAAAAGAGGTAAACGCTACGATGCTTCCAAATACAATTAACAAGCCCATGGACCAACGCGTTTCTACTGTCCACAATTCCGGACCTGTCCACGGTTCTCCTATGATACCACTGACGATAAACAACAAGATTCCAGCTATCAGCATCTGATAGCCCGTACTTACGAAAAAGTTTTTCGGTAAGTTAGCCTTCGAAACGAAGACACTACCATAACTCCAACTCAACACACAGCTAAAAATCATGAATATTCCCAAAATACTATCCTCTGATGCAGTGATGGTATCTTGACTTACCAACAAATACATTCCCAGAATTCCCAATGCCACACCTATAATCGATCGGGGTTGCATGCGCTTACCGTCTATCAAACGCATTAGAAACAATACAAACAGAGGTTGGGTTGATGCCAAGAGCGCAGCAAAACCACTGTCAACGTATTTTAATGCCCAAACAAAGACCCCATTTCCATATACCAAAAACAAAAATCCGGCTATGGTTGAATTGGTTAGTTGATGTCGGCTTATGCGTAGCTTTTTACCCAATAATTTGGCGATGAGCATAATCAATACTCCCGCAGTAGTAAAGCGGATGGCTGCCAAAAACATAGGAGCGATTTCCCCTACCGCTATTTTGTTTAACAAGTACGTAGAACCCCAAATAACATAAATAGAAAAAAAGGCCAATACGATGAGAATTACTGATTTTTTCATTACTTGATTTTTAAGTCTTAAATGTATCAATAAACTTTCAGTAAAGACCTTTTAATCTCAATTATTACTGTCTGCCAAAATCGGCGGTTACTACTCTTGAGGTACGACCGCTTCACGTTCATTGATATACGCCATATCACGTGTATTTTTCTGAACAGAGATTGCGGCAAAAACACTTAAGGTAAACGACATTCCATAAAATCCCTTTTCACTCAGTAACAAATCGGCATTCCAAAGTCCAACTACCAAAAGCACTATAGCGGTAATCGTGGTAAACCACGATATTCCGTAATACAATTCCGTTACTTGAATACCCTCGAGCTTATCGCGAACTGCCTTTTGAACTGAGATAACAGAAAACAACCCAAATAGCAATACCGTAAAGTAATACCCTTTTTCATTCAACTCCATGTCGGCGTTCCACAACCCTATACAATAGGCGGTCACACCGATAATCAACACCGCCCAAGAGGCTCCTATATACGCAGGTGTAGGACGCTGATCATACACCTTTACCTTTGCTTGTTTTCTTTTTGAAATTACATCTTTCAATTCCATCTGTTTCATTTTTAAAATTAATTACGGGTCAAAGATGCGGTCCTCATATAAGAGTTTCAAATCAGTTTTTATAAAAAACTCATGATTAAATAAACACAAATTAACGAATTAAACCATCTAAATTAGTATTTTTAAACCTAAAAACTCATGATTTAATGAATGGAATTTCACCTATAATTCAAGCATTTTCGGAACGAGAATACCTGGAATTTGAAGCATTTTTAACTCATAAAAACCGTCGAGGGGACGTAAAGAACACAGCCTTAGTCCGTTTGCTACGCGCAGGAAAAGCAGACACTGCTTTTCTTTGTGAACAACTATATGCAAAGCCTAACAAACAAGCCTTGTACAGTTTGAGAAATCGGGTTTTTGAAGTGCTGATCGATTTTATCGCGTCTAGTAAAATGCAAGGAGAAAACTCCATCGATATCTCACTAGCGAAATACATACTTACAGCTCGTGATTTTCTCTATCAAAAGAACTACAAGCTAGCTTACAAGCTGCTCATCAAAACAGAAAAAATTGCCTTGGCTCATGATTTGTATACCCTACTTACCGAGGTATACCATACACTTATTCAGTACGCTCATCATTTTGAACAGGTAGATTTAAAGGTCCTCATTGAACGATTTCGGAAAAACCAACAGTTACAATACACCGCAGAGGAATTCAACATCATCTATGCAAAAATCAGAAATGCCTTACAGGAACAGCAGCAACAAGGGACTTCGGTGAGCTTTTCAGAGTTGCTTAGTAGGATAAGCTCGGAACACGCTGTGAGCATCAACGACATCCTTTCGTATAAGTCGCTCTATCAAATGATTACCCTGACCAATTTATCGGCATACTTGAGTAAGGATTATTTAAAAATAGAATCGTTTATCATTGCGCAACACCAAGTATTAAAAGCCAAGAAAGATCAGGAAAAACAATTGTTTTACCATATCAGAGTGTTGTTTTTAATTGCCAACACGCTGTTTCGCAACAAGAAATTCGAATCCTCTTTATCGTATTTACAACAGATGAAGCAAGCCATGGTTTCACAACAAAAAAAGTATTACACAACTTTTTTACCTGAATACACACTCCTACTAGCGCTTAATACAAACTATTTAGGCAATCAACAAGAAGCCATTCGCATCTTGGAAGCACGCAGAGCTACAAAAAACATTCAGGTCAAAATTCAATTGGAAAGTGATTTAACCCTGATTATGTGTTACTTTCAAAATCAAAACTATACGGCGGCCTACAAGGCGTATACAAAACTTCAGCACTCCGATTTGTGGTACGAACAACAAGCGGGCATAGAAATCACCATCAAAAAAAATCTCATCGCACTCCTACTACACAAAGAACTCAATCACTTTGATCTCTTCGAATCGAGGTTGCTGAGTTTTCGCAGAAAGTACCGTACATTTTTACTAACGCATGGAGAAGAGCGCGTATTGCGCTATCTGGAGATCGTTGAACGCTTCCATAATGATCCGCAATGGATTCGTTCGGAAGACTGTTTTCAAATGGTCGAAAGTTCTTTTGACTTTATTGGCGCTTTACAAGAAGACATTTTCGCCATGAGTTTTTACGCTTGGCTCAAAAGTAAAATGCGTTCTAAAGACCTATTTGCAACGACTCTTGAACTTATCAAAACTGCACGAATGGATTAGTTTAAAAGTGAGTTGCAGTACAAAATCTCAATTTAATTTCAATTTGTTGCTGTTCTCAAAAAACTAGCTAACGCTACATCGCTGCCTTTTTTTCATGGTCACGGTTTAACCAATTTATGATGACTCCACTCTGTTATGTTTTAAAATCATGCAAATTGGAAAAAAATACATCATTATACATCCCATCAACAAAACACTTGAGACTACAGGTGCTTTAGAGCAAATCACAGTTGAACCTCAAATGTATAACACACATAGCATTTTTGATTACGTAAAGCCGTTATTCAAAACACCATTTTAATTACCTTTGTCCTGTTGAAATCAAAAAAACGTTATGAAAAAAATTCTATTTATCCTGGCACTAGGAATCACTTCTGGTATCCACGCTCAATTCAATCAATCCTATCAAGGAAAAAATCACACAACCCCATCACAGACCCCATTGAATCAATTTTATAGTGGATTTGTTTCTAATGATGGAAGTAACTATCCCGCTAATTATGGATCTCTGTTTGGATATACCAATAGTAGTAATGGCTACGGATATTCTTATCAAATTTTTAAAGGTCATACGATACCCCGTTTAAAAATTCGATTTGCTGATTACTCATCAGGAGGAAATACCTGGTATTCTTGGAAATCAATTTTAGATAGTGGAAACGACATAATTTATGAGGGTAATAACGAAGAAAGCGCTATTACAGGCTATTCAAAAATCATCGGGAGATCATCTGACGGAATCTTACACTTAATGGCAGGTACCCATGACGGTTCTATATATCTAAATTACAACAAAAACGGTAATATTTACTTAGCTAATCAAGGAGGAAATGTCGGTATAGGCACACTCAACACAGGAAATTGGAAACTTTCTGTAAATGGAAATATTAGAGCTAAAGAAATAAAAGTCGAAACCGGATGGTCTGATTTTGTTTTTTACGACTCATATAAACTTCCCACACTAAAGGAAGTAGAAGAACACATTAAAGAAAAAGGACACCTACAAGGTATTCCCAGTGCCAAAGAAGTAGAAGAAAATGGTATCTTTTTAGGAGAAATGGATGCTAAATTACTTCAAAAAATAGAAGAATTAACGCTTTATACCCTACAACAAGAGAAAGAAATAGCTCGTCAAGCTAAGGAAATTGAAGCGTTAAAATCGCTAAACAAAAAACTTCTCGACATTCAAGCCAGACTTAAAAAACTAGAGTTAGAAAAACCTTAAACTTATTGGTTAAAACCTCAACATTAAACATTCATCAGTAAAAGAACCGATGAGGAAATCACCATTTACAACTAGCTCAATTTTCATTGAGCTTTTTTTGTACTACTTTTTATCTAGTACTGATGTTTCCATCTTTGACAGCAGTATTTTTTAACCATGCCCTCCCGAAAAAGAGCTCTTAATTGAGTTCCTTGAATTCAAGGAACTCAAGAGTTTTAAAGTTGCTCCAAAAGCAAGGTTGCTACCTTTTCTGAAGAGGCCGGGTTTTGTCCGGTTATTAGATTTCCATCTACTATCGCATACGATTCCCAGTCGTTGGCTTTGCTGTAAACAGCTCCGCGTTCTACGAGCATGTCTTCCACTAAAAACGGAACCACGTCTGTCAATTGTACAGCCGCTTCTTCGGTATTTGAAAACGCTGTGAGCTTTTTACCTTTCACAAAAGGCATATCGTTTACCACCACATCTTTAAATACTGCTGGGGCATGACAAACAGCTCCTATCGGCTTGTTCGCAGCAGCAAAAGCATTTAATAGATTTACTGAAGCAGTATCTGTAGCTAAATCCCACAACGGACCGTGACCTCCTGGGTAAAATACCGCAGCATAGTCGGCCGCATTTACTTCAGACAACTGTAGTGTTTTAGCTAATAACTCCTGTAATTCAACATCCTGATGAAAGCGCTCGGTTGCCGGAGTTTGAAAATCTGGTTCGTCACTCTTCGGATCAATTGGCGGCTGTCCTCCTTTAGGCGACGCCAACGTAATATCGATTCCCTGATCTTTGAGCACGTAATATGGCGCTGCAAATTCCTCTATCCAAAATCCTGTTTTTAATCCCGTATCTCCTAATTGGTCATGGCTGGTAAGTACCATTAAAACTTTTTTCATACTATCTTTATTTAAATTACTTTCAAAAGTACTCTTTAGGAATATGAAAAAAATTGACCTATGGTAATTTCGAACTACTGAAGCTCTTTTCTTATTCTACTCAAGCTTTCTGTAGTAATTCCGAGGTAAGACGCCAAGTGGTAGTTTTTTATTTGCTGTTCTATATTGGGGTATTGTTTTAAAAATTGCAGGTAACGTTCCTTGGCAGTATAGGCGAGGTTATACAGTATTCGCTTTTGAAATCGAACCGTGGCGCGTTCTAATTTTTTTCGGTAAAAGTTAGTCACTTCAGGTAGGCTCTCCATTAAAATATCCATATCTTCTTTCGCTACCTTAAAAACTACAGCTTCCGAGATGCTCTCGATATACAGTTCTGAGGGTCCTTCTAAAAAGTACCCCATATAGTCACTAATCCACCAATCGGTAATCGCAAACTGAACCGTGTGCTCTTTGGCCTTATCATCGAGAAAGTAAGTTCTTAAGCAACCGTCCATCACATAGTATTGATAACGCGCTTCCTCCCCTGCTTTCAAGAGTTGCTCTCCCTTTTTCAATCGCAATTCTGTAAATACCTTTTGTATGCGGTTCCAGTTCGCTTCTGTCAGGTCAAGTCCCTTAAATGCCGTAGTTACTTGCTGTCTATTCATGCTACAGCAATCCTTCTAGATAGTGTTGTTCAATACCAAAACTTTCTTTTAGCGCCGCAATTTTACTATCATAGAAGTCTGCATCTACTTTTTTACTGGTTCTCGCTCCGACGAGCATCACATTTTTACGCGTGTGCTCATTGCTAATAAACTCAAATACTTTGGTTTGATAGTTGTGCTTTTCCATGATCAACGCACGCAAGGTATCGGTGACCATTTCAAACTGGCGTTCCTTAAAAATACCGTATTTTAAAATAGGACTTTCTTGCTCCTTCCCTTTTACCTGCTGACGAACTTGTTTATGACAACAAGGAGCACAAATAATGAGTGATGCATTTGCCACCAATCCTTTGTAAATTGCATCGTCCGTTGCGGTATCACAGGCGTGTAAGGCAATGAGTATATCGATTTGTTTTTCGTTGTACTCCTCGATAGGCTTAGCGGCGAAATCCAACTTTGTAAAGTTACATTTTTCAGCTAGCTCATTACAATAATTCACCAATTCTGTGCGCAATTCTATTCCTGTCATACTCACCTCGAACCCTTTCTTATTGACCAAATAATCATAAAGGGCAAAAGTCAAATACCCTTTTCCAGAGCCCATGTCAACAATATGAATTTGTTTCGGAAGCTTTACGGACTTTAACTGCGCTTCAATTACCTCTAAATATTTATTAATTTGACGGTATTTATCCGCCATTTTAGGAATGAGATTCCCTTCATTATCCAACACTCCCAACTCTTTTAAATACAGACTGTCTTCTGCTCGTTTTAACTTGGGTTTGTCGTGGCTTTGTGGAGGTTTATTTTTAAAGCTTGCCGCCGTTGTTTTAAAACTCACTTTTTTCTTTTTGGATACAAATGTTAAAAAGTCATTTTCCATTGAAAACAGCGTAGCTGCTCGAAAGTTTTCTGCTAGCAAAGTCACCAGCACTGACACGCCCTCTTCAAACGAGTAATTTTTAACCTGATCGTTGGTCGTATAACGGTATAAAAATTGATAATTTAGCTCGTCTTTGATCAAGACCTGCCTGATGTAAACATTTTGTAATTTTTCGCTCTTGCGGATAGGCTTGCTCAAAGTTAATTTTACAAAACTGTCATCACTAACACGTTGTTCAAAGGCTGATATTAATGGGGTCAATGCTTCTTTCATTTTGCAAAAATACGCAAACTTTAAAGGAAAGTCACAGGAATACCAAAGCAATTTTAAAGAGTAGTTCGGACAAACAAGTCCATTCAATAAAAAGGAAACCGGCGATAAATAACCAACAATTTACCACCGATTTACCAACTATTAAGCTATGAAAAAATAACTGTTACGTTCCTGGAATCAATACTTTGTCAATGACGTGAATTACTCCATTAGCACCTTGTACATCGGTAGCTGTAATATTTACCTCTTGGTTGCTAGCACTTTTTAATTTTGCGCCGTTCGTTAAATCAACCGTTACTTTGGCGTTATTCAACATAGTAATTTCTTGTTTGTCTGTCAATTGTTTTGCCTGTACGTTGGCTGCATTCACTACGTGATACTTCAATACCGCTTCGAGGGTTGCAATCGGAATATCGGCGATCGAATTCCACGATGCATTGCTGTCAAGTAAGTTTTTGAAAGCGGCATTGGTAGGAGCAAATACCGTAAATGGACCATTCCCTTTCAATACAGCCACAAAATCAGTGGTGTGTCGGCTATCTGTCAATGCTGCTACCAAGCTTGAAAAGTCAGGATTGTTTAACGCTAACTCTACAACATTTGGTGGTAACATGACCTTGTCAATTACGTGTACTACTCCGTTTTTAGCGTCAATATCTACACTAACTGGAGCTGCTGAACCGTTAAACTTAACTCCTCCAGTCGTGGCAACTTGTAATGATAAGTATTCAGAATTTGGTCCTGTAGCCAAGGTTGGCGTATATCCATTTGTCAATTGTCCTGATTTCACTTCTGATGACAGTACGTGAAATTTTAACACATTTACCAATACATCTTGTGGAATATCATTTAAGGTATTCCAACTACTATTTGAATCTAATAAGGCTTGAAAAGCTGCGTTGGTTGGTGCGAAAACCGTGAAAGGTCCGTTTCCTTTTAACACACTTGCTAGTCCTGCTTTGTCTACCGCAGCTACTAAGGAACTCAAGTTCGAATTTGCTGCTGCGAGTTCAACGATATCTTTTTGGGTTTCTACTGCTGGTGTATCATCATCGCTGCACGACAATAATACCGTGGTTCCCATCAACATGCTAAGTACAAGAATTGATTTTAGTTTTTTAATAAACATCGTATTAGTTTTAAGTTAGTGCCTACTCGATTATTTGCGTCTGCTTTCGGCATTACCAAGACGTTTGTTTAACTTTTAAAGAGAAAAAATAAACAAAAACTCACTAGTGAAAAAAATAACACTTATCCGTTTGCTTGTCAAAGTGTTACTCCAAAGATATAAATTTTGTTTAACTTTTAATAATTTTTATTAAACATTTTTAACTTCTTGATTTTAAAATTGCTTCAATGTCTGATAAACTCAGGCCTTTTGCATATAATAATATGAGAAAGTGATAAAGTAAATCGGCGGCTTCATTGACAAATAAGTCGCGATTATCGTCTTTTGCCTCAATAACGAGCTCTACAGCTTCCTCTCCTACTTTCTGTGCCATTTTGTTGATACCTCTTTTGTATAGACTATTGGTATATGAGCTCGAGTCGTCAGTAGCAATGCGCTCGGTAATGGTTGCCTCTAGTTGGTATAAAAAGCCTTTCGAACTGGCTTCCCCAAAACACGAGGACGTTCCTTTGTGGCAGGTAGGGCCCTTCGGAATTGCTTGTACCAAAATGGTATCTGCATCGCAATCGATCTTGTATGACTGGAGTTCGAGGAAATTCCCCGATTCTTCTCCTTTGGTCCACAACCTATTTTTTGACCTACTAAAAAAAGTCACTTTGTTACTTTGTACGGTTGTATCAAAAGCTTCTTGGTTCATATAACCCAGCATTAATACTTCTAGGCTTAGGGCATTTTGAACGATAACTGGCACCAGTCCGTTTCCCTTTTCAAAATCTATGTTCATCGTATGGCAATATTTTCTGTTTTTAAATACTTTTTTAAGGTCGGTATTGGAATTTCTCCGAAGTGAAAGATGCTTGCAGCGAGTCCTGCACTGGCTTCTGTTTCAGAAAACACCTCTTTAAAATGGGTTACTGCCCCAGCTCCTCCAGATGCGATAACAGGAATTGACAAGTTTGCACTCACTTCTCGGGTAATGTCAAGGGCAAAACCTTCCTTGGTTCCGTCGTTATTCATCGAAGTCAATAAAATTTCACCTGCGCCTAGCTCGGCAACTTTTCGAGCCCAATCGAGCGTGTTTAAGTTGGTTTCATGGGTACCTCCTTTGGTAAATACTTTCCAAGTTCCATCCACGTATTTTGTGTCAATAGCTACCACGACAAATTGGCTTCCAAATCGCTCTGACAAGGCTACAATTAATTCGGGATTTCTCACCGCTGCAGAATTGATACTCACTTTATCAGCTCCTGCCTCTATCAAGCGCAAGGCATCGTCTACGGTGTTAATACCTCCTCCAACAGTAAAAGGAA
The DNA here is from genome assembly GCF_056160945.1 of Tenacibaculum sp. AWR4_210. Classification (NCBI taxonomy): domain Bacteria; kingdom Pseudomonadati; phylum Bacteroidota; class Flavobacteriia; order Flavobacteriales; family Flavobacteriaceae; genus Tenacibaculum; species Tenacibaculum sp. AWR4_210. The sequence goes on from NZ_JBSWYF010000001.1 coordinate 683,332, forward strand.
TATCAATAACTTCACCGATGCGCTCCACCAATGCAACCAAGGTTTTTCTATTCTCCAAAGTCGCTGTAATATCGAGAAATACCAATTCATCTGCTCCTTCTTCTACATAGCGTTTCGCTAATTCTACAGGATCTCCGGCGTCAATAATATCAACGAAGTTCACTCCCTTTACCGTCCGTCCATTTTTAATATCCAAGCACGGAATAATTCTTTTCTTTAACATAGGGCTACGAGTTCTTTTAGGGTGATGTATCCTTCGTAAATAGCCTTACCAATAATAACGCCTTCACAGCCCAGTTCTTTTAGTTTGTATAGATCCGATACAGAAGAAACTCCTCCACTTGCAATCAAACTAACTCCTGTTTTTCTCAAGATCTCAGCATACAATTCAAAGGCGGCTCCTTGCAGCATTCCATCCTTTGCCACATCCGTACAAATTACTTGCTCAACACCTAATTTTTCGTAGGATTTCACAAAATCAACTACGTCCAACTCCGATACTTCCATCCATCCGTGGGTGGCAATTTTCCTGTTTTTGCAATCTGCTCCTAGTATTATTTTGTCTGCTCCATATCGCTGTAACCAATTTGTAAAGAGTTCTTTGTTTTTTACAGCGATACTTCCTCCTGTAACCTGGTTGGCCCCCGATTCAAAAGCGATGCGTACGTCATTGTCAGATTTTAATCCGCCACCAAAATCAATTTGTAAATTTGTTTTGCTGGCAAGGGTTTCTAAAACCTTGTAATTGACAATTTGCTGCGCCTTTGCACCATCTAAATCCACTACGTGTAGATACGTTATTCCGTTTGCTTCAAATTCCTTAGCTACTTCTAAGGGGTTTTCGTTGTATATTTTTTTAGTATCGTAATCGCCTTTGGTCAAGCGCACGCATTTTCCTTCTATTATATCTATTGCTGGTATGATTCTCATAATTCTAAAAAGTTTTGTAATAGTACTCGTCCTACTTGTGCCGATTTTTCCGGATGAAACTGCATTGCGTAAAAATTATCGCGCTGCATCACACTGCTAAACGGAATTCCATAATCACAAACTGCGATGGTTGATTCGCATGGTTCCGCATAATAGCTGTGTACATAATACACATCATCAACAGCATTCATGGACTCTAAAATTGGCTGAGCAGCTAGACTCGTAAAATTGTTCCATCCCATATGAGGGATCTTCTTCCCCTCTGGAAAGCGCTTGGTTTTGGTTTTAAACACTCCTAAACAAGCTACTTCTCCTTCTTCAGAATAGTCACACAGCAACTGCAAGCCTAAACAAATTCCCAATACGGGTTGTGTCAAGGAAGTCAATACTGTATCCAATCCTCTTTTTTGTAAGTAGTTCATTGCGGAACTCGCCTCTCCCACCCCAGGAAAAATTACCTTGTCAGCTGCTTTTAACTCCTCCGGATTGTCCGTAATAATACAGTCATACCCCAAGGCAGTTACCGCATTTTTCACCGAACGAATATTTCCTGCGTTGTATTTTACTATTGCTATCATTACAGAACTCCTTTAGTCGATGGTAAAATCATTTTCTCTGGATCTCTTCGAACGGCTGCCTTCATGGCCTTTGCCATGCCTTTAAAAATCGCCTCAATCTTGTGGTGCTCATTTTGACCTTCCGCTTTGATATTCAAGTTGCATTTGGCGCCATCGGTAAACGATTTAAAAAAGTGATAAAACATTTCTGTCGGCATCTTTCCAATCATCTCTCTCTTGAACTCAGCTTCCCAAACCAACCAATTACGTCCTCCAAAATCGATAGCTACTTGTGCCAAGCAATCGTCCATCGGCAGGCAAAATCCGTAGCGTTCAATTCCAATTTTATCACCCAATGCCTTAGCAAACAACTCTCCTAAAGCAATAGCTGTATCTTCTATTGTGTGGTGCTCATCAACTTCGAGGTCACCTTTTACCTCAATTGATAAATCCATTTGACCGTGACGCGCAATCTGATCGAGCATGTGATCAAAAAATGGGATACCCGTATCGATGGTCGCCTTTCCTGTTCCGTCCAAATTCAAGCTCATGGCAATCTCCGTTTCCGACGTATTGCGAACGAGTTCTGCTTTGCGTACTGTGAGTTTTAAAAATTCGTAAATTTCACACCAATCATTGCTTTCCAGCGCTATGTACTCTTCCAACTCACGTTCTTCTCCAGCCACCTCTTCGGCTCCCAGATACGTTTTATCATTAATAAAAATTGCCTTTGCTCCTAAGTTTTTAGCCAGTGCTACATCGGTGAGTCGATCACCAATCACCAGTGAATTTTCCAAATCATAAGCCTCAGAAAAGTACTTCGTTAATAGGCCTGTATTCGGTTTTCTCGTAGGCTGATTGTCCTTTGCAAAAGTGACATCAATATGTTCAGCAGCAAATTGAATACCTTCATTTTCTAAGGTAGCCATCACAAACTTGTGGACAGGCCAAAACGTAGCTTCTGGGTATACATCGGTTCCTAGGCCATCCTGGTTGGTGACCAATACCAATTCGTAGTCCAATTCTTTGGCTATTTTTCCCAGGCCTTCAAATACTTTCGGGTAGAATACTAATTTTTCAAATGAATCAATTTGTTCATCTGCAGGTTCTTTAATGAGCGTTCCATCTCTATCTATAAATAATACTTTTTGTTTCATTTTACTCAGTTACTAAGCGTTCACTTAATGCTTTTAATGCGTTGATTAATTGTTTGTTTTCTTGCTGGGTACCTACACTTATTCTCAAACAGTTGGCGATCAATGAAGACCTATTTCGAATAATAATTCCTCGAGCTACCAATTGTTCGTATACGGTATCCGCATCGAGCATTTCCACGAGGATGAAATTAGTTTCGGTTGGATAAATTTTCTTTACTAATCCGATTGTAGGCAATTCTCGTAATAGCACTTCACGTTCATTGAGCACTTTGGCTTTGTTACGTTCGTAAAGTTCCACTGCATCTAAGCTAGTCAATACGGCCTGTTGGTTTAGACTACTGATATTGTAAGGAGGCTTTACTTTATTAAAAAGCCCAATAATTTCTGATGATGCATACGCTACTCCAACACGTGCTGCGGCCATACCCCAAGCTTTGCTAAATGTTTGTGAGATAATTAGGTTCGGATACGCTGCCAATTGTTCCGTCCATGAGGTCTGCGTACTAAAGTCTATATAGGCCTCGTCAACGAGCACTACCCCACGAAACGCCTTGGCTATGCTTGCAATACGCTCAACCGACAAACAGTTTCCGGTAGGATTGTTGGGGGAGCACAAAAAGATCACTTTTAAGGACGCGTCGGTTAAATACGGCTGTACCAACTCCAAATCAATATCAAAATCATCTGTTAACGGTAACTCGAGTAACTCAATATCATTGATGGACGCCGATACTTGGTACATACCATAAGTAGGTACAAAAGTCAAGGCTTTCTCTTTTCCAGGTTCACAGAAAATTCGCAAACACAAATCAATTACTTCATCACTACCATTTCCGATAAATACCTGATTTACAGGCAGTCCTTTTAATACACTCAATCGCTCCTTCACTGAACGCTGATAAGGATCTGGATAGCGGTTTAAGTTTCCAAAAGGATTTTCATTGGCATCTAAATACACCTCTGCCTTCCCTTGAAATTCATCTCTGGCGGAACTGTAAGCCTTTAAATTCCATATATTTTTTCTGGTAATCGCTTCTAAATTAAACATTTTCTACTTGGTTTAAGCGCAGGGTTACTGCATTTTTATGTGCATCTAATCCTTCCGCAGCTGCCATGAGTTCAATGGCCGGACCGATGTTTTGAATTCCTTTTTTTGTGAGTTCTTGAAAGGTTATTTTTTTGACAAAACTGTCTAAGGACACTCCGCTAAAATTTTTCGCAAAACCGTTTGTCGGCAAGGTATGATTTGTGCCACTAGCATAATCTCCTGCGCTTTCACAACTGTAATTCCCCAAAAAAACAGAACCTGCATTTACAATAGCATCCATCACAGTACTGGCATTTTCTGAGGCTAGGATAAGGTGTTCCGGAGCGTACTCATTACTAAACGCAATTCCCTCTGTCAACGATTCAACTAAAATAGCACGACTATTATCTAAGGCCTTACTAGCAATAGTTTTCCTTGGTAGTGCTGCTAATTGCTTTTCCAATTCTCGGAGTGTTTTTTCGAGTATCTCAGCTGTTGTTCCTACCAAAATCACCTGACTATCAGGTCCGTGTTCCGCCTGTGAAAGCAAATCGGCAGCCACAAATTCGGGTACCGCAGTTTCATCGGCCAGTACCAAGACCTCACTTGGCCCAGCAGGCATGTCAATAGCTACTCCATCAATCTGAACCAATTCTTTTGCCTTGGTTACATACTGATTTCCCGGTCCTAAAATTTTGTATACTCTGGGTACGGACGTCGTGCCGTAAGCCATGGCTGCAATTGCCTGAGCCCCCCCGACTTTCACTATTTTCGTAACCCCCACTAAATCCGCCGTAAACAAAATTTCAGGAGCGATGCTACCCGCTGCATTCGGAGGTGTACACAATACTATTTCTTTGCATCCTGCGATTCGGGCTGGAATTGCTAACATCAGGATGGTTGAAAATAAAGGAGCACTTCCACCCGGGATGTACAGGCCTACCTTTTCGATCGCCACACTTTTCCTCCAACAAACCACTCCCTCAATCGTTTCTACCTTCTTCTCTTTAGATTGTTGCGTTTTGTGAAAGCGTTCAATATTGTTTTTTGCCAATACAATAGCCTCTTTTAACTCGGTACTCACTTTAGTTTTTGCCTCGGTTATCTCCTCAGGTTGCACCACTAGACTGTCAAGTGCTACGCCGTCAAACTTTTCAGTAAAATCGAGTAAAGCACGATCCCCCTTTAGTTTTACGGTTTCTAAGATATCAGCAACGCTACTCGTGAGTGTTTTACGTTCAATTTGTGTGCGCTGGCATAAGTTTTGCCAAGTTTCACGCTTTGGATACTTAATTACCTTCATCATTACACCACCATTTTTTCGATTGGACAAACCAAAATTCCCTCAGCTCCATTGCGTTTTAACTCATCGATGATTTCCCAGAACTTGTTTTTATCCAACACAGAGTGTACAGAACTCCACCCTTCTTCTGCCAATGGCAATACTGTTGGGCTGCGCATTCCCGGTAAGATGTCTATGATTTTATCAAGCTTTTCATTAGGTGCATTTAGTAATACATATCTCGAATTTCGTCCTTTAAGAACTGCTCTAATTCTAAACAAAAGCGTTTCTAAAAGGGCTTGCTCTTCCGCAGCAATTTTAGGAGCCACAGCAAGCACGGCTTCTGATTTTAGCAATACTTCTACTTCTTTTAAGTTGTTTTTAAACAAAGTAGAACCACTCGAAACTATATCACAAATACCATCTGCCAAACCGATATTGGGTGCAATCTCTACCGATCCGTTAATGATATGTAACTGATACTTTACTCCTTGAGCATCGAGATATTTTTTTACTGTATTAGGATAAGATGTCGCGATACGTTTGTTTTCGAAGTAGTCCAAACCAGCATAAGACTCTGATTTTGGGATCGCAAGGGATACTTTACATTTGGAGAAACCTAATTTTTCCACATAAGAAATACCCGCTCCTTTTTCGACGAGGAGGTTCTCACCAATTATGGCTGCATCGATCACTCCATCTTTTAAATACTGAGGAATATCACCATTTCTCAAATAAAAAACCTCCAAAGGAAAATTGCTAGCCGAAGCCTTTAACTGATCTTTTCCATTATCGATGGAGATACCACAGTCTTTTAATATTTGTAAAGAATCTTGATTAAGTCGACCCGATTTTTGAATCGCTATTCTTAATTTACTCATTGTTATTTTTGTTGGGTTTGAGTAAATCGGAGAAGTATTTTAGATTTCTGGTACCTGGAAATAAAAAACCCGTTCGATTTACTCAAACGGGTTGTTAATATATTTACATTTATTCAATACATCGTCAGCTCGCCTGAGTGCAAGTATGATGATGATGATGATGTAATTGAATAAAACTCATGTCTTTGTTTTTAACGCCACAAATATTTGTAATAAATTTTTAGTTTTCCAAACTTTATTTAAAAATTTAACATTGCCTTTACACTAGGGCATTTCTAAAAGTGGCAATAGTACGACAAATGTACTACATCTTTAAAACATGCAGGAACTCCTAGTATTTTAGCCTTAATAAAGTTCAGGCTTTCTTTTTTCGAAAGAAGGTCTCCCTTTTTAGAGTTTACCGTTGATAAAGTTATCAATTCAATTGTATTGTTTTGATAACTTTTCTTTTTTACAGACTACTCAGTAAATCGTACAAATTGTCTTCGCGTTCTAAACCTAGCTTTTTCTTGATGCGGTATCGCGTTGTTTCCACACTTCTCGGAGACACATTGATCAACTGAGCGACCTCTTTACTTTTCAAATTTGATACGATATACGTACAATGTTTAAGGTCATTGACTGATAAATTCGGTGCAAAATCCTTTAATTTATTAAAGAATTGCGGTCTTATTTTTTCGAATTGTATTTTAAAATCTTCCCAGAGTTCCTCCTCTGAAATTAAATCGAGCAATTTTTTATTCACCTTGCTTAAATAGGGTGATGAACTGGATGCATTATCTTGATAGGCATCGATATCGGCACTTATTTTGCGAATAGTATCGTTGTAGGTAGAAATTTTCAACACCCTTGAAAACATCGCCTGTTCATTCATTTGCAACAACTCTTCAATTTGTTTCTTGTTCGTTACCAAATCGGAATTCTTATTTTTTAGGTCGGCAATCAAACGCTGTAAATCCTCATTTAAATCCTGGATTTTAATTTTTTTCTGACGATTGTTTCGAATTACCCAAAACAACAGTATGAGCAACAATACAAGCAATAAAATTACTGTTGTACTTAACAAAAGACGTTGTTTTTGGCTGGCAATAACGCTGTCTTTTTGAATTTTCACTTTGTTTTCAAGTTCGAGCTCTTTAACAAAAGAAGCTCGGATATTCCCTTGGTATTGCTGATTGTAATCTCGCAAGTTGGAAATTGCTTTTTCATAATACATTAGGGAACGCTCATACTCTTTTTTCGCAGCGTACAAACGGGCATAAGATTCATCTACCAGTCCTTCTGTATAGACATCACCTCTGAGGTGCACACTATCCGACTTTTGAAGGTACTCCTCAACCTTATCGAGCTGATTCATTTTCAAATAATTGTCTCCTATAAAGTAATACAAGCGTTTTACTCCTCCCCTTTTAAACTGATACTGGGCTATGAGTTCAAGGCAGTCTTGTGCGTACCTATTAGACTTATTCCATTTTTGAAGCTTTCGGGAGTTCACTGTCAAATTATAAAAAGCGTCTATTTGCTGGGGTAGCTCGTTGATTAGCTGAAAGTTCGCTATTGCTTCTCGATACAGTTTTTCGGCCGTGACAAAATCTTTCATTCCCATAGAAAATGTAACTCCCCGTGAATTGGCAATGGTCCCTTTTAATAGTACATCATTCGTTTTTTCCGCGAGTACTTTTGATTGTTGGAATAATGATTCTGCCTTTTCAAAACGTTGTAAAAACAGATTATTGACTCCTTGTAAATAGCGTATTTTACTCGTGATGGAATCTTCTTTAAATTCGAGTTTATTGAGCTTTACAAAACGTAAAATACTATCTAACAAGCGTTCATCCTCACTCTTCTGAAAGCGATAGTAATCTTTAATAAGTCGGTCTTTCACCTGCCGGTCATCTGAAGAAGATTGCTGCGCCTGCACAGCCTGCAATAGCCCCGACATAACATAGATACACAAAGAGAAAAAAAGTAGTTTATATTTTACCATATACATCACTTTTAGCAGCACGTCAAACGCACTACATCTGTTTACTAAAAAATGTTTCCCCTTCTCTCTTGTTCTAAAAGATGTTTTAAATATACATCAAAAACACTACACCGTAAATTTTTTACACATATTTTTTACTACTAACAAATAAAAAAATTATCACCGAACCTCCTTTATTTACTCGCTTTTTTCGACATATAACACTGTAATCTACCTCGTTAAAAACCACTGCATTCATACTACACCCTCAAATCCACACTATTTAACCTGTACATTTAGACCAGATTTATTAATTCTTTCCCCTTAGTTATTAATATCTCACAATGAGTTACCAAAGACGTCGTAATGTAATCCCTTGAACCTACTACATTCCTACTTTTGGTAACTTTTTTTTGTTTATACGCCAACGAGGCGACAATACCACTAATTACATCACAATAAATTACGCTTTTCATTAAAAATAAATAAACATCTAGTTAACAATAGGTTAACATTAAGATTTTCTACAGTGTAGTAAAAATATAGTACGCTACAAAACTACTACACCAGCAAAAGCAAGCAATAAAGCCTGTATATTTGTATCAAAGTTTATTAATTTTTTCCCTTATTTATTAATAACTAAGTTATAGTTACCAAAACATAACAAGCGTTTTTCCCTTAAGTTTATTACATCGCAAGTGATTTTGGTAACTTTTTTTCTTTTTTGTCAGTTACGCTAACTGATTTCAATTTCCTTTTTTTTTACAAAAACAACTCACTGATTTACAGTACTAAGCGAAAGAAACTATTATTTACATACATGTTTAGCTAATTTCTTGGCACGCTGTTTGAATATCCAAGCATAAGAATATTAAAAATAACCTTATGAAGTTTCAAACTACACTACTGTATTTCCTCTTACTTAGTACCTTGAGTTTTGCTCAGCAACGTGATTCTTTCAAACAATTTAAAAGCCAGTTACAAAAGCAGAAATCTGCCAAGGAACTAGTTTTGACCAAAGCCTTGGATTACACCCATGATCACGAGTTGTACGTAGATGACCTCATTGATTTATGCAGTTACTTTCCTCGTGAAAAGATGAAATACAAGCTCTGTTTAGAAGCCTACCCAAGAATTCGTGACAAGCGAAACTTTTTTAAGGTCTACGACGTGTTTAGCTCTTTTGCCTATGCAATCAAATTATATCATCATACACAAGGGAAGGCAGTAGTAACTCCAGTACATGAACCTGTTGTTAACTACCCAAAGCTAAAGCACTATCACGGAATACTCAACGACCATTGCAAACAACCTATGTCAAAGTTTGCTTTTAAAGCACTCATGAACACAGCTAGTAATGCACCTAATGATCAAGAGCTCTTTTCGGATTTAAAAAAATTGACCGACGGAAATTGCTTTAGTACTGCTCAACTCATGAAGTTAACCCAAAAAATTGGACTTACAAGCTATAGAATGAGCTTCTTGAAGTTCGCCTTTCCTGGCGCCATTGATGTAGAAAATTACTATTATACCCTACAATTAATCGATAGTGATATGGAAAAGCAACGCCTGCGTTTGTTTATCGATGAACAGATCGAAACGTACAGCACTCCTGAGCCTGTTGACACCTGTCATACACCTCCGAGTGAATTTGACTACATCCTTAAAACGATAAAAGACGAGCGCTTTCCGAAAGACAAACTCAATCTGGCAAAAAAGCAACTTGCCAAAAACTGTTTTAACCCTTCGCAACTGCGTTTAATTATTAAGGAATTCTCATTCGATGATGATAAATTAGTCCTGCTGAAGTACAGCTTTGATTTTGTAGACTACAAAGATCAATTTTACAAGTTCAGAGATTTGCTTCGATTCATCAACAACAAAAAGGACTTTGATCGTTTTTTACTCGAACACAAGCAATAAAAAAACTCCACCGTAAACGGTGGAGTTTTTTTATAATTCTTTCTACGAACTAGCGTACAAAGTTAATTTTACGCATTCTCAAGCTTTCAGGAGTTACTTCTAAGTACTCATCATCCTTGATGTATTCCATACACTCTTCTAAAGACATATCGATTTTTGGAGCAATTTTAACTCCATCATCAGATCCAGAAGCACGTACATTCGTCAATTTCTTTCCTTTAATTAAGTTTACAGCTAAGTCATCTTGCTTTGCATTCTCTCCCACTACCTGTCCTTTGTAGATTTCTTGGTTAGGATCGATAAAGAACTTTCCACGATCTTGTAATCTGTCAATAGCATAGGCTGTCGCTTTTCCTGCTTCCGACGAAACGATTGCTCCGTTTACAACATCAGAAAACTCTCCTTTATACGCATCATATCCACGTAAACGGTGGTTAATAATAGCCTCTCCTTGAGTCGCTGTCAACAACTTATTTCTAAGTCCGATTAATCCTCTAGATGGAATATCAAACTCTAAGTGTTGTAAATCTCCTTTAGGCTCCATTACCAATAAGTCACCTTTACGCATCGTAACGAGGTTAATGGCTTTACTTGCTAACTCTTCAGGTACATCGATTACTAAAGTCTCATAAGGCTCGCACTTTACACCGTCGATTTCCTTTAAAATTACTTTAGGACGACCTACTTGTAATTCATAGCCCTCTCTTCTCATCGTTTCAATTAAAACAGATAAGTGAAGAATTCCACGTCCGAATACGTTGAATTTATCTTCCGTATCGGTATCTTCAATTCTCAAGGCTAAGTTTTTCTCTGTTTCTTTGTACAGGCGATCACGTAAGTGTCGTGAAGTTACGTATTTTCCTTCTTTACCGTAAAATGGTGAGTTGTTAATGGTAAACAACATACTCATCGTAGGCTTATCAACTTCAATACGCGGCATAGCTTCAGGAGCTTCTAAATCGGCGATGGTATCTCCAATCTCGAAATCATCTATTCCGGTAACGGCACAAATATCTCCACTTCTAACTTTATCGGCTTCAGCTTTCCCCATTCCTTCAAAGACGTGTAATTCTTTGATACGAACTTTTTTGGTAGTCCCGTCAGCTTTACAAAGCATATAATCTTTATTCTTTTCCAAATCACCACGGAATACACGTCCGATGGCAATACGTCCTTTAAATGAAGAATAATCTAATGACGTGATTTGCATTTGAGGAGAACCTTCTCTGTAAGGCGCTTCTGGAATCGTTTCCAACACGGCGTCTAACAACGGAACGATATCTTCAGTAGGCTCATTCCAATCGGTACTCATCCATCCGTTCTTTGCAGAACCGTAAATGGTTGTAAAATCTAATTGCGCTTCAGTAGCTTCCAAAGCAAACATCAAATCAAATACTTTTTCGTGTACGAGATCAGGAGTACAGTTCTCCTTGTCTACTTTATTTACTACCACAATCGGAGTCAATCCTAATTCAATCGCTTTCCCCAATACAAAACGCGTTTGCGGCATTGGTCCTTCAAATGCATCTACCAATAAGAGTACACCATCAGCCATTTTTAAAACACGCTCTACTTCACCACCAAAATCGGCGTGACCAGGAGTATCGATTACATTAATTTTAACGCCTTTGTAGTTTACAGATACGTTTTTAGATAAAATTGTAATACCACGCTCTCTTTCTAAGTCATTATTATCTAATAATAAGTCAGTGCGTTCTTTACGTTCATCTAAGATTTTAGCTTGGTCTATAATTTTATCAACCAAGGTAGTTTTACCGTGGTCAACGTGTGCTATAATAGCGATGTTTCTAATTGATTGCATTTTGCTCCGTTAAATTTGCGGCAAAAGTACTATATATTATGTAAATAAAATGGATTTTGGGTTTTGATTTTTAAAAGAAAGCTAAGAATTGCTAAAAATCATCCCGAATTTCTTAGGAATCAGTAGGTAGTTCTGGAAGGGAATCCGAATCATCGCGCTCCTCGTCATCCTGGTTTTCTTCCAATTCTTCGTCATCTTCACGGAACGCACTGGGCAGTATATCCGGAATCAATTTGATTAACAAAGGAAGTAATAGCGCTCCGCCTGGAAGCATAAACACTGTAAAGGCAGGAATGGCCTTACAGATATCTAACATCTGCTCTTTGATTTTGGTTTTTTCTTCAGCAGAGAGTGAGGTAGTTAGTGATTTACGTATTAAATACACCAACTCCTTACTCTCTTGAAGTTCTTTTGCCAAACGTTTTTTATTCTTTCGAATGGCTTCTTTTATTTCATCTACCGTATTCATTAAAGTTTACGGCGAGCTTTTTCTGTTTTTAATAAATTCAATTCTCTGGAGGTTTGTCCAGCAACTGAAGTATTTTCTTCCGCCCTGCGAATTAAGTAGGGCATCACATCGCGAACAGGGCCAAACGGTACGTACTTCGCTACGTTGTATTTTTCTGTGGCTAAGTTAAAACTAATATGATCACTCATACCGTACAATTGCCCGAACCACATGCGTTTATCATCAGCGGCAATTTTATGGTCTTGTGCTAATTTCATTAATAAGTACGAACTCTCTTCGTTGTGTGTTCCTGCAAAGATCGCCATATTTTTATGTTCCATCATATAGGTAATGGCTTCGTTGTAATTAACGTCTGTAGCTTCTTTATCCACACATATAGGCGACTCATATCCTTTTTCAGCAGCACGAGCTCTTTCTTTCTCCATATAAGCCCCGCGAACAACTTTCATTCCGATATGGAATCCTTTTTGATGTGCGCGTTGGTGTAGGTTTCTCAAATATTCCATACGATCGTGTCGGTACATTTGCAAGGTATTGAATACGATTGCCTTTTCCTTGTTGTACTGCTCCATGAGCTCTTCAATAAGGTCATCGGCTGCGTCTTGCATCCAACTTTCTTCCGCATCAATTAACAACGGAACATCTTTTTCAACGGCTGCTTTACACACCAAATGAAAACGCTCAACGACACGTGCCCACTCCGTTTGCTCTTCGTCGGTTAACGTCTCTCCTTCCGTAAGTTTCTGGTACAACTCAAATCGACCAAATCCGGTTGGTTTAAATACAGCAAAAGGGATCGCCTGCTTTTCCGCCGCAAACTCTACTGTTTTTAAGGTCATTTTTAAGGCGTTCTCAAACTGATCCTCTTCTTCCTTACCCTCAACAGAGTAGTCCAAAATACTGCATACATTACCTTTACTATACATCTTTTCGATGTTCGGTAAACAATCTTCTTCCGTTACTCCACCGCAAAAGTGATCAAAAACAGTAGAACGTATCAATCCTTCTACTGGCAAATGAGCTTTCAGCGCAAAATTGGTTACAGCTGTTCCAATACGAACCATTGGCTGACTTTGAATCATTTTAAATAAAAAATACGCACGCTCTAACTCCGAATCGGACTTTAACTTGAATGCTATTTCTGTGTTGTCAAAAAGTTTCATCAACTACGTAATGTTAAGGTTTATTGGAAGACAAATATAATTGTATAGGGTGATATATTTCAATTTTTTCTATTTAATTTGCGACTTTATAAATTAATAGGAAATGACCACTATTCAAGCGGTAAGCTACCCGATACACTTTGAAAACAAAGCCTATGAAGAATTGGCTTTGTTATTAGACCAAAAACAATACTCTTCTATCTTTATTTTGGTAGATGATAATACGATGCGTTGTTGTTATCCTCGATTTATGCAGTTGCTTCAAACAACTTTACCTATGGAGGTACTGCAAATCGATGCCGGAGAGGTACACAAAAACATCGATACTTGTATCGGCTTGTGGAATGCTATGACCGAGCTCGGTGCCGATCGAAAAAGTGTGCTAATTACCCTAGGTGGAGGAGTGATTACCGATCTAGGTGGTTTTGTCGCTTCGACCTTTAAGCGCGGCATTGATTTTATTAATATCCCAACAACCTTGCTCAGTATGGTTGACGCCTCAGTTGGTGGAAAAACAGGTATCGATTTAGGCGTACTTAAAAATCAAATTGGCGTCTTCGCCAATCCGGAATTAATTGTTATTGACCCGGAATTTTTACACACCCTCGACCCTAGAGAAATTCGCTCTGGATCGGCTGAAATCATCAAATACGGAATGACACATGACCAACAGTTATTTCAAGAAATAACTGCGAATCCAGAGGTCAACATCATCGATCTAATTCACCGCTCCATCTCGATTAAAAACGAAGTGGTTTTAGAGGACCCTAAAGAACGCGGATTGCGAAAAGTATTGAATTGGGGACATACCATAGGACACGGTGTAGAATCGTATTTCTTAGAATCTCCTGCCAAGGAAAACTTAACGCACGGAGAGGCGATTGCCATCGGTATGATTTGCGAAACCTACCTCTCTGCAAAGCTATTAGAGTTTCCAACCGAGATGGTATCCGTAGTCAAAGAACGACTGATCGCTATTTTTGGAAAAGCCAGCATCGAAGAAGCCGATTTACCAGCAATTTACGAGCTTATGAAGCACGATAAAAAGAATGTTGGCGGCACGATCAACTTCGTACTTTTAAACGATATCGAAACATTTAAAATAGATTGCAACGTTCCTGAAGAACTCATTCTAGAAAGCATTAGGTATTACGCTAGTTAACACTAGCGTATTGCCTTACTTTGCTACAGCATAGCAACGTTTGTAAATAGCCTCGTACTGGGGTAAAATTTTACTGAGTGAAAACTCTTTCACATGTGCTTTTGCATTGGATTTAAAAGTCGTAAGCACTGTTTCATCGCGCAATACCTCGAGGGCTTTAGCAGCCATGTCCTCAACATCTCCTACGGCACTCAAATATCCGGTTTTACCGGGAATATTAACTTCGGGAAGCCCTCCAGCATTGGTTGAAATAACTGCAGTTCCGGCAGCCATTGCCTCCAAAGCAGCCAATCCGAAACTCTCGGTTTCTGAAGGAAGTAAAAAGACATCGGTATAACAGAGTATTTTTGCTACTTCGCTACTATTTCCTAAGAATAGAACGCGGTCTTCAATCCCAAATTCTTTCACTAAATTTTCTACTTTTAAACGCTCTGGACCGTCACCTACCATAAGTAATTTCGCGGGAATCTCTCGTTGCACTTTCTCAAAAATACGCACTACATCATCCGTTCTTTTCACCGGTCTAAAATTACTGATATGCGTTAAAATACGCTCTTCTGGATTTGCTAAGGCACTGCGTTTACATTCAGCTTCATGGGCTCTATCGTACTTTTCCGCATCGATAAAATTATAGACTACTTTAATATCTTTTTCGATAGAGAAAAGTCGCAAAGTATCTTCCTTTAAGCTTTGAGATACCGTTGTTACCTCATCCGATTTGTTGATGCTAAACTCCACTGCTGTTTTGTAAGTAGGATGGCTCCCTACTAAGGTAATATCTGTTCCGTGCAAGGTTGTAACGACCTTTACATTAATCCCCTTATCTTCGAGCATCTTTTTCGCCATGTAGGCCGCATACGCATGTGGAATAGCATAGTGTACATGCAATACTTCAAGTTCAAATTTTTGAACCACTTCCACCATTTTACTCGACAAGGCCAATTCGTAAGGTTGATATTGAAACAGTGGATATTCTTCCATAACCACTTCGTGAAAATGCAATCTATGAGAAATAAAATCGAGTCGGACGGGTTGGTTATACGTGATAAAATGTACTTCGTGTCCTTTATCAGCCAGTGCCATTCCTAATTCTGTTGCCACGACTCCACTACCACCAAAGGTCGGGTAGCAAACGATACCTATTTTCATATTTGCGTTGATTATTGGGTTTGGGAAATAAAAGTAAATTTACGAGAATAGACTATGAATTATGTAAAATTTATCATAAAAAAAACCGTTGTTTTCACAACGGTTTCTATCTCAGTATTTTATTCTAGTAATCTCCTAAAGTTTCAGGATTTTGAGCTAAAGCACTTTCTAACTGCTCATCATTAGGAGCTTTTCCGTGCCAAGCATGGGTGTGCATCATAAAGTCGATACCATTCCCCATTTCTGTATATAACAATACACAAATTGGTTTACCATTACCTGTTTTTGACTTCGCTTCAGCCATTCCAGCCAAAATTGATTCTACGTCATTTCCTTTTTGAATTTCAACAACATCCCAACCAAAAGCTTCAAATTTTGCTTTGATGCTTCCCATTGCTAAAACCTCGTCTGTAGTACCGTCAATTTGCTTTTCGTTAACATCAATCGTTGCGATTAAATTGTCTACTTTTTTTGCAGATGCATACATTGCTGCTTCCCAAATTTGACCTTCTTGAATTTCTCCATCTCCGTGTAATGAGTACACAGTTTTGTCATCACCGTTAAGCTTTTTAGCTTCCGCAGCTCCAATAGCAACACTCATCCCCTGCCCCAAAGATCCGGAAGCAATACGTACTCCTGGCAAATCTTCGTGTGTTGTAGGGTGTCCTTGCAAACGCGTGTCTAATTTTCTAAACGTAGCCAATTCCGCTACAGGAAAGAAACCACTACGAGCCAAAGTACTGTAATACACTGGAGAAATGTGTCCGTTAGATAAGAAAAACAAATCTTCGTTCTTTCCATTCATATCAAAATCTGTAGAGTAATCCATAATCTCTTGATACAAACAGGTAAAAAATTCTGCACATCCTAATGAACCTCCTGGGTGTCCTGAACTTACAGCGTGAACCATTCGAACAATATCTCTTCGAACTTGTTGTGTGAAATCTTGAAGTTGTTGTGTTGTTGGCATTCTTGTTTTTGTTTTAAGCGACAAATGTAAGTGATTATCGCTTATAGCGCAATTACTTTTTTCTTTTCTTTTCCGTCGCAACAAGGCCCCACTTTTAAGACCTTAGTAGTCCTTAGGTTTTTTGCTTTTTCTTTTTCGCTGCCGGGAACAACACATTGTTGAGTATCAAACGGTATCCCGGTGAAGTCGGGTGTAAATCGAGTTCTGTTTTCGGATCTCCAACGCGATGTTGGTAGTCCTCCGGATCGTGACCACCGTAAAAAGTAAACATTCCTTTCCCCTTGGTTCCGTGTATGTACCGCGCTTCTCTGTTGTGCTTACTCTCTCCTAACACCATCACAGTAGGTTTTACATTGGCGGGGTCAAAAGCCGTAGTCTGCCCCATAAAACCTTTAATTAATTGCGTATGGTTTTGGGTTAACATGGTGGGGACCTGATCCCACTTTGCAGAAAATTCTCCGAGTGTAAAGTAATCCGTTTCTTTGTTGATCCGTCTTTTACGAGTCATATCAATCGAAGAAAACTCATACGTCATCGGGTTGCGTACCAATTCAAAGTTGGTAAAAGCAAAGGTGTTTTGAAAATCAATTTTCGCTTGATAATTAGGTTCTGAAGGATCTCCGTCAAACATCGTTTCACAAATATCAACACCATCCGCTGCAAGGGCTATGTCAAAGCTATCTGTAGCCGAACACATGGCAAACATGAATCCTCCTCCTATTACGTAGTCTCTAATTTTTTTCGCCACTGCTCCCTTTTCATGAGATACCTTGGTGTAGCCAAGTTTTTTTGCCAAAGCCTCAGCATCTTTTTTTTGCTGTACATACCAAGGTGCCGTGCGATAGGCGCCGTAAAAACGACCGTATTGCCCGGTAAAATCCTCGTGATGTAGGTGCAACCATTCGTACATTAGCAGTTTGTCATTCAATACATCTTCATCATACACCACGTCAAAAGGAATTTCTGCATAGGTCAATACCATCGTTACAGCATCGTCCCAAGGCATTTTATCTTTAGGTGAATACACTGCTATCTTCGGAGCTTTCTCCAAGGGTACTGCCTCTTGATTTTTGGCAGGCGAACTAATTTCTTCTAAAATAAGCTGCGCTTTTGCAGCGCTAATCAACTGGTAACTCACCCCACGAATTTTACACTCCTTTTCCAAGCTCGCCTCATTCTCCATTAAAAATGCCCCTCCGTCATAGTTCAATAACCATTTCGCTTTCACTCCTTTTTCGAGAGCGAAGTACACGATTCCATAGGCTTTTAAGTGGTTTTTTTGATTGTCGTGACTCATTGGAATGTACAAGAAATCAGCAAAGGCACTTTGAACTCCCAGAACAAAAAGTACACATAAAATAAGTAGGTTCTTCATCATTAAAAACTAAAATACACAATTATAAGATATAATTGTGTATTTGTATTTATTTTAACGCATTTGTCAATTTTAAAAAGGAACATCGTCCATTCCTCCACCTCCAGTTTCCGAAGGGCCGAAAGCATCTTCTGGTGAGGCAAAATTCCCTGAGCTTATTTCGTCATTAAAGCCAGAGTTCATACTCGATTGGAATTCACTGCTAAAGCCTTCTTCCAGATCCGAGAATTTGGCGAGGTGTCCGGTAAATTTCAATCGTATGTTGTCAAGACCACCATTACGGTGTTTAGCGACGATAAATTCTCCCTGTCCTTCACACGGTGAATGATCATCATCATCCCATTCGGTCATTCCGTAGTATTCTGGACGGAAAATAAAAGATACGATATCCGCATCCTGCTCAATTGCTCCAGATTCACGTAAATCCGATAGTAACGGACGTTTACTACCTCCACGAGTTTCTACCGAACGCGACAACTGTGAAAGCGCAATCACTGGTACATTTAATTCTTTTGCCAAGGCTTTCAAGTTACGAGAGATGGTCGAGATTTCTTGTTCTCGGTTACCTGCCGTTCCTCCTGCTGTCATTAACTGCAAATAGTCAATAACCAAAATACGGACATTGTGTTGCGACACCAAACGTCGCGCTTTTGCACGTAAATCAAAAATTGAAAGCGCCGGTGTATCATCGATAAAGATAGGAGCGTCAGACAAGCGTTTTACCTTGACATTTAACTGCTCCCATTCATGGGGCTCTAGGTTTCCTTTACGCAATTTC
Organism: Tenacibaculum sp. AWR4_210; assembly: GCF_056160945.1. NCBI lineage: Bacteria > Pseudomonadati > Bacteroidota > Flavobacteriia > Flavobacteriales > Flavobacteriaceae > Tenacibaculum > Tenacibaculum sp. AWR4_210. The sequence goes on from NZ_JBSWYF010000001.1 coordinate 701,943, forward strand.
TCAGAAGTCAAACCTGTTTCCGATGATATCATACGCGTAATCAACTGTACCGATGACATCTCTAGTGAGAAAATTGCTACGGCATGATTAAATTCAATAGCCATGTTTTTTGCCATCGAAATTACGAAAGCCGTTTTTCCCATACCCGGACGAGCCGCAATAATAATAAGGTCCGTAGGTTGCCAACCCGAAGTCAAGGCATCGAGTTTGGTAAAACCTGTTGCCAAACCACTCATTCCTTCCTTGGTTGAAATTTCTTGAATCTTAGTAATCGACTGTTGTACTAAAGAGTCTGCTCGTTCCGCTCCTTTTTTCAAGTTTCCTTGGGTTACTTCGAACAGTTTCCCTTCGGCGTCGTCGAGTAAATCAAACACATCCATGGTTTCATCATAGGCATTTTCAATGATTTCCGAAGAAATGCTAATCAACTTACGCTGGATGTATTTTTGGAGAATAATTCGCGAATGAAATTCAATATGTGCCGAAGAGGCCACCTTTTGCGTCAAGCCGATCAAATAAAAGTCACCTCCTACGAGTTCGAGTTTGGCGTTCTTTTTTAATTGGTTTGAAACAGATAATAAATCAATAGGCTCCGAATTTTGGAACAGCATGTAAATGGCCTCGTAGATTTCTTGATGCCTTTTATCGTAAAATGCTTCCGGATGCAAGATATCAATAACAGTATCAATACCTTTCTTATCAATCATCATCGCACCTAACACCGCCTCTTCCAGCTCTAAAGCTTGAGGTGGCAGCTTTCCTTTTTCTAAACTTATGATTCTAGATTTATCTATTTTGGTTCCCCGTACCGATTGCATTTTCTCCATGGTGACAAAAGTAAATTTTTATGATGATATTTGCTCGGTTTCCTCCCAACTTTCTTTTTACACAAATCCTGTAAACAAAAATGTTATTAACTTGTTGATAACCTAGTATGTTTCTTATTTTTGAAGCTATGAAATACAGTAAAACAACCCTATTCCTCTGCCTCTTTCTACCTATTCAAATAGTCTTTATTCGCTATTTGAGTGGGCAAACTGAATGGATTGAAACTCATTACAGCCAATCTTTTTATCCGTTTTTATCAGAAACGCTGCGCTATTTATTAGGCTGGATACCGTTTTCTGTGGGAGATGTGATCGGGTTTGTGCTCGCTTTCTATTTCTTAAAAAGCACCGTGCAACTCATCAGAACTAAATTTACAAATTTCATTCCAATATCCTTGAAATTTATCAGCTATTTATCGGTAGTCCACTTTCTTTTTTACACTTTTTGGGGGTTAAATTACTTCAGAGCTCCTATGGCCGAGCGCCTAAAATTACAGCAAGAAGCCTATAGTGACCAGGCGCTGCTACAAACTACCGAACGCATCATTTACGAACTCAACAGCCGTCACTTCCAGTTAACGGCCTCTGACACTGCGGTCGTAAAAGTTCCGTATTCCAGAGCTACTATTTACAAAATGGCTCCGGAAGGATTTGCTGTGTTAGCCAATACCTATCCTCAGTTAGAATACCATCATCGCTCTATAAAAAGTTCTTTAGTTAGCTTGTTCCATTCTTACGGTGGTACTGCGGGCTACTTCAATCCAATTACTGGTGAGGCGCAGGTAAATTACCAAATTCCCTTAAACGGATACGCCGCAACCACCTGCCATGAAATGGCACATCAATTGGGTTGGGCCGCGGAGAACGATGCCAACTTCCTAGGATTTTTGGCCACAATTCACCATAAAGACCTCTATTTTCAATACGCAGGTTACCGCATGGCCTATCGCTACTGCATTGATGAAATGTACAAACGAATGCCACAAGAGGCCGCACATCTGAGGTCGACCTTGCGTATGGGAATTCGAAAAGATTATTACCAAACCCATTTGCACTGGAACAGCTTTAAGAACCCCATAGAACCCCTCCTTAAGAAAGGATACAGTAGCTATCTCAAGGCCAACAATCAAACCCACGGAATTGAATCTTACGATTATGTCGTAGATTTGCTTATCGCATATTACAAAACTAAAACCAACAGTAATGATTAAATACCCCCTACGAATTCTCGGACTCTTTTTATTAATGTCCTGTGCTAACCATACCCTAGACCAAGATTTTAATTGCAGTGGTTATAAAATTATCAGCAAACAAAAAACTGTACGGGATTTTAACAACAAGTTTAGCATAGTCATTCCTCAACATTGGAAGACGAGTTTATACGACGAAGAGGGTTTGTCATCACTCCTCGTTGCAGATACCACTATTAGTTTACAAAACTCCATCCTTATGGATATTAGTTTTTTAAACAATAGCACTCCTATTGACAGCAAGTTTTCGGACAAAATTAGCAGTGACAATAAGAAAATGGGCTTTAAAGAAGTCAAAACAAAGCGATTTACCATTGATGACAGCCCTGCCTATTACACCTTGGCAAAAGGTAAAAAAGGCGCTTACCCTTATACCATCCTGAACATTTTTCACAAACCTTCAGAAGAAGCGCTTCTCCATTCGAAAGTTGAAATTTACGGTGATTCTCTCGTCGATGAGCGCCTTTGTAAAAGTGTTCAACTGATTAAAAAAATTAAAACCTTGTAATTTCACCATAAAATTTAAGTTTCCCCTGCAAATTCAAGTAATTTATAGTTCCAGTATAGCAAGTATTTCAAATCGTATAAGTATTTTTGAAGCCTAAATTTAGACACATGAACAAACAGCATATTATAGACAGATTTATCAAGTACGTAACTGTAGATACAGAAAGTGATCCGAACAACCCTGCATTTCCTAGTACGGAAAAACAATGGGACCTAGCACGTATCTTAGAACAGGAACTCAAAGATATCGGGATGTCAGAGGTTACCCTTGACGAAAACTGTTATTTAATGGCTACCTTGCCTAGCAATTTAGGCTATGAGGTTCCGACCATTGGATTTGTAGCACATATAGACACGAGCCCTGATTTTACAGGTGCCAATGTCAAACCTCAAATTCATGAAAACTACGACGGTCAAGACATCGTTTTAAACGCTGAAGAGAACATCGTTCTTTCTCCGAGTTATTTTGACGATTTATTGCAATACAAAGGACAAACGATCATCACCACTGACGGAACTACTCTTTTAGGTGCTGATGATAAGGCTGGAGTCACTGAAATCGTTTCAGCTATGGAGTACCTACTTCAAAATCCTCAAATTAAACACGGAAAAATACGTATCTGCTTCACTCCAGACGAAGAAGTGGGGAAAGGAGCACACATGTTTGATGTTGAAAAATTTGGCGCTGAATGGGCGTATACCATGGACGGTAGTCAAATTGGTGAATTGGAATACGAAAACTTCAATGCCGCTGGTGCTAAAGTACATATACAAGGTAAAATTGTTCACCCTGGGTACGCTAAAGGTAAAATGGTTAACTCTATGACTATTGCCAGTGAGTTTATCAGCAAACTCCCTAAAGAAGAAGTACCTGAGCGCACTACAGGCTACGAAGGATTTTTCCACTTACACCACATGGAAGGAGCTGTAGAAAGTACTACACTCCACTATATTATCCGCGACCACGATATGGATTTGTTTCAACAACGCAAGGAGTTCATGCTAAACGTTGCTAAGGAAATGAATGAGCACTTAGGAAAAGAACTCATAGAGGTTCAAATCAAGGATCAATACTTTAATATGAAAGAAAAGGTGACTCCGGTAATGCATATCGTAGATATCGCAGAGGAAGTTATGAATGATATGGGTATTACACCTATCATCAAGCCTATACGAGGTGGAACTGACGGTTCACAGCTTTCTTACAAAGGACTCCCTTGTCCAAACATCTTTGCTGGAGGACATAATTTCCACGGACGTTACGAATACGTTCCTGCAGAAAGCATCGTTAAAGCAAGCCAAGTAATCGTAGGAATCGCTGAAAAGGTAGGTCAAAAATTTGCCTAAGCCATTTGCTACATACTATAAAAAGAAAATCCAGAGCTAAGCTCTGGATTTTTTTATTTAAAAGATATAGCGCAAGCCCAATTGCATTTGCCATCGCGACAATAAACTACTGTCAGCACTAAAAGTTTCTTTTAGCTCCGAATCAAAACTGTAGATAGGTTGTTGGGTATAATCAGCTTGGTAAACTGCTGGATCGGGATTTGCATCTGGGAACCTCACCCCTAAAGGCTGTACATTGGTTGGTACTTGTACAACTCCCCAATCAGAATTCAATAAATTCCCGACGTTCAAAATATCTATACTCAATTGAATAGTGTGTTCCTTCTTATCAGTAAACTTTAGTTTAAAGTCTTGCAACACCTTGATATCCCAACGTCCACGCCAAGGAGCCAAAGCACCGTAGCGTTCGGCATACTGCCCTCTTCTCGAACTCAAATACGCGTCCTGCTGTAAAAACGATTCAAAAGCCGTTCTCTGTGCTGGTGTTGTAAACTGCATTTGATTGAGTTCTGTTGTCGTTGGTATGTATAACAAATCGTTGACCGCGGAACCGTCATTATTGATATCTCCTCCGTAAGTATAATTAAAACGCCCTCCTTGAGCATATTCAAAAAAAGCGGTTATGGTAGTTGCAAATCTGTCACCTCCGTAACTGAACTTTTTTGATGCAACCCCTATAATTCGATGCGTATCTCCGTACTTTGAATAACTCAACACATCGGTGTTGGCATTGCCCACTACTGGATTAAAAGCAAAGGCATCACCGGTAATCTCAGCTTCGATAGAGTTTACATCTTTAGCATTCAAATAACTGTAAGCTACATTGGTGTATAAACCGTTGTCAAACGTCTTTGTCAACTTAAACGAAGCGTTGTACACTCGTCCTTTGTCCGAATTGGTGAACACATAGGCATTGTTTCCTTTGTTGGTATAGTACTCGCGATTGTCTACTCCAGTCAATCGCTCTGTAGGTGTTCTAAGTCCCCAATTCTGAACGTGCGCACCATTAATATCTTTGGTATACGACACATCTGCTGTGAACACCACTCCATTCTCGAATCGATAATCGGCTCCCAAATTAGATCGCCAGACCTGCGGGAATTTAAAGTCAGGTGCAACTATCTGGAAAAAACCATCGTCTGCACCACTCACCTGATTTCCTAACCAAACAAAGGGCAATCGTCCTGTAAACACTCCAGTTCCTCCGCGGATTTGAAGTTTATTTTCTTTGTTCACATTCCAATTAAAGCCGAGTCTCGGCGACACCAACCATTGATTTGTCGGCATTTTTGTCGAGTTAAGGCTCACTTCTTGGCCGGTATTCGGATTAAAATATCGAATCGCATTATTTCTGGTCGCACCATTATCGGTATCGATAAACTTTTGAACGAGAGAAGCTGTATCAAAGTACAAAGGTTTATCAAAGCGGATTCCATACGTCAGTTTAAACGCCTCATTAAGCTCCCATTCATCTTGTATATAAAATGCCAATTGCCCTACATTGAGTTCCGAAAGTTTCCAACCTCCGTCATTTCCAGTTCCGTTGGCATTAAATCGGTCATAGGCCTGTTGGGTAGCAGCTAAATACTGCGCTACAACGCCTCCCGGCTGCGCATTGGCCAAGAAAGTCGCAACATCTGGATAAGGATTAAACAATCCGTAATACGGGAATATTCCGAAATTAAACGACTCGTAATTGGTCAGGTTAAAGGAATTTTGAAACATGAATTTTTCAAAAGAAAATCCTATCGTAAACGTGTGATCTCCTTTAAAAAAGTTCATATTATTTGTCAGCTGCCACACGCGTTGATCTAATTTGTTATTAATTGAAAAGGGTTCGTGCCCCGCAATAATATGATTACTTCCGGCCCCGTTTTGAATGGCTATCACCGGAGCTGGAGTTGACAAGGGATTTCTAAAATCATCGAAATAGGTATATCCTATTTGCAATTTATTAGTCGTCGTTTCATTAAACGTCGAGTTCAGTTCCAATAAAAAGGAATCTATATTGTTATTGATTTCATATCCCGAGTTTTGAAACTGCAACATATTCGCACTCGGTCCTCTCAAACCCAATGCTGTCGGATGTGCTGGCTTTTCTTTTGACGCTCGTAAAAAATTATATACTAAGGCCATACGATGCTTGGCATTCAGATTCCAGTCCAGCTTAAACAGCCCTTTGGTTGATCCCGAAGTAAATGTAAAATCTCGATACGCCCCTGTTTCATATCCCAAGGCACGCAACGCTGAACTCACGGCAATTAAATCGGACTCCAAAACAGAAGACTCATTTACTGCTGTTACCCCGTCTCCGTTATTCGGAATCCATCCATTGGTTCCGAGATCTTCTCGATCGTCCTTTTCAAAATTTGCAAAAAAGAACAAGGTATCTTCTATTAGTGGACCTCCAATACTCACTCCGTACTGGCTTTGCGACAACTTAGGCTTTACCACCTCTTGGCCCTTAATCGCTCCTCCTGTCATGTCTTGATTTCTAAAAAATCCGTAAACTGTTCCTTTAAACTCATTGGTTCCGCTTTTCGTAACGGCATTTACAGAGGCTCCAGTAAAACCAGACAAGGTAACATCATAAGGAGCCGTGGCAACGGAAATTTGCTCAATGGCATCTAGCGAAACAGGCTGTGAATCGGTTTGACCACCTGGAGTTGCTGCATCCAAACCAAAAGGATTATTAAAGATCGAACCGTCTAAAGAGAAATTATTGAACTGATCATTTCGTCCTCCAAAGGAACCATTACTAGCTGTGGGCTCCAAACGCGTAAAATCGGCCGCCGATCGTGAAATAGTCGGCAAGGTTTTTAATTGGGTGGCACTCACACTTGTCTGTGCACCTGTGCGATCGCTGTTAAATGTTTTGTTTCTAGATGTCGAAATGACGACCTCTTCCAAAGCCATGCCTTCCTCAGCGAGTACAGCATTAATTTCCGTAGTTTTCCCGAGTGTCAAGAACACGGCTTCTACTTCAAAACTCTTAAATCCTACATAACTAATCGTTACCGTATAGGGACCTCCAACGCGTAAGTTTGGAATGGTAAAACGACCGTTGTCTTGAGCAATTGCTCCTGCAACCGTCCCTGTTGGTTGATGTTTTACTTGCACATTGGCACCAAACAGCGGTTCGCCCGCTGTATCCGTTACAATTCCTTTAATTTTCGAAGTGGTCACTTGGGAAAAAAGCCCGAACCAGGTAAAAAAAAAGAAAACTGTTAAAATTTTTCTCATGTTCATTTGATTTTATTGATACCCTAAAAATAACAAATGCCTCTAAAATATTTTAACAGTTCCCTCTCTGATATTTAACTATTTTTTAAACGCTATTTAATTGATATCCAAACGGACTCCCATAGCTATATTTCGAGTTTTTGAGTTTTTAAACAGTGGATTTAAATCGTATTTAACATAGAGTCCTATGCCTTGATAAGCGACATACGTACTCAAACCGTAGTTGATGGTATTCATATTAAAATCTCCTTTTTGCACTTCTTCAACGCGAATGCCTTCGGCATTAACATACTCTAAATACTGCCTCGTTCCGAGTTTAAATCCGAAAAATCCTCCAATTCCAATACGCAAGGCATCGTGCGTATCATCAATCACTCGTTTATCTGACAACACTTTATTATCCGTAAAATCGAACTCTAAATGCATCGGAAAAGTCATTTGTACGTGTCGCAATCTGCTTTCCGACAAGGGACGACCATGCACTTGTAGACCGAGAGAGTTCGGTTGTAATATGTGGTATTGATTGTTTTTTGCACGTAAATTGTTCCACAAAAAAGACAATCCATATTTAAAATACGTCTTTGATGGTAATTTGGACATACGCGTTTTAAACGTAAAACCAATTTCGTAAAAATGGGACTGCCAAAACTTGTATTTCGAATCGTTTAAACTACTCAATTGATTATTTTCCAACACATTATTCACCCCCATTGCAAACACTATTTGAGTGGTTGTACGCTTGTCTCTTTGGCCTCGAAATTTCTTTTTCCTTCTGTTGGTTTCAAAAACTACAAAATCCTTTTCAAAAAAACTCACCGTGAAGGCATCATCGTCAGAGCTCGCAATTTTACCATCAGTTTTATCTTGTACGAGTTGCTGCAATTTGTACTCCTGAATCCCAACTTTACGAGCAATTTCTTTGGCGTGATACTCAGCTGCTTGTTTCTTTTGTTTTTTCGCTTCTCCTGGAGTAATTTTTTCTTCGGCCAAAGCTGCATTGATGAGGCGCACCTTTTCTTTGAGTGAATCTTTCTGGGTTTTCGTAATTTTATCGATGGTTTTCGATATTTTCTTTACTTCTTTTTCAAAGGTCTTTTCTTGAGAAAAAACCATAGTCGTGCTTAACAACACTAGTATTAATAGTATTCTTATCATAATAATTAGTATTAAATGTTTTGTAAATAGACTGGAGAATACACAGTCCTTTATTTTTATTTATTTCTCTCTGCTACGGCAACAGCGATGTCTGAAATTTTAATTTTTAGTTTATCCAAAAAATCCCCCTTAAACTCTTCATTGATCAATTCCTCCTCAGCCGCCGCCAAGAACTCTTCTGCATCAATGTTCAATTTAAATTTTGTAAATTCTTTACGAATACTGTCGAGCATACTTTTTCTCGTCATGCGTTGTGCGATGTAATATTGCTTTACTTCTTCAGCATTATGCGTCACTGCATACAACAAGTCATCTCCACTCACCTGTATTCTTGATTGCTGTTTTAACGTCTTATTTACGGTACTATGCTCTTTAGAGGTATTAAGTTGATGGTCCCTATTTTCTGCAACTGCTGTTACGGGGGCAGTCACTTCTTCCAAAGGTGTCATTTTTCCAACCTCTTTTAACAAGCGGCTATCCGCTTCAACTTGCGTTACGAGTACAGTCTTCTCATCTTTCGACTTCCTATCAGAGGATGCTTTTATCCTTTTCGTCATGGCAATAGTTGTCGAATTTTTAGCCAATTGCGGAGCAGACTTCTGATGTAGCTGTTCCTTGTTAGAATCCTTCTCTCTTGTCTTCGTTGAATCAATGGAAGTTTCGGCCATTTCTTCTGGGTGTGAAAGGGGCTTCTCAGCAGCGGTAAACCACAAGGCTACACTGAAGAGTACTACTACTGCTGCCGCTATGTTTAGCCATCTCCAATTGCGGCGTTTTGCTGTTTGCTGCTCTTCTTCCTCTAACTTAGACACCATTCGTTCCCAAGCAGAATTGGAAGGCGTTAGCTCTCGATCAGAAAACTGACGCTTTATCAACTGATCAAACTCCTTATTATTTTCCATCTTCTTTAAGTGTATTCAATTTAACATAATTTGTTTGCAACAACTTTCTAGCCTTAAACAATTGGGATTTGGATGTGCTGATAGAGATTCCTAACCTATCAGCAATTTCAGCATGCTTATACCCTTCAATAGCGTACAAATTAAAAACCACTTTGTATCCTTCGGGCAGCCCATCTATCAAACGTTGAATATCTTCTACATGGGTACCTTCCAAATTGTCGGTTGCACTCTCCACAAATTGGTACTCGTCATCAGTATACTCAAAAACACGTTTCTTTTTTAAGTGCGTAAGACAGGTATTCACCATTATTTTACGTATCCATCCCTCAAAACTTCCTTCGTTTTTGAATTTCGCTAGGTGGGTAAATACTTTTAAAAACCCTGACAGCATCATTTCTTCGGCGTGGTGCATATCTTTTACGTACTGTCTGCACACCCCTAACATTTTAGGAGCGTATAGTTCAAAAATTTGTTGCTGCGCTTCTCTGTCTTTTTTCACAGCTTTCGCTAACAATGAACTCGTGGTTTTATGAAGGGCTATTACTTTCAATTCGCTTTAGCTTTTGTTGCTTACACTTATATAGACGATTGCAATTTAAAAAAGGTTGCCTGAAAAGTAAAAACTCCCCAATTAAAAATTAATTGGAGAGCTCTCACTAAAATTAGAATGATAAATACGGGGGGATCACTAATTTCTTATTTTTACTCAAAGATAGCCATATAACTCAGTTTTTTCTCAGGAAAAACACTGATTATCACCTTTTTTTCGTTAAAAACAGAAAAAAAACAATTTTAACTATTTTCCAAAACTTTTGTTTTTCTGATTGGGCTCTACTAGAACGCACTTTCTGCAGAGTATTTAGAGTTCTCACTTTTATCTTATTTGATAAAACCCGATATTTGCAAGCTAAATCAGACAGATGAATTTTATAGTATACCTCATAAGCTACCCAATACTCTGGTGCTTATCAATGCTGCCTTTACGGGTGCTATATGTCTTTTCAGACTTTTTATTTTACATACTTTACTACCTCATAGGATATCGAAAAACGGTTGTTAAGGACAATTTAAGAAAGGCTTTCCCGGAAAAGCCCAACGAAGAAATTGACAGACTTTGTAAAAAGTTTTTTAGTCATTTCTTAGACATAATGATGGAGAGTGTCAAATCACTGACCATCAGCAAAAAAGAAATTGCCAAAAGATATCGATTTAAAAACCCTGAATTAGTAAATAATTTAGCAGCTGAAGGCAGAAGCATTGCCTTGGTTGGTGCGCATCAAGCCAATTGGGAGTGGTTTTTTAGTATTCCGTTGGCCTTAGATCCTCCGGTTTATGCATCGTATACAAAATTGGCCAACCCGTATTTTGATAAAGTAGTCAAAAATATGCGTTCACGCTTTGGTGTGATTACTGTAAAATCAGAAGATACCGTAAAAACAATGTTCAAGAATTACAAAGCTAATAAAACGGGATTGTACCTCCTACTCAGCGATCAGTCTCCTATGTTGTTGCGCGCCACGTATTGGACCGAGTTCTTTGGAATTAAAGTACCAGTACACACAGGAGCCGCAACCCTTTCTAAAAAGTTCAATTTTGCGGTGGTAAACTACTCTGTTGAAAAGGTTAAAAGAGGTTATTACGAAGCCGAGTTGACCTTGATAACAGACGAACCTAAGAGCTATCAGAATTTTGATGTTATCGATGAATACTTACGACTGACAGAAATGGCGATTCGCAAACAACCTGGATATTATTTATGGTCACACAAACGCTTTAAGCACGAGCACAGCTATGACGAATGGCTGGCACATCAGAAGAAGTCATAATAAACAAAAAAACCGAGTGTTTCGAAACACTCGGTTTTTTTTATGATCTTTGGAGAACCGTCTCTTAAAATCTGTACGATAATCCTACAATTATTTGATTTACTCTCGTATCAAATCGTTCTGTATTGCTTCCGCTAATAAACTTAGACTCTACATCAGAAAAAGCGCGTTCCCAACGTACATCCAAACCTATTTTACCCAATTCAACACCAGCCCCCATTTGTAATCCCACAGTTAAACCATCGGCTTCTGTAACGACATTTCCTAGGGTTTGTAAATTAAAATCTCCATTAATTACATACTGAAAAGAAGGACCTGCAAATACATGTGCTACCTTAAGAAAGCGTTTTCCCAACAATACAGGAATATCGATTTTCTGAAAGTTATAGGTAGCCATCGTATTACTTCCCTTTGCTTTGTATTCACTTTTCAAATTGGTATACACCAATTCTGGACGCACGTACAAACCAATTACAGGAATCTTGATTCGAGTCCAAATCCCCGCATGAAAACCTGTTCTACTTTTAGCACCTTCCAAAATATCGGTCGATACTTCACGGAACGAATCCGAGTTGTAGTTAATTCCTCCCTTTATACCAAAGGCGATTTGCCCTTGTGAAGTTTGAATAAAAGCGACTAATGCTATTAACGCTAATGCAAATTTTTTCATAATCGTTTTGCTTTTTAAATTTCTATAGTAGAACGCGAGGTTCAACAAATTATTTTCTGCTTATTACTTTCTCAACAGCAGCAACGATGGCAACATCATTCAATCCGTACTTCTCCATAAGCTCTGCAGGAGTTGCCGATTCCCCGAAACTATCGTTTACAGCAACGAATTCTTGTGGTGTTGGATTGTTGGTTGCTAAACAACGTGCAACGCTTTCTCCAAGACCTCCGAACTTATTGTGTTCTTCAGCAGTTACGATACACCCTGTTTTTGCCACAGACTCTAAAATCGCTTCTTCATCTAATGGCTTAATAGTATGAATATTGATTACTTCAGCAGAAATACCTTTAGCTTCCAATTGCTCGGCAGCCTGTAATGCCTCCCAAACTAAATGACCAGTAGCTACTATAGTTACATCGGTTCCTTCAGTCAATTGAATCGCTTTCCCGATTTCAAACGGCATATCCGTCATGAATACAGGCACCTTTGGACGTCCAAATCTTAAATAAACTGGACCTTCGTGTGCAGCAATTGCTTTGGTAGCCTCTTTGGTTTGACTGTAATCACAAGTATTGATAACGGTCATTCCAGGTAGCATTTTCATCAATCCAATATCTTCTAAAATTTGATGGGTAGCACCGTCTTCTCCTAAAGTTAATCCGGCGTGAGAAGCACAAATTTTCACGTTTTTATCAGAGTAGGCAATTGACTGACGAATTTGATCGTATACACGACCTGTTGAAAAGTTCGCAAACGTTCCAGTAAAAGGAATTTTTCCTCCAATCGTTAAACCAGCTGCGATCCCCATCATGTTAGCCTCGGCGATTCCTACCTGGTAAAAACGCTCTGGATGATTGTTCGCAAAGTCATTCATTTTCAACGACCCTGTTAAATCGGCACATAAGGCAACGACATCCGGGTTCGTTTTACCTAATTCTGTTAACCCATCTCCAAATCCTGAACGGGTATCTTTCTTCTCTGTATACGTATATTTCTTCATTAGTATGTGTTGTAAATACGGGTCAAAAATAAACTTTTAATGCACACCCGAGTTATATTTTTTTTAATTCTTTATAAAGTTTATGAACGGGAAAGCCCATCACTGTAAAATAGCTCCCTTCAATCTTGTCAATTCCTATTTTTCCAATCCACTCTTGAATACCGTAAGCTCCTGCTTTATCGTATGGTTTGTACGTATTTATGTAGTAATGGATTTCATCGAGTGTCAGTGTTTTAAAGAAAACGCGCACGGTATCACTAAAAACAGTGAGCTGATTTCCCCTTCGCAAGCATACCGAAGTAATTACTTCGTGCTCTTTTCCTGACAATTTTAAGAGCATGTTTTCCGCTTCTTTAAAATCTTTGGGTTTCCCCAGGGCTTCATCAGCCAACCAAACAATGGTATCAGAGGTAATGACAATATCCTTTTCTGAACAGTTTGTTGCGAAGGACTCCGATTTTAATTTTGCGAGGAATTCTGTAATCTCGGCACCTTTTAGGGTAGCCGGATACACCTCATCAACCGGTCTGACATCGACGACAAAATCGATGTCCAAATCACGGAGTAGCTGTTGTCTTCGCGGTGATCCCGAAGCCAGTATCAGCTGGTAATCTTTTAAATTATTAAATGACATATCTAAAATAATAGGCTACTACAGGAACACTTAACAACGCCAATGCGTACAATACAGCCGATATTTTTAACAGAAACTGAAATTCTCGCTGTGTTCTGGCGTTGAGTAGGTGATAAATGAAATACATTTCAGGAAAGGTTCCCAATAGTAAAATAGTGGTAAGTATAAATTTATTTTTGATAAAAACTATCGCAAAAGCAAACACTATTAAACTCGCTATAAATGCAATAATTAAGGCTATATTCTTAGCTCTTTTTCTTCCCAAAACTATGGGAATCGTTTTATGGGCATAGGTGTAATCGTGATTGATATTGACAATATCTCTAACCGTTTCTCGGACGATATTTCCTAAAAAAGACACTGAAACATAAAACATCGCTATCAGTTGTAACTTAAAATACACATCCCATTGTTCTTCGTTTAAACCTACAGGAGTATCAAACCACCATACGGTAAGTACGCTTATCGTTTTTACGAAAGCGTTAATAATATTACTAAAAAACGTTTTTTTTGTCACGTATATAGAATATACATTGACTAAGATTACCGCGACGATTCCTATGAGTACGTATAAAGGCTCTTGTATTTGCAGCGATACAAATGTACACAGAGCGAGTGCCGCTAGTACAGAAAGTACTGCCGCGCCTATAGCTCTTTTAACGGTATATTTTAAATGTTTTTGATGGTACTTACGCACCGAATAGCTGGTCAAATACCCCGAGGCCAAGGTAAATACTGTCGCCAAGGACAACAGACCAAAAAGCCAAAACGACAAGCGTGTCTCAAAGCCCTGATCGTGTAAAAAACAAATCTTGAACAAAAATTGTACTAAAACAATGTACAGTAGTTTTTTCCAATGTATTATTTTGAAAAAGTTCAAGCTCATTAATTAAAACTCTTTTTTAGTCTAGCCAAATCGCGTTTGTTATCGCGATCTTTCATCGTTTGTCTTTTATCGTGTGTTTTTTTACCTCTTGCCAACGCAATATCGAGTTTCGCCCATCCATTTTCATTGATAAAGAGTTTCAACGGAACGATGGTATTTCCCTTTGCTTCAACTTCGCGATGCAATTTCTTCAACTCTCTCTTGTTTAACAACAAGCGACGTTCACTTTTGGGCTTGTGATTGTAATGATGACCAAAAGCGTATTCTTCGATATACATATTAACTACAAAAAGCTCTCCTCGCTCATTAAATTCACAAAAACTTTCCGTAATTCTAGCCTTGCTTAAACGAATCGATTTAATCTCTGTACCTGTCAATTGGATACCCGCTGTATATTTATCTAAAATCTCGTATTCAAACCGAGCTTTTTTATTCTGTATATTGATGTTCTTTTGCATAATTAAAAGCAAATATACTCATTAATTTAAGGTAAATAAAAAATTGCTAAACTATGATTTTCATCATTTTTTAAGGTCTTTTCTCCCAGTAATTTTGTCTAGAACTTAAAGATAATTTAAAAATAGAACTTATGAAAAAAGTTTTTACCAGTTTAGCACTACTACTCGTTTGTTTTTCATCATTATACGCGCAAGAAGACACCAAAAAAGACAAAAAATGGCAAGCGCGTTTTCGCTGGGTGACTGTGGTTCCGAACGAATCGGCTACCATCGGTACTATTGGAGGTGATGTAGCTATTAGCAACAATGTTATTCCAGAACTCGATTTTAGCTATTTCTTTACTGAAAACATCGCTGTGGAGTTGATTCTCGGAACGAGTAAACACCAAGTACAAGCCGTAAATACCGCTTTAGGAAATGTCGATTTAGGACATGTATGGCTATTGCCTCCGACCCTATTAGCTCAATACCATTTCAATTTCAACAGCTTCCGTCCGTATGTAGGTGCAGGTGGTAATTATACGTTGTTTTACAACAGCAACCCCGGAGCCGTAGTGGATGTCAGTTACAAAAACTCTTTTGGCTATGCTTTTCAGGTAGGATTTGATTACGATTTAGACGATACCTGGTTTTTAAACGTAGATGCAAAGTACGTAAACCTAGAAACTGATGTTACGGTAAATGCCGGTGTTGCAACAGTACCTGCTGCTGTTAAAATCAACCCTTTACTCATCGGTTTTGGTGTTGGTATAAAGTTTTAACACGTCATATTCATCATAAAAAAAAAGCTCGGAAAATATCCGAGCTTTTTTCTTTCCTGTATGCTTATTCTGCCATTAACAGGGCAGCTGCTTTTTTATAGGTTCCGTTTTCTAATTTCTCTCGAATTGCTGAAAAGGCCTCAATTGTTTCGTTTACATCTTCTACGGTATGTCTCGCAGTTGGAATCAACCTCAGGATAATCAATCCTTTTGGAATCACAGGATAGACTACAATAGAACAGAACACCCCGTGATTTTCACGTAAGTCATGTACCATAGCCATCGCCTCTGGAATATCTCCTTTTAAGTACACCGGTGTAATACAGGTTTGCGTAGTTCCCAAATCGAATCCGGCCGCTCTCAATCCCGATTGCAAGGCATCCGTGATTTCCCATAAGCGATCTTTCAACTCAGGCATCGTACGAATCATATCTAAACGCTTTAACGCTCCCTTCACCATTGGCATTGGTAAAGACTTTGCAAACATCTGAGAACGCATGTTGTACTGTAGGTATTGCACCACATCTTTATCACCTGCAAAAAAGGCTCCTATTCCTGCCATCGACTTTGCGAAGGTTGCGAAGTACACGTCAATACCGTCCTGAACACCTTGCTCAAATCCAGTACCACGTCCTCCTTCACCAAGAGTTCCAAAACCATGTGCATCATCTACCAACAATCTAAAGTTGTATTTTTCTTTGAGGGCAACGATTTCGGCAAGTCGTCCTTGCTCTCCTCGCATTCCAAAAACTCCTTCAGAAACAAGTAAAATTCCGCCACCTGTTTTTTCGGCCATCTTGGTTGCTCTCTTCAAATTTTTCTCACAACTCTCAATATCGTTGTGACGGTATACAAAGCGCTTTCCAGCGTGCAAACGCACACCGTCAATAATACAGGCATGAGTATCCATATCGTAAACGATGATATCGTCTTTAGAAACTAAGGCATCGATTGCTGATACCATTCCTTGGTATCCAAAATTCACTAAATAAGAAGCTTCTTTTCCCACGAATTCAGCACATTCGCGTTCCAATTGCTCGTGGTACTTTGTATGACCTGACATCATACGCGCCCCCATAGGATATGCCATACCATCTTCCGCAGCCGATTCACCATCAACTTTTAACACTTCAGGATGATTTGCTAATCCTAAATAATCATTAATACTCCAAGTAATTACTTTTTTTCCATTGAAAGACATGCGGTTAGAAATAGGTCCTTCTAGTTTTGGGAATACGTAATAACCTTCAGCCTTATCAGCCCATTTCCCTAGCGGTCCCTTATCTCCTTTGATTCTTTCAAATAAATCTTTAACCATTTTTACTTTTTGTTTTTAGTATGATGCGAAAGTAACCTTTTTTGCAACGATTTCAAAACAACAAGCTACTCAACTTATGCCAATTCAACAACTAAATCGTTGGCATCAACCAAGGCCCCTGCCTCCAATTGAATTTTAGCGATGACCCCCGAGTTTACCGAAGTTACTGTCGTCTCCATTTTCATGGCTTCAATGACAAATAAGGGTTGGTTTTCCAGCACTTTTTCGCCCGGCTTAACCAATACATTCGACAACAAACCTTGTAGTGGTGCACCTATCTGCTTCTCATCACCCTCAGAGGCCTTGACGTTCTCTATCTTTTCTACCGCAATGGTTTCATCTTTGATCAGTACCGATCTCATTTGACCATTTACTTTAAAAAACACCTCTACCATTCCGTCTTCATTGGCGGCACTCTTTTGTATCAATGAGATCAAAATGCGCTTTCCTGGCTCAATATCAACCATAATTTCTTCTCCTTCCTCTAAACCAAAAAAGAAGTTCTTGGTAGGCAGCTGCATGATATCTCCGTATTTTTCATGCTTGTTAAAAGCATCGACAAACACTTTAGGGTACAACTTATAGGATAAGAAATCCGTGAGCTGCAATTCCCTGTCAATTCCCGTCTGAAATTGATTTTTAAACACGTCGAACTCCTTTTCAAAATCGATCGGTGCTAAATGTTCATTGGGTCGGTCTGTATAAGGCTTTTCACCTTTGAGGATAATCTTTTGCAATTTCTCAGGAAATCCTCCAACAGGTTGTCCGAGATCTCCTTTAAAAAAGTTAATCACCGATTGTGGGAACGAAATTGTTTCTCCACGTTCCAAAACTTCTTGGACCGTCAAGTTATTCGTAATCATATACTGGGCCATGTCTCCCACAACTTTCGAACTCGGCGTCACTTTGATGATATCACCGAAAAGTTGATTAACCTCTCCGTACATCTTCGTCACTTCATTAAATTTATCTTCCAAGCCTAAAGCTATTGCCTGTCCTTTTAAATTCGAATATTGCCCTCCGGGAATTTCGTGGGTATACACTGCTCCTGTACCCGATTTTAAGCCTGATTCAAAAGGGTAGTAATAACCTCTTACAGCCTCCCAATAGTTGGAGTATTCTGCGAGTTTTTCCGTATCGAAGTGCGGCGCCCTCTCATGGTGAGCCAACACCTCCACCAATGCATTAAAGTTAGGCTGCGAGGTCAAACCTGACAGTCCTCCTAACGCTACGTCTACCACATCAACTCCCGCTTCTATCGCCTTGATATACGTGGCCGATTGCAAGGAAGAAGTATCGTGGGTATGCAGATGGATAGGAATCGAAATTTCTGATTTCAAGGCACTGATTAGTTCATAAGCCGCCTGAGGCTTTAACAAGCCCGCCATATCTTTAACACCGAGAATATGCGCTCCTGCATTTTCAATGTCTTTAGCCAGTTGCAAATAGTACTTTAAGTCGTACTTTGTTTTTGAAGGATTTAAAATATCTCCTGTATAGCAGAGCGACGCTTCTGCCAATCCATTCGTTTTATTTCGTACGTGACTAATACAAGGAGCGATCGATTTCATCCAATTCAACGAATCAAAAATTCTAAAAACATCTACTCCAGTTTCCCAAGATTTTTCGACAAACTTCTCAATCAAATTATCTGGATAAGCTGTGTATCCTACTCCGTTTGACCCTCGAATCAACATTTGCAAAAGTACGTTGGGCATTGCTTTTCTCAGAAGTGCCAGTCGTTCCCAAGGATTTTCTTGTAAAAATCGGAGACACACGTCAAAAGTTGCTCCTCCCCAAACTTCCATACTAAAAATTTCCGGATGATTCTTACTGTAGCCCTCTGCCACTTTTAGCATATCAACAGTTCGCATTCGCGTCGCCAACAAACTCTGATGTGCATCGCGCATGGTGGTATCTGTAAAATGAACTTTCTTTTCACTGCGCAACCACTTTGAAAAACCTTCGGGTCCGAGCTCTGTCAAAAGGTCTTTCGTTCCTTTAGGATGCTTGTCTAGGAGCGGAAATGAAGGAACTATAGGCGTGCTAAATTTGTGATTCGGGTTCACCACCTTGACATCGGGATTCCCGTTTACGATCACCTCACCCAAATAGTTAATTATTTTATTTGCTCTGTTCCTCGATTTTCTGAGCTTGAATAACTCAGGGTGTTCCTTTATAAAGTTCACCGTTACCTCGCCTTTTCGGAAGGTTTCGTGTTTTAATATATTGTCTAAAAACGGAATATTTGTCTTTACGCCTCGGACTCTGAATTCCCCCAAAGCTCGGACCATTTTTCGACAGGCACCATCAAAAGTTCTACTTCGCGCAGATACCTTTACGAGCATCGAATCAAAAAATGGTGAAATTTTCACTCCTTGATAAATACTTCCCGCATCCAAACGAATTCCAAAACCAGAAGCACTACGGTAGGTTGTTACCGTTCCGTAATCAGGTTTAAAATCGTTAGCTGGATCTTCCGTGGTAACCCTGCATTGCAAGGCATGACCAACTACCTTTACCGATGCTTGATTTGGAATTTTAATTTGTTTGTCTGCTAATTTGTAGCCTCCAGCTATGAATAGCTGTGTTTTAACCAAATCTATATTGGTTACCATTTCAGTAACCGTGTGTTCTACCTGAATTCTAGGGTTGACCTCGATAAAATAAATGCTTCCGTCTTGATCCACCAAAAACTCTACAGTTCCAATATTGTTATAATCTACCGCTTTACAAATAGACAAGGCATAATCGTATAAGCGTTCTGTAATCGCGGTATCTAAGTTAATTGAAGGAGCAATTTCTACCACTTTTTGATAGCGTCTTTGAACCGAACAATCACGTTCATAAAGATGTACCATATTCCCGTGTGCATCAGCTACGATTTGGATTTCTATATGCTTTGGATTTTCTATGTACTTTTCTAAAAACAAGGTATCGTCTCCGAATGCATTTAACGATTCTCGTTGCGCTTCAGGAAAGGCTTTGCGAAGCATCTCGTCATTTCGAATCACGCGCATTCCTCTTCCTCCTCCTCCAGAGGCAGCCTTGAGCATAACAGGGTAGCCAATTCTGACCGCTTCTTCAAGAGCAACCGCTACTGAAGTCAAACTTTGGGCATTGCTTTGAATAATAGGCACCTGATTATCAACAGCTACTTGCTTTGCTGTGATTTTGTCACCAAGAGCCTTCAAAACTGACACTTTGGGTCCGATAAAGATGATTCCATGATCCTCACATTTCTGGGCAAATTCAGCATTTTCAGAGAGGAAACCATATCCTGGATGAATCGCATCTGCTCCGGTCTCTTTGGCAACCTTTATAATTGCATCCATGTTTAAATACGGCTTTAACGGATCGTTGTCCGCTCCTACCTGATAGCATTCGTCCGCTTTGTAACGATGGAGTGAATAGCGGTCTTCAAAAGTGTAAATCCCTACTGTTTTGATACCAATTTCATAACAAGCCCTGAATACTCGAATGGCGATTTCTCCACGGTTAGCTACGAGAACTTTTTTGATGTTCATTGTACGTAAATGTTTTGATAAATATTAATTGTGTTGTTGATTTCCAACAAAGTTAGCTCTTTTTTGTATTTTTTATCAAACTATGTTAAAATGATATAAATTTTTAACCAAAAACTAAATTTAAACCATTTTTAAAACAAAAACACACACCAATAGTTATAATACAAAAGAAAAACAACTCAAAATGCAGTAGTATTTCTCAATTTACGAGTAAAAAATTAAATTCTCAACAAAAGGGCTAAAAAAAAAGACGCAAAATGCGTCTTTTCCTTTTGTATATTCAATTCAAAACCCAGAGCTAGCTCTTGAGTTCATTAGTAGAAGTTTCCAATTCTTTTGTAAAGGGTTGTGAATACATTCGAGTATTTAGTGCTTTAAAAACCGCATTGGCCACAGCTCCTCCTGCCGGAGGTAAACCCGGTTCTCCCAAACCTGTTGGAGACAATTCATTGCTCACAAAATGCACCTCGACCGCTGGTGTTTCTTGCATTCGTATTAGACGATACGAGTCGAAATTTTTACTTGATGGTTTGCCGTCCTCAAAACTAAAATCACCGTACATCGCATGGCCTATTCCGTCCAAGACACCTCCTTGAATTTGATTTATAGCACCCGTCGGATTCACTACGATACCACAATCCACCGCTGCCACTACTTTGGTTACACGAGGCTTCCCATCTTCTAGGACTACCTCTGCTACCTCAGCAACGTGTGTATTATGACTGTAATATGCTGCAAACCCCTGATACACTCCCTCTTTGGCTTTGCCCCAGTTTGCTTTTTCGGCTGCTAGTTTAATAGTTTGCTCCATACGCTCACCAGAATATTCAATTTTCTCATCACTTGAGCCTTTTACTTCTTGCAAAAGTTCTAATCGCAATTGAACAGGGTCTTTTGCTAATTTTTCGGCCAGCTCATCGAAAAAACTCTGCTCGGCAAATGCTAAGAAATTGGTGTATGGAGCTCGCCATGCCCCCGTTGTAATAGCACTTTTATAGTTTTGAGTGGATACTTTGTAATTTGGAATACAGCCTGCAGGAAAAAAATGAGGTATGAGTCCGTACATATTTCCATTAATAGCCGCTTCTTTTAAATGATATCCGGTTATTTTACCTTCTTTAATTGCGGCCTTTATTCGATACTTAATCGCCGGTCTGTAGATTCCGTCCGTCATATCATCTTCTCGGGAGAACACTACCTTTACTGGTTTTTTGGCTATATTGGAAATCTCTGCAGCTTCCAGTGCAAAATCTCCGTAAAGACGCCTTCCAAATCCACCTCCCATACGCGTCATTTCGAGTTCGAAATCGCTTTCATCTCGGTTGAGCAACTTTGCTATTCTTCCTGCTGTCCACTGAGGTGTTTGTATGGGGCCTACCAAATGCACTCGTTCTGGGGTGACATCGGCATAAAAATTCATCGGCTCCAAACAATTGTGCGGTAAAAAAGGGGAATGGTAAGTGCGTTCCAGTACTTCATCAGCCTCTTTAAAAGCGCGGGCTACATTTCCATCTTCTCTTCGTACATCAAAATCATCAGCATCCAAAATACCGTTTAAAATTTTATCGTGATCTGCTGTACTTTCCAAACTCCCCTCTGCTTTCCATTCTGCAAGCAAGGCTTTCTTTCCTTTCATGGCAGCCCAAGTACTCGTGGCCAAAACGGCCACCTTATCACCAAAACGGTGTACTTCTTTTACTCCTGAGACTTCTTTTGTCACACGATCGTCAAAACTGACGAGTTTTTTTCCAAACGCAGGAGGTCTGAGTACTGATACATACAGCATTCCTTCGGCCTTATAATCCAATCCGAACAGCGGCTTCCCTGTGACAATTTTACTCAAATCTACATTTATAGCATCTGTACCTATCAAGGTAAACTCACTAGGCTTCTTAAGTTTTACATCTTTCGGAACCTCCAATTTGGCGGCCGCTAAGGCCACCTCTCCATAACCTAAGGTTTTTCCGTCAGCATTACTGATAATTCCTGCACGTGCAGTACACTGGTCAGGACTCACCCCCCACTTTGCAGCAGCGGCGTTCACTAACATTTGTTTGGCAGTTGCCCCAGTTTGACGCAGCGCATCCCAGCCCTGTCGAATACTCTGGCTACCACCGGCTACTTGACGGGTGTATTTTTTATTGTCGTATTTTGCTTGTACCACCTTAACGTGCTCCCAAGGAACATCCAATTCTTCTGCGATGATCATGGGCATTGCTGTTTTCACTCCTTGCCCAATTTCTGGGTTAGGAGAATAAATGCTCACATAACCATTATCCGCTATTTCAATAAAGGCATTAAAGTCGTTAAAATTTAACTGGTCGATATTTACAGGAGGTTTTGCATTGGATTTACAAGCAGTAAACAAATTAAACCCAATGAGCAAACCACCACTGGTAAGCGCGCTGGCCTTTAAAAAATTTCTCCTACTTACACCTGAAGTTTTTACTGTTGTTTTCATGTAGTTATTTTTGTAAAGGTTAGCTCATTTTCTCAGCAGCTATCGCCACAGCTTTCTCTATTCTATTGTAAGAAGCGCAACGGCACAAATTTCCGTGCATCGCCTCTCTAATTTCATCTTTGGTCGGATTGGGATTGTCCTTTAGGAAGGAAGCTGCAGTCATTATTTGGCCAGCCTGACAATAACCACATTGTGGAACATCAACCGCTTTCCACGCTTCTTGTAATGGATGATCGCCTTCAGCAGACAGCCCTTCGATCGTCGTAACCGCCTCGGTCGTCAGTGCAGAAACTGGCAACTGACAACTCCGCATGGCTACACCGTCAATATGGACTGTACAAGCGCCACATTGGGCAATTCCACAGCCAAATTTTGTTCCTACTAAATTGAGTTCATCTCTCAGTACCCAAAGTAATGGGGTATCTGAATCAACGGTCACCTGTTTCGATGCACCGTTAATTTTCAGTGTATAGGTTGGCATTATTTTGAAAGTTTTGTTCGTTCTGTGTAAGTTACAAAAAATCCCATAGCCAAGAAAAGCTACACTCCTTTTTAAGATATTTTTAAATAAAAAAACAGTCCGAAGACTGTTTTTTTGAAATACTCATCTAAGCTCAGTGAGCTTGTTGTAAATGTTTATAGACTATCTCTAAAACGCTGTAAAATCATTTGTTGAATTCTCTTATCGTACTCTTTTCGTCCTGCCAAATACACCTCGAGTTCTGACGTGGAAAACTGGCCAATGACCGTACCTATGAGCGTTGCCTTCACACTTCGCTGTTTTTGAACTAAATTGGTGACTTCTTCTAAAATAGTCTCCTTCGTTCCACGGTATACGTCCAACTTAAACTGTGCAGCATATTCATCTATTAGCCTTAGCAATAATTCGTGCTGTAATTTTAGCACAGGTCGCAATACAGTATTCTGAAACTCCTCAGCTTCACTAGTGCCCGACAAATTCAATTCCGGTCTGATTTTAGGCGTTCTGTTCATTTAAAAAATTTAACACGTTGGTTTCTATTCGCTGCGCCACATTGGTAGTATCGGCTTTCACAAAGCGATCTCCGGTAATTTGCTCGAAAAGTTCGATGTATCGATTCGAAATTTCTGTAATTTTCTCTGTAGACATCTCTGGGATTTCCTGTCCTTCTTTCCCTTGAAAACCGTTTTCGATAAGCCACTGACGGACAAACTCTTTTGACAGCTGCTTTTGTTTTTCTCCGCGTTCCTGGCGTTCTTCATAACCATCCGCATAGAAATAGCGCGACGAATCTGGCGTGTGAATTTCATCGATTAAAACAATTTCTCCTGCAGGCGTTTTACCGAATTCATATTTGGTATCTACGAGTATCAATCCGCGCTCTTTAGCTATCTCAGACCCCCTTTGAAAAAGTGCACGTGTGTACTTTTCTAGTACGAGGTAATCTTCTTCTGAAACAATTCCCTTGCTCAAGATGTCTTCTCTAGAAATATCTTCGTCATGGGCTCCATTATCTGCCTTGGTAGAAGGCGTAATGATAGGCTCAGGAAATTGATCGTTTTCTTTCATTCCTTCAGGCATGGCTACTCCGCACAATATCCTTTTTCCTGCACTGTATTCTCGCGCTGCGTGTCCTGACAAATACCCTCTGATAACCATTTCTACCTTAAAAGGCTCGCAGGCATGTCCGACAGCGACATTCTCATCCGGATTTGCCACCAACCAATTAGGAACCAAATCTTCGGTATCTTTCATCATTTTCGCAGCGATTTGATTTAAGATTTGCCCTTTAAACGGAATTTGTTTCGGTAAAATCACGTCAAATGCAGACAAACGATCAGAAGCGATCATCACTAGCAAATCGTTTTCTAAAGTATATACTTCTCTTACTTTCCCTTTGTAAACGGCCTTTTGCCCAGGAAACTGAAACGCAGTTTCGTTAATTGTATTCATGTATTCTTGTAAGTTGTGTTGTAGCTCACAAATGTAAGTGATTTCGGGAATATTACCGGCTATTTAGATCGGAAAAATCAGCAAATTTCGCTAGGTAGCACTGTCGTTAAACAAGCGCTCCATATTACCCTTAAACACCTCCCCTATAGGAATTTCCTTTTCTCCTAATTCGAGATCGTTTTTGGTATATGCGGTAATTCTGTTTTTGTTTACGATATACGAACGATGAATTCTAACAAATCGATGGTCCAGTTTTTTTTCGAACTCCGAAATGCCGTATTTGACCACGTGAACTTCGGTATCGGTAACTATCTTCACGTAATCTTTCACGCTTTCCACATACGCAATTTCAGCGAGTATCAGCTTGCATTGCTTGCGATTCTTTCGAATAAAGATGCTCTTTTGGCTTCCCGTTTCCGGCGCCGTTGCTCGTACCTTCGTCGGTGTGGTAGTTTGCAATGCTCTGAACTTCTCAATCGCCTGAAAAAAACGATGAAAAACGATGGGCTTTAAAAGGTAATCAACAGCGTTCAATTCGAAACCTTCCACCGCGTAATCCCTGTAAGCAGTCGTAAAAATAACTCTAGGTTTATTTAGTAAATTCTTAAAGAACTCCGTTCCTTTTAACACTGGCATCTCTATGTCTAAAAACAGTAAATCAATCGCCTCTTGTTGCAATACCTTGCTCGCCTCTATCGCGCTCCCACAAGAAGCTACCAACTCAAAATCATCGATTTGTGACAAATGCGTTTCAATGAGTTCTCTGGCTAATTCCTCATCATCGACTATCATACAAGTATACTTCATCGTTTTTCAAGTGTTAATCGGACACTAAACTCGGTATCGGTTTCAGAAATGTCCAATGTATGTGCCTGTGGATACAAAAGCGCCAACTGTTTTTTTACATTCTGCAGTCCTATACTGGGTTTGTTTGTGCTTAATTGTTTTTTGGGTTTTGAATTTACTACCGTAAATACAATTTGATTCGCTACGATCGATAAATGTATCTCAATAGTAGCCTGTTCGAGTTCTTGAGCCACTCCGTGCTTAAAGGCATTCTCTACAAATGTCAATACGATCAACGGGGCTATTTTCACTTCTTCTGTAACTTCGCTCCTACTCACGACCTTGACGCGTTTTCCATAGCGGATTTTTTCTAAGGTGATGTAATTCTCTATCAACAGCCACTCTTTTGACAAACTCGTAAAATTAGCGGTACACCCGTAAAGCATATAATCCAATATAGCCGACAACTTTTCAATAATCACAGGAGCCAATTCTGATTTTTTTAAGGTCAACGCGTAGAGATTGTTGAGGGTATTGAATAAAAAATGAGGATTCAACTGCTGCTTTAGTACTTTTAATTCAGCGATCTTCTTTTGCTCGTTTAACTCTAACAACTGACGCTGTTTACGGTAAAAATCGTACATCAACAACATCGCTGCCGGTGTGACAAACTTAATGGCCTTGCTTAAAATAGCTCTAAAATTCCAGACCTTCTCCCAAAAGGGACGGAGTATAATTTGCTGCTTTTTGATGGGATAATACGAAAGATAACGCGGTTCATACCAATACGTGCGCATGGCTAAATACAGTACATAGGCCAGAAAAAGCAACAGCACGGTGCTCGCGATGAATTTATAAAACTGCCCCTTATTCAAAAATGTAGGTACTAACCACTGACGGATGAGTTGTGCACAAATAAACTGAGCAAATACCAAAATCAAAATGCTTTCAAATACTTGTAAATACCCCGCCTCATAAAAAGAAATATCGGTGGTGAGGTAAAAATAGCTAAAGACCAAAAGCCAAAAAAGGCTTTGCTTTACATAGGTATATTTTAACAGCTGAACATTCATAACAGAAACTCAAAAACTACTTATCTAGCGAATGTACAGTTAATTTTTAAATTTTAGCCATAGCAAAGACGTAAACCCCTTTGACGACAACCAAACCAAGATTTAGGTCGACCAACACCGTTTTCGACTCCTATAGAGTTTCTGTATGCCCTGGTACTAGGTTGGTCTACTTTCCGAAAATAGCTCCTATCAAACTTATAGTTTGGTCCTCAATAAACCTATTACACAAAACCAAATCTATGAAATCATTACTCACCGTCATCGCACTGTTGGCCACATTGCAATTCACCCGAGCACAGGAGCAGACAATTCCTTTTATCAATCAACGCCCCTCCATCGATGGAAAGCTTCAAGAAGCGGTATGGCAAAGCTTACCTTCCTATAGTAACTTCCGCAACTTTATTCCAGAAAATGGCAGTTTATCCGAACAGCAAACTGAGGTTAAAATTTTCCACAATGGACAGTCGCTATTTATCAGTGCTGTCTATCACGATTCGACTGAAAGAACGCAAATTGGCTCCTTAAAAAGAGACGACATCCGGAATTCTGTTGCGAGCAGTGATGCTTTTGTCTTGGTACTCGACACCAATAATCAACATCAAAATGCCTTTTATTTTGCCTGCAATATCGGAGGAGCTCTTTCCGATGCTCTGATTGAACGCAACGGTCAATTTTACAATATCAACAACAGTTGGAATGCTATATGGACTGCTGAAACCTCACAGGAAAACACACGTAAAATCTACGAAATAGAAATCCCGCTCTCTTCTATTGGGTTCTCAGAAAACAGCCCTGAATTTGGTTTGCTGTTTTACCATCGAGACATTAAAAAAAATTCCTGGTCTAGTTATAGCGCCATAACGCGCAACTATCAAATCTTCGATTTGCGGTTTACCAAGAAATTTCACGTTGAAAAACTAAATCAGAGCAGTACTTCTCGAATCACTTTAACGCCTTCTATCACCTCACAATATCAACACACACTCCGTCCAGCACTTCACAAAAGTCAGTTTACCCCGAGTTTAGACCTACAGTATTCCATCAACGCATCCTTGCGACTCGACGCTACAGTGAATCCCGATTTCTCACAGATCGATGTGGATCAGCAAGTAACCAATTTGAGTCAGTTTTCTATTAACTTTCCAGAGAGAAGAAATTTTTTTCTCGAAAACAGCGATCTGTTTTCTAATTTGGGGATCCCTGCGGTAAACCCGTTCTATTCTCGTCGCATTGGAGCAAAAAGCGATATTTTATTCGGTGCAAAACTCTCCGGAAACCTCAGTCCAAAAACGCGTTTGGGATTTTTAGACGTATTCACTAAAGCCAATGCCAATACCTCTGCAGAAAACTACGGAGCTTTAGTACTCGAACAGCAATTAAATCGCAATTTTAGCACAACTGGCTTTATTGTCAATCACCAAGAAATGGACGGGTTTCGGTTTGGAGATCAATACAATCGCGTTGCAGGGGCGAATGTAAACTATCGGTCAGACAACAACAAATGGACTGGCCTAGCCAATTACGCCAAAAGCCTCGGAAACGACTACGACAGCGCCAACAATTTTTATCATTTAGGAATGTGGTATACCAGTAATAAAAGTGAAGTTGGCTTTTCGGCACATCACGTGCAACAGAACTACCTCACCAATATTGGCTTTGTACCTCGTTTGTACACCTATGATGCCGCGAGTCAACAAACCATGAGAGAAAGCTATACCCAGGCCAACGCACGACTTTCCTTTCGAACTTTTTTCAAAAATCACGCATCCCTCGATTCTTACCGTTATTTTCTTTTGCGAAGCAGCGGTACCTGGAATGCTCGTGGGCAACTCATACAATCGTCTTTATTTTTCAACAATGCCCTGTGGTTTAAAAACCTTTCTTCTATCTATTTCAATGCTTTCTACGACTATAACGAACTCCAATACGCCTTTGACTTATTGCGAAATGGGAACTACTTGCAACCCGGAATTTATCATTATGCTGGCGTGCAGGCAGGATACAACTCCGTTCGCAATCGAAACTTTCGGTACAACGCTTCCTTGCGTCATGGTAGCTACTATCACGGCACGCGGTCAAGACTATTTGTAAATGCAGAATATTTAGTACTCCCCACAGCTAAATTCAGAGCTACCTACGAAGTAAATGCCATAGACTTAAAAGCACTGGGAAAACGCACGTTTCATTTATTGCGAATGACCAACGAGCTCTTTTTTTCACGTCGATTAAATTGGACGACTTACATTCAATACAACACCCAGCTCAACAATCTGAACATCAACAGTCGCTTGCAATGGGAGTACCTTCCATTGTCTTATGTATACCTCGTTGTAACGGACAACTTTGACCAGCACGTACACAGAACGAATTGGGGTGTGGCACTTAAACTCAACTATCGCTTTAACATATAGCTAAAAAAAGCGAGTAGTGAACTACTCGCTTTTTTTTATTCTGATTCTATGCTTTTATACGCTGAGATAATTTTTCTCACCAATCGATGCCTGATAACATCTTTATCGTCTAGGTATACTTGTCCGATGCCCTCTATATCTTTTAAGGCCAACAAGGATTCTTTAAGACCTGAAACTTGTTTACGCGGTAAATCAATTTGCCCCGGATCTCCCGTAATAATAAACTTTGCTCGTCGTCCCATACGGGTTAAAAACATTTTCATTTGGGCGTGGGTAGTGTTCTGAGCCTCATCTAAAATTACAAAGGCATTGTCTAGAGTACGTCCACGCATAAACGCTAAAGGTGCAATTTGAATGGTTCCGTTTTCTATATAGGCTTGTAATTTCTCATGCGGGATCATATCTCTCAAGGCGTCGTAAAGCGGTTGCATATACGGATCGAGTTTTTCTTTTAAATCTCCTGGCAAAAACCCGAGGTTCTCTCCAGACTCTACCGCTGGACGCGTTAAAATAATTCTGCGAACTTCCTTTTCTTTTAATGCGCGCACCGCAAGGGCTACTGCTGTATAGGTTTTTCCGGTACCAGCAGGTCCGACAGCGAAAAGCATATCATTTTTCCCCATTAAACTGACCATTTTGCGTTGGTTTTCTGTTTCCGCTTTGATCAATTTCCCACTCACTCCATGCACTAACACATCCTTACTGCTCCCCGATTTCCTCAGTTCTTCTTCTTTACCGGTAGAGGTCAAAATTCGTTCAATACTATTCTCGTCCAATCGATTATATCTGTGAAAATAGCGCACCAACATGTCAAAGCGCTTTTCAAACTCATCCAATATCTCCGATTCTCCGTAAATTTTCAGGGTATTTCCTCTAGCAACTATTTTTATTTTTGGGAAGTACGTTTTTAATTGAGCGATGGTGCTATTTTGCGCACCAAAAAAATCATTTGGGTTGATTTCTGTTAATTCAATAATACGTTCGTTCAAATGTAATAGATTTTAAATATTATTCTGTTTAAAAATACCAATTATTTTTAATGAATTACTTAGTTTTGCTTTAATTTTCGAGTAATTTTTTAACAAAACAATTAACAACACGCTAACGCAATGTCTCTCATCACCTTAACCACCGACTTTGGAATCAAAGACCACTTTGTGGGAGCTGTCAAGGGAGCCATATATTCGGAATTACCCGATGCGAAGATTGTTGATATTACCCATAGCATATCGCCATTCAATATCACGGAAACGGCGTATATCTTAAAAAATGCCTACAAGAGTTTTCCGAAAAACACGATTCATATCGTCGGTGTAGACTCGGAACTCAGCGTCGAAAATAAACACATTGCTATACTCTTAGACGATCATTATTTTATTTGTCCTGACAACGGCTTAATTTCTATGATTGCCTCAGAAATACAACCGACAAAAATTGTCGAAATCAACATCCATAACCACATAAGCACGAGCTTCCCGGTGTTGGACGTCTTTGTTAAGGTTGCCTCTCACATTGCTCGAGGTGGTAGTTTAAACGTTATCGGTAAAGAAATTACCGACTACAAAAAACTGATTGAAATTCAACCCAAAACCAATCAGCGACAAACCATCATCAAAGGAGGTGTTTTGTACATCGACAATTACGGTAATGTTATCAGTAATATACACAAGAGATTTTTTCAAAAAATTGGAAAAGGACGTCCTTTTGTCGTATCGGCAGGACGATACCGCTTCAAAAAGATCTTCAACCGTTACAATGAAATTGTAGATCTCACTTTACCGGAAGAGAAGCGGCAATACGACGGAGAGAAACTGGCCCTTTTTAATTCAGCAGGTTTTTTGGAAATTGCCATTTACCGCAGTAATTTAGGAACTGTTGGAGGCGCCTCTACCCTTTTAGGATTGCAATACAGAGATACTGTAACTATTGAATTTGAAGAAATCGTAAAACCTGAATTTATCCCCATAACTTAATATATGTTTGTAAGAATTGTCAAGCTTAGTTTTGCTCCAGAACACATCGAGGAGTTTTTAGCCAACTTTGAAGAACAAAAAGAACACATACGAAACTTCCCCGGCTGTCGTTTATTAGAAATGTACAGCGATAAGCACGACCCTAGTATTTTTTTTACGTATAGCTATTGGGAACGTGAAGAAGATTTAGAAAATTACAGAAATTCAGAACTCTTCCAAGGAATTTGGGCCAAAACGAAAGTTTTTTTCAATGGAAAACCCGAGGCTTGGAGCGTAGACAAACTAGTGAGCCTGCCTTAAGGTGAGGAACACACGATAACCCTATAAACCGTATATCTCTATGATCTCAATAATTAAAAAAGAGTTTAACTCCTTTTTCTCGTCCCCTATTGCCTATTTGGTTATTGGTGTATTCCTCTTAATCAACGGCTTGTTTTTATGGGTTTTAAAAGACGATTTGAATATACTTCAAGCTGGTTTTGCCGATTTGAGCAGTTATTTTTTTCTAGCTCCTTGGCTGTTTTTATTTCTCATTCCAGCAATAACAATGAAGTCTTTTGCCGATGAATATCAAACGGGAACTATTGAGTTACTCAAAACCCAACCCCTATCAGATTGGCAAATTATCGTCGGAAAATACTTGGCGGCACTATTATTAGTTTGCATTGCTATCTTGCCAACACTGAGTTATACTTATACTATTTACGCGCTTGCAAACCCTATAGGAGGGATTGATTTCGGGAGCATTGCAGGGTCATATGTAGGCTTGTTTTGTATTGCCATTTGCTACACCGCAATTGGGATCTTCACTTCGACACTGACCAAAAATCAAATTGTTGCTTTCATCGCGGCGGTGTTTATTTGTTTCCTGCTATTTTACGGATTTGAAGCAGCTGCAACAACACTTGACAACAATAGGACGCTTCAACTCCTCGGACTCAACGAGCATTATAAAAGCATTAGTCGAGGTGTTATCGATACCCGAGATGTATTGTATTTCGGAAGTTTGACCTTTTTCTTTTTATTTATGACCAAACAACAACTACGCAATGAATAAGAGCATAAAAAACAGTTTACTGGTGCTTTTAGGCATCGCAGTTCTCAATTATATAGCACAACGTAGCTACCTCCGATTTGATTTAACTGAAGACAAGCGCTATACGCTTTCAGAGGTCAGTGAAGACTTATTAGATTCCTTAGACGAATCACTCTATATCGACGTTTATTTACAAGGAGAATTCCCTGCCGAATTTAAACGATTGCAAATCGAAACCGCCCAATTTTTAGATGAGTTACAAGCCAGAAATGGCTCAGTTAACATCCGTTTTATCAATCCTGACGACTATCGTGAAGATCTAATCAAAAGAGGCATGCTACCTAGCAGGCTCACCGTCGAGGAAGATGGCAAGCTGTCAGAAGCCATTATTTTCCCTTGGGCCGAACTCACCTACGGTACCCGACGTACCTCAGTTTCACTATTACCATCAACCCAGGCAAAGTCGCAAGAAGAACAGCTACAACAAGCTATTGAAAAACTCGAATACTCGTTTGCTAATGGAATTGCCACCCTATTAAAGGACCAAAAACCAAGCATCGCCGTATTAGCAGGAAATGGAGAATTGGACGATAAGTATCTCTACAGTTTACTATCTGACATTCGCACAAAATACCGATTGGCAAAATTTACCCTCGACAGTACCGCTTCGAACCCTGAAAAAACGTTAAAAGACCTTCGAAAATACGATCTTGCATTCATCGCAAAACCTACGGAACGATTTAGCGAACGCGAAAAGTTAGTATTGGATCAATTTATTACACACGGAGGAAAATCTTTATGGATGTTGGATGCCAACTACTCCGATACCGACAGTTTGTACAACGAAGGTAAAATGATGGCCTTTCCGAGAGACCTCAACCTCACCGATTTATTGTTTGGCTATCAAGTTCGTATTAATAACAAGTTGATCAAAGACCTGTACAGTGCAAAAATCCCACTTGCCACCGGAAATGTAGGAAACCAATCACAGTTTCAGCAGTTGCCTTGGTTTTATTACCCTTTAGCACAAGCAAATCCGTATCATGTTATTACAAAGAATGTATCGCCTGTACGTTTTCGATTTACAACTCAAATTGACACCTTAAAAGGCGGGCTCCAAAAAACACCTTTATTGGTCTCTTCTCCTTTGAGCAAGAAAATAGGAACCCCTAAAATCATTGAATTACAAAGTATTACTCAGGAACCTCAACAGCGCGATTATTCCGATGGACCGCAATTACTGGCCGTACTGCTTGAGGGGGATTTCGCTTCTGCCTACGAGCACAGAATTAAACCTTTTAAAACTCAAGACTACCTAGCTAAAGGCGGTCCGAACAAAATGATAGTCATCGCCGATGGAGATTTGGCCAAAAACGAAATGCTCAAAGGTAAACCCATGGATTTAGCGAAAGATAAATGGACAGGTGATTATTATGGAAATAAGGAATTTTTAAGTAATGCGATTGATTATCTCATGGATGATGCAGGATTACTTCCGTTAAAAAATAAGACTATCAAAGTAAGACTATTAGACAAAAAAGCCGCCTACGAATCAGCTGACACTTGGAAGCTGTTTAATATAGGAATGCCTTTACTCCTCTTGGGGCTTTTCGGTTTTGGTTTTAATTATCTCAGAAAACGCAAATACAGTAATTAAAAAAAGGAAGTACTGTGGTACTTCCTTTTTTTAATTTTATTACTTTCTTCTAACAACCCGACGCACAACACTGGTCATCTTTTACCAATTTGCAGGATATCACGGCTAACAACGCTCCTAAAAACGGGGCCGTCAAATACAACCATAAATGCTCGTAATGACCAGAAACTATTGCTGGAGCTAGGGATCTAATCGGATTCATAGATGCCTTGGTCATCGGACCGGCAAACATCGCCTCTAACAGCACTACCCCTCCAATAGCAATTCCTGCCATCACTCCTGTTTCTTTACTGCCTGTCGAAACATTGATAATAGTTAGCATTAAAAAGAACGTCAGTAATAACTCCAACACAAACGCTCTCCAAGCATCCATAGCCGGCAAGGTCGCTCCGTAAAATTCACTTGTCGGAAAAAGTATCCAAAGAACTACACTTGCCAATAGCGCCCCTAAAAACTGCGCAGTGATGTATCCTGGAACTCGTTTCCAATCAAACTTTTTTGCGTAGGCAAATGCTACGGTCACTGCGGGATTAAAATGTGCTCCTGAGCTCTCACCAAAAGCGTATATCATGGCCATTACTATAAGTCCCCAAGTCATGGCTACGCCAATATGGGTTAAATCTGCCCCTTGGGTCACCTCACTGATGGTCATGGCTCCTGTACCACAAAAAATCAATGAAAACGTACCGATAAATTCTGCAATTAATTTTTTCATGCTTGCAAATATACACTACCTTATTTTAAGTTTTTGTTAACATTAATAGGCATATTTCGTTGTAATTTTAGCTAAATTTTTAATCAAACACACCATAACATGAAAAAAGTACTTTTAAGTTTGGTAGCGCTGGCTTGTACAAGTCTGCTTAACGCACAGGTGAAAACACCTGCTTCAAGTCCATCTTCCAAATTGGAGCAACAAGTTGGTCTAACAGATGTATCTGTTGAATACTCTCGTCCTGGGATGAAAGGAAGAAAGATATTTGGCGATTTAGTTCCTTTTGGGAAGCTTTGGCGCACCGGAGCAAATGCTAACACTAAAATCACTTTTAGTGACGATGTTACTATTGATGGAAAAGAATTAAAAAAAGGAAGCTATGCAATCTACACCAAACCCAATAAAGATTCTTGGGAGGTAATTTTTTACAACGACACCAATAACTGGGGAACTCCTAGAAAATGGGACGCGTCAAAAGTTGCTTTAACAACCACAGCCAAAGTGGTACCTATGCCCGTGAAAATAGAAACTTTTACCATTACTATTGATGATATCACCAACAATTCAGCAGCAATAGGTATGTTGTGGGAAAATGCTTATGTAGGAGTTACGTTTACAACACCAACTGACAAAGGTGTAGAAGCGAGCATTACAAAAATTATGAATGGACCTTCGCCTAATGATTATTACGCGGCTGCTGTGTATTACTTAACTGAAGGAAAAGACATTAACAAAGCAAAAACTTGGATTAACAAAGCCGTTGACATGACTAAAGAACAGCCAAGATTTTGGTACTTGCGTCAACAATCATTAATCTTAGCTAAAGCAGGAGATAAAAAAGGAGCTATTAAGGCTGCTAAAGGATCTTTGGCGGGTGCTGAGAAAGCGGGAAATGCTGACTATGTAAAAATGAATAAAGAGTTTTTAGCAAAAATGAAGTAATTCGTTGCTTTTGCTATATACCTCAAGAAAAGCCTGCTTTTGCAGGCTTTTTCATTTTAACAACTATTAGTCTAAATTATTTCACTATAAGTAAAATTTATACACTTTTTTTAACAATAACACAACTATCATTTAACTTAGTGAGTAACTAAAAATCACTAACCCAATGATTTACTCAACCCTTCTAATGAAAAGGCTGCTCACAAGCCTTTGTTTCCTTGCGGTTATTCACCTACAGGGACAAACCAATAACTATGAAATTGGTATCGGGATCTCCGATATCACTGGTCAAATTGCACAAAGTAACTTTTTCGGTTACGGAAACCCTTTTTTTAGTAATTCGGGAATCAAAGACCGGCAGTACGCTCGCGCTTTTATTGTCAAAGAACCCAACGGGAAACCGGTAGTCTTTGTCAACATCGACAAAGGAGCCGTGTTTCAATCGGTCAATCAAGCTGTACTGCAAGCACTGCGCAATGAGTTCGGAACACTTTACACCGACAGCAACTTGATTATCAGCGCAACACACACCCATGTGTCACCGGGTGGTTATTCACATTACGAACTGTACAACACAGCTACCGGTGGACATTACAAAACCAATTTTTCCATTCTCATTTCCGGTATCGTCCAAGCGATAAAGCAAGCGCATGAGCACATGAGCCCTGGAAGAATTTACTATAACAAAGGCTATTTAACGAATGCGAGTATCAACCGCTCTTTAGTGGCTTACCAGCTCAACAAAGACGCCAATGCCTACCCTAGTATCGACCAAGAAATGACAGTACTCAAATTTATCCAAGGAAATCGTCCTGTAGGAATGCTTTCATGGTTTGCTGTGCACCCCACTAATTTGACAAAAACGTACAAGTTTTGTAGTGGTGACAACAAAGGGTACGCTGCTCTTGAATTCGAGCGACTCCAAGGTACACAATACCGGGCTTCACACCCACAATTTATCGCGGCATTCGCCAATTCCAATGCGGGTGACATGTCACCAAACCTCCGTCAACCCGCCCCTGACGACCCGCGAACAGATGCCTCAGGACCAGGAGCTACAGAAGAAGAAAGCGCAGCCATAATTGGGATGCGTCAGTATCAAAAAGCCTACGAATTATTTAACAGTGCCACCATTCAATTAACCGGTTCAGTGGTTGCCGTTACTAGGTACAGTGATTATTCAAAGCTGTCCATAGCGCCCAAATTCACCGATGGTGAATGGCGTCAAACCTGTAAAGCAGCATTGGGCTTGTCATTCCGAGCTGGAGCAGAAGATGGTAGAAGTGGCATAGGACGTGAGGGTGAAACTCGAAGCAACCCTACCAGCGGATGTGCCAATGCTCAGTGTCATATGGAAAAACCTATTGATATACTCTTCAATATTGGCGCTAATGACGCCAACCCAAGAACCCCAAAAATACTCCCTACCAGTTTGCTAAAAATTGGTCAGTTAGGAATTTTAGCAGCTCCAGGTGAATTTACGGTAATGGCAGGAAGACGCATGCGTAAAGCCGTGAGTGATGTGCCTGATACCGGTATACAATACACCGTATTCACGGGGTATGCAGATGCCTATGCTGGCTATGTAACGACTCGTGAAGAATACGCCTCTCAACAATACGAAGGTGCCAGCACACATTTTGGCCCTTGGACCTGTGCTGCCTATCAACAAGAATTTGAACGCTTGACTACAAAAATTCGCACGCCTTTGGCCAATCCTTGGCCCGTTCCGGAACCTCAAGCACCAGTAAAGTCCTTTATTGGCCTCGACAAAACGGCTCCTATATTGTTTGATGACAAACCGCTCTTTAAATCTTTTGGGAGTACCATCCAAGACGCTACTTCTTTTTACACTGCCAATCAAACTATAAACGTTAGCTTTTGGGGAGGACATCCGAACAACAATCCCAGAACCAATGGCAGTTATTTAGCAGTACAACAACTCATTGAAGGCTCGTGGATTACCCGATATGAAGATCGTGACAATTCGACCAAAATGGAATGGAAACGCAGTGGCATTGCCAATTCAAAAATTTACATCCAATGGAAAATCCCCACCAATGTCGATGCAGGCACCTACCGCATTGTTCATTACGGAGCATGGAAAAACGGATGGACAGGAGCTGTAAAACCCTATACTGCCACCAGCCGAACTTTTGCCATTGGGCAACAGCGAAAGGCTCTGCAAAAAGAAAATGCCAACACGAGTATTTCGCTTTTCCCCAACCCAGCAAAGCAATACGTCCAATTTGCAAATCCTCAGCGATGGAAAGGCACAGTATTCCTGATGAACACTTTAGGACAAAAAGTATGGGAACAATCCTTGGGAACATCCGATATTGAAAAGGTCCCCTTGCGTACTTTGCAACGCGGTGTCTACCTCGTTCATATCCGTTATGAAAACCAGCCCATAGTAAAAACAAAACTCATTAAGCTATAAACAAAAAGCGTTCCTCTGTGAGGAACGCTTTTCTTATAATGATCGTCTCATTTTTATCAAATGTTGTTTGAATCCAACCTTTTCATAGGCTCTTATCGCTCCTGCATTTTCAGCAAACACATCCAGTCGAACCTCCTCCATTCCTCGCTCTTTACACCAGCTGAGTAAGGCCTCCATAATCATTTTATTTACTCCTTTCCCCCTGCTTTCCGGAACGGTATACATAAACCCGAGGTAGGCAAACTTGTCGTATTTGTAATAATTTTTAAAATCGGCTATCCTAGCATACCCTGAAGCGATGAGTTCACCGGCCTCTTCGGCCACCAAAACCAATACCTCTTCTGCGTGAATCATTGCCTCGATATCGTAATAATGTATGGTCCCCTTTTTAAAGGTGGGCTCAAAAGGTCTTTCTGCAGTTATTAAATCTTGTTCAAAATCTAATAATCTAGGCAAATCAGATATTGTTGCTGTGCGAATTGATATCATGTATTTCTCGAATGAATTTTTCTAACTAATTTTTATCAAATTTACTGAAAATATCCATGAAAAAGGGGATCGAAAGCTATTGATCAGTATCGAATTTTAGCTCAGTCACTTACCAACTACTCACGGAGAAAAAGCAAAAAGCGAAAAGGTACCTTTCCGCTTTTTATTTTATATTTTGAACAAATTCTGAAAATACAAAATCGATTCAAAATTCATTCTTCTGAGAATTCTAATAGTATAGGTATCGCTATTCCACTAACGAGCCTTGTCTACCCTCCATTAAAGCTTGGATGAAAACCGCCAATACCATGACGATGATACAACCTACGGCATTCAACCACAAAAATGAAAAATAGTCAATTTTATAGAGGATAAAAATTGCGAACTGCGTAATAATTGCAGCGACAAAAACCGCATTCCCTCTGGTAAATTTAACAAAAAAGGCCAACAAGAAAATTCCGAGAACATTTCCGTAAAACAAGGACCCTATAATGTTTACTAACTGAATTAGATTGTCAAATAGATCGGCCACACAGGCAACAACTATGGCCAAAATACCCCAACCAAACGTCAATAACTTTGTGACTTTTACATAATGCGCTTCATCGTAATCTCGTGAAACATTTCGCTTGTACAAATCGATGGCTGTTGTAGAGGCCAGCGCATTGAGCTCAGAAGCTGTAGATGACATGGCTGCCGACAAAATTACGGCTAACAACAAACCTATTAATCCCGTGGGCAAGTATTTTAAAATAAATTGAATAAACACGTAATCTTTGTCATTCAAAACCACAGTATCATCGGCTTGTTTAATCAATGTTTTAGCCTCAGCTTTTAATTCGGCATCCCTTGCATTCAGACGCTTTAAACTGGCTTTTACCTCCGGTGTTAAGGAAGCAGTTAGCAAGGTTTTCTTTTGACGTTCTATGCTCTTATGCTCCTCTCCTAGCTTTTCGTAAGCGGCACTGTGTTTAGATACTCGAACGGCTTGTTCTGCTTTTGGATTAAAGTGTAAAGGACTGCTGTTAAATTGATAAAACACGAAAACCATGATTCCTACGAGTAGGATAAAAAACTGCATAGGCACTTTTAGTAAACCGTTAAAGATAAGCCCCAGTTGACTTTCTCTACTCGACTTTCCCGATAAATAGCGCTGTACTTGACTTTGGTCCGTTCCGAAGTAGGAAAGCATTAAAAACGTTCCTCCTAAAATCCCCGTCCAAACGGTATAACGATTATTTAAATCCCAAGAAAAATCTAAGATATTCATCTTATCACTCGCTCCTGCAATGTCAAGAGCTCTCGAAAAATCAACTCCTTCAGGCAACTTATCTAAAATGACATAAAATGCTACGAACATCCCGGCAAAAATAACTGCCATTTGCTGTTTTTGAGTAACACTTACGGCCTTCGTTCCTCCTGATACGGTATATAAGATTACTAAGACTCCGATTAATATGTTTAGAGTGATCAGATCCCACCCTAACACCGTTGACAATACGATGGCTGGAGCATAAATTGTTATTCCTGCAGCCAATCCGCGTTGCACCAAAAACAAGAAAGCCGTCAGCATCCTGGTTTTTCCATCAAAGCGCTGTTCCAGGTACTCATAGGCGGTAAACACCTTTAATTTGTGGTACAACGGAATAAACACCAAACAAATAATCACCATTGCAATAGGGAGTCCAATATAAAATTGAACAAAGCCCATACCGCTGTGAAAAGCCTGTCCTGGTGTTGATAAAAAGGTTATGGCACTCGCTTGAGTTGCCATTACTGACAACCCAATTGTCCACCATTTACTTGAATTTCCTCCTTTAATATACTCTTCTACGCTGTTGTTTCCTTTTGTTTTCCAAATTCCGTAGCCTACGATAAAAAGTAACGTAGCGCTCAATACTATCCAATCGACTAATTCCATAGCTTAAGCGGCATACATTTTCGTTAATACGTAAAATAAAATCAGGTAAATTACATTGGCTAACAGCACCCAGCTGTATTCTTTTTTCCACTTGTATTTTGGGGAGGTCATTTATATGTAGTTTTAATTATTCTTTCGGTTTTACAAAAAAGCTGTGAGCCAAAGCAGCTTCACTAACTAAACCCGAAGAAAACTCTATAGGAGCTCTCGCTGGAGCATCAGGATTTCCGTTCTCATCTTTTTTATACCACGTAATCGCTTTGGGCAACAAGAGTCCATTAACAGATTCCCATTGGTCGTATTTAATTAAATTAAACGAATCTGAAGGTTTTTTAGAGAAATACGTCACGGTATATCCTAGCCATTCCATCTGAAAAGTTTCGGGATTGTAATATATAAAATAATTATCATCGGGAGAGGTACCCACATTGGCTTTGTACGAAATTTTAACACCTGGATACTCTTTTCCTTCGAAAGTTAAGGGTTTTGCCTCGCTGTAGACAATTCCATCATCGGCTAAAACAAATGGCATTGCGTAAAAATAAAAGTACAAATTGTAGTAAAATTCTGGATTTCCTTTAAAAGCGGTAGAATCTTGCTGATGTAACCACACATTTTCTCCGTCAAATCCCAAAGAATAGGCATCGGTATTCACCACTGTTTTACGCGTGTGTAAATCGACGGTATGTTCTTGGTCATTCACTTTGAAACTCATGGTTTTCGCTTTGTTCCACATAGCGATTCCTCCGTGCTTTTCAAACACTTTTGCTAAACTTTCAGGATACGTAGGCGCTTTTGCTTGGGCAATTACTTTTTCGGGAGTTTGCTCTTTTTGTTTTGTTTCTTTTTTACAGGCGCTGAGCACTACACTTAGTGCTACGAGTACAGTTGCTAATCTCATGTTTGTTTTTAGTTTATACTCATCAGTCGTAATTTTTTAGCAGCATTACAAAAAGACATAAAAAAACCTGAGAATTAACATTCTCAGGCTCTGTATCAATCATTTGACACTCTTTTAATCGTTGTGCATAAAACGTTGTTTTGCCAAAAGCTCCTCATCCGTTTCCACATTATTATCATCTGGAACACAACAATCTACAGGACATACTGCCGCACATTGTGGTTCTTCGTGAAATCCTTTACACTCTGTACATTTATCGGCAACGATGTAGTATATTTCATCAGAAATCGGTTCTTGCTCATCTTCAGCATTCGCCTTATTTCCGTTCGGTAATACGATATCTCCTTCTAAATCGGTACCATCTGCATACTTCCAGTC
Organism: Tenacibaculum sp. AWR4_210; assembly: GCF_056160945.1. NCBI lineage: Bacteria > Pseudomonadati > Bacteroidota > Flavobacteriia > Flavobacteriales > Flavobacteriaceae > Tenacibaculum > Tenacibaculum sp. AWR4_210. The sequence goes on from NZ_JBSWYF010000001.1 coordinate 743,370, forward strand.
TTCTGCACCCTCATAAATAGCCGTGTTAGGGCATTCTGGCTCACAAGCTCCGCAGTTTATGCATTCATCAGTTATTATAATTGCCATAATAAATCTCTTTCAGTTTTGTAACTTTGCAGGCACAAAAATAGTTCCAATTTAATTTAGAACCAATATAAATGGATACGAATACAACACGCGTAGAAGCGTTTTACCAACTCGGAAGGTTTTTAAGTCAGTTTAGTCGTGAAGGTATCACTCAAAAAGAAGAGATACAATTTAATGATCTATTTTTTGATGGATTCAAACATCAATTAAAAGTTGCAGCAGAACGCAATACTTGGTTTACCCAAGAAAATTTGCTTTTCGCAACGGAAAATTGGTCTAAAGCTCTCAGTAAAGAGGCTCTAGAAACGTGGACAGCACCCTTTGAGAAAGGCATCGATACTCCGAAAAACATCGCTGTTATTATGGCTGGAAACATCCCTATGGTAGGATTTCACGATTTTTTATCGGTTCTTATTTCAGGGCATACTATTACCGTAAAACAATCGTCAAACGATAAGCATTTACTCCCTTTCTTAGCTAAGTACTTGGAGTATGTTTGTCCAGAATTAAAGGGAAAAATCCAATTTACGGAAGAAAAGCTCCCTGAATTCGACGCTGTGATTGCCACTGGAAGCAATAATACGGCACGTTATTTTGAACATTATTTCAAAGACAAACCGAGTATCATCAGAAAAAACAGAAATTCAGTAGCCGTGCTCAGCGGTAAGGAAAGCAGTGATGACTTAGAACAACTCAGTGAAGACGTTTTTCGTTATTTCGGGTTAGGATGCCGCTCTGTTTCCAAGCTCTTTGTACCTAAAGGCTATGATTTTGATGCTTTCTTTAGAGGAATGTACAACCGCCATGAAATTATAAATAACGCCAAATACGCCAATAATTACGACTACAACAAAGCCGTATACCTCATGAGTGAATTTGACATTTTAGAGAATGGTTTTTTAATGATCAAAGAAGATGCGAGTTACGCCTCTCCAATAGCTTCTGTATTTTACGAGTATTACGATACCAAAGATAGTTTACTCCAAAAATTAGCAGACGACGCTGAACAAATTCAATGCGTAGTAAGTTCAGATACCGCTGCGGGGCATATACCATTCGGAAAAACTCAATTCCCTGAGCTATGGGACTACGCAGATGGTGTAAATACCTTAGAATTTTTACACAAACTTTAAACAAAAACAACAACACAACATAACACCCTATGAAAAAACACAACTTTAGCGCCGGACCTTGTATTTTACCAGAAGAGGTATTGCAAAAAGCTTCAGAAGCCGTGGTAAATTTTAATAATGACAATTTATCACTGATAGAAATTTCACACAGAAGTAAGCCTTTTGTAGATGTCATTGAGCGTGCGCGTTCACTGGCTTTAGAATTACTAGGCTTGAAAGGAAAAGGCTATCACGCTTTATTTTTACAAGGAGGAGCCAGCAACCAGTTTTTGATGACTGCGTATAATTTATTGAATAAAAAAGCAGCGTATCTAAATACCGGAACTTGGAGTAGCAAAGCCATAAAAGAAGCCAAATTATTTGGTGACTTGGTAGAAGTTGCTTCATCAGAGGACAAGGGATTTAACTATATCCCAAAAAATTACGACATCCCAACCGATGCCGACTATTTTCACTGTACCAGCAACAATACTATTTACGGGACTCAGATGAAATCGTTCCCAAAAACGGAGGTTCCTTTAATTTGCGATATGAGTTCTGATATTTTTTCCAGAAGTCTCGATTTTACAAACTTTGATTTGATTTACGCTGGAGCTCAAAAAAACATGGGGCCTGCCGGAACCACTTTGGTCATTGTAAAGGAAGGGCTGTTAGGAAAAGTTGAGCGCGCTATACCATCGATGCTCAATTATCAAACACATATCGACAAGGATAGTATGTTTAATACCCCTCCTGTGTTTGCTGTGTACGTTTCTATGCTTACCTTGCAGTGGTTAAAGGATCTCGGAGGAATTCCGTTTATAGAAAAAGTAAATGAGAAAAAAGCAGCTTTATTATACGCTGAAATCGACCGTAACCCCTTATTTAAAGGCGTGGTAGCTCCAGAAGATCGCAGCATCATGAATGCTACTTTCCAATTGACCAATCCGGATCACGCAACAGCATTTGATGCGATGTGGCAAGAAGCTGACATCAATGGATTGCACGGACATAGAAGTGTGGGTGGATATAGGGCAAGTATGTATAATGCATTACCTTTGCACAGCGTTCAAGCATTGGTAGATGTCATGCAAGAGTTCGAACGCAAAGCACAATAATAAAACAACGCGTTTATACAACGTATTAGAGTATAGATAATGAAGATATTAGCAAATGACGGACTGGCGCAAAGCGGAATTAGCGCTTTGGAAAATGCAGGATTTGAAGTAGTAGTTACAAAGGTTGCACAGGAGCAACTTCAGAATTTTATCAATGACGAAGGCATCGATGCCCTCATCATTACCAAGAATACAACAATACATCCCGAACTGCTCGAGGCTTGCCCGAGTATTAAATTAATAGCGCATCAAGGTACTAACCTCGATCATATAGACGTCGAGTTTGCAGCTGACAACGGAATTCACGTAATTCACAGTGCAGACGGAACTGCGAATGCCATTGCAGAATTGGTATTTGCCCACCTTTTGGGGATGGCGCGATTTTTACCACAAGCAAACCGCGAAATGCCGCTCGAAGGAGAACTCCGCTTTAATGCACTTAAAAAAGAGTTCTCAGAAGGTATTGAACTTCGAGGAAAAACCTTGGGTATCATCGGTGATACTGCAGATGCTGAACAGGTAGCTAGCTTAGCACTAGGAATGGGAATGAACGTTATTTTTAGTGGAGACTACAGCGAAGAAAAATCAATTGCTGTACTCTTCTACAACGGGCAACAAATAGACATTCAAGTTGCGACAGAACCTTATGCAGAAGTTTTAAAGCAAGCGGATTTCTTAACCCTGCACATCGAAAACCAAGACAGTCACTTAATTACCCAAGAACACTTTGAGCATATGAAAGACGGTGTTGGGATCGTGAATACCGCTGCTGGAGGATTGATTGACGAAGTGGCTTTAGTAAACGCTATTGAGAGTGGAAAAGTTCGCTTTGCTGGACTCGATGTATTCGAGAGTCAGCCAAGGCCAGAAATTCAACTTTTAATGAATACCGACCTATCACTTACACCCAATATTGCTACCTTAACTCAAGAAGCAAAAACAAAATCGGGAAGTGATTTATCAAAACAAATTATTGCGTTACTCGCTGAATAAACTATGGCAAAAGTTAAACCTTTTAAAGCGGTAAGAGCTACTCGTGACAAGGTAGCTCTCGTTTCTTCTAAATCGTATGAGATTTACGAAACGGATCACCTAAATGCAAAATTAGACTTTAATCCTTATACTTTTTTGCACGTTATTAACCCTGGTTACAAGTATCACCAGGACAAGGTAACGGGTGAACAACGCTTTAAATTAGTGCATAATAGGTATTTGGAATTCAAAGAGGATGGGTATTTTACACAAGACACCAAAGCGGCGTATTACTTGTACAAAAAGATTACCCCTAATGAAACATTTTGCGGTATCATCGCCGCAACCTCGGTGGCAGATTACCACGACGATATTATCAAAAAGCACGAAGGTACCTTGCACGAACGTGAACTATTGTTTGAAGACTACCTCAAAAATACAGGATTCAATGCAGAGCCCGTGCTCCTCACCTATCCCGACAATGATGTCATTAGTGATATCGTCAAAAAATACCAAGAACAGCGTGCTGAATACGAATTTACAACTACGGACAAGGACTTGCATTTTTTATGGGTTATTAACGACGACGAAGACGTAGTAAAAATAACTGAGGCATTTCGAAACATCGACACGCTTTACATAGCCGACGGTCATCACCGCTCGACTTCCTCATGTATGCTAGCCGAAAACCTAGCCAAAAACAATCCGTCACATGACGGAACGGAAGCTTATAACTTCTTTATGAGCTACCTACTTCCCGAGAGTCAGTTATGTATCTATGAATTCAACAGGTTTATTCGCGATTTAAACGGATTGAGTTCAGAAGAGTTTTTGATGGAATTGGACACTATTTTTAAAATCGAAAACAAAGGTTTAGAACTGTACAAACCCAAAGAAAAGCATCAATTCACCATGTATTTGGACGGTAATTTTTACGCCTTGACCCTCCGAAAGTCGGCCTATGAATTCAGTGATGCACTGAGCAAGTTAGACGCTCAAATTCTATATCAGACAGTGCTAAAACCCATCTTGGGAATTGAAGATATACGCAACAGTAAAAAAATTATTTATTCGCAAAACAAGTCAGGCGGACTGGAATTAAAGACTAAAGTTGATGAAGGTAGTTTTAAAGTATCTTTTGGAATGCTCCCGACGAATATCGATGAATTAAAAAGTATCGTCGACGGAGGGGCACTCATGCCTCCAAAGACCACCTATATCGAACCGAAGTTACGCAGCGCCATTACGATTTACGAATTTTAGCAATACAGAATATGATTAAAGAGAACTTGAAACGCATCAAGGAAGCCCTCCCAGAAGAGGTAACGCTCGTTGCGGTATCAAAAACAAAGCCGATCAGTGACTTACAAGAAGCCTACGAGGCTGGGCAACGCATTTTTGGAGAAAACAAAATCCAAGAAATGGTAGAAAAATACGACGCTCTTCCGAAGGACATTCAGTGGCATATGATTGGGCATTTACAGCGTAACAAGGTTAAGTACATGGCACACTTTGTCGATTTAATCCACGGCGTTGACAGTATTAAAACACTGCAAGAGATCAACAAGCAGGCAGCAAAACACCAACGTGTTATTCGCGTATTATTACAGGCAAAAATTGCGAAAGAAGACAGCAAGTTTGGGCTGAGTTTTGATGAAATTCAAGAGATCTTAGCATCGGACTTACAAAATTCTCTTTCTAACATACGCGTTGTTGGATTAATGGGAATGGCGACCTTCACAGATGATCGAACACAAATTGGAGAAGAATTCACCAACCTAAACAACTTATTTACAACACTTAAAGAACAGCAACACCCCCTCGAAATACTATCTATGGGTATGAGCGGTGATTACGAATTAGCCATTGAAAAGGGAAGCAATATGGTCAGAATTGGTAGCTCAATATTTGGTGTTAGGAATTATAATGCTTAGCTTTATAGAGTAAGCAATTAAAAAAGGGAAAGAATTGTACGCGATATTAGATATTGAAACTACCGGAGGTAAGTTTAATGAAGAGGGCATTACAGAGATTGCCATATATAAATACGACGGTCACGAAATTATTGATCAGTTTATCAGCTTGGTCAATCCTGAACGTGAAATTCAGGACTTTGTGGTAAAACTAACAGGGATTAATAACAAAATGCTACGCAATGCTCCGAAATTTTACGAGATTGCCAAACGCATTATTGAAATGACCCAAGACTGTATACTGATAGCACACAATGCCAGTTTTGATTACAGAATTTTAAAAACTGAATTTAGTCGCCTCGGTTACGATTATCAGAAAAACACACTTTGTACCGTTAGCCTCAGTAAGAAACTGATTCCAGACGCACCGTCATTTAGTTTAGGAAAACTGTGCAGGCATTTGGGAATTCCGGTCACGGACAGGCATCGGGCAAACGGAGATGCACTGGCAACGGTAAAGCTTTTTAAGCTCCTTATAGACAAGGACAACAACAAAGAAATCATTCAGGAAACGGTAAAGTATTTTGACAATCGTCACGAAAAAATGCGCATCGTTAAGATACTCGATAAATTACCGGAAAAACTCGGTGTTTATTACGTTCATAATGAAGAAGGCAACATCATCTTTATAGGACGAGGCACCAATATAAAGCAAGAGGTAAACAAGCAATTTTTAAAGAAAACCTCCAAAGCGGAAAAGGTCCTAAAGCGGGTGCACGAGGTCAGTTATCAAGAAACCGGAAACACCTTGTTAACTCGCCTAAAATACCACTTAGACCTAGATGGTATGCGACCGAAATACAATATTATCCGCAAGCGTAAAAACTCGGTTAAAGAGTTTAACAATCACAATTTCATGATTGTGGATAAAGGAAGAACTCCTGAAGAACACAGCGTGATTTTGATAGAAAACAATGAGGTTATCGGATATACATTTACCAATTTAGCCTTTCAAGAGAATCAGCTCGACGTGTTAAAATCAATGCTTACCCCTATCGAAAACAAAGCATTAGCACGAACGATTATCAAAAATTACCTACTTCGTAACAACGTACAAAAAATTGTTCGTTTTGACGATATGGACATCGCTTAAGATAGAGAAATCTCTTTTCACCATAAAAAAAAACCTCATTGCTTAACAATGAGGTTTTATTTTTATATACTAGCAAGTGCTTATTTACTTAAGTACATTTTACGTCGTGCGTATAAATCGTAGAATTGATCATCGCGCAAGTTTTCGATAAACAAAATACTCTCTCCCGTACTCTTCATTTCTGGTCCGAGCTTTTTGTTTACATTCGGGAACTTATTAAACGAGAATACTGGTTGTTTAATAGCAAAACCTTCTAATTGTGGGTTGAAATCGAAGTCCGTAACCTTTTTCTCTCCTAGCATTACTTTGGTTGCGTAGTTTACGTAAGGTTCTTTGTAGGCCTTCGCAATAAACGGTACCGTACGTGATGCACGAGGGTTCGCTTCAATAATATACACCTTATCGTCTTTAATCGCGAACTGAATATTGATCAATCCAACAGTGTCTAAAGCCAAGGCAATTGTTTTGGTATATTCTCTAATTTGTTCTAAAATTAACTCTCCTAAATTAAAGGCAGGTAGCGTCGCATTTGAATCTCCTGAGTGAATTCCACAAGGCTCAATATGCTCCATGATACCAATGATATAGACGTTTTCACCATCACAAATTGCATCTGCTTCTGCTTCGATAGCTCCTTCTAAATAGTGATCTAATAACAACTTGTTATTTGGAATTTTTCTGAGTAAATCAACAACGTGTTCGAGTAACTCTTCTTTGTTGATAACGATCTTCATTCCTTGTCCTCCTAATACATACGACGGACGCACCAAAATTGGGAAGTCTAATTCGTCAGCTAATGCTAAGGCTTGATCAGCAGTTTCTGCTACACCAAAACGCGGATACGGAATATTATTGTCTTTCAATAAGGTTGAGAAACTACCTCTATCTTCCGCTAAGTCTAGGGCTTTATAGCTAGTACCGATGATAGGAATTCCGTAACGATCGAGTTTTTCAGCTAACTTCAAGGCGGTTTGCCCTCCTAATTGAACAATTACTCCTTCTGGTTTTTCGTGCTTGATGATATCGTAGATATGCTCCCAGAAAACAGGTTCAAAATAAAGCTTATCAGCCGTATCAAAATCTGTCGATACTGTTTCCGGGTTACAGTTGATCATAATAGTTTCGTAACCACTTTCCGAAGCAGCGAGTACTCCGTGTACACAACAGTAATCAAACTCAATTCCTTGACCGATTCGGTTAGGTCCAGACCCTAGTACTATGATTTTCTTCTTATCAGAAACTTCACTTTCATTCGCTATAGTCACCTCACCTTCAGCCGTTTCAATGGCATTTTCAAAGGTAGAATAGTAATAAGGTGTTTGTGCTTTAAACTCTGCTGCACAGGTATCTACCAATTTGTACACACGCTTTACGCCGAGTTCTTCTCTTTTATTATATACTTGGCTTTCTAAACATCCTAGCATATGTGCGATTTGACGATCACCATATCCTTTTTGCTTAGCTTCCAATAATAAGTCTTTGTCTAAAGTATCAATTGTATACGTTGAAATCTCTTTTTCTAGCTCGTGCAATTCTTCGTATTGCTTTAAGAACCACATATCAATTTTCGTGATTTCGTGGATCTTGCTTAACGGCATTCCAATTTGGATAGCGTCGTAAATAGCAAACACGCGATCCCAAGAGGCATAACGCAACTTCTCTTTGATTTGTGCGTAATCGGTATAGCTCTTACCATCAGCACCAATTCCATTTCTCTTGATCTCTAACGATTGTGTAGCTTTGTGCAATGCTTCTTGGAAAGAACGTCCAATTCCCATCACCTCTCCTACTGACTTCATCTGCAATCCTAATTCTCTATCAGAACCTTCAAACTTATCGAAGTTCCAACGTGGAATTTTTACGATTACATAGTCCAAGGTAGGCTCAAACAATGCTGAAGTAGATTTGGTAATCTGGTTATCCAATTCGTCTAAGGTATAACCGATAGCTAACTTAGAAGCGATTTTTGCGATAGGGTATCCAGTAGCTTTACTCGCCAATGCTGACGAACGCGATACACGTGGATTAATTTCAATGGCGATAATTTGCTCTTCTTCATCAGGAGAAACTGCGAACTGCACATTACATCCTCCAGCAAAATCTCCGATAGAGCGCATCATATGGATGGCCATATCACGCATTCTTTGGTAAGTCTTATCAGACAAGGTCATCGCAGGCGCTACGGTAATTGAATCACCGGTGTGGATTCCCATAGGATCCATATTCTCGATAGAACAGATGATTACAACATTGTCATTTTTGTCGCGCAATAACTCTAATTCGTATTCTTTCCAGCCTAATAAGGCCTTATCGATCATCACTTCGTGAATAGGTGATACTTCGAGTCCACGTGTTAACATTTCATCAAAGTCCTCCTCTTTGTGTACAAAAGAAGCTCCTGCCCCACCGAGGGTAAACGAAGCTCTAATTACTAAAGGAAATCCAAACTCTTGTGCAATTTCTTTTCCTTTTAAATACGAAGTTGCGGTAGCTTGTGGCGCCATCGGGATTCCGATTTCCAACATGAGCTCTCTAAACTTCTCACGATCTTCTGTGATGTTGATAGCATCGATATCTACTCCAATAATTTCTACCCCAAAATCTTCCCAGATTCCTTTTTCGTCAGCCTCAATACACAAGTTCAATGCTGTTTGTCCTCCCATTGTCGGTAGTACAGCATCAATTTGAGGGTGCTCCTTTAAAATTTGAACGAGTGATTTTGTGGTTAATGGTAAAAGATAAACATGATCTGCCATCGACGGGTCAGTCATAATAGTCGCCGGATTCGAATTGATCAAAATAGTTTCAATTCCGTCCTCTCTGAGTGAACGCAATGCTTGTGATCCTGAATAATCAAATTCACATGCTTGTCCAATTACGATCGGTCCTGATCCGATAATTAAAATTGATTTAAGGTCTTGTCTCTTCGGCATTACTTAAGTTGTTGTATTGTTGTGTATAAAGTTAAAAAAAGTTATTCAGGTATAAAAAAAGGTGTTACTAACAAAAAGTAACACCTCTATATTAATGATAATAAATCATTATTTCTTTGGTCTGTTTTCAGATGAAACAGTCAATTTCTTTCTTCCTTTAGCTCTTCTTCTAGCTAATACCTTACGACCATTAGCAGAAGCCATTCTTTCTCTGAAACCGTGCTTGTTTCTTCTTTTACGTTTTGATGGTTGATACGTTCTTTTACTCATTACAATATATCTTAAATATCTTCTTTAATTAATTCTTGCTTTTGTGAAATTCCGTCTGCTAAAAGCGTGGGCAAATATACAATAGTTTTTTAGTCTGACAAACCCAAGTATCCTTTTTTTTGAAAAAAAATCACTTTGTTAAAACCTACTCTTTATTAAAGTTTTTCTTTGTCGAGATTGATAGACTTCTTACTTTTGCCCAAACCTAACAATACCATGAATAACACTAAATACGTTTTTGTCACAGGAGGCGTAACTTCATCACTTGGAAAAGGAATTATAGCGGCATCATTAGCTAAATTATTACAAGAAAGAGGCTATTCTGTTACCATACAAAAGCTAGATCCTTATATTAATATAGACCCAGGAACTTTAAATCCTTACGAACACGGAGAGTGTTACGTAACCGATGACGGAGCAGAAACTGATTTAGACCTCGGGCACTACGAACGATTTCTAAACATCCCTACCTCTCAGGCGAACAACGTGACTACGGGTCGCATTTACCAGTCGGTAATTAACAAAGAGCGCAAAGGAGAATTTTTAGGAAAAACCGTTCAAGTGATTCCTCATATTACTGACGAAATTAAACACCGTATTCAAATTTTAGGAAATACTGGTGATTACGATATCGTCATTACGGAAATTGGAGGAACCATCGGTGATATCGAATCGCTACCTTATATCGAAGCTGTACGTCAAATGCAATGGGAATTAGGAGAAGAGAACGCCATTGTTATCCACCTGACTTTAGTACCGTATTTATCTGCTGCTGGTGAGTTAAAAACCAAACCGACACAGCACTCTGTAAAAATGTTAATGCAAAGTGGTGTTAGCCCTGACATATTAGTATGTCGTTCGGAGCACGAAATCAACGATACCATTAAGCGTAAGTTAGCATTGTTTTGCAATGTAAAAAAACAAGACGTTATTCAGTCGTTGGATGCAGAAACTATTTACGACGTTCCGAATATGATGTTTGACGAAGGGCTCGATTACGTGGTATTAGAAAAACTTCGTTTATCGACGCGTAAACAGCCAAAGCTCAAAGCTTGGAACAAGTTTTTAGACAAGCACAAAAACCCAACCTCTACCATAGAAATAGGTTTGGTTGGTAAGTACGTAGAATTACACGATTCGTATAAATCTATTACCGAAGCCTTTATCCACGCCGGTGCGGCCAATAAAACGAAGGTAAACGTACGTTGGATCCACTCAGAGCAACTCACTCCTGAAAATGCAGCAGCTAGCTTACAGGGATTAAACGGTGTTTTGGTAGCTCCTGGATTTGGTGATCGAGGTATTGAAGGTAAAATCGCTGCAGTACAATACGTTCGTGAAAACAACATTCCCTTTTTAGGAATATGTTTAGGAATGCAAATGGCAGTAATTGAATTTGCTCGTAACGTACTCAAGTTAGACAAGGCAAATTCAACTGAAATGAATCCTGAAGTGAAACACCCAGTGATTAACTTGATGGAAGAGCAAAAAGAAGTAACTGAAAAAGGAGGAACCATGCGTTTAGGTGCTTGGGATTGTCAATTGACACAAGACTCTAAAGTTTTTCAAGCGTATAAAGAAGAATTGATTAGCGAGCGTCACCGCCATCGCTATGAATTCAATAACAAATACAAAGAACAGATAGAAGCTGCCGGAATGAAAGCAACAGGGGTAAACCCCAAAACCGGTTTGGTAGAAATCGTAGAAGTACCTACACATCCTTGGTTTGTAGGTGTTCAATACCATCCAGAGTACAAGAGTACTGTATTGAATCCACATCCGCTATTTGTGGATTTCATCAAAGCTTCATTGAAACACTCCAAAAAATAACATTCAATCCCGCAAGAGACTGCGGGATTTTTTTTGCTTTGGAACGACCTTTGAACTACTTAAGCAGACAAAATTAATCCGTACAAAACCTATAAAATTACTGATGGTTTTAGTACATTTGTCGGGTTTTTCTATGACATAGAGAAGCATAACTGACAGGTTGACATTATTAATACAAATCAATGGAACAAAAAAAATTCGATTTCAATTCCTTTATAGGAATGTTATTATTAGGGGGAATTCTTTTTTGGTGGATGAACTCATCAAAACCAGAAACTACAGAAACTACAACGACTCCTACTGAGCAAACGAGCACACAAGCTGCCGCTACTACTGAAGATACGACTGCCATCCTCAATGACTCACTGCGTCAAATTGCACTGAACAACAAATTGGGAGCCTTTTCATATGGGGCTATGCGCGCTAAAGAAGGTGTAACGTCTATCGAGAATGAGGTACTAAAATTAACCATCGATCACAAAGGTGGACAAATTGTGGAAGCGCTCATCAAAAATTACAAAACCTACGATTCACTTCCATTGTATTTGATAAAAGATAAGAACGCAACGTTTAATATCAATTTTGGGACCACTGACAATCGCGTATTGAATACTCAAGACGTCGTATTCGAAGCTCAAAAAACTAAAAACGGAGAAAACGAAGTACTTACACTTAAATTGAAAGTAGCGGAAGATAAGTTTTTAGAATACCGTTACGAAATGAAACCTAACGATTACCGCGTTGGTTTTGCCGTACGCTCGCAAGGTTTAGGGAACGTGATTAACGCTTCGCAACAAATAAACTTAGACTGGAAATTGAACGCATTCCGCAATGAGAAAAGTATGAAAACTGAGAACACCATGTATTCTTGGTTATATTACAAAACAGAAGGTGATGTTGAATACTTGCGTCCTGGAAACTCTGAAGTTGCCAATGACCTTAGTTGGGTATCGTACAAACAACACTTTTTCTCTTCTATTTTACGTTCAGAAACGCCTTTTAACAACGCAACTGTAACGTCTACAGACTTGGTTAAAGACAAAGAAAAAGATACTGTATTTACTAAAGCTTACGAATTAAAAGCGCCACTAGCGTTAAACAATGGTGAGTTGAACTACAACATGGAATGGTTTTACGGACCTACCGATTACAATTTATTAAAAACCTTTAAAGGAACTGACTTAGACCAGACTGCTGATTTAGGATGGGGAATTTTCGGTACCTTAAACCGTTGGGTTTTTTATCCAGTTTTTAACGTATTAAAAGGATTTGTAGGAAACTACGGATTGATCATTATTTTAATGACCATTGTCGTTCGTATTTTACTTTCACCGGTATTGTACAAGTCGTATTTATCAAGTGCTAAAATGAAGGTAATTCGTCCAGAAATGGAGGAAATCAACAAAAAATATCCAGGGAATGAAAATGCCTTAAAGCGTCAGCAGGAAATAATGGCGGTACAGCGAAAAGCCGGGGTGAGTATGATGTCAGGATGTATTCCTGCCTTATTACAAATGCCAGTGTTCTTTGCGCTATTTAAGTTCTTCCCGACCAATATTGACTTCAGACAAAAGAGCTTTTTATGGGCAAACGATTTATCGTCATACGATATCATTTTTAAGTTACCTTTTAATATACCGTTTTATGGTGACCACGTAAGTTTGTTCCCTATATTAGCATCGATTGCTATTTTCTTCTATATGAGAATGAACCAAAGTCAGCAAGCGAATATGCAAGCTCCACCGCAAGAGGGGATGCCTGATATGAGCAAAATGATGAAATGGATGATCTACTTCTCTCCTATTATGATGTTATTTTTCTTTAACAACTACGCAAGTGGATTGAGTTTGTATTATTTTATTTCGAACTTATTGACCATCACCATCATGTTCGTTATTAAAAACTACGTTATTGATGAGGCTAAAATTCACGCACAAATAGAAGCGAATAAGAAAAAGCCCGTTAAGAAAAGTAAGTTCCGTGAGCGCCTAGACGCAGCTATGAAGCAAGCGCAAGAGCAACAAGCCGCGCAACAAAAAACTAAAAACAAGAAGTAATTAATTACTTCTATTACCCATAAAAAATCCCGCAAGTAATTTGCGGGATTTTTTTTATGGTATCTAGGGGCTTTCTATTCTTTCATCGAGCTTTCAAAAACAGCTTCAACTTCATTGATGAATTCCTGATTATAGGTCGCTTTTACATAAGCAAGGTACAAGGTTTGTTCATCTCTACCAAAATAGGTATGGGGTGCTTTGATATAAGGCATTACCAAATCGTGCGATTCCCCATCAAAATCAAGAGTTTCTGTATAGGTTCCTTTACGCAGTACTCGCTTGATATGCTTCAAAAAATCGGGACTTTTACAGCGGTACTCTTTGACATATACTAAAGCCTTGTTCTTGGAATTACTATACCGGGCTTCTCGCTGTATTCGCAAGCCCTCCTTAAAATCATCTTCAAAATTATCGATACTCTTATCAAAATCACGAGTCATCACCGAAACTAAATTCAATGTCGGTTGCAGTTCTTTGGTTAAAATCTCAAAGAAATCAACCGGTTTATCCGACGTCTGTTTGACCTGTGTTTTCACAGTTTCCTCGATTTCTTTTTCTGGTTGTTCTGCTTTCTTCTCTTTCTTGCATGATACGGCCAAACACAGTACAGCAAAACACACTACTATTCTATACATACTATTTTATTTAAATACAAAAATCAACATTTTGAACACTACTACTAACTTATTGGCTGCGAACAAATCCCTAAGATTCCTCAGAATTGATTTGCAAAGACTGGGAATGTTTGTAAAAGTCTTCTTCGTAAAAAACTTCCAATTCACCATCGCAATAGGTTACTGTGACACTATCATCGTTAATGACATAGTCAACAAGTAAATCTTTCAACATAATCCCTCCAAGAAATACTCCGCTCTCAAAATTAACTAAATACAATTCTACTTCCGCAATGATGAGTAATTTTCCTTTAAATACTTCAAAAGTATAGAAATTGGACACCAAGATCTTTTCTATCAACACTTTAAAATTTGATTTTTCAAGGATGACCACTTTCTGATCTATTCCGACACACAGCCAGTCAGCGAAACAATTTACAACTGGTTTTATCACCGTACTAGCGCACTGTAGAATGCACTCCGTATTTGATAAAGTCAGTTTGTAATAAACTCGAGGAACATCCGAAAATGCTATTTGGGGTATCGCTTTGTTTTCTACAGCAAAGGTCTCATTTACGGTATGAATTTCTATCATTTTTTTATGTGTTTATAGTGCTAAGAATCCTCTTAAAATTACTTTTGACGCATAATGCTCTCTTATAAAGTACTTTCGCAAAATCGATATTTTGTACTTTTTGATTTAAAAACGGAGCTAAAAGCAACACCACCTGTAACCTTGTTAGGAGGTTCTCATTTTGTTTAGTAGCCTTAACGAATACTGCTAAAAATACCAGGTATATTCCTTTTTTAAAACCCCAAAAAATGTGGGTTTTGCATAGCTTTCCACCTATACAATTGGAAATACCCCGCAGTGATATGGGTTATGTATTTTTCCTTAGTGAATATTAGTTTGGTAAAATATCTTCCGGCAGCCTTTCCTCCAAAGAAGTAAATAAAGATGTACTCCCCATCTTCCGATGTATAAACCTCTATTGGCTTTAAAACAAGCTGGTCGCCAGGAAGCGCAACATCATAGTAATTCGCATACACATTTCTCGGAATCACTATTTTTTTACCATTTATTTCAATCTGCAAATCATCGATTTCCAAAACAGGCAATACCCCTCGGTAATATGCGCCATGAGGTATTTTTCCGTCTATCTTCTGCTGAATTTTTCCAGAATTGCTTATTTTATGTTCGGCTTTCACAAATTTTTGAAACCTCAATGACACCGCAATCTTTAACTTCGAAGACAGTACTCCTTGAAAGTCGAGATATGATGAATCTTTATAGTCCACCATCTCTATTTTCTTCAGTAAATTTCTATTGGTAATGTATTTTTTGGAAATTCCGTTCTCTTTCAGAAAAGCTATAGCATAGTCAACACTACTTTTGTTCACATTTCTCTCACCTTCCAAAAGTTCGGATATAAGTTCCTCTTTTTGGATAGCATTAATATGTGCTTCAAAATCAATCTGCGAAAAACTCGATTTCGAAATAACTATTAAAAAAACAACCAAAAGTAAATTTCTCATGTATCAAAAATTTAGGTTTGTCAATAGATTAGTTTAGTTGTGGGTTTTCATTGCCCTAAGTTTAGAACGGTAATACCGTTAAGGTACATTCATAAACTGATTCATTATGCTCTTTGGTATCCTTGTATTCACTACGAGTCCTATACTGGCGAGAGCGGGAAATCATCAATATTTGTCTTTAATCCAAAAAAATACCCCTACTCTTTTTTATTACACTAAGAATCAAATCAGCCTCCTCCCTATCAGTCCCCATATCTCAAAACCTAATTGAAAGACTTTCTTATGAGTCTCTGGGGCTTTTCGACGTACGTGGTAGGCGTATTTATCTATTTTTCTTCTTTAAAACTCTCCTATCGAACCTCTAATTAAAATGATACCTTTTTGAATTTTCTAAATTTTGGTGCTAGCATAGCTACTTTTTATAGCAATTCAAAAATATATGATTTCAGGTAAACTTGGTTTGTTTTTTCGTGCTAATACATAAAAAAACTACCTCACAAATCAATGTAAAGTAGCTTTTATATTTTTTGTTTATTACTCGTACTCTCCACACGAAAGGATTCGTTTGGAAGACTACTCTTTATCTATCATACGTGCGGGAGCTGGAGAACTTGATAATTGCCCTAAAAATTTAGTAAAATCATTATTATAGTAATATATAATTGTTTCTCTAAGCTCTACAGTTACTCCTACTATCTGATCCTCATCTTCAATAAGGGATTCTGCAGATTTTATTATGCATTCAAATTCCTCTACTTGCGTTTTTAGTTTTTTCTTCTCAAATCCAATTTTTCTTAACTTATATATCTCTAGAAACTTAGAAACTGACATCGGTCTTGAAACTTTGATATTCGAGAAAATAAGTTCTTTAAACTTTTCATCCTGTATCAAGTTGTTTAATTTATCGTTCATCATAAATATACTTTATCCAACAACACTTGCTTCTGCTTATTTGTAACAAGTTTTTATAGATCATTCGCGCGTCATCCAAAACCATGTAAATCAATAACTATCAAAACCTTACAAACAGAATAAATACTAACCTATTGAAGCTCTTTCAAGAATAGAAACAACTTTCAATTTTTCTAAATTATTGCGCAAGCATAGCAATTTTCATAGCAGTTCAAAAATACGGATTATCAAGGAGACTTGACTTGTTCTTTCATGCGAACTAGCGATAAAGAAACTACCTTATCATCTAATATGAAGTAGCTTTTATAACTTCTCGTTTTGCTATTACAAATGGCTAAACTATATCCGTTTTATTTAACTTTCTTTAAGCTCTCGCTGTTTCCACCAATGGAACTATCAAGGAGAGGCCCTGGGTGTAAAATAGAAAAAAAGCCATAATCCAATTCTTTCGTTCCGTCTATTTTTTTTAAAATACTCTTGGTTAAATCGGCCTCTAATTCTTTTATTTTTTCTTCTGAAAAGTCGAGAGAATTCAAACAAGTTATCGTTTGCCCGTCAATTTTAAAAAATAATTGTCGATACTTTTTCTTTACACCTACTTCCTTATAAGATATTTCCCATCTATTTTTACCTAAGTAATTCTTTTCTATACTGTATATGTTATCAATGATCTCTCTCAGTAAAGCTTTTTTTACTTTCCTACCATTAGCGTCCAGAAACAAGGTTTTGTTTTTAAAGAAGCTTCCATTATACAAAAAACTATTATTCGTGTTTCTATATTCAAATAGAATTACGTCATAATCTCTAAAGTTCCCAGTGAGATACTCTAAAAAAGAGGGTTTCTTAAAAGAGCTTTCTTCCCGCTCATTAAATGAATTAAGCGGCAGGTAATTCATGTTATTATCTTTTTTATCTTTTCCGAAAACATAAAAAATATATTTACTCTTATCTTTGGATTTAACAACTCTATAACCATCTTCTAATATTTTTTTACCACCATTTTCAGACAAATAAAAATCGAGCATTTCTAAATGAGATTCTGAAGTCAAATCCTCATCTCCTGTGTAAATAAAAAAATCAAAAGCTCTATCTCTGAGTTCTATAATTTCCTCATCATACTTAGCATAATTACTATGGTAATTATAATACTTTACTAACAAAAAAAAAGTCATTAATGCTATTAAAGGGTATAATATTTTCTTTTTCATGATATAAATTAGTTTTTAAAATAAAATTCAATCTGCTTACTAATATGTGTTTTGACTGCATCATATGCCATCTTGTCTTCAAAAAATATGTCAATACCTAGGGAAGCACTAGATTCATAATACGAATTTGAAAAGTATAATAAATTATCTCTGATACTTCCTACATGAAACTTGTAGTCAACCAACTTTTAATACGTGGATAGTATATTCTTAACTCGAATACAGATTTTGTAGTTTCAAAATCTTTTTCCTGACTTTGACTGGCGTTTTTATCTAATTTCCTAGAAAAAAACGACCTATTGAGCCTCTGACAAGTATCGAAACATCTTTCAAATTTTCTAAAATAGTGTGCAGGCTTAGCAATTTTCATAGCAGCTCAAAAATACAAATTTTCAGGGATATTTAGCTTGTTTTTGCCTGCAAACGGCATAAAAAAACTACCTCAATTACTAGATTAAGATAGTTTTCTTTTTGCCATTACAAATGGCTTATTAAATTATCGTTTCTTTTTACACTTCCTTTTATTTCTTGACTTTACGCTAAAGCTACATGTCAAGGTGTGGGGGTTCTTTAGTCTTCTTCATTAAAACATATGAATTATTATCACATGCGCTTTTAAAAGTTGTAATAAATCTACAATACTTGCTAGAGTCTGCATCTATCCTTATTTCAAAGTAATCATTCTTCTTTTCTAAAGAATAAACTTTAAATGGAATGGAATAACCTTCATCATCCTCATCAATTTCAATATCTGGTTTTAATTTAACTAAGCCTCCAATACTATCAAAACATTCATTATTTTGTTTCAAAAATAGATACTTAATATTAATCTCATTTATTTTTTTTATACCTATAACTTGGTTCTTCCGTGTATCAGTATAAATGTAATCATAGCCTATCAACAAAGAATCTAAAACCCTGTTTTTATACCTCTTAACTAACACTTCTTCTTGTAGATTACTATTTGTTTTGGTAAAATTGGTAGATGCTTTTTTCTTACATCCCAAAATAAAAATAAGTATCATTAAATATCTCATCACCTTATATTTTTAAAATTTGTACTCCCATTAACATCTACTCTTAGTAAACTATAATCAGGTGTGTAATCTGAAGGGTAAACAAAATGAAACTTTTTACTGATTCTAAATGCAGAATACTTCACCTGATTGCTTTGGTTACCACCCGATATAATTGCGTTTCGAATTTTTACCAATAATAAAACCAACATGTCCTTTGCCACGACCAAAATTAATAATTGCACTACGCTCGTTAGGTATCAATAAGTATATGTCGTATTTAAGATCTGAATCACACGCACTTACTTTTATTTGACGTTCAGTTTTCGTCACAAAAGAAGGAGTAGCATTCCTCTTTTATTTTGGAGATTTTTTTTTGTTTTTAATTGCATCCACAGCAATAAGCCAATATTCCCAATAGGCAGAGTCAAGAGGTATGCCATCTTCCCATGAGTATCCAGCGCATAAAATATCTGTCAAATCGTTCGAATTGGTCGCATTATAATAATACTCAAGCATGTATATCATTGCATCATAACCTTGCTTTTCAGTTATCAATTCATCACTAAATATTTTA
Source organism: Tenacibaculum sp. AWR4_210 (assembly GCF_056160945.1). Taxonomy (NCBI): domain Bacteria; kingdom Pseudomonadati; phylum Bacteroidota; class Flavobacteriia; order Flavobacteriales; family Flavobacteriaceae; genus Tenacibaculum; species Tenacibaculum sp. AWR4_210. Next base: position 762,678 of record NZ_JBSWYF010000001.1, read on the forward strand.
CCGTTTTTATCTATTTTGTTCTTACTTTTTAACTCCATAATCTTAAAATTTTATTCTTAATAAGTTACTTTCTATACCACCTCCAGCACTAATTCCTCCCACTTCATTATACTGTGTTCAGAATAAGTACAAAATACCTGCCTGTATACTTCCTTCAATGTTTCAGTATCTTTATCTTGACCTTGACTGGCATTTTTATCTATTTTCCTAGAAAAAAACGACCTATGGAGCCTCTGACAAGTATCGAAACATCTTTCAAATTTTCTAAATTATTGTGCGGATATAGCAATTTCCATAGCACCTCAAAAATACATTTTTTTATGGATTTTTAGCTTTTTTTGCCTGCAAACTACATAAAAAAACTACCTCACAAATCAATGTAAAGTAGCTTTTATATTTTTTGTTTATTACTCGTACTCTCCACACGAAAGGATTCGTGCGTTAGCACGGTCTTTATTGCTCATTCGTCTGGGAGCGGGGGAATCATTTTCTATTTAGAGTCCCAATAAACATCCATACATTCTTCTATTAAACCAAAAACAGATTGTAACTCAATACTATTTTCTAAATTATGTTTCGATAATTCAAAATTGAGGTTACCTATAGAACTAAATCTCATATATCTTTCTCCATTTTTCCTCATTTCAAAGACAAAAATAACTTGATTAGTAGATTCATCTAAGCAACTGTAAATAAACTCCTTTTTATTCTTTACAGAATTGAATGAGTTTTTAATATCTATAAGTTCATTATTATTTTTTAATTTCTTATTTACTTCTATTGCAATTGTATTATTATCAAAATTAAAATCTTTTAAAACTAAATATTTATGATAAGGATTCTGTTCATAAAAAAAAGTAATAAAGATTCCATCTCTAACATTTTTTACAAAATCAATGTAATACTCGTAATCAAAATTTTCGTTATCAAAAATAAAATTTCTTTTCTCATTAATATTCTTTGTTACCAATTCACAATTATGGCTAATCTGATTATTCTTAACAATTGGCTTTACAGTATTACATCCTTTACAAAGGAATATTAATATCATAAATTTAAAGATATCTAGCACTTTCAATTCTTGAATAGTCATACTTTTTTTAGTTTAAATTTTCATTCCTAAACATTTTACCATTCAATTTCATCATAAAATTTGTGTTAAGAAGATTAATATTACAAAACTCTTTATTCTTCAGCCCTTTGATTCCATTGTGAACAAAATCAGTAATTGCTTGATTTTCATAAAAATACACTTTAGCCTCTCTTAATATCTTAAGTTGATTATATCTCTCTTCATCTGTTGAACGAGAAAAACTAAAGTTTGGTATTACTTCTGTAATATCTTCTGGCTCCTCTCCAATAAGATGCAACCAAGCATGAGCACCTTCGGGTGCTGTAAGTACCAAAGTATTTGTATCTTGACCTGTCGTATAATCAGCAATTGTTTTTTGATTAACAGATATTTCAATAGTACCTTCCTTATGCCCCGTAGCTCCCCCTCCAATTACTACTTCATCTAATAACTGTTGTCTACATGTATTTGGAAAAGCAGAAGAAGAATCTGTTACTGGATCAATTGTCCCCTCTCCACAATTTTCAGGACATTCACTACAAGGACAACCCCCATCAGGATCGATTGTGTTAATAGGGTTATTTCCCATTCCAAAATCGGGTGAATAATATTGTATCCCTAGGTCAGTAGTCAACCATTTATCAATTCTAGCATCCCATAATCGTAACTGAAAAGCTTCTTTCCCAGTTTCAGGGTCTTTTTCACGTTCTTGGTAAGTGCATTTATGTATTTTCTTAGTAAAAAACAACCTATCGGGCCTTTGATAAGAATAGAAACATCTTTCAAATTTTCTAAAATAGTGTGCGGGCATAGCAAGTTTCATAGCAACTCAAAAATACGGGTTTTTAAAGAAACTTGACCTGTTTTTTTCTACGAACTACGTAAAAAAAAACTACCTCACAACTTAATGTAAAGTAGCTTTTATATTTATAGTTTATCACTCGTACTTTCCCAAGAAAGGATATGTACGGGAGTATTACTCTTCATTGCTCATTCTCAAAGCATCTGGGGTTATCTCCATTTATAAGATCCCATTTCCGTCCATTTATTTTCTTTACACATAACTCTAATATCGTTAAAATCCTTCTTATTAATTTTTATTATAATATCTTCATTTAAACTATTAGAAAAGGCTTTAAAAAATATAAATCTTCTTCTTTTTTTTAAAAAATAGAGATTATTAATATCATAATTAAAAAGTTTTATTTTTAAATACTTTGTAAAAGTATTAGGTGCATTTAAATCTAGTTCGAATAAATTTAAAACACAAGTTTTAAAAACATTACCACTAAAAAAAACTAGCTCGTTATTTTTATAATCCAAACCGACTAACATCCTTCTAGATAATATCTCCTCGTATGAAATATTATCATAAAAAACCACTTTTGTT